>DHQI01000026.1:0-26375 GCA_002408065.1 Bacteroidales bacterium UBA5342
GAAAAATTTTATTTCCTTATATGTTATTTATAATTAGAGTTGTAAGCTCTGTTTTGATGATGGGAATGCTATTGAAACCACTATAGAGAAATTCTAGGAAAAACTACCATTCAATTCTAAATCCCGAGAATGTTTAGTTCAACATGAGCTCCAATGTGTTGAGTATGCAAGCAACTCAACATTGGAGGCTAATTGTTGGCATTTCGTTTTTCTTTATTCCATTTTAAATCTTTTGGTTATATCCATAAATACTTCTCTGTCTGCAATTGAGAACAAAAGCATTTCAGTGAAGTAGAGATTTTTCTCTTTTTCAAGTTCCCCATTCCATAATCTATCGTTGATTTTCCGAATAAGGTTGTTTAACTCAGAATATGCATCCTTTGGGTCAATGAATAATTCTTTGTCAGTATTTTTTATAAATCGTCTATTGTCCAAATTTGTAATTGAGTCAACTTGATAGTTCGTAATATTTTTTAGTCGTATCAAGACATTCAAATCAAAGGCAGACATTTTTGAATTGCGTCCTTCTGGAATTGGAAAGTATTTATTTCCTGCATTTTCAGAAAGAATAATCCAGTTGAGTGAATAAGCTACCCGAGAGTCATAGATTACATTTTTCTCTGGATATAAATATGCTCCAACTTTTGATAAGCTTGCAATTCTTTTAAAAGTCGGTTTTTCCTGATTTAAAAAGTCATTAATTAGTAAAATTGTGTCATTGTCACTTGCTGTCTTAATTCCACCCCAGTCCTTGATTACCCATAAACACAACTTATTAAATAAATCGTTGCCCGACTTTAATGTCTCATTTAGTTTCTGTCCGACTTTTTTCTTCAGTCTCAGCTCTTTTTCATAAGGAGTTAATGCGTTTATTGTTATTACTTCACTTTCAGTTAATGTCTCAAGTTCAACTAACCTGTCTATTTTTGCATTCCAAGTGTACAAGAAAGGTAAATCTAACTTATACCTTTCTAAGTACTTTACAATTTTATCTATATCGTAATTTAAAGTCATTAATTGTCGTTTCGGTTTTTTAAAATGAATGCCAACGGTAAATTGTATGAGTAGTGGCAGATTGCGTGGTAGTTTCCTGTCAAACCGCTACGCAGTTTGAGCGGACTACAAGCTTTGATATTTAGCACTTTACCTGCCATTACTTATGCAAAATGTTGGCATTTCGTTGTTTTTTAATCCTCACTTTTTTGTAATTCAATAAATAAGTTTGCCATATCTACAGGTATAAAATTTATCTTTCTCAATGCTTTAAACAAAGTAGTAAAGTTAATTATCGGACTTGTAAACAATTCATTATAAACTTGATTCAGCAATGTCTTTCCTCTTCTATCTAAAAACCATTTAGGATAATCAAGTTCTATCCCATTTGTAAAAACTACTTTTACTTTAGCATTCTCAACTTCTTCATTAAAATCAGGAAAGTATTTCGGCATTAATTGCTGTATTTTCAAAAAAACTTCGTTTGCCAGTTCTTGTAATTTTACAATATCAAAAGATTTCAGTTTATATTCTTCACCAACTTCTAAACCTAAATCAAATATTTCTTTATGTTTTTCTTTATCGATTAATGCAGCGTATGTAATTATAGGGTCAATAAGATAATTCTCAATGCTGTATCTTTCTATTCTATAAACACCACTCGATATTTCATTTCCACAATCTTTATCAATTACTCCCTGAATTATTTTTTCAAGTCCTGTTTCTTGTAATTTATTTACCCAATTCTGAACAATATCTTTACCGCCAGATTTGTCTTTCGTTGAAGCAGGAATAAAAACCAGAGGTATTGCCCCATTTACCTTTTCGTCTTTTGTTAAAGTGTCAAATAAATAGGAATAAAACTTTACATCGTCTCTATCTTCAACAAGAAAATACTTTGTTCCTTCTCCCACGTAAACAAGACCTGCAGTTAATAAAGAGACAGTATGATTTTTTGACAATGACGGTTTTATACGAGGTGTCTCTCTTGACATTTCAAATAATGAATCAGAAGGAGATAATATGACAGTCGAAGGAGAATGAGTAGTCATAATTACTCTTACACCAAATTTATCAACTAATACGTTTTTTACAACATTAATGAACTGTTGAGCCATCGTTGGGTGCAAATGAGCATCTGGCTCATCTAATAATAAAATTTTAGGAAAAATATTCTTCTCTTGAGAATTATAAAGATAGAAGACTAATGAAATTAAAACTTTTTCACCCGATGATAAATCATTAAAAAGAACTGGTTCATTTGTAATTTCATTTATAACCTGAAGTTGGAAACTATCTCTAAATCCTAGTGTCGATGGATTATTAAAGGTAAATGGTAGTTTTGATTCCGTTAGAATCTCTTTTAGCACAACCCAAGGTTTTTCTCCAATTTCGGCAACAATCTCTTCTTTTGTTTTTTGTTCGGCTAATAATTCTATTTCTGATAGACGATAATTATAAAAAACCTCAGCTACTTTTTGTCCTAATAAAGTTTCTTGTTCAATAAGAATTTCGGGAAATAAATCAACAAACTCCTCTTTAGTAATTGTATTTCTGTTTTTTCCTGATTTTTTTTGAATATCTTGAAATGCATAAAATAATCTTATTTGTTGTTCATTATCCTGTCTTGCATTACCTTGACGAAAAGTATTAAAATGACTTTCTAGTTTCTGTTGGATAGTAGACAAACTTATATTTCCAGAATTTTGCAAATGCCATTCTCCTTTAAGAAAAGTTACTTCATTCCGCTGAATCGTTTCGCCTTCAATTACAACTCGCTCCGTTGTTCCTCTTTTGTTAATTAATGTGTTATATATCAAATCCAACAACTGACTCTTACCTGTTCCATTGGGTCCAGTAATTACAGCAAATCTTGGAATATCTAGCCATTCAAAATTATTTAATGACTTATATTTTCCTGTAAATTTTATATTCATTTTCAAAGTTTAATTTTAATGGCAGGGTCTTTTTTTCAATGAATGCCAACGTGAAGCTATGTAGCGTAGGGCATTTAGAAATCACTTTCCTTCAAAATACCGCCGAGCCAAATTACAGATTTTACTGTTAACTTCCTATTTCAGAACAGTCAAATCTGTGATTTGGCGTTCTGCTAGAAACCACCTAAACTTTTAATAACAGCTTTCCTGCCCTATGCTATATAGCTATTGTTGTACGCTGGCCTTTTGTCCATTAATAATTCTCTCATTCTAAAAGAATTGTAATCTGATCTGCCTCGATTGTTTCCTTTTCAGAAGAAACAATTTTGGCATCTCCTTTCAAAATGATTTTTCCTTCAGCTACTTCAATCTCATTCTTTGCTTCGTATGTAATTAACTTTTTATCAATCCATTTTCTCTCCGCTTCAACCTCCACTTTATTACTCAAAAATACACCTTTGACAAACCCGGCGTTAAACTCTCCTGTTTTTGTATTAAGCTTAATTAAATTTATACTAGCTCTCACACCATCATTATTGAATTTTACACCATAGCCAATTAAATCCTCATTATCATAAAAGTAATTAATGCACGAGAATTTTCCAGCTTGCGTTTTTGAACCATACGGATTAATCGTTTTCTCATCTTCAATTATCACCTTTGAAATGCTATTTTTATCTTGGGCACTTCCTTCGAAAACGAATGCAAATAATCCAAAGATTATTCCTGATAATAGTACTGATAAAATTGATACTTTTTTCATTGTGTTTGTTTTTAAATTAAATAAATCAATAATGCTTATGTAAAATTGCTCGAGCCATTTTTTAGTTAATTCCTTTTCATTTTGAGAATTCTCTAAGGAATATTCTAAAGCTTCAAAAATCAACCTTAGAGTAGAAGTTCGAGGCGTTGCTTCTCCAGACTCAATTCTTTGTAAAGTTCGTACATTGATGTTGCACTTCTCTACAAGTTCCTCTTGAGTCAATCCTTTAGCTTTTCTCAAATCGACAATCTTTTTTCCTAATTCTGGCTGCTGAATCATTTTTGAATCTTTTGAGCAATTTTAGTCTTTAATTTAAAAATCACACACGTCGTATGCTGTTATTTTACACGTCTTTTGACACGGTGTCAACCCGACATTTTGTTTTTATTTCATATTTAAGAATTTACTGTCATATAATTATCTCTTCGGCGTATTTTTTTTGGCTGGCGTACAACGTCTCTGTATACGAATGTTTCGCAAAAGTTGCGTATATATTCGCATTAGCAAAAATTGGCCCGGTTTTGTTAAGGTGCACTTGCTTAGTATTCTAACCGTTTTAAGCGTTTATTAAGCATTTATAAGCGTTTAAAAGCGCTTAGAAAAAGTCGTTTTTGGTTTTTGCCGTCTAAATTATAAAAGAAAAATAATAAATCAAAGATAATAAGAAGATTATGTTTGTTTATTCAATAAACCGTAAGCTCAAGCATTCAGCGTTTAGATGTTCATTAATTAAAGTTACACATTCTTTGGCAACCGTTTTAAGGTGTTCTTTTCCCAGATAGCCATTGATATTGATGAGGAGTGATTTTGTTTCCAGACGCAGGCGGGTGCGTTCCTCGTCGCTCGTGGGGGTGCCTATGCCGCCTTTTTCGTCGCGGAGGATGGGGAGGCCTTCTATATTGAGCGGTCCACGGCCTATGCCGGTGTAAGGTTCCCCGGCTCTTCCTATGCCGTAGCTCAGGTCGCCCTCTATGAAGTCTGCATCAAAAGCGCCGATGGAATAGCCCGTTTTGAACGATAGCAGGTTGATAACATCCACGCCGGTGCTGATCTGGTAGAGTCCTTTGCTGTTCACTATACGGCGGCACAGCGCTTCGGACGAGGGACGGTAGCGGTTAGGGTCTTTGCCGCATTTTTTATAGGCATCGCGTGTGGCAGCTATTATCGGGTTCTTTTTGATGTCGGGTATGGTCGTTTGGCTTTGGTATCGCTCAATCTCCTGGTCTATCTTATCCCAAAGGCTCTGGTCATATCCCGTGTTCTTTATTTTACATTCTATAATGGCCAGAGTCAGAGCCGGGCATAGGGATTTTATTTCGGGTAGTATGGTGACGTTCATTGTTTATTGGCTTTGGGTGCGTTTTTTTTTGACGTTCTACGTAGATGCTTCGACCCCATCCGGAGTCAAACATAAAAGCTTGATGAAGAGCTGTTAATTTCGTGATTATAGTTACGAAAATAATAAAAAACAGACAATAAACCAATTGAAGTGACGTCGGTTTTAATAGAATAACTAATTTTGCTAAAAAAGAACCTATGAATTTTGATGAAATAATAGAGAAGCGAGGAGCAGGCACTATCCGTACCGAATTACTAAAAGAGTATTTTGGCCGTGAAGATTTGATACCTATGTGGGTAGCCGATATGGATTTTCGTTCGCCGCAGTGCATAGCCGATGCTCTGAAAGATACCTTGGATAATGATGTGCTGGGTTACCATGCACCTTCAGCCGCTTTTTATCAGTCGGTGATAGACTGGCAGGCGGCGCATCACAGCATGCAGCTGACCAAAGACGACATCAAATTTGTTCCTGGTGTAGTAACGGGAATTGCTATTGCCATAAATGCTTTTACCAAGGAAAATGATAAAATTGTGGTGCAGACGCCGGTGTATTTTCCTTTCTTTGAATACCCTGAGAAAAATAATCGCCAGGTGCTGTACAACTCATTAGTAGAGGAGGATGGACGCTATGTGATGGATTTTGATGACTTGGAACAGCACTTTGCTGACGGTGCTAAGATGTTTATTTTATGTTCGCCACATAACCCGGCCGGACGTGTGTGGGAGCGTCAGGAATTGGAAAGAATTGCCGCACTGGCCGATAAATATCAGGTGACCGTAGTGGCCGACGAGATACATGCTGATATGCCGCTCAAGGGTCGTGAGATAGTTTCATACGCCACGGTGAGCGAGGCGGCCAAACAGCATACCCTGACCCTGACAGCGCCAAGCAAGACCTTTAATATGGCTGGTTTGTCTTCTTCTGTGGCTATTATACAGAATGAAGAATTACGCAATAAATGGGTGAAGGTGTCTGAATCCTATGAGCTTAATGCGGGCGACTTTTTAGCTTATGTAGCTCTGACGGCTGCTTTCGAAAAAGGTAATGAATGGCGCTTGGCTATGCTTGATTACCTGGATGCGAATCTGAAATATGCCTTGGATTTTTTTAAGAAAAATATTCCTCAAATAAAGGCTTGGGAGCCGGAGGCTTCGTTTCTGATGTGGCTCGATTGTCGTGCTTTAGGGCTCAGTGATCAGGAAATGATGAGCTTATTGACCCATAAAGCGCGAGTGGCGCTGTCTCCGGGTGTGAAATTCGGACCTGAAGGCAGTGGTTTTATGCGGATGAATTTTGCCATGCCTCGGGTATTGCTTGAGAAGGCCTTGGGGCAATTGGCGCAGGCGCTTGCTTAGTATTGCAGAGAAGTATAATGCGAGAATGCGAGAATGTGTGAATGCGAGAATGTGTGAATGATAGAATACTCGTCATAAGAATCAGATTTTATAGTCTCAGTTCTTTTTATTTGATATGGATGATTTGAGGTTTATTCACCAATTCACACATTCTATTATTCAGGCATTAGAAAAAAAACTCAGCGTATCTCTGCTGATCTGCGTATCTCCGCGATACTAATTCTACGGAGTCTGTATGTAAATATAGTCGCTAGCTATTTGCTATAACAAACTTTGTTCTTGCTTGATTTTTGTCAAGTGAAGATTGCATTATGATTAATTAGATATTTTTTCAATTCTTTTTCTGTCTTTTTATTGCTTTTGTTACGCTACCTGTAATGCAGAATGAGTATATTTGTGCCTCCTTTTGAAAATAATTAATCGTTTAATGTAATTCCAGGTCACGAACACAAACTTTATAAATTATAATGTGCAGATAGTGAGTGGTTTGGGAAAGGTTTGAGTGAGGGCGGAGTTTTAATATCCGATCTCTTTTTTTGATTAAATAGCTAATAATAATAATAAAATTTTAAACGGATGAAAATTCACAATTTCTCAGCAGGACCATCAATCCTCTCTCAATACACCATTGAGGAAACCGCTAAAGCGCTCATCGATTTCGCAGGAACAGGTTTATCGTTGATGGAAGTCTCGCACCGTAGTAAGGAATTTGTTGCGGTAATGGACGAAGCTGTAGCCTTGGTAAAAGAGCTGTTGGAAGTGCCTGAAACGCACGAGGTTATCTTCCTTGGTGGAGGTGCCAGTACACAGTTCTTACACGCACCTTACAACCTGATGAAGTCGAAGGTCGCTTATCTGAACACCGGAGCCTGGGCGAACAAAGCCATGAAAGAGGCACACTATTTTGGCGAAGTTATCGAAGTGGCTTCTTCAAAAGATTCAGTATATAACCACATTCCTGAGTACACTGTGCCATCGGATGTAGACTATTTCCACTATACCTCGAACAACACGATTTACGGCACACAAATCAAAGAAGATCCTGAGGTGGATGTGCCTTTGGTATGTGATATGTCGTCGGATATTTTTAGCCGTCCTATCGACTTTTCTAAGTACGATATGGTATATGCCGGTGCTCAGAAAAACCTGGCGCCTGCCGGTGTGGCTATCGTGATTGTACGCACAGAAGCTTTGGGTAAAGTAGACCGTGAGGTGCCTACTATGGTCGATTACCGTACGCACATCAAGGCTGGTTCTATGTTTAACACCCCTCCTGTAGTGCCTGTTTTCGCTGCTCTTCAGACTTTGAAATGGTACAAAGCTCAGGGCGGTATTGCCGGTTTGCAAAAATTAAATGCTGCTAAAGCTGATTTGCTTTACGGTGAAATAGACCGTAACACGATGTTCAAATGTCCGGTGCCTAATCCTAAGGACCGTTCTGAGATGAACGTTTGCTTTGTAATGTCTGAAGAACACGCTGATAAAGAAAAAGCTTTCTTCGAATTTGCGTCAAGCAAAGGCATGAGCGGGTTCAAAGGTCACCGTTCTGTCGGTGGTTTCCGTGCTTCTATCTACAACGCTATGCCTATCGAAAGCGTACAAGCTTTGGTGGACTGTATGAAAGAATTTGAAGCAAATAATTAATGCGAGAATGCTACAATGCATGAATGCATGAATGATTCACTCATTGACTCATTCTCGCATTCATGCATTTTTTTTATTGGCTCATTTTTCACTTTCGGTTGCTGAGCGTAGCCGAAGCATCATTTTTTACTTTTCATTTTTAATTGAATCATTGACATGGCAATTGTAAAACCATTTAAAGGATACCGTCCACCGGAAGATATCGCAGAGGACCTGGCTTGTCTGCCTTACGATGTAATGAATGCTGCAGAAGCAGCTCAAATGGCTGAGGGCAAGGCATGCTCTTTGCTTCATATCACCCGTTCGGAGATAGACTGCCCCGCAGGTACCGACGTGCACGCGCAGGAGGTATATGACAAAGCGGTGGCTAACTTCAACCTTTTCAAAGAAAAAGGCTGGTTGGTGCAGGAAGATGAAGCTAAGTTCTACATCTACGCTCAGACGATGGATGGCCGTACGCAGTATGGTATCGTGGGGGCTGCTGCGGTAGAAGATTATATGAACGGCATCATCAAAAAGCACGAGCTCACACGTCCGGACAAAGAAGAGGACCGTATGATACACGTGCGCATCAATAATGCGAATATTGAACCGGTGTTTTTCTCGTATCCGGCGGTAGACGAAATCGATGAAATCGTTAATAATATTGTGGTAAATGAAATGCCGGTGTATGATTTTACCGGCGAAGAAGATGGCTTTGGTCATCATTTCTGGGTGGTGGAAGATGCTGCTACGAACGCCAAAATCGAAGAGCTTTTTGCCACTAAAGTACCAGCTACTTATGTGGCCGATGGTCATCATCGTACGGCAGCAGCTGCTTTGGTGGGAGCAGAGAAGAAAAAAGCCAACCCGAACCATACCGGTGATGAAGAATATAACTTTTTCTTAGCGGTTCATTTTCCTGATGATCAGTTGGAAATTATCGACTACAACCGTGTGGTAAAAGACCTGAATGGTTTGACCGCTGATGAGTTAGTGGAGAAGGTCGGGGAGGATTTCGAGGTGGAAGAAATAGGTGCCGATATCTATAAGCCGGATCAGCTACACGAGTTCTCGATGTATGTAGAAGGTAAGTGGTACAAGCTGACCGCCAAAGAAGGCCGTTACGACGATAATGACCCGATTGGCGTATTGGATGTGACCATTCTTTCCAACCTTGTTTTGGACAAACAGTTGGGCATTAAAGACCTGAGAACCGATAAACGCATCGAATTTGTGGGGGGTATCCGCGGACTGGAAGAGTTGCAAAAACGTGTGGATAGTGGCGAAATGGCCGTTGCCTTTGCTTTGTATCCGGTGTCGATGCAGCAGCTGATTGATATTGCCGATACGGGTAATATTATGCCGCCTAAGACCACTTGGTTTGAACCAAAACTACGCTCCGGTTTGGTGATTCACGAATTGGTTTAATATAACCCGGGGGCGACTATGCGTCAGGCTCCCGGTATTGAAGTATGAAAAATGCCGGTCAGTTGTGATCGGCATTTTTTGTGATCGATAATCTTATTTTTTGCAAAATGATAAAAAAATACTTTCATATATCAAAAAGTTGTCTATCTTCGCGCGCTTTTTTTAAGAGCGCCTTGTTTAGATGCGTAGCGTTGTGTCTGAGCCTTTGATATTTATGCTTTCTGTGTCTTTGAATTTTCAGACATAGTTTTGTTTGTTTTTTAAATTGATTTAATGAAAAAAGTATTGATTATTGGAGCGGGTGGAGTAAGTACTGTTGTTGTACAAAAATGTGCAGCTCTTCCTGAGGTGTTTGGTGAGATCGTTCTTGCCTCGCGCACCAAGAGTAAGTGTGATAAAATTGCGACTTTGGTCAAAGCAAAGACTGGTCGTGAGATCGTAACTGAAGCCTTAGATGCTGACAATGTTAGCGAGACGGTAGCGTTAATACGCAAGCATAATCCTGATCTTGTGCTCAATGTAGCCTTGCCTTATCAGGATTTGGCTATAATGGATGCTTGTCTTGAGACAGGTGTTGATTATTTAGATACGGCTAACTATGAGCCTTTAGACACCGCTAAGTTTGAATATAGCTGGCAGTGGGCTTATCGTGAAAAATTTGAAGCGGCTAATATTTCAGCTCTTCTTGGTTCGGGCTTTGATCCTGGTGTGACGAATGTTTATTGTGCTTATGCGCAAAAGCATTTGTTTGATGAAATCCATACGGTGGACATCGTAGACTGTAATGGTGGAGACCACGGCAAGGCCTTTGCGACCAATTTTAACCCTGAGATTAACATCCGCGAGGTCACCTCAGAAGGGCGTTATTGGGAAAATGGTGAGTGGCACGCAACAGCTCCTCTTTCTGTACATCAGAGTTTTGATTTTCCTCAAGTAGGAGAGCGCGAAATGTACTTGATGTACCACGAAGAGATGGAATCTTTGGTAGAAAACATTCCTGGTCTTAAGCGCATCCGTTTCTGGATGACTTTTGGACAAGAGTATTTGACGCACCTTCGAGTGTTGGAGAATGTAGGGATGACACGCATAGATGAGGTAGAGTACGAAGGACAAAAGATCGTGCCACTACAATTCTTAAAAGCAGTATTACCAGACCCAGGTTCTTTGGGTGAAAACTACACCGGTAAAACGTGTATTGGTTGTGTAATCGAGGGCATCAAAGATGGTGAGCACAAGCGTGTATTTATTTACAACGTTTGCGATCACGCCGAGACTTTCAAAGAAGTAGGAGCACAAGCAGTATCATACACCACTGGAGTACCAGCGATGATTGGTGCTAAAATGATGCTGAGCGACCATTGGCGAAAGCCAGGCGTACATAATATGGAGGAGTATGATCCTGATCCATTTATGGAAGATCTAAATAAGTATGGTTTACCTTGGCAAGTGGAACAATGGAACAGTTCGGTAGAATAAACCTTTCTGAAGAACAACTTGAGGCCTTGCAAACGCCTTGTTATGTTGTTAACCAAGATAGATTAGAAGAGAATTTAAACATCTTAGGTCGGGTTCAAAACGAATCCGGCGCTAAGGTGCTCTTAGCTTTTAAAGGCTTTGCGATGTGGAGCACTGCGTCCTTGGTCAATAAGTACCTCTCGGGCGTCTCAGCGAGCTCAGTGAATGAGGCCTTACTAGGTAATGAGTATTACGAAGGGGAGCTCCACGTTTATGCCCCAGCCTATCATTTGTCAGACTTAGTGCAACACGTCAAGGTGGCCAATCACATTGTGTTCAATACTCCCTCACAGTGGGTAAAGCACCGTGACTTTATGGCCAAATATCCTGATGTGAAATGTGGATTGCGCATCAATCCAGAGCAGACAGAATCTGATGTGCCATTATACGATCCTAGCGCACCCTTTTCTCGCTTAGGCACGACCATCAAGAATTTTAAAGCAAATATTAAGGACTTCGACGGCATTAGTGGTCTGCACTTTCACAACCTATGTGAAATGAATGTGGATGCTTTGGAGCGTACATTGGCAAAAGTAGAAGAGCATTTTGCCTTCTTTTTTGATAAGCTATCGTGGATTAACTTTGGTGGAGGGCATCATATTACACGTCCCGATTATGACGTGGAGCGCTTGATTCAAATCATCAAAGATTTCAAAGCGAAATACCAGCTTCAAGTGTATTTGGAACCTGGTGAGGCCATTGGTCTGAATACTGGTGTGCTGGTATCACAAGTGATGGATGTTTTTGAAAATGAAATGCAGTTGGCAATTCTGGATACTTCGGTGACTTGCCATATGCCCGATGTGCTAGAGATGCCTTATCGCCCCTTTATTTTGAATGCCGCTGAGGCGAATATGAAACCATATACTTACCGCTTGGGAGGTCCTAGTTGCTTAGCTGGTGATGTATTGGGTGATTATAGTTTTGATCAGCCGCTAAAAGAAGGGGATTTTATTGTGCTAGGTGATATGGCGCACTATACGATGGTGAAAACGACCACTTTCAATGGCATAAACCTGCCGGGTATTTATCTTTATAGTGAAAAGGATGATCGCGTGAAGTTGGTGAAGCATTTTGGCTATGAGGATTATAAGTCACGATTGTCTTAAGATTTTACAGCAATGGATTACAACAAATACTTTTGCGGCGAAGATGGCTACTGCTTAGACTACCAGACCGCATCTTATGAGATTATTCCTGTGCCTTACGATGAAACTTCTACGTGGGTAAAAGGTGCTGACAAAGGTCCTGAAGCCATCATTGAAGCTTCGGGAACTCTCGAAATGTACGACATCCCTACAGGCTTGGATGTGTCAAAAAAGGGCATTTTTACAGGAGAAGCAATTACTGAGAAATCAAGTCCTGAAGCACTCGTAGCTCAAGTAGAGAAACGTGTTGCTTTGGCCTTAGAAAACCAGAAGTTCCCTATTGTTTTAGGAGGAGAGCACTCAGTAAGTATCGGGGCTTTTCAAGCTTTTGCCAAAACGTATCCCGAGTTGTCTATTTTGCAGTTTGACGCTCACGCCGACTTAAGGCAAAGCTACGAAGGCAGTAAATATAACCACGCTTGTGTAATGGCGCGTGCCAAAGAATTGGCGCCAATTATACAGGTCGGTATCCGTAGTGCTTGTCAGGAGGATGTCGATGAGATGTTGCCCAAATCAGTATTTTATAGAAAAGACATACGGAATAATATCTCGTGGCATACACAAATGCCCTCAAGGCTTAAAGAGTTTGTTTATTTGACAATCGACCTTGATGTTTTTGATCCTTCTATAATGCCCTCTACGGGTACACCGGAGCCTGATGGAATGCTTTTCGAAGAAGTGCTAACAGGTATAGAAAAGATGGCCAAAGAGAAGACCATTGTAGGTATGGATGTCGTAGAATTATGCCCAAGTAAGCACACTAAAGCTCCAGATTATTTAGCTGCTAAGCTTATCTATCGTATTTTGAGCATTATTGAAAGTAATAAGCCTTTGTAGTAATAAGAAAATTCAAAAAAGCCGCTAGTAACTCATTTGTTTTAGCGGCTTTTCTATATCTATTGTTGTTATTTTTTAATTACACGTTTTGTCTTGGTGATATTTTTCTCAATAGCCTCAATCATTAGGCCTGCAATGTTCTTTGTAGATACACTCTCAATGCCTTCTAGTCCTGGCGAAGAGTTGACTTCAAGGAGCAATGGTCCTTTCGAACTGCGAATGATGTCTACCCCAGCCACTTTTAAACCTAAAGTTTTAGTGGCTAGTAGTGCAATGTTGCGTTCTTCAGGTGTTATTTTTACCGTTTTAGCTGTGCCGCCCATATGGATGTTGGCACGAAACTCGCCTGGCATTGCAGTACGCATTATACTTTCCACGACTTTCCCGTTAATCACAAAACAGCGGATGTCTTCGCCGTTTGATTCTTTGATAAATTCTTGCACCAAGATGTCAGTCTTTAGGCTCTTGAAAGCGTTAATCAAACTCTCGGCTGCTTTTTTAGTTTCGGCCAGTACCACGCCTTTGCCTTGGGTGCCTTCAAGCAACTTCACGATAAGTGGAGCACCACCTACCATCTTAATCAAGTCTTCTGTATCCAAGGGTGAATTGGCAAATCCTGTCGTTGGAATGGGGAGTCCCGATTTAATCAGTTGTTGTAATGAGTGCAGCTTGTCGCGCGACTGTGTAATGGCAGAGGCAGAGTTGAGTACATAGGCTCCAATGCCCTCAAAGTGACGCGTAAGTGCACATCCGTAAAAAGTAGCGCTAGGACGTATGCGAGGTATGACAGCATCAAAGTCGTTCAGAGTACGACCACCACGGTAATGCATTTCTGGCGTTTTACTGTCTAGTTTGATGTAGCAGTCTTTGATATTGATAAATTCAATGTCGTGACCACGCTCTTCACCTGCTTCAATAATGCGTCTATTGCTATAGAGGTTAGGGTTCGACGCCAATAACGCAATCTTTAAGCCATTTGCTTTCTTTTCGTTAGGGTGGTAGAAGGCTTTGATTTGCTCGTTAGATAATTCACCGAGCATACACGATGAGCTCGGATCAACAAGCATTTTTCCTTGCATGGCTTGTCGGCCTAAAAGCATACGGTAACCCATCGAGTCGCGGTTGGTAAGCGTAATCTCTATTTCCCATGAGTGATCACCTACAGTAAGTGCTGACTTGATGACATAGCGTGTTTCGGAAGCACCACTCGAGCTTTTTACACGACGTTTGTCGACGATAGGTGCTTCGCAAAAAACGGTTGTTTTACCATTGTGCTGCAAGGGGTGTACTTCAAAACGTACCCAAGCTTCACCACTTTTAGAAAATGGTGTGATATTAACAGCATGAAGTGCAGAAGTACGTGCGCCTGAATCGACCCTGGCTTTTACTGCCGGGATGTTGATGCTGTTTAATGAGCACCATTCTTCACTACCTACAATGAGTTTGTTGTTCATTATATACTTTGTTTTTTTGTTAAAGATGCTTCGTTGTATCCAAGGATATCCAACATTTCAATGACTGATTGTTCTTCTCTATAGACCGTATCTATAATGTTGCCCCGATCATCACGGTCTACGATGACGTGCTTGGGAGATGGTATCAAACAGTGCTTTATACCACCATAGCCACTTACTGAATCTTGGTAAGCTCCGGTATGGAAAAAACCTAGATATAGCGGTGTTTTGTCTTTCGATGAATATTTGGGCAATAGTACTTCTTGGTTAAAATCTTCTGAGTTGTAATAGTCAGAATGATCGCAACTGATACCGCCAATGTTGGTGCGTCCGTATTCATTGTTCCATTTATTAATAGGCAATAGTATGAATTTCTCTTGAATAGACCAAGCATCAGGAATAGTATTCATCAGACTGTTATTGATGATATACCAGTTTTCCGTATCATTCTGTTGCTTTTGTTCTAACACCTCAAAAATGATAGCGCCAGCTTCCCCCACAGTATACTTGCCAAATTCGGTGAAGATATCAGGTTCGCTAATATTCTCTTTTGTACATACCGTTTTAATATTATTAATGATTTCATTAATCATATATTCGTAGTTGTACTCAAAGCCCAAATGGTTGCGAATAGGAAATCCTCCACCAAGATTAAAGGAGTCTAGGCTTGCACAGGTCTTTTTGAGTTCGGTATAAAGTTTTAGCGCACGCTGAAATTCTCCCCAATAGTAAGGCGTGTCTTTGATGCCTGAGTCTACAAAGAAATGCAACATCTTCAACTCCATTTGAGGGTTGTTTGCGATTTCTTTTTCTACAAAACCAGCCATAGCATTATACGGAATGCCCAAACGAGAAGTATAATAAGCGGATTGCGCCTCTTCGTTGATGGCCATTCTTACCCCGATTTTAATTTTACTCTTAGGTTTTAGAGCTACGAGTCTGTGGTATTCCTCGATGCTATCGAGCACGATGATGTCGTTAGTAAAGCCGTGTTTTTCTTGAAGAGCAATGATCTTCTCTAGGTATTCTTTGGTCTTATAACCATTATGTATGATGATACGACTTTTATCAATCTTCCCCTTTTTAAGCAAATGGAGAATCAGGTCAATATCAAAAGAAGAAGAAGTCTCAATGTTAACATTGTGTTTTAATGCTTCATTGATAACGTGGTGAAAGTGGTTGCACTTAGTGCAATAGCAAAAGTGGTACTTGCCTTTATAGGCACTGTTTTTGATGGCTCTGTTAAACAGGTTACGTGCTTTTTTGATTTGATCACCTATCTTGGGCAGATAGATAAATCGAAAGGGGGTGCCATATTTCTCTATCAGGTATTTCAGAGAAACACCGTGGAAAGTTAAAAATCCATTTTTGAGATCAAATCCCTCCTGAGGGAAATAATAACTCTGTTCAACGAGGTCAAAATATGTATTTTTCATCAGCGCAGTTTAAATCACATAAAGGTTGTTAAATTTTGGAATTAATAAAGCTATAAATCTCATCTTGACGCAAGTCTTTTCGCCTTGCAAAATCGTATTTCTAAATAAAAAGCGTGCAAAAATACACTAAAAATTGAATTGTGACCTGTTATTTTATTTATATGGAGAAAAAAATAAGAATGGAGGTTCTAAGTGATAGATATAGAGCGTTTAAGTGTTTCTTTTATTTTTTTATGAATAGTGTTTGTATATTATAAATAGTATTACTTTTGCTAAAGATTGTTCGGTATTTGTAGATGGATAAGCTTTGCTGAATAAGTCTTGTTAGCCCCAGGTTATTAGTGAGATACGCTTAAGTGTGTTTCATGTATTTTTGATTTTTTTAAAATATTGTAATGAAAGATATTCAATCGATTGAGAATATTGAGATTGTCTTCCTGACTATGGATGACTATGATGACATTAAGAAGTCTATGCAGGAGGCTTATTCCAATATGTCTGATGCATATTGGAAACGTCATCAGATACAAACGCTTATTGATAAATTTCCAGAGGGACAGGTAGGAATAAAGGTAGATGATGAGCTCGCTGGTTGTGCTTTATCTATCATTGTTGATTATTCAAAGTTTGATGATAAACACACTTATAAGGAAATAACAGGAGCATATACTTTTAGTACTCATTCTGATGAAGGTACTAAGCTTTATGGTATTGATGTATTTATCAGACCTAAATTCCGAGGCTTGCGTTTAGGACGTAGGTTGTACGATTACCGTAAAGAATTATGTGAAAAACTTAATCTTAAGGGGATTGTATTTGGAGGGCGCATACCCAATTACCATCAGTATGCAGATACACTTACGCCTCGTGATTATATCAATAGTGTGCGTAATAAGGAAATCCACGATCCGGTGCTAGATTTTCAAATGTCGAATGATTTTCACCCAGTGCGAGTGCTTAAAGGATATTTAGAGGGTGATGAAGATTCGCAAGAGTTTGCGGTCTTGTTGGAGTGGGATAATGTCTACTATGAAAAGCAAAGCAGTAAGGTCTTGTCTGCTAAGTCAATCGTGAGGCTAGGGCTGGTTCAATGGCAGATGCGTTTGTATCAATCTTTGGATGAACTGATGCAGCAAGCTGAATATTTTATCGATGCGGTGTCTGGTTATCGGTCGGATTTTGCTCTTTTTCCTGAGTTTTTTAATGCCCCTTTAATGGCTGACTATAATCACCTGTCGGAGCCTGAGGCTATTCGTGTTCTGGCTGGGTTTACAGAAGAGATAAAGAATCGCTTCACAGAGCTTGCCATTACATATAATATTAATATCATTACAGGTAGTATGCCTGAGATGATAGAAAGTGACCTTTACAATGTTGGCTACCTTTGTAAACGTGATGGGGGAATAGAGCGTTTTGAGAAATTGCACGTCACTCCTGACGAAGCCAAGGTGTGGGGTCTACAGGGAGGAACTAGCATAAAAGCTTTTGATACCGATTGTGGGAAAGTTGGAGTGCTTATTTGTTACGATATCGAGTTCCCGGAGTTAGGTCGTTTGTTGGCCGACGAAGGCATTGATATTTTATTTGTGCCATTTCTGACAGATACACAGAATGGTTATTCCAGGGTGAGGCACTGTGCACAGGCTAGAGCTATTGAGAATGAGTGTTATGTGGCTATAGCGGGGAGTGTAGGCAATTTGCCTAAAGTCCACAATATGGATATTCAATATGCTCAATCGATGGTGTTTACTCCTTGTGATTTTGCATTCCCTACTGATGGCGTGAAGTCTGAAGCAACGCCCAATACAGAAATGATTCTGATTGCAGATGTCGATATTGATATGCTTCGTCAACTCAATCAATTAGGGAGTGTGCGTAATTTGAAAGATCGAAGAACTGATTTATATAATGTGCAAAAGCTTGGTGTTTAGTTGGTGAATAGTGTGGTCTGGAGTAGCAAAATAGTTCAGGTGAATTTAATATAAAGATGCTACTCAATGAGAAAAGATTAAGCTATGTTTGCACATAAAAATATTTTAAATGATGTGGAATAAAATAACCTTAAAGGCTCAAGAATGTCATTATTGGCGGATCGGCAAGACGGATTATTACATTGTGAAAAATGACATACAATGGCGCTATGCTGTTGAAACCAGTACTAGTCCTTCAGAGCGCTTTGTGATGGGAGAGGTCTGTGATATCACTGAGCAGGATATGCCGTGGCAAACGGCGATAGGTGAGAAGAGCGACGTGCTTCAGGTCTTGCCTGCGTTGCCCGATCTGCCTATGGTGATAAAGCCAAAAACGAAGATGACTGTTTTGCCTGGGAAGAGTGTGATGCTCTACATTCCCGTGCCTATTAGTTTGCAGTTTTATGCCGGAAGTAGGAAGAAGGAGCACCTCATTTTTGAACGTGCAACGGAGGAGTTGTCGCAAACGTGGTTTGGCGAATTTCATAATGGTCTGTTGGCCTACAGTTGTGAGCTTGAGTTGGCGGATTGTCTTGCTGTACCTAAAGCGATGTCGCATCATATAATTTGTCCTGTTAAGTTGGTCAACGATGCTCATACAATACTCGACGTTCAGCGCTTACTTATACATAGTGAGTATCTTACAGTGTATGGTAAGGATTTTGAGCTTTTTGCCAATGAGGTGAAGATAAAGTTCAAAGGTGAAAATGAAATAAGCGATGTGCAATATGCGAGTCAGGCTCCCTCTAGCAGTATACATAAATCGCAATTGAATTCACCACGCAACCCTAAGATGAGCAGCGTGATCTCCAAAAGTTTTCATTTTATTAAATCTTTAAGCAATTATTAATGAATATGTTTGAACTTAAACCCGAATTGTTAACTCAGCTAAAGCAAATAGCGATTGTTGTAGTTGCAGGCTATCTGTTAATACAATTATTGGTCATCTTAGTGCGCAAGGTCTTTTTTAAAAAAGCGACTCCGCAGCTCAAAATGTTAATTACCAAAGCCATTGTGTATGTTGGGGTGATTAGCATCGTTTTGGCTATTATCGGAATATTGCAGCTGAAAGCGGTGTTTCAGACGATGTTAGGGGCAGCCGGTGTGCTGGGTATTGTGCTAGGGGTAGCTTCTCAGGCAAGTATTGGAAATATTGTGAGCGGCTTATTTCTGATTTCAGAAAAGCCTTTTGAGATTGGTGATTTGATACGTGTAGGGGATAAATTCGGAAGTGTTTATTCCATCGATTTATTGTCGATCAAAATAAAGACGATGGATAATCAACTTATCCGGGTACCTAATCAAACGATTATTAGTACTGAAGTGACCAATGTGACAAAATTTCAGATTCGCCGTATGGATATTGAAGTAGGGGTAGCTTATAAAGAAGATTTGAAAAAAGTAATAGAAATACTAAAGTCCATAGCCAAAGAGAATCCCTTATGTTTGGATGAACCCGAGCCTGTAGTGCTGACTAAGGTGTTTAATACTAGTAGTATTGATTTTTTATTTGGTGTGTGGTTTGAGAAGTCAAATTATTTGAAAGTACGCAATTCTGTTTTTCAGCAAATCACAGAACGCTTTCGCGAAGAGAATATTGAGATTCCATTCCCTCACTTATCGCTTTATACGGGAGAAGATACCAAGCCTTTTCCTTTGCAGCGTGAGGGCGAGGTGAAAAACTAAGTCGTCGATGATTTACTAATGAACTAAATTTGTTCAGATAAGAAATCTTTTTTTAATTGAAATAATATGGCCAGGTTTTTAAAATCGACACAAGCGACTATTGGCTTGTCTCCTGATGCAATGCATTTCTTTGGAGAGAAAAAAGTGGAGCATACCCGCATACGTTGTATCTCTTATAACGCAGAACATTTGCAAGAGCTTGAAATTGCTGATGTGGAGGAGTTGCGCCATTGTGAAACCTCTGGCAATATACTCTGGGTCAATGTGGATGGTATACATAATGTGGATAAGATCCAAACGATAGCCAATATCTTTGCCATTGACCCATTAGCTGTGGCTAATATATTAGATACGCACTCGCGACCTCGTGTGATCGAGTATGACGCGTGTGTCTTTATTTCTGCAAGAATGCTGCACTTCAACGAAAGCGATAATCAAATTACAGCAGAAAATCTTGTTATGATACTGAAAGATAATCTGCTGTTGACATTTCAAGAACGCGTAGGTGATGTTTTTGAACCTGTGCGCGATCGCCTAAGGAAGAGCCGTAAGCGGATACGTAGTGCGGGGGCTGACTATCTTGCTTTTGCCTTGTTGGATGTTGTGATCGACAATTACATTCACGTCATTAGTTGTTTGGGCGAACATATCGAAAGCCTGGACGAACAGTTAATCAAGCAACCGAAGACAAATTGTCTGGAAGATATCAATAACTATAAAATAGAAATCAACTACGTGAAAAAGGCGGTGCGTCCTTGTCGTGATATGGTAGTGTCTTTGATGAAAACAGATTCAGAATGGCTTGATGAATCTTTAGAAGTACACCTGCAAGAGTTGCGAAACAATATTGAGCTGGCCAACGAATCGGTCGATCATTATCGCGAAATGCTTTCCGATCAGCTTAATGTTTTTCATACAACGGTATCTTATCACCTCAATGATATTCTGAAATTCTTAACGATTTTCTCCGTGATTTTTATTCCTATCACTTTTATTGCTGGGGTGTATGGTACTAATTTCGATCATATCCCTGAATTGCATTACAAATACAGTTACCCTATAATGTGGGGTGTCATTATTTTAGTGGTGTTGACTATGCTTTTCTTCTTTAAACGGAAGAAATGGTTGTAGATTAGGCGTTTTAGTTATCAATTATTTCTTATGAAAAAGCAACAAGGTTTTGGGACGGCTCCCGTATTTTTTACAGCGATATCCACCATCTTAGGTGCGATATTATTTTTGCGATTTGGTTTTGCTGTGGGTACTATTGGCTTTTGGGGCGTGATAGGTATCATTCTATTAGGTCACTTGGTCACGATACCTACCGCTTTGGCTATCTCCGAGATTGCAACGAATAAACGGGTAGAAGGTGGGGGAGAATACTTCATCATCTCTCGCTCTTTTGGCCTTAATATTGGCGCTACCATTGGTATTGCGCTTTATTTGTCGCAAGCCATCAGTGTGGCTTTTTATATTATTGCTTTTACCGAGGCTTTTGAGTTTTTCTTTGATCTGGTTAATAAATACTGGGGCATTATGTTGCCGCGGCAAATCATCAGTGTGCCGGCGATCTTGTTACTTGCTCTGCTTATTCTGAAGAAAGGGGCTAATATGGGGGTAAAAGCCTTGTATTTTGTCATCGGGATACTCTTTGTGGCTTTGGCTTTATTCTTTTTGGGTAAAACCCCTTATGCTGCTGAGAGTAGCTTTTCATTATTCAATGCGGAGTTTCGAAATCCAGGCCAGTTTTTTATGGTTTTTGCTATTGTCTTTCCTGCCTTTACGGGGATGACTGCTGGTGTGGGCTTGTCGGGAGATCTGAGAAATCCTTCAAAGTCCATCCCCTTGGGAACTACTCTAGCCACTATCAGTGGTATGATCGTTTACATCTTTATTGTTTATAAGCTTGCGCTAAATGCAAGTGTTGAGGACTTGGTGGGCAATCAATTAATTATGAGTAAAATTGCTTTAGGTGGTGTCATTATTATACCACTCGGCCTTGCAGCTTCTACTATATCTTCGGCATTAGGCTCTATAATGGTTGCGCCGCGTACATTGCAAGCGCTGGCTGTGGATGATAGTTTTCCTTCTAAAAAGATGAATAAGTGGTTGGCCACAGGTAGAGAAAAAGATGGAGAACCCATTAATGCCTCTATGGTGACTTCTATTATAGCGCTGGTTTTTGTGCTGATGGGTAATGTAAATGCAGTGGCTGAGATCATATCAATGTTCTTTATGGTGACTTATGGCTCTTTGTGTTTAATCTCTTTCTTGAACCATTTTGGCGCATCACCATCTTATCGTCCTCATTTTAAATCACGGTGGTATATTTCACTGATAGGCTTTGTTGTTTCGGGTTGGGTGATGTTTCAAATTAATCCGATGTATGCCATTGCAGCTATTGTTCTGATGTCGCTAATCTACTTATATGTCAATCATTACCACAAAGATCGCAATGGTTTTGAAGCCATATTTGCGAACGCGATGTTTCAGATAAATAGAAACTTACAAGTGTATATGCAGAAAAAGAGTGAGGCTAAAACCTCCGCACAATGGCGCCCTAGTGCGATATGTATTTCACGGGAATCTTTTCAGCGCAATACCGCTTTTCGTTTGCTCAATTGGATCTCTTTTAAGTATGGTTTTGGTACCTATATGCACTTTATCGAAGGGTATTATTCTAAGTCTACCGTGGAGCAGTCACGGGTAGAATTGCGAAAGCTAATTGATACCTTTGATAAAATAGATAACCACGTCTATGTAGATACTTTGATTTCACCATCTTACACTTCTGCTATAGCTCAGACTATACAGGTACCGGGCATTGCGGGAATGGAAAACAATATGGTGATTTTTGAATATAGCAAAGAGCAACCGGAGCATCTGAACGAAATTGTAGAGAATTATGGCCTGGTCAATTCCGGCAACTTTGACTTTTGCATTTTGGGCAGTTCAGCCAAATTGTTAGATTTTAAACAAGGCATTCACGTATGGATACGGAGTACCGATACCGAAAATGCGAGTACTATGATAATGCTGAGCTTTATTATACTCGGGCATCCTGACTGGCATAAGTCATCGATAAAAATATTTGAAACCTGTAAAGCGGATAAGGTAGAAGAAACCCGTCAGCGGATGGAGGAGCTGGTGACTACCGGGCGTCTACCTATTACCACCAATAATATTGAGATTATCATAGAAGACGAGGACTTGAGTATGAAAGAGCTCATCAATGATAAATCGGCTGATGCAGGTCTCACCATTATTGGTTTCCGTGGCGATCATATCAAGAGTAGTGGTACGGCTGTTTTTTCGGGGTACGATAACTTAGGCACCGTCTTATTTGTCAATGCGCATGATCAGTTGGAGATAGAATAAAACACTTATTGGCTGAAAAATTTTCAGCATATGCTTTGCCATTCCGTCAATGTGTCATATTGATGAGAATGGCATTTTTTTTGACCTACAAGCAATCGTAAATTTGATAACATAAACTTTAAATATTTTTAGAAATGCAAAAAGGTAATATTGGTGTTACTTCGGATAACATCTTTCCGATTATTAAAAAGTTTCTTTATAGTGATCACGAGATTTTCCTTCGTGAGTTAGTAAGTAACGCAGTAGATGCTACGCAAAAATTGAGAACATTAGCCACTGCTGGTGAGTTCAAAGGCGAACTAGGCGATACGACTGTAAAAGTTAGCGTAGACAAAGACGCTAAGACGATTACGATTTCAGACCGCGGTATTGGTCTTAATGCAGAAGAGATTGATAAATACATCAATCAAATAGCTTTCTCTGGTGCTGAGGAGTTTATGGAAAAATACAAAGATGATGCAAATGCTATTATTGGTCACTTTGGGTTAGGGTTCTATTCTTCTTTTATGGTGGCTGAGCAAGTGGACATCGTTTCTCGCTCTTGGCGCGATGGCGAAAAAGCAGTGAAATGGAGCTGTAAAGGTGATCCAGAATTTACCCTTGAGGAGGTTGAGAAAGAAGACCGTGGAACAGACATCGTTTTGCATATCGATGAGGAAAATGTATCGTTTCTAGAAGACGCAAAAATTACAGAGTTACTTAATAAATACTGTAAATTCTTACCTGTAGAAATCGCTTTCGGTACTAAGAAAGAGTGGAAAGATGGTAAAGATGTAGATACTGGTGAGCCAAATATTATCAATAATCCAGCTCCAGCGTGGACAAAGAAACCGGCTGACTTGAAGGATGAGGATTATGCCGGATTCTACCGCGAACTTTACCCAATGGGCGAAGAGCCATTATTCAATATTCACTTGAATGTGGATTATCCTTTCAACCTCACAGGTATTCTCTATTTCCCCAAGGTAAATAACAATATTGAGCTACAGCGCAACAAGATACAGTTGTACTGCAACCAAGTGTTTGTAACTGATACGGTAGAAGGTATCGTGCCTGATTTCTTAACATTGCTTCATGGGGTGATCGACTCTCCGGATATTCCTCTTAACGTGAGCCGTTCTTACCTACAGAGCGATGGTAATGTGAAGAAAATCTCTGGTCATATCACTAAAAAAGTAGCTGACCGTCTATTTGAAATTTTCAAAGAAGACCGTCAAGGTTTCGAAGAAAAATGGGATCACTTAAAGCTATTTACCACTTATGGTATCTTGACAGAAGAGAAATTCTACGACCGTGCTAAGAAGTTTACTTTGTTCAAAAATACGGATGGTAAATACTTCACTTTCGAGGAATACAAAGACATCATTAAAGAGAACCAAACGGACAAAGATGACCAATTGGTATACTTATATGCGACCAATGTAGATGAGCAATACAGCTACATTCAGGCAGCTAAAGACAAAGGTTATGATGTACTCGTATTAGACGGTCAGCTGGATGCTCATTATGTACAGCACCTAGAGTCTAAGTTTGAAAAGAGCCGTTTTACACGAGTGGATTCTGATATTATCGATCGCCTTATTCCAAAAGATGAAAAGGTAGAGCTAGACTTAGCTGAGGCTGATGTGGCCGATGTACAAGTGGCGTTCCAGAGCCAAGCGCCCAAAGGCGAAGCCATGTATACCGTACAAGTTGATGCGCTTCCAGCAAGTGCTATGCCTGTAATGATTACTCAGAATGAATTTATGCGCCGTATGAAAGATATGCAAGCAACTGGTGGTGGCGGCCCGATGAGTTTCTATGGTCAGATGCCAGATAGCTACAGTGTAGTAGTCAACGGTAATCACCCATTGGTAAAGCGCATAGCTGAGGAAAAAGTCGCGGCGAAAGACGCAGAGTTGAATCCTCTAAAAACTGAAATCAAAGTACTAGAAGAACAAAAAGCAAATTTATCGAAGCTTCACGAAGGCAAAAAAGATGAGGAAATTCCTTCTTCTGAAAAAGAAGAGTTGTCTGATTTAGAAAAGCAAATTGGTGAGAAAACAGCAGCCAAAGATGCCATCTTGAGCGACTACGCTAAAGATAACAAATTGGTAAAAGAGTTGATTGACTTAGCCTTGTTGTCTAACAATATGCTCAAAGGTCAAGACCTTGATAGCTTCGTAAAGCGTAGTCTGGAACTTATCTAAGCACTTCCTGATTCTTGCTGCAGCAGAATCAAGCTTTCATAATTTCAATTAAAAACGGTTGTCTTTTTTAGGATGACCGTTTTTTGATTCTGAAGCAAATATCCCCGTCAGGGTTCTTTATTCCGACGGGGATTAACGTGTACTGTATTAAAAAAACTATTCTTCGTTGCCACTTTCTTCACCAAAACCACTACTGCTTCTTGTGGTTTGTTGTTTCACTGCATTCTCACTTTGTTTTTCAGCAGCTTGTTTTTCAGCCGCTTTTATGGCATCATATTTTTTCTTCTGCTTAGGTGTTAAAAGAGCCACTAAGTCAGCCTCGTAAGCTTTCTTTAAGCTTGTCATCTTCTTTTTTAAAGCCTTACGTTCGGGATCATTCTTGTCACATTCTTTAAAGGCCTTGGTGGCTGCATTAATGTTTTTCTGTAAGCTTGAAATGGATTTTTTTTGATCTGGCGTTAAAGACAGTTGTTTTGCTAGCTTGGCTAGTTCTTCTGCTTGTCGTTTCTCAACAGAGCTTTTCTGCTCCACTTTAGTTTTTACGACTTGTTCATTGGTGGTACCATTTTGAGCCACCATTAGGATAGAGGCGAATAAAAACATCGCCAAAACTCCAATCTGTTTCATTTTGTAAAGATTAAGGTTAAATAAAAATAAAAAAAAACACTCAAGAGAGTCTCATTCAATTGCCAAGGGAGCTTTATGCTTCACTTGAAAACAGTCTTTTCATATTCTGCATTCAAGACACGATGAAATACTACAAATGCCTCAATACAGATAAAAAACTGTGTTGACAATAATTTTTATTATACCCGTAAGAATAGAGAATTGGACTTAAAAGACTGAAAATCCTTTTACTATATTTTAGCGGTTTTAATATAGTTAATGCGCTGCAATTTTAGATATAAAGTTTGATTGTAGCAATAGTCAGAATGAAAAAAATATTTTTTCAGTAAAATTTTAGAGCTGTGCTGTAGTGTCCTTTTGTTTAATACTTTTCGCTTTCGCTAAATGGTTGGATAAAGTCCCGCAGAGTAATCCCTAATCAGTATAACGTTAAACAAACCGCTGATAGCAGCTCGACAAACTATAGCATCACGTCTATTGCTAAGCTTAGCCCATTATCCTGCAGCGCCGTCCATAGCGTACTGCTTTCCGTTGTGTGTTTGGCCAAATAAAATCCCTAGAATGGAGTGAAATGTGGAACAGCGGAGCCGAAACAAAGGTTGAAACTAGAGTAGAAATAAAGGTGGCACAGCGGAGCCGAATCGAAGTTTGTTAAATAGAGTTAAATCATAGGTGGCTGAGCCCCGAGTTG
>DHQI01000026.1:26613-54890 GCA_002408065.1 Bacteroidales bacterium UBA5342
GGCTGAGCCCCGAGTTCTCGGGGAAGCCCCGGATGTTCTCCACAAATTTATATATTTGCTTCACCATTTTACAGAAAGAACATGAACGACAAAAAAATAATGCCTGTCACTATAATAACAGGCTTTTTAGGAGCAGGTAAAACAACCTTTCTCAACGAAATACTACAGCATAATAAAACCGCGAATTTCCTAATCTTAGAAAATGAAGCGGGCCATACCAACATAGACAGCGAACTTGTCAAAACCAATTCCCAAAGCAGCGTCTTCGAGATGACAGGCGGTTGCATCTGCTGTTCGCTAAGCACCGAAATAGGCACTGTGCTCAATAGTGTCATATTATCTCAAGTAAAATACGACTACGTGCTAATAGAAGCCACAGGAATGGCTGATTCCGGACAAATCATCAATATGTTTTCTGGCGCCCGTATACAGCGCTACTTCAAGCTCGATGCAGTCATAGGATTGGTCGATGCCTCTAACTTCTTGTCACGCATAGACGATTTTCGCGAAGTCAATAGTCAAATTGTAAAGTCTGACATCGTATTCATAAACAAGCAAGACTTATTGTCAAGAGAAGAACTTGAAAAGGTTGAACAAAGGGTGAGAAGCATCAATCCTTTAGCTAAAATCGAGAAGACTAGCCAGGGGAAGTTCGATGGTGTAGACGTGCTTAATACTGAAAGCTTTAGCGCATCAAAAGTAGAAGAAAGCGTCATTGACTTTACCCAGATGACCTTGTTGAAAGAGGGGAAAGATCTAGTCCACAAAATCCAAACCCTCAACTACATCATTCCAGGTAACTTCGATATGGAAAGAGTCGCAATGTGGTTCGAGGACCTACTCTTCCTAAACAAAGAAAACATCCTTAGAGTAAAAGCCCTCCTGAGCATCCACGATATGAAGCACAAACTAATACTTCAATCTGTAGGAGGCGACTACTATACCTCACAAGGTAAGGAATGGGGCAAAGACGAAGCTAGAGAAAGCCGGATTGTGATTATTGGTACAAACCTGGATAAGGAAAAAATCTATGAAGGAATGATGGCTTTGTCCCAATAGCTGATTAATCTATAAAAGAGTATGCTATTAAGTGAGGCTTGTCAATCTTTTGGTCTAAAACTCCATCCTATACAATCGCGCTCGCTTATGCAAACGATTCTCATACGCCTCCCATAGGTTTTGGATGGCCTTATTACTATCTAGATTTTGGGTCGTTTCTAGGTGAGTAATGCCGTGTTTTTGTATGCCTTTGGCTATTTCGTTAAATACGATAGCATTGAGCCCTTTGCGCTGGTAGTCGGGGTGGATGCCTATCAGTAAGAGGTCTAGTGTTTTGTTGCCTTTTGCATTGCGCATCAAGTGGATAAAGCCAAAAGGGAAGAGGCGACCATTGGCTTTTTGCAGGCTATGTGAGAGCGAAAGCATATTGATACCAAAGGCCACAATCTTACCATCCTTGTCACTCAGTACATTTACAAAATCAGGATTTAGCAAAGGCAGAAAACTCTTGATAAGCGCCGCTTTTTGCTTTTCGTTAAGAGGGCTTACGCCATAGAGTGCAGAATATGTTGTATTGTATAAATCAAAGATTTTTGGTGCTAGATCTTTAAGATCTTTTTTATTGCTTAAGTCTACTACTTTAAGAGTGTACTTTTCTTTTAGAAGCTCAGCAAACTTACTTAGTTTTTCTGGTATTTGCTTTGGGAATATCACTTCACGCTCTACCCAGTCATGTTGTTTGCGAAAGCCAAAAGACTCCACAAAATGAGGATAATAAGGGTAGTTATAATTCGATGATTGGCAAGCTAATTCTTGAAATCCCTCGACTAACATACCGTGCTTGTCAAGGTTGGTAAAGCCAAAGGGACCAACGATTTCTTTCATTCCTTGTTCCTTAGCCCAAGTTGCAGCTGTCTCAAGTAGCTTGTGAGCTATGGCTTCATCTTCTATGCAGTCGAAGTGAGTAAAGCGTCCTTGTTTAACTCCTTGTATTTTGTTGAAATTGTGATTGATAATGGCGGCGACACGACCGACTACTTTTCCTTTTAGCTTGGCTAGCCAAAGCTGACTTGTGCAGTTTTCAGCCATTGGGTTATTAGGACTGAAGAAGTCTTTCTCCATTTTATCTAAGGCAGGGACGTAGTACGGATTTCCTTTGTAGAGCTTGCGCTGAAAACGAATGAACTGATTGAGTTCTTTTTTACTTTTGACTTCTTTTATTTGCATGACGCTGTTTCAGTGTTTTTGTCTTAGTGCCTTTTTGTGATCGCTTTGTGGTGCTTCGTTTCATAATCTAATTCAATTGAAGCACAGAGAATCACAGAGTTCCTCAAAGTTTATTTATAACTAAGAAAAGGGTGAATCCGGTTCTTTAGCCATCTCGTGTAGCAGGACGCGGTCGGCTACGCCCGGCAGGTTTTTATGGAGCCATACTACCAATTTGCCCTGAGGTGTCAGGACAAGATCGCGTTCGCGTTTTTGTACGGCCTTTACAATGATTTGAGCTACGCGTGTGCTGCTCATCATCTTTTCTTCTTTGCGTGGACTTTCGCTTTGTGGCTTTCCATCTTTATCTAGGGCAGTAAAACGTATATTCGACTCAGTAAAGCCTGGATGGACGATCATTACATTGAGACCTTTGCGTTTGTTCTCTAAACGTAGGGTGTTTAAGAAGCCATCCATAGCATATTTAGATGCTGCATAACCTGTTCTTCCAGGCAAAGGAACAAGTCCTGAAATGGATGAAATGCCAATGATAGTACCTTTAGATTGTAATAAGTAGGGCAGTGCAAATTTGCTGCAGTATACTGTGCCATAAAAGTTGGTGTCCATTAGTTCCTTGATTACCTCAAGCTTGAGCTCTTCAAATGAAGCACGCATTGAGATACCTGCATTGTTTATAAGGATGTCTATTCCTCCAAATTTTTCTATTGTCTTATTAACTAAACGTTGGCAGTCATCAATATTACGTATGTCACATACAACGTAGAGGGCCTCTCCACCCAATGTTGTGATTTCTTGCGCGACTTCTTGTAGTACGCTTTCTCTTCTAGAACTGATGACTACTTTGGCTCCATGTTTAGCAAATTCCAAAGCGCAGGCACGTCCTATGCCCGATGATCCCCCGGTAATGACCACTACCTTCTCTTTAAAAAAAACAGAATTTTTTAGCAGACTTTCACTATTTCTAAGTTTTGGCTTAGGTATGCGGTATTTTAAGAGCTGTTTGTAATTCATGACGGTAACTATTTCAATTTCGAATGATTGAATGATGGTGCATTCTTGCGAATGATTTTTAAAGTCTCTTTCAGCGAATGCTTCCCTACTTGAATATCGTAATTATTTTGAAGTTCTAGCCAGAAAGAGGCCGGATTGTCAAAAAAAGAGCCTAAACGCAGGGCTGTATCTGCAGTGATTCGCCGGTTTCCTTTTAGTATTTGAGAAATACGTGTCTGTGGTATATGAATCGCTTTGGATAAACGATAAGCTGTGATATTCAATGGTGTAAGGAATTCTTCCATCAAGACAATTCCAGGATGTAAGGCATTAATGGTGTTCATGAATACTAATCTTTTACGTTACTAACGACAAAGGTAAGTAGTTAAAAGAATAATGACAATAGGAAAGTGTGGGGGCAGGATGAAATGGTGAATTAACGAACTGAGTTGTCATTTTAATCGACATACAAGAGGTGTTTCAAATATGGGAATTTATGACAGTTTAGAACTTGTTTTGTAGCAAAGTGATGTGTCGCAATATGTATTTATTGAGGTGTTTAAGTTAGTTTTTGACGATTTGTGGTAAACGAAGCAATAATGATATTTTAATCATAGTAATGCTTGTTCAATCACACCTTTGGTTATTGTTTTGACAATATATCACGCAAGGCTTGAATCTGTACAGGAGAGCCCAAAACAAATAGCATATCACTACATGTTAACGAAAAATCCGGTGATGGATTAAAGACAAAATTCCCTTCTTGAGTTTTAACGCCTACGATATTGGCACCACCGGATATTTCACGAAGATTGAGTGATTTAAGGGTGCATTTGTCTGGATCTTCAGGGGTGTTGTCGCAGATGATGGTTTCGAGGCTGACGTCTTTTACACGTTGCAGCAGTACATATTCCCAAAATTCTACCACATCGGGTTGAGCCACGAGCTTAGCCATACGCTGTCCGCCTATGCGGTCAGGCATAATCACATTATCGGCTCCCACACGGCGTAGTTTTACATCAGAGCGGAACTCCGAGGCACGACTAATGATTTGGATGTTAGGGTTCATCTCCCTAGCTGTCAGTACGACGTACATATTATCAGCATCCTTTGGCAAAGCCGTTATAAGAGCTCTTGCGTGTTTTATTTGGGCCAGGTTCATTACTTCCTCGCTCGCTGCATCGCCTTGTATAAAGAGACGGTCCTGATCCTCACGGATGTATTCGACGACGTTATCGCGTTTCTCAATGATGACATATTCGATGCCATGCTCCGAGAGCTCTTCACACGCTTGAAAGCCGTTGCGCCCATAGCCACAAACTATGACGTGGTCACGCAGATTTACAATTCTTTTTTTCACGTTATAGTCTTTTATTTTTTTTTGAAGATTGCCGTTTTGTACAAAAAGATATATGGTTGCTGCGGCATAACCTATAATTAACCAGCTGCTTATGATGAGTAGTGCGGTGAATAGACGTCCCCATTCGTTAAGTTCCACCACTTCGCCAAATCCTACTGTGGTGACTGTTATTACCGTCATATAAAAAGCATCCAGAAGGCTGCTGTCCGTAAGAAGATAAAAGCCAGTAGTGCCAATCATTACTATAGTTATCACTAAAGCAATGGTTGTCTTGATACCGCCTATCTGAAATGTTATACTTTGCCTTTTCATTGCCGTAAAGATAGGAAATGATGCCCAATATTGCAATGTAGACATTTTTTAGGACGACAATATTCGTTGTAGAGTTGTATTTGGGCCTGGCTGTCGTAGGCATTAAAGCCTGGAAGTCCATAGTTTTCCCATTTTTTCGTTATGCTGTTTTTTTCCTTGGGCATTTGCTCCAATAGCTTGAGGGCTTTGTCGCAGTATTTTTCTTGCGCTTTAGCTTTTCCGTAATTAAAAATTATAGGGACTACGGCATTGATGATGATAATTAGAATAGCTGATTTGCCCAGTTTCTTTTGACTTTGCTTGGAGAGTTTGCCAAACTGAAAATGGGTCATCCAATAGGTGGTAGTGCGCGTTTGAAATAAAGCCGTAATATCGTCAAGCTCGCTATTTAATATTTGATGCAAAAGGCTGTCGTGCGTATGCATCAGATAGGCCAGTTGCGAAATACGAATAGTGGGGAAGTTACCGGGGCGTAGGCGTAAAAAACGCCAATGGTGTTTTTCGATGTTGTTGATATTGTATTTAGCTTTCAGGAAACGGTACTCCGATTGTAACTGATAATAGTAATCATCTTCTATATCTTCTTCCAGAAAACCAGCCTGGCCAAAGAGAAGCGCTTCCAATTGTATGAGGTTGTTGCGGTGCTTCGCTATGATTTTGTAAGAAAACGATTTGCCCAAACGTTCGAAAACCTCATTATTGACGCCAAAGCCAAAGCTACGGCAAAGGGTTTGAAAAAAGACGGCTTCCCAGTCCTTATGGCTTTGCTCCAGGCTTTTAAGGATGGAAGCACTCTTGCGCTCCAAACGCTCTGTTACCAAACGGTCGCTGAAATTAACCCAAAAGAGCGGATCAATATCTTTCAGATGCTTAGAACAGGCAATGGTGCTTTTCTCTTTCTGAAGTTTTTTGTAACGTGAATAGACCGAGGATATGGCTTCAATTTCCAAGGTAGGAATTTCGCTGCCATCGGAGCGCAATACCGGAGTGCTGTATTGAGCAACGACGTGCAATATCACGTTGTCGTAGGCTTTATCATCTTGATGATGATGTTTTTTCCAATCGGCAGAGTTGAGGTGTATCTCTACATTACCAGCCCAAAGTACGCCATCTATTTTAACTTTAGCGTTGAAAAAATCAGGCCCTGCGTCAGCATTTAAAAAACCGGGATGAACCACCTCTACAGGTAATCCGTCCACGGTTTCCAAATGATTTGTTTTGTATAGTCTGTGTTGCCACACAAAATGGTAGAAAGCTTCATCAACTTTATGTTTATCTTTCTCCATTTCGCCTAAATGTTATTATGCTACACTACCACCAATCAAAATAGCTGCTACAAGTGCAAGAATAGCGTAAAGCTCAGGGAAAACAGCTAGGATCATAGACTGACCAAAGACATCGTATCCTGAACCGATGGCCACAATACCATTAGCACATACTTGTCCCTGACGTATGGCAGAGAAAAGACCTACTAAGCCAAGACCAAGACCTGCTCCAAATACTGCTGCTCCTTGAAGTGTCGTCATTTCGGGTGTTAAAAGCCCTGAAAGCATAAAGTAACCGATGAAACCATAAAGTCCTTGTGATCCGGGAAGGGCGCTAAGAGTCAGGTAACTACCAAAAGCATCTTTGTTTTTCTTCATTGCACCTACTGCAGCACTACCACCGATTGAACATCCGAAAGCGCTACCAATTCCTGTAAGACCTACCATAATACCAATTCCTAGGTATCCTAAAGTTAATGCATCCATAATTTGTTGTTAATTAATGTTGTGTTATTTTCTGTTTTGAATTATTTTGTTCTTTGAAACGGTTTGTAGGCTTTGCCGCCACCTTCGAAACCGGCATTTTTATAAAATTCTACAAATGTAAGACGGAGCGGGTGAACAGCCGAACTCAATGTTGACATAAAAATGTTCATAGCGTGTCCCACAGCCATAATGACCATCATTCCTATTACGGTAAGGATGATAACAAGGATGTTGCCGTCAGTGTTTAATATTTTTAATCCAAGGGTGTTGAATACGAGTCCTAGGATAGAGCTGGCTAATGCTAATGCGAAAAGGCGCATGTACGATAGCAAGTCGCCAATGCCGCCTACCACGTTGTTGTAGGCATCCCAAAGCCCGGCGCCAAAGTTGACCAATGGATTTTTGCCCGGTGAATTAAAGAAGAAAATACCCAATAACGATGCACCGCCAAGGGCTATGTAAGCCGGGTTCCAGAACGGAAGCTCCGTGCCGCTGATATAGGCTGCGTTAGCTCCTGAAAAGATAAAAAACAGTGGCCACGAAAATGATGATATACTATGTTTGAAGCCTTTTTGTTTCATGACTTTAAAGGCATTGATAAACATGCCCAGTAGCATCTGAACTAGTCCCAGTGCAATAGAGGCTTTTAGCATTATGTCTTGAATCGGATCTTTTACAAAGGTGCCTTCCACTCCAGCTAAACTCTCGGTAATATGTCGATAGCCCGGTAAGCTTGTTTTGTAAAGTTCGATGCCAAAGAAGGTACCTCCGGCTAAGCCAAATATTACTGTTGACAAGCTGAGTAATTGTACCAAACTTATGATAGGTTTCATGCTGTCTTGTGCTTTGCGCTTTAGTAGTGAGGCTATAAGCAGGTAAAGCAGGCCGTAGCCTGTATCACCCAGACAGAATCCGAAGAAAATCATGTAGAAGATGCCGAAGAAAGGGGTCAAATCAAATTCGTTGTAACGTGGTTTTGAGTACAAGTCTGATATGACCTCAAACAGACGGTTGAAGCGGTTGTTTTTTAGTAGTATAGGTACATCATCTTCTGCTTTGGCATCCTCAGAGGTAAAGAAAATGCTTTTATCTTTGAGCATGCTCTCCAAAGCGTCTTCTTTTTCGCTTGGAGCATAACCTTCGACCAACATGGCTTTGTCGTCTGCAATGATCTCTGTGTTGAGCTGAGCTTGTGTCAGTGCAATATCATCGCTCAGTAGAGTGATTGCTTCATTGATTTTTGGTATTGAGGCCGCTATTTGGCTGAGCAAGGCCTTAGCTTGTTCGCTTTGTTTTTCCAGCTCAACTCTTTTTTCGTTCAGTTCTGAAGCCGAGTGTGTAGGCAAGGTCAACAATTCGGCATCCAAGTCAGGAGCTTGTTCATCGTCGCTTATTATGACGAAATAGACTTTAGAGCTTTGTTCAGCTATCGTGAAATATTGAAAATCTTTTAGTTGTTTTTGGTCCAGAGTTGCAGAGGAAAAGAAATGCATAAAAACGCCTTCTTCTTTTAGTGCCACTATGCGGTCGTGCTCAAAGTTGCCCCAGACTTCTACCTGCTTGATTTCTTTTTCTACTTTTTGGCTCTCGGAGCGTGCAGCATCAATGATCTGCATTTGCGCTTCGTATTTTGCCACAGCTGTTTCTGCTTCAAAAATGGTCGCATCTTTTTTTGCCTCAACTTTTTCAAGACCTTTTATGGTGTTGTTGAAGCGTTGCAACTGCTTGAGCTGAGCATTCAGTGTGTCGCTTTCGGCATTGCCTTTTTCCTGTATGTGCACCACGCCCAGTTCGCGAAGTGATTCAAGAAAGTCAGCATATTCCTTGTGGAATACCCAAAAGCTATATTTTTTCATTGGTGCTATCATAAGACAAGCTTAATTTAATTCAAAATTCTGAATTCAAGATTCATAACTAACTACCTCATCTATTTGTTTTTCATTTAGAGGTAAATGATTCTTTATTACATCCCATAGAATTGTGTAGTCTATACCGAAGTATTCTGAGAAACTTTATTTCGCATATAGTACATCTCGTCCCATGGCACATCAGGGTGTTGTTCTTTTGTCTTATCAGGAACATTTTTCGCAGCTTCACCCAAAATTTCAAAATTACGTATAACTGCGTCTACTGTTTTTGTATCCTTTTTAAATTGGTCAAAACTCATTCCATTGACGTACTGTAATATGCGTCCAATAGAGATTTGCATATCTTCCAAATACATAAAATATGTGCGATCTTCTTTTTTCAATTAATGTATTGTACTTGCTGAATGATATGACTGCTTATTTGTTTTTTTAAAGCTTCTTTAGTGACCAAATCGATTTTTTTACCAAACGTTTTTTCAAGAAATATTTCTAAGGTGAAAAACTTCCAGCCAATAGGTTTTTCAAGTTCTACAAGAATATCAATATCACTGTTTTCTGTGGCACTATTAGTAGAATAAGAGCCAAATAAACCAATCGATTTCACAGCATATTCTGTGTGAAGGAATGGTTTTAGTTCTGTTAATTTATCTACTATTTCTTGCTTTGTATTCATCTACGCACGTTTAGCTTTTTCCTGTTTAGACTTTACAATTTTCTGAGCTGCTTTTGAGAGGTTTTCTTCGTCCTCCATAAAACGTTTGATCTTACGGATGGCATCTCCAAAACCCGGAATCTGTACTTTCTCAAAAAGGTTAACCTTTTGGGTTGTTTTTTTACGGGCGTGATCGAGTGCTGCTACTTTATAATTAAAAATCTCTTGTTCAATGCCGACCTCAGCGAGTTCTTTTAAGATTTGTATGCCATCCAGAAACCAAACGGGTGATGTGAAGAGACTGAACTCTTTAACCTCAAAAATGACTTCTTCCAGAATTGGCGTTTTTACACCGGCAATCTTTTTTATGCTCATTTTAACATCCGTCACTTTGATGAGTGACGGGTCAAATTCGCACCATAGCTTAGCCATATCTTCATAGGCCTTCAGTTTTTCGTTCAGTAATTGCTCTAAACGTTTACTTTCAGCTTTGGCATTTTTGACTTCCAGACGCAATGCCGATTCTTTATTTTTTATAGTAGGTAAAGCACGCTCACGTACCTTCAGCTGTTTCTCCAAGGTTTGGAGAGAGGTTTTATTGTATTGAAATTGTATAGCCATAGAAAGATTTCTTTGCTTCGTTTGCCAAAATTAAACAATTTCTTGAACAAAGAAAATTACATGAGCAAATGTAATTGATAATTTACAATACTCTTTTACCCAAATGCTGTTCTGTAGTCTTCAACAAACAGATAGCAGGGAAGGATTGGTGGCCTTTTATCCAAAGATTTGACTGACTCTTTTCACCGCTGCAATAAAGGTATCAACTTCCTCTTTGGTATTGTATAGCGCAAAAGAGGCACGTATGGTACCATCGATGCCAAATTGTTGCATTACAGGCTGTGCACAGTGGTGACCAGTGCGTACAGCTATGCCTAATTGGTCGAGCATGGTGCCAAAGTCAAAATGATGTACGTCTTTGTAGTTGAAGGAGAGAACGCCGCTTTTTTCAGGAGCGGTGCCTATGATTTTAATGCCATCGATTTTAAGGATTTCTTCTGTGGCATAATCAAGCAATTCTTTCTCATAATCGTGAATGGACTGAATGCCTATGTTATTTACATAGTTGATGGCTTCGCTCAAAGCAATAGCGCCCACATAGTCTGAGGTGCCGGCTTCAAACTTAAAGGGTAATTCATTATATGTGGTTTTTTCAAAGGTGACTTTAGCTATCATGTCGCCGCCGCCCTGGTAAGGTGGCATGGCATTTAAGAGCTCCTCTTTGCCATAAAGGACACCAATACCGGTGGGAGCATAGATCTTATGCCCCGAAAAGGCGTAGAAGTCACAGTCTATATCCTGCACGTCAATTTTGAAGTGGGGGGCTGATTGTGCACCGTCTATCATTACTTTAGCGCCGTATTCATGGGCTTTATGGGTGATGTCTTTTATCGGGTTGACAGTGCCTAATGCATTGCTGACGTGATTGACCGAGACGATGGCTGTTTGGTCAGATAGTAAGTTTTCGTAGACTTCCATATCCAACACACCACGTTCGTCCATAGGAATCACCTTAAGAACCATATTTTTGCGCTCTGCTAGCATTTGCCAAGGCACTATGTTAGAGTGGTGTTCCAGCGCTGAAATGATGATTTCATCGCCTTCCTGACACAATTCACCCAAAGAAAAAGCGACCAAGTTAATGGCTTCAGTGGTACCGCGGGTAAAGATGATTTCGTAATCCTGCTTAGCATTCAAGAATTTTTGTACCGTTTTTCGCGCATTCTCATTTTGTATCGTACATTGCTGACTGAGTGTGTGTACTGCACGGTGTATATTGCTGTTAACCGTGTTGTATACTTCCGTTACCTTGCTGAGTACTTGTGTGGGCTTTTGCGTTGTAGCTGCATTGTCCAGGTATACCAGTGGTTTGCCGTGTACTTTTTCGTTAAGAATAGGAAAATCGTTACGATTCATAGTAGAGATACAATGATTTAATGATACAATGATTTAATGATACAATGATTCAATGATACAATAATTTAATGATTCAATGAGTCACAGAGTGTAGCTGAAGAAGCGGTCACTGAGTACTTCGACAAGCTCAGCAACCACGTAGTCGAAGTGTTATCCGCACATGGCACAGCCTGTACATTTAGATATTTCACCACGTAAACGTTTTTCAACCAGCGTTTTTAAGCGTTCTTTAAGACTCTCTAAACGCACTTGATCAATGACTTCATGGGTGAAAGCAAACATAAGAAGCATACGGGCTTCTTCAGGTGAAATGCCACGTGCTTGCATATAGAATAGTGCTTCTTCGTCCAGTTGTCCTACGGTAGCACCGTGGCTACACTTTACATCGTCGGCATATATTTCCAGTTGCGGACGGGTGTTGATGTAGGCATGCGGTGTGAGGCAGATGTTTTTGTTGGTCTGATAAGCCTCGGTACGTTGTGCATCAGGACGTACGATGATACGGCCTTTGAATGCACCAGTCGAGGTGTCGTCCAAAACGTTTTTAAATAACTCTGTACTTGTGCAATTGGGCACGGCATGGTCTATTTCTGTGAAATTATCTAAGTGCTGTTGCTTATCGGTAATGGCCATTCCGTACAGTTCACTGTTTGAGTTTTCGCCGGCCAGAGTGACAAAAGTATTGTTACGTGTATTACCATTGTGCAGGGTGACTACACTGCTGTGTACGTTTGAGTTAGCTTCTTGGTGGATGAATGAGCTAATAACTTGATTTACCTTGTTGTGCTGATTTTCAATCAGGTAATATTCAAAGAAAGCATTGTTGCCTACAAATATTTCGCGCACGTGATTGGCGGTAAACGAATGGTTTGTTAGCGTGTGGTCGCAGATTAAGATTTGCGCTTTGGCAAAATCTTCTACGATGATTAAGCTTCTTTGTGAGCTTAGCATATCTACGTTGGCACTCAGCACATTGATCAGCTGAACGGGTTTGTTCATCTGTACATTCTTGGGCACATAAAAAAAGATACCATCTTGCGCCAGCATTGTATTAAGGTGTACGGTGCTGTCGCTGCTTTCCTTTGCTTTTTGGTTATAATATTTAGCAAAAAGTTCAGGGTGTTTTTTTGAAGCCTCAGAAAAACTACACAGGATAACGCCCTCTGGTAAATCTTTGATTGCAGATTCCGTATAATACCACCCATTAATTAGATATATGGTGTGGGCATCGATGTCCGGCACACTACAGCTAAAGCCTTTTAACGTGTCGGCAACAGCTGTTTTGCCTGCCAGATCCAAGCCGTAATTGTCGCTGAAATAGGATGCTACTTTGGTGTAGCGGTAGTCTTCATCTTTAGAGTCAGGGAAGCCTGCTTCTGCAAACAGCTTATAGGCAGCTTCGCGTTGGGCATTGACTTCCTTGCCACAGCTGTGCTCTATAGTAGCGCGGTGATCATTAAAGATGTCGATATAATCTTGAGCTATGTTTTTGTCTTCAGACATAATTGTAAGTCGAAATTTGAAAGTCGAAATTTGAATGGGCTAGTTATTCTCGCATTCAATCATTCTCGCATTCAATTATTATTTAATAATCCAATCGTAACCTTTCTCTTCCAGTTCCAATGCTAACTCTTTACCGGCTGTTTTAATGATCCGTCCTTTGTATAATACATGGACGAAATCAGGCACAATATAATCAAGCAAGCGTTGATAGTGAGTGATGACGATAGAAGCATTTTCCGGAGTCTTCAGCTTGTTGACACCATTAGCAACAATACGTAGGGCATCGATATCAAGGCCGGAATCTGTTTCATCCAGAATGGATAGTTTTGGTTCCAACATGGCCATCTGGAAAATCTCATTACGTTTCTTTTCACCGCCTGAGAATCCTTCGTTGACGGCTCTGTTAGCTAATTTGCTGTCAAGTTCTACCAGATTCTTCTTTTCGCGCATCAGGCGCAAAAAGTCGGAGGCCGAGATAGGATCTTCGCCACGGTGTGCGCGGTGCGCATTTACGGCAGTACGCATAAAGTTAACCATACTCACGCCGGGTATTTCTACCGGGTATTGGAAGCTGAGGAAGATGCCTTCGCGCGAACGCTCTTCGGCAGCCATTTCTAATAAATCAACACCATTGAATTCAACTTTTCCTTTGGTAACTTCAAATTTGTCGTTACCGGCCAATACCGACGAAAGGGTACTTTTACCAGATCCGTTAGGTCCCATTATGGCGTGTATTTCTCCGGGATTAACTTCCAGATTAATACCTCGTAATATTTCCTTGCCATCTATATTGGCGTGTAAATCTTTTATTTTTAACATAATTTTATGCTGTTAGCCTTTAGTCCTCGGGGGACTATTGGCATTTTTATTTTTACTTTTTCATTGGCTCTAGCCAACGCTTCCTTCCAGACTTATTTGCAATAATTTTTGTGCTTCTACGGCAAATTCCATTGGTAGCTTGTCGAGTACTTCTCGTGCATAGCCGTTCACGATGAGTCCGATAGCGCCTTCGGTGTCGATGCCTCGCTGGTTGCAATAGAAAATTTGATCTTCGCTGATCTTCGATGTGGTGGCCTCGTGTTCTACTATGGCCGAGTCGTTTTTAACGTCCAGATACGGGAAGGTGTGTGCACCGCATTTATCGCCTAATAGCAGGGAGTCACACTGGCTGAAGTTACGGGCGTTTGCAGCGCGTTTGTCTACTTTAACCAAGCCACGGTAACTGTTTTGGCTTTTACCGGCTGAGATTCCTTTTGAAATAATGGTACTTTTGGTGTTTTTACCAATATGTATCATTTTACTTCCGGTATCAGCTTGCTGATAATTGTTGGTCAGAGCCACCGAATAAAATTCACTTTGTGAGTTGTCGCCCCGCAATATAGTGCTGGGGTATTTCCACGTGATGGCCGAACCGGTTTCCACTTGAGTCCATGAAATTTTTGAACTATTGCCACGGCACAAACCGCGTTTGGTTACAAAGTTGTACACTCCGCCCTTACCGTCTTTATCACCAGGGTACCAGTTCTGAACGGTGGAGTATTTCACCTCGGCATTGTCCATAGCTACGATCTCCACAATGGCAGCGTGCAGCTGACTTTCGTCGCGTTGTGGTGCGGTACAGCCTTCCAAATAGCTCACATAGCTATCGTCGTCAGCCACGATCAGAGTGCGTTCGAACTGACCGGTGTTTGCTGCATTGATACGGAAATAGGTGGAAAGTTCCATAGGGCAGCGTACGCCTTTAGGAATGTAGCAAAATGATCCGTCGCTAAAAACGGCCGAATTAAGTGCGGCAAAAAAGTTGTCGCGGTAATTGACCACACTTCCCATATATTTTTTAATAAGGTCGGGATGTTCTTGTACTGCCTCGCTAAAGGAGCAGAATATCACACCCATCTCTGCTAGCGTGTCTTGAAATGTCGTTTTTACCGAAACGCTGTCCATCACAGCATCAACCGCAATACCTGACAGGGCCATTTGTTCTTCGAGTGGTATACCTAGCTTGTCAAATGTTTTCAAGAGTTCGGGGTCTACCTCGTCCAGGCTTTGAGGACGGTCTTCGTCCTTTTTAGGCGCGGCATAATACGAGATGCCCTGATAGTCTATTTCAGGAATATCCAAATGCGACCATTCCGGCATTTTCAGAGTTAACCAATGACGGTAAGCTTTCAAACGAAATTCCAGCATCCATTCCGGTTCTTTTTTCTTAGCAGAAATAAAACGGATAACGTCCTCATTAAGTCCCTTGTCCAGTATTTCTGTTTCGATATCGGTGACAAAACCGTATTCGTATTCTTTGCTGGTAAAATTATCTAATATTTTATCTTCTGATTCTTTCATTCAAATGTCTTATTCTATAGACGGATACAATTTACGTAATGGTAATGTATACCAATCTGAAAAATGAATTGCAAATATACGAAGAAAAAGGAGAGGAAATGTATCATATGTTACAATAATCATCAGATATTATGATTGTGAAATAAGAGAAAAAGTGACAATATAACTCTTTATGGCAAAGAAAGTAGCATTCTGTTGTGTTTGGTGTTTAGAAAAGGTATGTACAGTTCTTTTTTGTTTGAATGTTGAATAAACTGTAAAGTTGCTTGTTTTTGTTGTTGAAAAGTAAATGAAATGATGCCTGAAGCAAGAGTTGCTTTAATGGTTATTCGTGGTATTGTTCAGTAAGAGAGTTACTAGGCTGTGTAAAGCAGCCGTTTTATGCTTGTGAACTAAAGTCGAGCAAAGTTTTTACGATACGTTGGCAGACATTGCCATCGGTCTTACCTACTAACTTATCGGTAATTTCTTTTCTTTTTTCTTTGTCGGCATCCGGGTTGGCTATGCATTCATCTATAAAAGGGCGAAGCTCGGAGTAGGTGTATACATTTCTGAAATAGCTGTTGAACTGAGCAATGAATGGATCCATTCTACGCTTTAGTTTGTTTTTATTAAGTAAATAGCTAAGTCTTAATTTAACATTCCGGTAGCAAATAACAGGCTTATCAAGCGCTGTAAATTCAAACATAGCAGACGATTCGTCGGTTATCATAACATCGGCTACAGCCATAAAAGGGACGAGATTGAATTCGTCAGCTTTCGCTAAATAAACGTTGTGGTATTGGTTCCAATGTTTTAGTATTAAACGTTGTCTGGCATATCTTTTTAGTTCGTAACTAAAAAAGTGGGGTTTGATAATGATATTGTAGTCTTTGAAATCGTCAGGGAAACGACGTTTGATTTTTTCTATTGAGCTAGGGTAAAAGGTTGGGGAATAAAGAATTGTCTTTTTGTTGCTGTCGAGCTTATATTTCTCTATGAGTTCGTTTTTCTCTTGTGTGCTGATGTTTACTGCTGCATCTAATTTGGCAAAACCCACATTTATAAATTGGGTCTTGGCCTGTGGAAATAGTTCTTCTAGTTTTTCTTTGCGATAGCTGCCTTCGCAAAACTGGATATCATAGTTGGTATTATCTTCGTTGAAATAGCCTTTTTTTGTGCCAATGCCGTGTGTCATCAGTACAGAGTACTTAAAGTTTATGTTTTTATAATGATGATAATGGTGTGTAGCACATACTATATAGGTAGTAGAAAGGTGCGATAGGTCGGCATTCAGGTAATCGTAATCAAAGTTGTTTCTTCTAAAAAAATCCTCTTCAATTTTTAAGGTTTTTTTGTTCCGGGATTCTGAGCGTCTAGGGTGTTCTTTTTCGAGAAGGAAAAGAACGCGTTGATTTTCTTTTGCAAGAAGCTTAGCCAGATATTCATATATCTGAAGAAAGTAGAATTCGTTAACAATAAAGGCTATGAAGTAGTTTTCTTTCATTTCTCTTATGCTTTAGTGGCATCCCATTTTAATACATCTTTGTGCTTACAGGGGGTAAATGGATATATTTTATGGGCATGTATTGCGCGATCTTCTTCCTTAGGAAGGGTCATGTAATCCCCAAAACGACAGGTTAAAAAAGCATCAAGATCTTTGGGAGCATAAAAATCACTGTCTTCAAATTTTATTTTTTGTAAAGGAAAGAGGTGTTCTAGTGGAACATCTATGTGGGTATAGCCAATGTTCATATCTAAACCACACGAACAATAGCGTTGTTTCGATTTTGGTGTTTTTATTGATTGTGATAATAGGTAATAGAATAGTTTATATCCAATTAATTTTACGGGGAATATTGCTAGGGAATTGATAAGCTTTGAATGCTTAGATACCAGAGTAAAGTCCGAAAACTGGAAACGACGATGCAGCCACATCCTTTTTCCTTTTATGGATTTTGCGGTGAAGTCACTGGGAAATATGTCAATAAAAATGCCGCGGTGGTATTTTACGTGTTCTCTTTTGTCCGAAACGGTGATGTACGTGCTGTATTTGTCCCTGAGTTTAACATACCTCCAACGGTTGCCTAAGGCAGTGCTGCGTGTTTGGAAGTGGATGTCGTAAGGAAGCTCCTTTGGCGCAATTTTCTTAAATTTCTCATAATCTTTGCGGGGCATTGATACGTCTAAGTCGTCGTCCCAAGGGATGAAACCACCGTGACGTACAGCGCCTAACAGGGTGCCAAAATCCAACCAGTAAGTGAGATTGTGCTTCTCGCAAATGTTTGCAAAAACTTTCAGCATTTTTACCATTACCAGACGCGCCTGTTCTAGTTCGTTTTTACCTTTTGCTCTATTGTCAATTATGTTATACATAATGTTACCCGTTTACAATTCTTAGTTTTATCCTTCGCCTCCACCTATAGTTATGGTTTGGCCTGTGATAAAATCGCCTTTTTTTGAACACAGAAATTTAACTATGTCAGCTATCTCATGGGGTTCTCCCATGCGTTTAACAGGGATCATATTGATTCTGTTTTTTAACCCTTCCCGGTCTTTTTGCATAGAGGTATTGATGATGCCTGGTCGTATGGTGTTAACGAGTATATTGTGTTCTGCTCCAAGTCTGGATAGCCCTGTTGTGAGCGATTCAAGTGCGGCTTTGCTGCCGGCATATTGAATGCTTTGCAGTCGTCCCATCCCGTATTTTACCACAAAAGAGCTTATGTTAATAATGCGTCCATAGTTTTGCTCTTTCATATATTCAAAAGCTTTGGCAGATAGTAAGTATGGCATTCTGGTATTGATGTTGAATAGCTCGTCGAAGGCTTTAGAATCCATATCGAAAATGGATTGTTCGGCCATTATTCCAGCACAGTTTATGAGGTAGTCTATAGAGCCTAATTGTTTTACAACTGAATCAACAAGTGAGGCGTCGGTAGCTTGGAAATCGTATTGAAAAAGGTGTATGTTCTCTTTCCCATTTTTGATTTTCTCGGCTTTTTCTTTGTTGTGGCTGTATTGTAGGGCTATAATGATGCCTTGAGAGTGAAGTGTTTCTGCGATAACAGATCCAATGCCGCCACTTCCTCCTGTTACTAATGCTACACGTTTCTTCATTTTATATCAGGATTGGCGTGTTTATCGGCTTTGTCTTTTAGTCCTTTGTATTCTTCTTGAATTTTTTGCTTGATGCTGGTAGAACTAGCTCCGTTGCCGTAGGGAAAGTAAAATACTTTGACTCCCAGCTTTTCGAGGTAGTCATATTTGCCTTCCCAATCATCTCCTATAACAAAGGCATCGATGTGTAGTTTTTTTACTAATTCAGTATGTTCTAATGAATGCTGAGGAATAACGATATCAGGTTGTTTTAAGGCTCTTACAATAGCAATTCGCTCTTCGAAAGGAACTATAGGGGATTCTTTGTATGAGCAAACGAGCTCGTCAGTACTTACGCCAACGATAAGTTTGCTACCAAGGCCTTTGGCGTATTCGAGCATTTTAACGTGATTGCTGTGAAACATGTCAAATGTTCCACCGGTATAAATGATTGAATTGTTATTTAGCATTTCACTTTATTAGTCAAGGTTCTCAACACAATTTATTACATCTTTATTACAAAATATAGACGTCTTGGTTAAATAAATGCAAAGATAAGTGAATATTTTTTACTTTATATTCCAAATTGCCTTTTAACGTAGGTGAAGGGGCACTATGAGGGGCTTAAATGCCGTTTGTAAAACGGTGGCTCTTTATGATTGTGAATGAGTTTCCCTTTTGGGGCGTTTTTTTTAAATTTCTGGGAAATGGAAAAGAAAAATGCTTGGTAGCCTCAATGAGCTTTTATTGGGTGTTGCTTGTTTGCATCGTACTTTTAAAATATTTATCAAGTACCAAAAGCGAGATTAACTTTTCTTGTTTTGTGTTTTTTTACTTTAGGGAGCTTGCCATAGCATCGCTGGTTATTTGTTTTACTTCTTTCGGGTGCTCGAGGCAATCAGTTGTTTTTTCATTTAAGTTGGAAAAATCGTCTTCTACTTCTACGAAATGATATCCGGCTTTTAATTGCACATTTTTATAAACTAGGTTTCGTAACAATGTTTGGGCATAAGGCATAATGAATTAGAGGATAAAACCCAGCTAAAAAGAGCATTTACTAATTGAACTTACGATTAAAAAAAACATGTACGTTTCATTTATTTCTTTTTCAAAAGATTCTCGAATAATGCAAGATCATCTTTACGGGTAATTTTAAAATTCTTTTCATCACCAGCTATAGTGGCTATTTTCTCATCAAATAAATAATGCATTACCACGCCGCAATCGTCCGTGATGGGCATTTTCTCATCTTGCAGAGCAATGTTGTAGGCTTTCTGAATAGTGAAGAAATCGAATCCTTGCGGTGTTTGTGCACGATAGATGGTGCGGCGGTCCGGTATGCTCACAATGTTGCCATAGCGTACAGACCAAATGGTGTCGGTTGTTTCTATGCCTGCTCCTACAGCGTTGAAATCATCTAGTTTTGCTATGCAGTCGCTAATGATACGGCTGCTGACCAGAGGGCGGACGGCATCGTGAAAAAGAATCTTTTTAGCTTGCCCGTCGTTGAAGGCCCGTATAGCTGTTACCGAGGAGTGGAAGCGCTTGTCACCACCATTAAGTACTTTTGTGACCTTATCATAATTGTTTTTTTTGATGACCTCTCTCAGAAAATTGGTATAATCTTCATGACAAACGACTGCTATTTCGTCTATTTCATCGTGCTTTTGAAAAGCCTCGATGGTATATTCGATGATCATTTTGCCTTTTACTTTTAAGAATTGTTTAGGGATATCAGCGCCTAAGCGTTTGCCCGATCCTCCGGCTAATATAGCGGCTATTGTTTTCATTTCTTTAGTAGTGGTGTTTTTTTGTTGCTTACTAATGGCGTGTCAGGATTTTTTATGGATTTGTGTGTTCAAGGTATTTCTTAACAACCATAAGAGAAATAAAAAGTTCCTGCTTTTTGTTTTTAAATTGTTGGCAGTAGGCATTGGCCTGCTTAATAATCAGCAGAGCTTCATCCGGGTGCTTGGTGTAATATTGCACTTTTTCATCTAAATCCGAAAAGTCGTCTTTTATTTCAACGTAGTGTTTCCCGGCTTTTAGTGTGCCTTCCATAAACCAGGTTTCATAGCGCGGCTTAGGCATCATACAGAGAGAATTAGACGACATAATCCATTTTAAATTAGTCGCTACATCGTTGCCTTCAAGGCTCAGTATAAATTTGTAGTTCAGCTGTTCTTCGATACTTAGCTTTGCTACTTTGTATTGGTTTTGGTCATAATCGTTCACGTGCCCTGCATCAAATTTAGGGTTGTTAAAGTGTTGATGCAGGAATATTTGTCTCGAAACTTGATTCTCTAATACGTTGCCACGCCATACCAAGGTGTCTTTTTTGTCATTGAATGCTTTGTGGTCTTTTACAAAATTAAAATGGCGAATGCGGTTTAGTTTTAGTAATACCGAGTTGGCATTACGATCTGATATCGGGCGACTTTTCACGAATGAAGGAGTATCAGGAATATGGGTTACATCTTTGAACACGTAATCGAAACGGTATTTTGATGTGAAATAACGCAGGTATTTAAGGGTGTCCAGATAGTAGGTGGTACCATCTTCCTTATTGAGTTCCTTTATGCTGATTGCAGAATCGGATAGTGCTGTTTGCGTGTTTAGCTTGTTGTAATAGTTTATTCTGAATTCCAGATTCTTGTCATTTCGTTTTAAGATACTGTTAAGTTGCCAACGAAAAATAAAATTTGGAATAATAAGACTACTGTAGCCCTTGATATAATAAGTGACTTTGTTTAAGCGAAGTGCCATTGTTTTATTGGTGTTGCTGCATTTTTTTTAGAAAGTGAGTTTTGTGGATATCATCAGACCACGAGGGATGCTAATCTCAATAGGAATGCGACTATTAGATGCTGGTAATGCATAAGTGGCTTCGTTGAGCTCTGTTGCAAAATCAAACAAATTATAAACACCCAGATTCACATCTACAAAAGCATCTTGCAGGGCAAAAGTATAGGCCATACGAAATTCCATATTTACATTAAGGTCTTCGCGGCTGCCCCATTCATCGATAAAAGCAACTCCCCCCTTGTGATCCCTGTTACGTTGGGCTACTTGGGTTTGTCCGTTGTTCGTTATTAGAGCTGTCTGATAATGGGTGAACGGCTGGCCATCAATAAATTTAACCAGGAGAGAAGTTCTGAATCCTTGTTTTTTGTAGCCCATGAGTAAATGAGCCAGATAAGCGCGGTCCTGTTGAGGTCGGCCGGCCTGCTTATAATGTGTGTTGGGGTTGGCAGCAAGATCCGAGAAAAATTCTAAGTTGTTTTCCTGTATGGAATTGCCACTGGTATTGACACCTACCATAGCTTGTGAGGTCAACGAAAAAGAGCTAAAGAGGTATTTCCCTTCATAAGAATACTTAATGATGTTGGTGAAAACAAAAGGAGTAGACCTCAGTAAGTAACGGCTTTGTCCGATGTCCAGTGCCTCTGGGTTATCTGAATTAATGGTGTAGTGAACTGGTGTACCATTAAAGAAATAGTAGGCTGGGTCATCGTTACTGTAAAAACCATAAGTGCTTGCATCACCTTGCATTTCAGTCTGCCACATATTGACATATTTTTTATAGGTGGTGTATACCGAAAAACGATGGCGTTTGTTTATCTTGAAATGCATAGGCCATTCAGCAATCCAATAGACCGGTTGTTTTATGTTGTTGTCCAAGTGTCTGTAATGGCCTCCTTCTTGTGCTAATAAGTCCCCCTTTTCGCTGGATTGGAACTGTTCATCATTATTTGTGTCAGTCCAATAATACGTTTTTCCATTCAGATAATCAGTTGATAAATAAGTAATCATGTCATAGTGGAAGGGGAGGCGGTTTCTGCCCAGAATTAATGAGGTAGAGAAGAACTTTTTAGTTTTCCATTCCAGTCGTGAGTTAAACTCCCAATTGGGGCGTACCACAGTACGGTCTTTTACAAGTATGCCGTCCAAGGTTATACTTGCTGTACCTTGCCAGGAAAGTTTTTCGGTCAGCTTTTTTTGATAGACTGCTTGCGCTGAATTTTCCAATATGCCGCTTGTGAAAGATTGTGACGAAAATTCTTTGAGGTAAAGCGAGGTGTAGTATGGCGCATCAGTAGTCACATATTCTCCTGTTTCAGGGTTAACCAGAGACTTGTAATAGATGGCATTAGCGGCCGAGTAATGGTCGCTGTTGTTGTGTATTATACTATTGTAACTTTCTATTTTGAGCTCCAGATTTGGTGATAGCATTTTATCGTAAGCCAGATGATGAGTCCATTCATACATAGTAGCATCCGGATAGAACGGGTTTAAAGATTCACCATCCATATCTACATAGTTACGCGTGAAATTTTTGTTGTTGTGTTTTTGGTTTATGACGGAGAAATTAATTCCAGTCCCCCAATTACTGTTGTTACCCCACAGCGAAAAGTTGAAATTTTTGTTTTGCGCTGTTTCTTCCGGGTTGTAATAGAATTCATGATTCATATGGTTGCGTTGCGCGTAAGCTATAGCGTAGTTGCTTTCTTTGAAAAGGCCATTTTTACGCACATGTAACTCACCCATTAGTTCCGCTTTAGCATAGCTTTCGTCATACGGACTGGCATAGCCGGCATAGTCTACTCCAATTAATTGGCGTTTGCCAAAGTCGACATATAAGTGCTGTTTAAGTTCTTGATCCTTATGATTCAGGGTGTAATCTAAAAATATATTACCTTGTCCTTTGAGGTATTTGCGGTCGTTTATATGGCGGAATTCACGTTCGAGAGCAGTGGCATGTGGCACAAAAAAGTCGGACCATTGGTTTTTGCCTCCTATATTACCTTGGTTATAGCGCAGCATAATGTTATTCTCAATGCTGCGGCGTTTTTCAAAAGAAATAGTACCGTTAGTAAGATTAGTACTCATTTCATAGTTATACATATTGGGGCTGAAAAGGGTAGAGCCCGGTAGTAAACGGCTATCCACACGGTGTCCGTCTATGCGGTACTTTGTCCAGCGGTACGAGTTGCCTTGGATCGAAATGAGTTGTCTGTCGGGACTGTGAAAATCACCAACGACTTCGTTTTGAACCACGGTGTATTCAGAATAGTTGTCCAAAAAACTAACGAAAGAATTGTACAGGATACGGTCTCTGAAAAAGTCTGAAGAATGAACCATTTTACCCTCAATCATAAGGGAGTCGTTAGCATTCTCTGAAGCATTAGCAAGTACACTTACAAGAGCACAAAACAGGAGGATTATGTTTTTAGTCTTCATCAAAAAGAATAAGGGCTATGAAATATTTTGTAATAACATTTTGAGTTTGATATAACGCATTTTGACGGCATGCTTTTGAGTAAGAGCATATACATATCCCTCAAAACCATCACGAAAACCGCCTCCTATGATGTAATGCTTAAAAAACCTAAAGTTAGGTTTAAACCAAAGATGAAAGGCGTTGACTTTTTTTTGTCTTTTGGCATAATCTTCAGCTTGCCAAGTGGCATAACGGTTCATCTTAGCGTAAAAGCGGTCGATGTTTACGTAGGTGTCGTGCAGCATTTTTTGTTTCAGAAAACCCACCTCGCCTTTAGCTATTATTTCGGCATGTACGTGTTTGTCTTCGTAGTGGCACAGGTTTTTTCTGAACAGGCGAATGCACTTATCTCCTTTTATGCCGCTGTTTTTTAGCCGCCGTCCCATAAAAAGGTTGTCGCGATAGATCCAAAAACCAGCCTTGTCAGTCCCGTTTTTTAGTATCTTTTGTATTTCATCTTTGAGCTCGGGAGTGATACGTTCATCGGCATCTACGAGCAATATCCATTCATGTGTTGCTTGTGGAATGGCCCAGTTTTTTTGTGAAGCAGAATATTCATATTCCCGTTGGATGATGAAGTTGGTGTATTTCTTTGCTAACGCTACAGTGTTGTCGCTACTGTAGGAGTCTACCACCATTATTTCATCGGCAAAGGCTACCGATTGTAATACTTCTTCTATGTTATGGGCTTCATTCCCAGTGGGAATTATGGCGGTCAGTTTTTCCATTTGGCAAAGATAAAAAAAGAACCCGAAAACAGGAGTTTAGACCTGTTATTCGGGTTCTTTTATAGAAATCTTTAGCTTAGGGCTTATTTCAAAATCAATTTTTGAGTTTTGCTGTATTCGCCTCGGATGCCTACAAACTCATCGAGCATTTCTTTCAGTTTTTCCGGTTCTGATTCAGCCAGATTATTTTGTTGTCCCACATCATCTTTCAGGTTATACAGTTGAAAGGTCTTAGCATTTCCCAATTCATTGTTTACATGCTTGTTGATAGCCGGTCCGTTATAAGGTGGTATCATGACCCAGTCCCCTTTGCGGAAAGCGGTGCGCGAGGTGGCTTCCAAGATAAGATTTTCACGCCCCATATCCGATTTACCTGTTAAGGCTGATAGAATATCCTGACTATCCTCGCCGCGTACATCGCTACCTAAGAGTTTGGCTAAAGAGGACATAAGGTCCATCTGGCAGACTAAAGCGTCGGACACTTTAGGTTCTATTTTTCCTTTCCAGTACATAATAAAAGGAACACGTGTACCTGCTTCGAAGAGTGAATATTTGCCTCCGCGCAAGCTACCAGTAGGATTCTTGCCTTCCCATTTTATATCTGCTTCGTCTTCGTAACCATCATTTAGTACTGGGCCGTTATCGCTACTAAAGAAAACGATGGTATTTTCGGCAATGCCTTCGTCTTCGAGCGTTTTCATGATTTGACCTACATACCAGTCGGCTTGCATAATGACGTCGCCGCGTGCGCCCATGCCTGATTTCCCATTCCAGCGTGGCTGTGGTATGCGTGGCACGTGTGGCTCTTGCAGAGCGTAGTACAAGAAGAATGGTGCTTGCTTGTGATCTTTGATGTAAGAGATGGCTTTGTCCAGAAAATGATCGGCCATGGTAGAGTCGTTCCAGTAAGCTGATTTTCCTCCTTTTACATAGCCGATGCGGGGAATGCCGTTCACCACACTATTGTTGTGTCCGTGATGCCATTTTAATTTTACAAGTTCCGGGTTAGTAATAGCGGTTGGTTCGCCTTCAAAATTCTTTTTATAGTTAACGTAGATAGGGTCGTTAGGATCCAGATTTTCTACTTTACCATTGTCGATAAATACGGTAGGTACACGGTCTTGTGTGGCGGCCATAATGTATGACTCGTCGAAACCCACTTCGTTAGGTCCCGGGGTTATGCTTTTGTTCCAATCCAAGTGGCCATCGCCCAATCCAAGGTGCCACTTACCTACGATTCCGGTCTGGTAGCCTTCTGCTTTTAGCATCTTGGGTAAAGTCATCATCTCAGTATCGATGATGAGAGGAGCAGATCCGGGCAGGATTCGTGCATTCTTGTTGCGCCAAGGGTAGCGTCCGGTAAGGAGTGCATAGCGGCTGGGAGTACAGGTGGCCGAACTGGAATAGCCATTAGTAAAGCGAACCCCACCGTTAGCCATCGCATCAATGTTAGGGGTGGGGACTTTTGCATCGGCATCATAAGCCGTTACATCACCGTAGCCAAGGTCATCGAGGTAAATAAAGACCACATTGGGTTGACATGTCTTCTCTTCTTTTGTTTGGCAAGAGCTGAAGCCTAATACTAGTGCGACAGTTGCCAGAATAATTGAAATTTTCATAGGGTTTTTAGTATGATTTGTTAAATATTATTTGGGATTTTTATAATTCTTAAAATTGGCATGGTTTGTTACGCTTGCTATTTAAACTAAGTCAAATTATGGACTCAATTTTTTTTAATTCGAGTTACATTTCACTGCAAAGAAGTACAACATTGCTTAAGAGCAGGCACTTTTGCGTAAAGCTAATGTGTTTTACCGTTTCACTATGATACCGTGAAGCACAAAAGTAATGAAGATAGAACTTAGATATGGTAAAAAATCGGTCAAATAACAGGGGAATATGTTTTAATTGTGTCAAAAACCCATCACGGTCTGCAAATTTTCGAGCATATATTCTTCTGGTGAAGAGAGTGGTGAGTAAACAAGTTTACCATCTTTCCCAATAAAGTAATACGTAGGTAGTACTTTTATATCATAATCTTGAATGAGTGCTTCGTTATTGTCCCATAATGTGAAATAAAGTCCTTCAAAATCATTTCTGCTTAGAAAGCGTTCAAGCTCTTTTCTGTCTTGATAAACGCTCACAACGACTATTTCGATTTGTCTTTTATAAATCGCTTTGTATTTTTCCAAAAGACGAAGTTGACGTTGGCAAGCGTTAAGGTTGGTGTTGATAAAAGCTAACAGCACGTTGCGGCGCTTGAGTACTGTGGGTACTTTTTTTCCTTTGAGAGTATAGAGTTCGTAGTAGGGGGCAGGGCTTCCTACCATTAATTGTTCTATTTTTTTTCGTGTGGAATGGCACAGGGCTTTCAACTCTTCAGAGTTAATCTGTGCTTCAAATTGCCCCATCAGTGTCGTTATCGCATTCTGATAATTGGGAGCAAAGTTGGCGGCGTCGTAAAAGCCTTTGATAACTATTAGTTCTGCCATCTCGCTATTCTCAATCTTGAAAATAGTTGCTATGGATTTTGTGAAATTATCCGGAAGATTTTGTTTGATAATAGCTTGACTAACTACTTCGTAGAATAGGCCATCCGCTGCTATAAAAGGATTCTCGTATTCTGTAGTGAATAGTTGAGTGAAGGCTGGGTTGTTGAGTAGGGGTTTTGCTTTACGAAAATAGTTCTTTTTGACAATTGATGTGTTACCGGGGTGTGCCATTTGTTTGAAAACGGCAGTGCTGTATTTCAGGTATTGTTTTAAAAATTCGGTGGTGAATTCTTCTTTCAGAGATAGTAAAGTATCTGTGGCCATTTCAGCAGTGTAGCTTGGTGTGTTACTTTCTAATACATGCTTTAGTTGACGGGCAGTAGCCATCTCTATATCTACAATATGTGAATTCAAATCCGGTATGTTTTCATCATAGATTAGAATGTTTTCTTTCTCAAAGTAGGGGTTGAGGTATTCTTTTTTAGTCAGAGGTGAATAATTCGGCAGGTCGGCTGTGATTTCTTGCCCGGGTGCGATAAAGATTTGTGCTTGCTGTTTGCCCAGATCAATGAATAGATTTTGCGTCTTTTCTATGGTGAAAGAAAATGTGAACAACCCGGCGCTATCTACGGTGCAAGAATCGAGCGTTTGCTGTTCTCCGGTCAGAAAATTGCTGATGCGATAGATCTTGAGTTCCTGTCCTAGGCAATTAGCAACAGTGCCACTTATCTTGGCAGCTTGGAGAGTAGTAAATGCCAAAAGGAAAATAAGTGAAAAATATATTTTGTTTTTTACCATTGCAAGGTGTCGCTTGTTTCTTTGGGTTTGTCTTCTATCTCTTCTTTTAACGTTACAAGGTCAGACTTTATTCTTGTGAGCCGTTTAACGATTTCAAAGTTTTTAAGTGTTTGTTCCCGCTGGTCTTTGAGTTTTTTCTTAGCGCCTTCCAAGGTCATTCCTTGTTCTTTCACCAGATGAAAGATGAGGTGTAGCGTATCTAAATCCTTGGATTTGAAATAGCGGGTGCCTTTACCGTCTTTATGGGGTTTCAGAATGTCAAATTCATTTTCCCAAAAGCGAATAAGCGAGACGTTGACATCAAACATCTTGGCTACTTCGCCAATGTGGTATTGTATTTTCTCTATTTTAGGGGGTTTGTAAGGCACTTGTGGTTATAAAAAAATGAAAAATGAATTCTTACAGCGCAAAAACGCTTATCAAAAGTACAAGGATTATTTGTTTTATAAAAGTTTGGTGTAGTTTTCGTTTTCTCCATTTATTACGAATCCCATTTTAGGGTAATACCTTAGCTGTGATTTTGAAAATGGTTTAACGTACAATTCTTTTATGCCTTCTTCTTTAAACAAAGCGGCATTTTTATTAAAAAGAAAATCACCGGTTTTGAAGTCGCGGTATTGTGGAATGGCAAAATCTAATTGAATTTCTAAGCTGTTGTTTTCTGTTTTTTTGCCAATAAACACGCTGGCTACTTGCATATCACGTAAAACTAAAAATGCTAGTTCATCTTTATTATGGGAATATGAAAAGTCAGGAAAATCTTTGGGAATGGCCTCTTTATAAAAAGAGATAAACTCCTGTAAATATTCGTTGCCAATGTTCACTTTCTGAATGGTGAAATAGTCTTTAGTCGTGTACATCTTGTACAGATAGTAAACATCTATAATGGTGATAAAACCGTTGACTAAAGCCACAGGAATG
>DHQI01000026.1:55091-76546 GCA_002408065.1 Bacteroidales bacterium UBA5342
ACTAAAGCCACAGGAATGGCATTGATGGCTATGGCATACACCGTAAAAAAAAGTGCCCCTACAAGGTTAGTCCAGCGTAGTTTGACCATAGAGGTCATGGTGAGCGAAATGGCTACGGTAACAGATCCTATGTAGCCTATCCATTCCAAATAGTTGATCGGTGCCATGTTAGTCTATTTTTATGTCATAAGTATCTAATAGCCCGATAACATCAGGCAGTGAGAAGTGGGCGCCTTTCATTATGTTTTGTGCCGGGTTGATAGAGTAATTTTTGGAGTTTCTAAAATCTGCACTGCTTAGTTTGCAATGATCAAATACAGCTCCGGACAAATTACAATTGGTGATTTTAGCCAGTGTTAAATCAGCTTCTACAAAGTCCACACTTTCCATTTGGCAATTGATGAAACGTGTTTTTGGCATGCGCATTTTGTAAAAAGACGACATATCCAAAATACAATTTTCAAAATTAACTTCAAAGCCAAAAGCATGACACTTCTCAAAAGAAAGTCCTAAGATTTTACAGTTTTTAAATTCTATATCTTGAAAAACAGTTCCCTCGCTAGCTACATTGCTTAGGTTACAAGACTCAAAGTGGCATTCCAGAAAGCGGCATTGATTCATGTTTGCTTCTGAAAAATCACAATTTATAAAGTGGCAATATTCGTATTCTCCTGATTCAAAATTGCTCGTGTTCTTAATATCCTTATCGCTGAAGTAAGCCATCATTGTTTTTAAGATAAAATTTTTCTTGCCACAGCATCAGCACAGCGCACGCCGTCGATAGCAGAGGAAACAATACCACCGGCATAGCCAGCGCCTTCGCCACAAGGGAAAAGGTTTATGGTGTTGGTGCTTTCTAATGTGTCACGATCTCTGAGTACTCTTACCGGCGATGAGGTCCGTGTTTCCACTCCTATAATGATGGCCTCGTTGGTGTAAAAGCCACGTGCTGATTTACTAAACAGTTTAAAACCTTCTTGCAGGCGGGTTTTTATTTCGTCCGGGAGCCACATATGCAATGGTGATGACACAAGACCTGGTATATAAGAACTCTCGGGCAAGTCAAAAGACAGGCGGTTTTCTGCAAAATCAACCAAACGTTGAGCAGGAGCTGATTGTGATTGACCACCGTTGACGTAGGCCAGATTTTCTAATTGTTCCTGGTATTCTATTCCAGCCAGCGGGTTGTCTTCATTGCCCTTTTCCAGATGTGGCGCTACTTCTACTACGATACCTGAGTTGGCCCAGCGCGAATTACGTTTGGAATTAGACATGCCGTTTACCACCACTTGGTTTTCTCCTGTAGCTGATGGTACTATGATGCCGCCGGGGCACATACAAAAGGAATATACCCCTTTGCCTTGCACTTGTTTGGCAAAATTATACGTGGCTGCAGGCAGGTATTTTCCGCGCCCGTCTTTGTTGTGATATTGTATCTGATCGATGAGTTTTTGAGGGTGTTCTACACGTACGCCTACAGCAAAAGGTTTGGCTTCGAGGGCTACGCCTTCTTGGTGAAGCATCCGGAAAATATCGCGCGACGAATGACCTGTGGCCATGATTACCGGGCCTAATAGCTCTGAACCATCAGCTAGTTTTACACCTTTTAGATTGTCGTTTTCTTTTATTAGTCCGCTTACTTTGTGTTCAAAGCGCACGTCGCCGCCGTATTGTTTAATGGTTTCGCGCATATTAGCTATCACACCGGGGAGTTTATCGGTACCTATGTGAGGGTGGGCATCTACCATGATATCATAATCAGCACCATGCAAGAAGAGTGTCTGAAGTATACCTTTTACATTGCCCCGTTTCAGGCTGCGCGTGTAAAGTTTACCATCCGAAAAAGTGCCGGCACCACCTTCGCCAAAACAATAGTTGGATTCATTATTGACCAAATGTTGTGAGTTGAGAGCAGCAATGTCTTTTTTGCGGTCAGAGATGTTATGACCTCTCTCTAATACAATGGGTTTTAAGCCAATTTCCAAACAACGCAAAGCCGCAAAAAGGCCTGCCGGCCCGGCACCTACTATGATGACCTTCGGCGCTTTACTAACGTCTTGATAGTTGGATTCGGGTTTTAGGTCTTTAGGCTCTTCGTTCACATACACATCCATATTTACATCGATCCATATCTGGCGTTTACGGGCATCAATGGAGCGGCGAAGAATGTGGCAATGCTTTATTTCTTTAGTAGAAATGCCCAGTTTTTGAGCAGCTCTGTCGCGGTAAAAAACTTCCGAAGAGGCATCTCTCGGGCTTAGTCGTAGTCGTAAGTTATGTATCATAATGGAAAGGTAATTATCCTTTAAAAAACAGGAAATGATGATTAATGTTTATCGCTTATTCAAAATTAAATGCGATGGTGAAAGTTTTGGCCCTTATTTTATCAATGGAAGAGCTTAGGTAGTTATCGTCTACCGTATCACCGGCAGGGCGGTCGGCTAACATATTAAACAGCCCAATACCAAAACGTAGCTCTATGCCAAAACGAAAGGTCTCCAGGTAGAAGTCCGACCCCAAACCGAACTCTAAAGAGGTATCGATTCTTTTTAAGGTGATAGGATTATCAAAACTTGTAGCTAGATCGTATTTGAATGCTGCACCGGCTACTGCATATGGGCGCATATTGTTTATTCGTACGGCTTTGTATTTTAGTAAAACAGGGACGCTGATATAGGTGGATTTGATATTGGTTGATATGGTGTTGTTTCCAGTGTATGTTGTATCTTTTACACCTGTTTCGCTTAGGTATTGTTGCGACTTGATGTCTTTACCTCCCAGTGATAATGAGGGGATAAAACGTAGGTTTAGGTAAGTGCCTAAACGTTTGCTGGCTATTATTCCTACGTGGAATCCGGGACTATTCACCTCAGCTATTTCGGAATAATATTTGACTTCACTTATAGTATTTCCCGTGATCAGGGGGGCAGAAGGTAGATCACCGGAAGGGATTAAGCTGATAAGGTTTTCAGAGTTGTTTATAATCTTCATGTTCTGAAAATCCGGCCCCAGAGTAAAACCGAAATGCCATTTTTTTTCATCGTATTCGAGCATATTAGGTGCTATGCTGTAACGTTGTGCCAAGGCAGAAACAGATGAGAATAATATAAGAATAAAAAGAATGTTCTTTTTCATAAGAAAGAAGCCACGTGTTCCTAAGAACAAACGTGGCAAAGTGAAATTTAGTATAATTAAACTGGAATTTTAGTGTGAAGTAGGTGTTTGATGATTGCCAACAGTCTTCTGCTTAATTCCCCATTTCCGAAAGGAACTTTAACCGCATGAGGCGTACAGCTTCTTCCTCGTAGTCTTCTTCACCTAGCTCATTTAATGCTTCCCTGAGTGAGTCTGTTTCGGCATCTTCCTTGAAATATAGAAAGATATCATCAATGGTGTCTTCGTCTAATACTTCATTGATGTAATAGTCAATGTTAATTCTCGTTCCTGAATAAACAATAGACTCTAATTCTTCGAGTAATTGTGACATTTCCAACCCTTTGGCCGAGGCTATCAGGTCGAGTGGCATCTTGCGGTCAATGCTCTGGATCAGATATATTTTAAGTTTACTACGATCCGCTACCGAACGGATTATGAGGTCAGCGGGGCGTTCTATCTCATTTTCTTTTACATAGCGGGCTATGATTTCTACAAACTCTTTTCCGTAACGTTTGGCTTTGCCTTGGCCTACGCCGGGCATGTTTTGTAGTTCCTCTACTGTTACCGGGTAATTAGTAACCATGGCATCCAATGAGGGATCCTGAAAGATTACAAATGGAGGAAGACCAAGGCGGTGTCCTACTTTTTTTCGGGTGTCTTTTAATATTTTTAGTAAGGTATCGTCCAAAGCACCTGTAGCCCCAGCGGCCGGACCACTGTCTTCTTCTTCGTATTGGTGGTTTTCGGTCATCATGAATTCTTGTGGATTGGCTAAAAATTCATGTCCTTTAGGGGTTACTTTGAGTAAGCCATAGTTTTCTATTTCCTTGTCTATGTAGCCGGCTATCAGGCCTTGTCGAATCAAGGCGCTCCATACGGGGGCTTCTTTTTCTTTGCCCAAGCCAAAAACTTCAAGTTCGTTGTGTTTGTATGATTTAATGGCGGCATCTTCTTCACCGACCATAATATTAACGACATGGTCGGCTTTGAATTTTTCTTTAACGGCTATAATAACCTGAAGTAATTTTACCATTAAATCCTGAGCGTCAAATTTCTTCTTAGGGTGCAAGCAGTTGTCACAATTACCACAGCTTTCCTGTTCGTATTTTTCTCCAAAGTAATGTAGTAAAAGAATGCGTCGACAGATGGATGATTCAGCATAAGAGGTGGTCTCCATCAGCAGTTGGTTGCCTATTTCCTGCTCTGCAACAGGTTTTCCATGCATAAATTTCTCAAGCTTCTCAATGTCTTTGTAAGAATAGAATGTGATACATTGGCCTTCGCCGCCATCACGTCCGGCGCGTCCTGTTTCTTGATAATATCCTTCCAGACTTTTAGGGATGTCATAATGGATCACAAAACGTACATCGGGTTTGTCTATTCCCATTCCGAAAGCAATTGTGGCTACTATCACACTGACATCTTCCATCAGGAAAGCATCTTGATTTTTAGAGCGATGAGAGGCATCCATGCCAGCATGATAAGGTAAAGCATTGATACCGTTAACTTGTAGAAATTCAGCTAGTTGTTCTACTTTTTTACGGCTCAGGCAATAAATTATGCCGGATTTACCTTCATTTTTCTTTATGAATTTAACGATTTCTTTGTCTACATTCTTTTTGGAGCGTACTTCATAATAAAGATTGCTGCGGTTGAAAGAAGACTTGAAGACAGTGGCTTCCAGCATGCCTAGGGATTTTTGTATGTCATGCTGTACTTTAGGGGTAGCAGTAGCTGTAAGAGCAATGATAGGTGCATCACCTATGGACGTAACAATAGGGCGTATACGACGGTATTCGGGCCGGAAATCGTGTCCCCATTCCGAGATACAGTGCGCTTCGTCTACAGCATAAAATGAGATATTGACTTGTTTGAGAAATTCTACATTACTCTCTTTGGTCAGCGTTTCAGGTGCTACATATAGCAGCTTAGTTTTGCCGGCTAAAACATCTTGTTTTACTTGTTCTGTTGCTGTTTTGTTGAGTGAGGAGTTAAGAAAATGTGCGATACTGTCGTTTTCGCTGAAATTTCGCATTGCATCAACTTGGTTTTTCATTAGAGCAATGAGCGGAGAAACGACGATAGCTGTGCCTTCCATCAAGAGTGAAGGTAGTTGGTAGCAAAGTGATTTACCTCCTCCCGTTGGCATTAAGACGAAGGTGTCTTTTTGATCCAATAAATTTTTAATGATAGCCTCCTGATCTCCTTTGAAGGTAGAGAAGCCAAAATGCTTCTTTAATGCATCTTTTAATTCTATATTTCCCATTGTCTTATTTGATATCTGCTCAAGCAAAGATAGAAAATTTTAAACACAGGAAGTAGTTTTATGCTTTTTTTTTAATCAGAGAGAATCTGATTATTTGAGTTAGAGAATCAAAAAGCCCGTTGTTAAGTGGTTTTTCAACAACGGGCTTTTAATGATTTGGAAATTATGTATTTTATTCGCTGGCTAATAATTTTGTTTTGTTGATGCCAGAAAGCTGTTTTTCGGCCATTGGTTTCGAAACTTTTAATGTTTTTTGTTCCGAAGAGGGGATTTCAAACATCGCTTCCATCATAATGGTTTCCATTAAAGAACGTAGACCACGTGCTCCTAATTTGAATTCCACAGCTTTGTCTACGATATAATCCAGAGCATCTGTGTCATAATTCAATTTCACATTATCAATCTCAAACAATTTTTTGTATTGTTTGGTGATGGCATTATTAGGCTCTGTGAGTATGCGTCGCAAAGCGTCTTTGTCCAGAGGATCCAGATGTGTCAATACCGGTAAGCGGCCAATGATCTCAGGTATCAAACCAAAAGATTTTAAATCCTGTGGGGCAATGTATTGCAACAGGTTTTCCATATCCACGCTGTCGGTGTTTTTGGCTGCAGCATAGCCCACTGCTTTGGTGTTGAGCCGGTTGCCTATTTTGCGCTCTATGCCATCAAAGGCTCCTCCACATACAAAAAGGATGTTTTTGGTGTCTACAGGAATCATTTTTTGATCCGGATGCTTGCGTCCCCCTTGCGGCGGCACATTGACGACGGAACCTTCAAGAAGTTTTAACAGGCCTTGTTGCACTCCCTCGCCACTTACATCGCGGGTGATGGATGGGTTATCGCCTTTTCTTGCGATCTTATCGATTTCGTCGATGAAGACGATGCCGCGTTCTGCCGCTTTTACATTATAGTCCGAGGCCTGTAGCAGGCGGGTCAGGAGGCTCTCGATGTCTTCACCCACATAACCGGCTTCGGTAAGTACTGTAGCATCTACTATTGTAAAAGGCACGTTAAGAAGTTTGGCAATGGTCTTAGCCAAGAGCGTTTTTCCTGTTCCGGTACGGCCCACCAATATAATGTTAGATTTTTCAATCTCAACATCATCTTTCCCGGAGTTTTGTCCTATTCTCTTGTAATGGTTGTAAACGGCTACTGAAAGGAATTTTTTGGCTGTATCCTGACCTATAACATAACCATCCAGAAATTCTTTGATTTCTTTGGGTTTGGGTAAATCCTTGATGTCGAGGTCAAATTTTTCCTTGTTTTTAGAGCGCGTTTCTTCTGTTACTATTTCATAGGCACTGTTGGCACAATCACTACAAATAGAAGCTTCCAATCCATCAATAAGCATTGGTACTTTGGCTTCGGGGCGTCCACAAAATGCGCAGTGGTCTCGTTTCATATTTTTCTTGTCTTTTATATAACGGAAAGACGCAACTGTTTGGGGTTGCGTCTTTAAGGGATATGTTTTTTGTATCTAGATTTATAGTAGAAGAAGCAAGGTATGGCAACCCTACCACTCATCTATACATTTATTAGCTTATCTTGCTGCGTACCATAACTTCGTCGATCATACCATAAGCTTTAGCCTCTTCGGCAGTCATCCAGTAGTCACGGTCAGAATCTTTTTCTATACGATCAAAATCGTTACCGCTATGGTCTGCAATGATGGTGTATAGTTCCTTTTTGAGTTTTTGGATCTCACGAGCTGTGATTTCGATATCAGAGGCTTGTCCCTGAGCGCCACCCATAGGTTGGTGAATCATTACGCGAGAGTGTTGCAGTGCTGAGCGTTTTCCTTTTTGTCCGGCAGTAAGTAGCACGGCACCCATTGATGCGGCCATTCCGGTGCAGATAGTGGCGACCTCAGGTGCTACATATTGCATCGTATCATAAATTCCTAAACCAGCGTAAACGGATCCGCCCGGTGTATTCATATATATTGAGATGTCTTTAGAGGCGTCAGCTGATTCCAGGTAAAGTAGTTGTGCCTGTATTACATTGGCTACATAATCATCAATTGGTACACCCAGAAAGATGATACGATCCATCATCAAGCGGGAAAAAACGTCCATAGAAGCAACGTTGAGCTGGCGTTCTTCTATAATTGTAGGAGAGATATAGCTACTGGTAATATCCATATACTGATCTAGTGCCAATCCATTCATCCCAAGGTGCTTTTTGGCGTATTTTTGAAAATCGTTCATAATTATCTTTTTTTTATGCGTTGTTTTAGTTTACAAAAGTAAGAATTCTCGCGTCTTATTAAACACAAAGCCTGCCAAAAAGTTGAAGCTCTAAGGATATGATGTCTTTTTTCTATCCTTTTTGGATTACATTTGCATTCTAATTCTGATAATCATGGATATTCTTTTAATTGTCTTAGCAACTATTTTTATGCTTATTGGTTTGGCAGGTTGTGTTTTACCGGTTATTCCCGGGCCACCACTGGGGTATGTAGGCTTGTTGCTTTTGCATTTTACTAACCGTATACAATTTGAATCAAACGATTTATTTCTCTGGGCTTTTATTGCTGTCATTGTGACAGTGGCTGATAATGTGTTGCCTATATGGACCACTAAAAAATTCGGAGGAAGTAAGGCTGGCGTTTGGGGCAGTACCATAGGATTGATTCTGGGCTTGTTCTTTGCGCCGCTAGGTATCATTGTAGGGCCTTTTGTGGGCGCTGTATTGGGCGAAATGTTGAATAATAATAATGAAAAAGCATTGAAAGCAGGATTTGGTGCGTTTATGGGTTTTGTGTTTGGTGTCGGCTTGAAATTAGCTAGTACCGGTTATTTTGCTTGGGTGTTTGTGAAAGAAGTGTTCTAGATAAGGCTGAGGTTGAGGCTAAGGCTAAGATAGTGGCGGCATTTGTTTGAAAAGCTTTTTAGTCAATTATCTGTAAGTCTGACGTCTTTAAGTCTAATGTCTTATAAGTCTCTTTATTAAGAAGTATGAAAATAATAGAAACAGTTGCTGAATTACAAGCGTTAATTCAGCAAGAGAAAAAAGGTGGAAAATCGGTAGGTTTTGTACCGACCATGGGAGCATTGCACGATGGACATATTGCCTTAGTGAAGCAATGCCGTGATGAGAATGATGTGTGTGTGGTGAGTATTTTTGTGAATCCTACACAGTTTAACAATGCAGGTGATCTTAAGCATTATCCGCGCACGATGGAGGCGGATTGTGCTTTGCTCGAGGCTGTAAATGCTGACTTTGTTTTTGCACCAACGGTTGATGAGGTTTATCCTGAGGAGGATACGCGTCAGTTTGAGTTTGGGCTGTTAGATAAAGTTATGGAAGGCGAGCACCGTCCCGGTCACTTCAACGGAGTGGCGCAGGTGGTGAGTAAGCTGTTTAGTATGGTGAAGCCCGATAGAGCCTATTTTGGCGAAAAAGATTATCAGCAGTTGGCTATTATAAAAGCGATGGTGCGTGATTATGAGATTCCTGTAGAGGTGATTCCGTGCCCTATTGTACGCGAGGCTGATGGCTTGGCTATGAGTTCGCGTAATACCCGCCTGACGGAAGCGCAACGTGCAGCTGCCCCGTTGATTTCAAAAACTCTTCTTGCTTCTAAAGAGTGGGCTAAATCACTGACGATAACAGAAGTGAAGCGAAAAGTGCTTGAAAGCATTAATGAATCACCGGAATTAGAGGTGGAATATTTCGAAATTGCTGATGCGCTGAGTTTGCAAAGTGTAAACAGTTGGGCGCAAGATGGTGAAAAAGTTGGCTGTGTCGCCGTTTTTGCTGGCGAAGTACGTTTGATTGACAATGTGGTTTACCGGTAGAGATGCGATTAATTGTATCTTTACAATCAGTATAAATTAAAGACTGAAATTTTAAAGACTCATTGACTCATTATTAAATATGACAAAACTAATACGCATACTATTATTTCCTTTCTCTTTGCTTTATGGCTTGGTGATGGCGCTACGCAATGTCTTGTTTAATGTGGGGTTATTGAAGTCTGAGCAGTTTGATGTGCCGCTGCTTTCTATTGGAAATATTACGGTGGGAGGAACCGGCAAAACACCGCATACAGAATATGTGATTTCTCTTCTTAAAGATGATTATAAAATGGCGGTGCTTAGTCGTGGTTACGGGCGGAAAACGAAAGGATTTGTAGAGGTGACAGAGCCTAGTACACCAGAACAATGCGGTGATGAGCCTTGTCAGATGAAGCGTAAATTCCCGCAACAGCTGGTAGTGGTAGATGAGGATCGCAGGAATGGAATAAAGACTTTGCTGGATTGCTACAAACCGGAAGTAATATTGATGGATGATGCCTATCAGCACCGCTGGGTGAAAGCGGGTTTTTCTGTTTTGTTGGTCGACTATACGCGTCCTTTGTTTCAGGATTTTGTGATGCCTACAGGTAATCTGAGAGAGTTTCCGCTTGGAAAAAAACGAGCCGACCTTATCGTGGTGACTAAATGCCCTGAGGGGATAAGCGATGCCGATAAAGCGCTTTTTCGTCGTAAGTTAAGACTAGCGATAGGTCAGGAGCTGTACTTTTCGGCCTTTAATTATGGTGAGCTAGTACCTGTTTTTTTTGAAGAAAGAGATAAAGACTTAGACCTGATAGGAGCAGAAGTTTTGCTGCTAAGCGGTATTGCTAACCCTAAACCTTTGGAAAATTACCTCAAAAATGAAGGTGCTAAAATAACAGGTGTTAGTTTTGTAGATCATCATCAGTTTTCCGAAAAGGATATTGCAAAAGTGATGGAAGCTTATGAGTTACTGTCTGAAGAGAGGCGCTGCATTATCACGACTGAAAAAGATGCTGTTCGCTTAAAAGCCGGTCTGAATATTCCGGCTGAGATGAAAGAACGTTTATACTATGTACCTATTAAGGTACAGATTTTAGAGAGAGAAGAGGATTTTAACCAACAAATAAAAGATTATGTTGCAAAAAATTAAAGAAGCTGCTGATTTTATTCAGCAACGTTTCCAGCCCGAGGCGGAGGTAGCCATTGTTTTAGGTTCAGGTTTAGGCGATTTTGCTAATGAGATAGAAGTGATAGATGCTGTGCCATATGGTGAAATACCGAATTTTCCGGTGTCGGAAGTGCCGGGGCATGCCGGTCGTATGGTTTACGGTGTGGTAAAAGGAAAAAAAGTGTTGGCTATGCAGGGCCGCTTTCATTATTATGAAGGTTTTTCGATGCAGGAATGCACTATCCATGTGCGGGTATTTAGCCTCTTGGGTATTAAAAAACTTTTTGTCTCAAATGCAGCAGGTGGTCTTAATCCTAATTTTAAAGTAGGTGATTTGATGATGATTTCTGATCATATCAACCACTTTGGTGATAATCCATTGCGGGGTAAGAATCTGGAAGTGTTTGGCACCCGTTTCCCGGCTATGAATGATGCTTATTCCCCTGAATTGAGAGTAATGGCTAAATCTATTGCTGAAGAAAATGGTATGATCTTGCAACAGGGCGTGTATATTGGCTTAGCAGGGCCAAATTTCGAAACTCAGGCGGAGTTAAAATTCTTTAGCATTATTGGTGCTGATGCAGTGGGTATGTCAACGGTTCCTGAAGTATTAGTGGCGCGTCATTGTGGTATGGAAGTCTTTGGTATGTCTATTATTACTAATATAGCAGTACCTGGCTTGAACGAAGAGGCTTCGCACGAAGAAGTGCAGGATGCAGCTAAGATTACAGGGCCTAAAGTGAAGTTGCTGTTTGAGGAGTTGATTAACAAATGTTAAGAGATGGCCCGGCTTATGATAGAATGTATTCATAAATATTTGATTTATCTCTGAAAAAAACTTATTATTGCAAAATTCAAAATTTCAGAGGAAATAAAGATGGTAAAATTTGAATTAGAATATATTCTAAATACCACGGTAAAGGTTCTTTATCCAAGGCTGTCGACACCTTCAGGTTTAGCTGATTGGTTTGCTGATAATGTAGATCTTAATGGTGATGTTTTTACCTTCCACTGGGAAGGCAGTGAGCAAAGCGCTAAAGTTTTGTTCAAGCGTCGTGACAAAGCTATTCGTTTCCGCTGGTTGGAAGATGAAGGGCAGGATGTTTACTTCGAATTTAAAATCCGTCTTGATGAGTTGACTAACGAAGTAGCACTTATTATTACTGATTTTGCTGAGGAGGATGAAGTAGAAGATGCCAAAGAGCTTTGGAACGAACAAATAGATCGTTTTTGTCATAACTTAGGTATATAGATTAAAGAATATAAAAAGAAGCAGATATCCTTCCCGGTATCTGCTTTTTTGTTTTATAGTGACGAAAATTACTCTTTCTTAAACGATATATTACTACATTTGCAAGCTTTGAAAAAACAAGTGATATTAAATGTAACATTATGAAAAAGATAATATTAATTTTAACAACATTAGCGATTATGTCTTGCAATAATATGACAAATCAAAACCCACTTTTGGGGGATTATAATACCCCGTACCACACACCTCCATTCGATAAGGTAGAGGTAGAGCATTATAAGCCGGCTTTTGAAGCGGCTATTGCAGAGGCTCGTAAGGAAATTGAAGCTCTTGTAAGCAATACTGAAGAGCCAACGTTTGAAAATACCATTGTAGCTTTGGATGCCAATGGTGCATTGCTTAGTCGTGTATCTGGCGCTTTCTTTAATGTGAACTCAGCTGAGACAAACGATGAAATGCAGGCTGTGGCGCAGGAAGTGTCGCCTTTATTGTCTGAGTTTTCAAACGATGTTAGCTTGAACGAAGAGCTTTTTGCCCGTGTGAAAGCAGTTTACTTGCAAAAAGATGAATTGGATTTGACCAAAGAACAAATGACGCTTTTAGAAGATTCTTACCAAGGTTTTGCCCGTAGTGGTGCTAACCTGGAGGGTGAGGCCCGTGAGCGTTACCGTGAAATTTCTACGCGTTTGTCAAAGTTGTCGCTTGATTTTTCGCAAAATGTATTGAAAGCGACTAACGCTTATAAGCTGAATATAAATGATGAAGCACAGTTGGCTGGTTTGCCTGATTTTGCTAAAGAAGCCGCAGCGCTTAAGGCTAAACAGGCAAAGCAGGAAGGCTGGACTTTTGACCTGACTTACCCAAGCTATATTCCGTTTATGCAATATGCTGATAACCGTGACTTGCGCGAAAAGATGTATATGAAATATATGTCGAAGGCTTATGGCGATGAGTTTAATAATACTGATATTGTTAAAGAAATCGTTAACTTGCGTATGGAACGGGCACAGCTTTTGGGTTATGATACTTATGCTGATTATGCTTTGGCAAACAAAATGGCCAAGAACCCGGCTGGCGTTTATGAATTGCTCGATGATCTCTACGAAGCAGCGATGCCTGTAGCCAAAGAAGAAATGGCAGAATTACAGGCTTATGCCAAAGAAAATGGTTTGAAGGGTGAATTTAAACCTTGGGATTTTTCGTATTATTCCGAAAAACTGAAGGAAGAAAAATACAGCCTTAACGATGAAATCTTAAAGCCTTATTTTGAGCTTGAAAGTGTAAAAGATGCGGTCTTTGGTTTGGCGACTAAGCTCTATGGTATCACTTTCGTGAAGAATGAAGATATTCCTGTATATCACGAAGAAGTAGAGGTGTTTGATGTGAAGAATGCTGATGGCTCTTATTTGTCGACATTGTATACTGATTTTCATCCGCGCGAAGGAAAAAGAGGTGGTGCCTGGATGAATAATGTGAAAGAACAATGGACAGATTCGCGTCCGCAAGTGGTGATAGTGATGAACTTTACTCGCCCGACCGAAACTTTACCGGCTTTGTTGACCTTTAACGAGGTAGAAACGTTCTTGCACGAGTTTGGTCACGCTCTGCACGGTATGCTGGCCAATACTAATTATGTCGGTTTGTCCGGTACTAACGTTAAACGTGACTTTGTGGAGTTGCCGTCGCAGATTATGGAGAACTGGGCTATGGAGCCAGAATATCTGAAGAGTTTTGCTAAACATTACGAAACGGGTGAAGTGATTCCTGATGAATTAATTGAGAAGTTAAAACGCGCTCAAAACTACCACGCCGCTTATAGCGCTGTTCGTCAGTTGAGTTTTGGTTATCTGGATATGGCTTGGCACACTATTGATGCTCCGCTTGAAGGCGATGTAAAAGATTTTGAAGAAAAGGCTTGGGCTAAAACGCAGCTTTATGATGTGCCGGTAGAAGGCGCTTGTATGAGTACACAGTTTGGTCACCTGTTTGCCGGTGGATATGCTGCTGGTTATTATGGCTACAAATGGGCCGAGGTATTGGATGCTGACGCTTTTCAGGCTTTTAAAGAAAACGGAATCTACGATCAGGAAACAGCAGCCGCTTTCCGTACCTTGCTTGAAAAAGGTGGTAGCGAGGACCCTATGGAACTTTATGTGGCCTTCCGTGGTCATAAACCTAGCATCGATGCTATCTTGGAGCGTGACGGTTTAAAGTAATTACGAATTTTGAATTACGAATTCTTAAATAAAGCATCAATCTTTTAGGTTTGGTGCTTTATTTTTGTAGTCAAGAAGAGATGGGATTTTTCATTTTTAACTTTCGGTTGCTGAGCGTAGCCGAAGCATCATTTTTCCTTTCTAATGCACCCTAAAGAAATAAATATTGCCGATTATACCTATGATTTGCCGGATGAGCGTATCGCCAAATATCCTTTAGAGAAAAGGGATGAGAGCAAGCTCTTGCATTATGCTGCGGGTGAAATCGATGAGCGTGTGTTTAAGGATCTGCCAGCGGTGTTGAAGCCTGAAACGCTTTTGGTTTACAACAATACCAAGGTAATACGGGCACGTATGCTTTTTTATAAGCCCACGGGGGCTAAGATTGAGATTTTTTGTTTGGAACCGGAGTCGCCGGCCGATTATGCCTTGAGTTTTCAGCAGACGGAAGTGGTAGTGTGGCGCTGTATGGTAGGTGGCGCTAAGAAATGGAAAGAAGGTGAACTGAGCATTGAGCTGGAAGATGGCCTGGTGGTGTATGCCGAAAAAGAAAAGCAGGAAAAGGGCGATTTTATTATTAAATTCTCGTGGAATAATCCGGCCTTTAACTTCTCTGATATTCTTGAAAAGAGCGGTAATATCCCTATCCCGCCATATTTAAACCGTAAGAGTGAGGCTTCCGATCTGGAAACATATCAAACGGTGTATGCCAAATACAAAGGCAGTGTGGCAGCGCCTACAGCCGGTTTGCACTTTACCGATGAGGTGTTATCTGCTTTACGAACTAATGGTGTCACTACCGAAGAGGTGACCTTGCACGTGGGGGCTGGTACTTTTCAACCGGTGAAAGCTGATAAAATGGAAGATCATCCGATGCATACCGAAACTATAGCGGTAAGCCTCGACACTTTGGAAACATTGCACGATAAACTCGGGCATGTCATTGCTGTTGGTACTACTTCGGTGCGTACTCTGGAGAGTTTGTTCTGGATCGGTAATCAGTTGATAAATGGTGAAATAAGCTCGGATGGAAACATACATCTGGGACAGTGGATCGCATATGATGCGGAAAAGGTGCATACACCACATGAGGTATTTGAAGCACTGATATCCTGGATGAAAGAGCATAAGTTAGAAACCTTGCATGCCAGTACCCAAATCATTATTGCGCCGGGGTACGATTTTAAGGTGATTGAAGGGATGTTGACCAATTTTCATCAACCTAACAGCACGCTTTTGCTTTTGGTTTCTGCCCTAGTAGGCGAGGACTGGAAAGCGATTTATGATTTTGCTTTAGCGAATGATTTTCGCTTTTTGAGCTATGGCGATAGTTCGCTTTTAATGAAAAGTTAAAAATGAAAAATTTAAAATGGCGAAAATGTTCAATCTTGAATATTAAATTTTGAATTATTCAATTTTGAATTATTCAATCCTCCAATAAATCAGGGCGCAACAATTTTGTGCGTTCCAAAGACTGATTCAACTCCCATTCTTCTACTTTTTTCTGATTACCGGATAGCAGGATGTCCGGCACTTTCCATCCATTATAATCGGCTGGTCGGGTATAGACCGGTGGCGATAACAGGTTGTCCTGAAAGCAGTCGGAAAGTGCTGATTGTTCGTCGTTAATCACACCCGGAATCAGGCGAATGACTGAGTCGGCTATAATGGCTGCGGCTAATTCGCCCCCTGTCAGCACAAAATCCCCAATAGAAATTTCACGGGTAATGAGGTGCTCGCGTATGCGGTGGTCTATGCCTTTGTAGTGGCCGCACAGAATGATAAGATTTTCCTGCAAAGACATACTGTTGCACATCTTTTGGTTGAGCACTTCGCCATCGGGCGAGGTATAGATGACATCATCGTATTCACGTTGTGACTTCAAATCTTCTATGGCTTTAGCCACCGGATCCACTTGTAATACCATGCCGGCACCAAAACCAAAAGGTTCATCGTCAACACGGCGAAATTTGTCGGTAGAGTAATCGCGTAAGTCATGTAATACAACCTCGGCTAATTCTTTTTCTTTGGCTCTTTTCAGGATGGAATGACTAACAGTGCATTCAATGAGTTCGGGTAAAACGGTGATGATGTCTATGCGCATGGTTCAAAAATTTTGGGCTGCAAAAATAAGCTTTTTCCTGATATGCTCTAATCATCAAGATTCAGAAGGCCTTCGGGTATTTTTACAAAGAGTTGACTGTCTTCTATGCCAAGAATAAATGCTTCGTTGAACGGCAAAAGGACTTCCTTTCCTTCGTGTGTTTCTATTTCTAATAATGGATTGTGAGTGCTTTCAATAAAATCGGACACAGTACCTATTATTTCTTCTGTTTCGTCGTTTATGACTTTTAGACCTATGAGCATCGAAGGGCTCTCTAGTTCGTCAATATCCGATTTGTCGGCTAATGGAAGAAATATCTCTGTGCCTACATATTCGGATGCTTGCTCTATGGTGTCGATGTTGTGGCAAATAAAAAGCAGTGTTTTGTCGCTGGTGTCGCGATAGCTTTTAAGACGAAAAGGCACAAGGCATTCTTCCAGATTAAAAAATAAGTATTCTTTAATAGCTTCATAGTCCATATAATGATCTGAAGCCAGCATCATCTCGCCTTTTACACCATGTGTTTTGCGTATCTCACCTAATTTGAAAAAATCACTCTTCTTTAACATGCCTATTAATTACGAATTACGGATTACGAATTACGAATTACGAATTTCCATTCTCAAATTTCCACTTTCCACTTTCCACTTTCAAATTTCCAATTCCCACTTTCCACATTAGCGCCAAGGGTATTCGCCTTGTTCGCGCAGAGCTTTTTCTATGAAATTGATCACCATATCAATCGCTACCTTGTTGTGTCCGCCTTTAGGTACTATGATATCTGCATAACTTTTGGTAGGTTCTATAAATTGTTCGTGCATAGGGCGCACTGTTTCCATATAACGATTCATCACGGTCTCAGCATCGCGACCACGTTCTTTGGTATCACGGTTTATCACACGAATCAAGCGCAGGTCGGCATCACAATCGACAAAGATTTTAACATCCATGGTATCGCGTAATTCTTTGTTAGTCAGACTGAGAATGCCTTCTACTATCAATACGTGAGCGGGTTTTACAGGAACTGTTTTTTTATCACGGGTACAGCTTATGTAAGAATAAATAGGACATTGAATGGTTTTGCCGTCCTTTAATTCTTTTATGTGTTTAGTGATGAGTTCGTACTCTATCGAATTGGGGTGATCAAAATTAATGTCGCGGCGCACTTCTTCGGGCACATGACTATTGTCCTTGTAATATGAATCTAAAGGAAGAATAGCGACATCATTTTTAGAAAAATGTTCGGAGATACGCTGGACAACAGTTGATTTTCCTGAACCTGTTCCGCCTGCAATGCCAATAATAATCATTTGTTTGCTTAGTTAAGATGTGCTTTAGTACAATGGGGACATTCGCCTGTGATATAGTATTGTACCTGATGTGTGGTAAAGCCTTCGAGCGGTATCTTGGGGTACATTTTTTCATCCACATCAAAATCGAAAATTTTGCCGCAAGAAGTGCACTTGAAGTGACCATGAGGTTTCACGTCAGCATCATAGCGTAATTCGTTACCTTCTATACTGATGGTTTGCACCAAATTTTTTTCTATCAAAAGGTTGAGGACATTGTAAACCGTCGTTTTAGAGAGTGAAGGTTCTTTTGTCAAAAGATCGCGAAAAATAGTTTCCACGGTAGGGTGATTTCTTTTAGTCATCAGATAATTGTAAATCAAGGCCCTTTTGCGAAGAGGTCTGATGCCATTATCAATCAAATGTTTGTTGACAACTTCCTGTTTCATGGTGGTGAGTTTGTAGATATAATGAACGGTAATAGTAGAACAAAAGTAGAAAAAAATGTAACAACTCCAAAAAACAGGCATGTGCTTAGCTTAGAGGGTTATTAGATGTTACCAATAAAAGGCAGCTTCATAATTAACCTTATTTTCGGTAGCATCCCAAGCTTCAAAAGCAAGTTTATGTTCTTTTCCTTTCTCCAAACGTGTAGTATCTATTGTATAATAAACATAATCTTGTTTGTATTCGTAATAGAATAAGGCCCATTCGCCGTCGATAGTGGCGGTGTAATCCCACAAACCGGTAAAGGTATCTTTTACTTTAAAACCAAAAGTAGTAGCAGAATTAAATTTTTTCCCATCATAAATATTGACCGGTTTCAGCGTGGGGGCTACGGTGTCGCAAGTTAGAGTGAAAGAGCTAAAGCTATATACCATAGCGCTTAGGGCTCCATTTGTTATTTCTGAAGGCAAGAATTCAAGCTGCCCATCATCTCTTACTTTACACATGACCATTTTTTCCAGAGGTATGTTGGTACTTTTGTTGGGGCGAATGCTTACCGTTGCTTTTTTATTCAGAGGCTTACTGTTGTTGTTAATCTCAATAACAGGGGCCAGATATTGTGAATCATGGCGCGAGGTGTAACTTAGCTCTTGGTCTTCGTAAAAGGCGTTTTGAGGAATGCGTAGCTGAAATTGGTTGGCTGAAAACTGATGAGCTTCATTCCATTTTAGTTTCTGAGTCTTTTCTTTTTCTGGAATCATTTGCTTCTTACCATTGACGGTGAATTCCAGAATAGATGTATTGCCATAGGTGTCTTTGATGTGATAAACCATCAGGTGCTTGCAGGAGTCGTTGAAGGTGATGATACCATCATTAGACATTTTTTTGTATATGCTCAGGGGGTTATTAGGCTTGGCTTTAAATGAATATTGATAGTCTACACGCGATTTTGCTCGTGTTTTCTGGTCTATGTGTGCGTCAATATAGCGCATTTCGCTATATGAAATACGATCCATTTCTTGCTTAAATACCAGTTGGCTGTCAGCAAAAAGCGTGATGGAATAAATGCCGCATTTGCTCCAGCTGCCATCCAGATAATCCAGTGTGTTGATGGCAAAACCGACTTTACCCCAGGCGTTGATGCTGGGATTTCCTTTCAGGTGATATTTGCCGGAATAATATACTATAGGGTAAAACTTAGAAGCTTCTGTTTGATTGTTTACAGCACCTTCATTGTTGTAAGGATAAATGCGCAAACCATTGATGGATGGGTTCATCGTGTCCTTTATGTCAAAGCCGAAGAAAAGAGGATTGATAGGGTCTTGTGTTTTGCGGTCTCTGGTTTCGAAGTGCAGGTGTGGTCCGCCAGAAGATCCCGAATTACCACTATAGGCTATGATATCACCTTTTTTTACATAAATCTTTTCATCAGGAAAAAAGTTAAGGTTGTATTTTTTTAACTCGTAGTGCTTGTTTTTGGCCAAACTATCTATGGCTGGAGCGTATGCGCTGAGGTGAGCGTACACACTTGTCAGGTTAAGTTCCGGATGGTCTATGTACAGAGCTCTGCCATAACCAGCAGTAGAGATATTGATACGCGACACGTAACCATCGGCTACAGCGTAGATAGGTAAACCCGTTTTGCCTTGAGTTTTAAAATCAAGACCGGCATGGAAATGGTGAGAGCGTAGTTCGGCAAAGTTACCACTAAGTAAAAGAGGGATGTCCAGAGGTGCTTGCAGATCATACGATTTGTAGACTTCTGTATTTTGAGCATGAGCTAAAAAGACAAATATGAGTAAGAAAGAGAGTAAAAGATGTCTCATAGGATGATTTCAGTTCTAATATCTTGCAAAGATAATTTAAAATAAGAACAGAAAACAGGCAGGGGTGTAGTGCGTGGGCTTTATGTTCAAAAAAACGGTTTGTTTATTCAACTCTGCCAAATTTGCTGCGGTGCCATAAACGCTCATGAAAATAATACAAGATAATCTTAATGATAGCATCGCTAGCACCAATAATAAGACCAAAATCAATATTGCCGGTGACTATCCAGCCTAAAAAAAACGTGGTTAGTGATGCAACGACTCTCCAGGTGATGGCTTTGGCTATGTGGCGTTGGGGTTTTTCAGTCATAAATTGATTTTTGGTTCGCAAAAATAAGTTTTCTTTATAAATGTCGGCTGTAAATATGTAAAAAGCATGAAATTTCTTTTGTCTCAATCAATCTTTCATCTAAATTTGTCTGTTGAACTAATCATCTTATTTATGTCACAACTATCACATTCTTTGCAACAGTCCTTGGCTACACAAGAGCTTTTACAAGAAAAAAGTAAAGGATTACAGCGTTTTACTATTGGTGTCCTGAAAGAGGATAGTGAGCTGGAAACACGTGTGGCCCTCACTCCACAAGGGGTGGCAATGCTGGTAGATGGTGGTCACGAAGTGTACTTGGAGCGGGGGGTAGGCAAGGAATCCAATTTTTCCGACTTGGATTATACCGAGCATGGCGGTGTGATGGTTGAACGTGAAGAGGCACTTGGTCAGGATGTTATACTGAAGATAACCCCACCTGAAATAGAGGATATTGATAGAATGAAAAAGCGGGCGCTTCTGTTTTCGTTAATGCGCTTTCATGATATGTGTAAAGAGCGTTTGCTCGCTATGAAAATTAAGAATATAACTGCTGTCGCTATGGACTGGATCGAAGGGGATCAGGGGGAATGTCCTATTGCTAATTCGATGAAAGAGATAGAAGGTAATGCCGCAGTAGTGTTTGCATCAAGCTTAAGTATGTATCCTAAGGGAAAAGGTGCTATGCTTGGCAGTGTGGCTGGGGTGTCGCCATCAGAGGTGGTGATTTTAGGTGCTGGAATGGCCGGACAATCAGCTGCTAAATGTGCCATAGGTATGGGCGCTACGGTGAAATTTTTTGACTCTTCTTTGCGTTCATTGCAGAAGATGCGCACCATCTTTGGTAGCCATATTTTTACCTCTATTCTACATCCTAACTCCTTAGCAAAATCCCTTAAAAGTGCCGAAGTGATTATTGGGGCTTTAGGAGAGGATGAAACGGCTTTACCCTTTACTATTTCAGATGATTTGGTGAAGCATATGAAAAAAGGTGCTGTTATTATTGATCTTAATATTGATAAGGGGGGCAGTTTTGAAACTTCCCGCGAAACCTCTATAAAGAAACCCTCTTACAAAGAAAAGGGCGTGCATTATTGCTGTCTTCCATCCCTCTCTACTATGTATCCGCGCACAGCCAGTATTGCATTGAGCAATATTCTAGCACCGCTTTTGTTGAATATGGATAGTTATGAAAACCGGGGGCAATATATTTGCACTGAAGGTGGCTTTCAAAAAGGTATTTATGTTTATAATGGTGTACTCTCGAACTTTGATATGGGACGCCGTTTTAATATTTCAGCCAAGGATTTACAGTTGTTGCTGACAGTGTTTTGATAGATAAGGGACAGTCCTTCGACTCTGCTCAGTGAGCTTTTCAGGGGTGAAAGTTATGCTCAGATTGTAACCCTGCAACCCTGTAGCCTTTTTTCAACACCTCACCGATTATAAAATTCCCCCCCCCAAAAAAACTAACCCGACCCCAGACAGTCCTTTCAGGGAATCAAAGGGTGCGTGGCGGAATGGTTCAATGATTCAATGATTCAATGGGTCAATGATTCAATGATTCAATGATTCAATGATTCAATGATTCAATGATTCAATGTTTTAATGATTCAATGATTCAGAATATCATTCTTAATGC
>DHQI01000010.1:0-47530 GCA_002408065.1 Bacteroidales bacterium UBA5342
TTGGATAAAAAAGCACCGTAGTGCACCACGTGCTACCTGCGGAGCTCCCTCCATAGGGCAAAACAGTAGGGTAGGGATACTGCGAATGCCAAAGGCTGCTGCCAAATCTTGTTCTGCTTCAGTGTCTACTTTGTAGATGACCAATTTGTCACCATATTCTTTGGCTAAGTCTTCAAGTACAGGTGCTACTGCTTTACAGGGTCCACACCAGTCTGCATAAAAGTCAATGATACAAGGTACGTCACCTAGGTATTTCCACTCGTTTGGACTAGCTTCGTAGTTGGCTACTTTCTCCAAAAACATCTCTTTTGTTAATTTAACTGTGCTCATAGTATTATTTTTTGTTATTGTTTCTGATTCAGTGTTATTCTCGGTTGTTGTTTCTGTTTTAGGCTTTGCATTACAGGCAGCAAGACTAAACAAGGCCATTAATGCTACTATTGCTGTCTTTTTCATAATTCAATTATTTATATAGTTACTGTTACTTTGTTTTTCTTTTCTAATAAAGGACGTAGCACTTCGGGAATCAAAATTTTTTCTTTTTTCATCTCATCGAGTAAAGTGATGCCTTCTTTTGTTAATGAAAACTGCATCATACGCCGGTCAGTAGTTCCAATCTTGCGTTTGATTAATCCTTTGTCCTCAACCGTACGGATTGTTTTGGATGTATGCGATGCTTTAAGGTCAGCACACTTGGCTATCTCGCTTGAAGTGAGACAACAATCACTCAAACTACACAAAACGCTCGCCTCATTGATGCAGATGCCATATTCCGAACGAAAGTTGTCTTCCAAATCATTTAAGGCTTTCTGAATTTCTTTTATGCTACAAAAATCTATCATCTTTTTTTTGTTTTGCTGTTGCAAAGTAAAGACAAGTTTTCTAATGTAACAAGTTTCCGGTGGAAAATAATTCCGACAGGCTTTTTGTGTGTGATACAGGTCACCAAGGGCGAAGCAAAGTTCAAAATTTACGATAAAAATCTTTAATGTATTGTTTTGAATTTCCCGGCCTTAATAGTTGCCTATTTATTATTTGAAGGAACTATATTTTTAATATTCATTTCTCAACTCTCATCACTTTTCAGTATTTTTGTCGCAGTTTTAGGCGGTGAAATAAACCTGATAAGCCTATTGTCTGATAATCCAAGTATTTCGAAAAATGTCTGATACAGCAACAAAAAAACAAGATATTACAAAATCAAAGTTTACGGAAAAGTTCACACTTATTCTTTGGAATGATGATGTCAACTCCTTTGACGATGTGATAGATGCTTTGGTTGATATTTGTGGACATGATGAGCTGCAGGCAGAGCAGTGCGCTACCATTACCCATTATAAAGGAAAATGCGATGTGAAAAGTGGTGAACCTTTTGCCAAGTTACACCGTATGAAACGCCAGTTTGATAATCGCAAGATTAGTACGACAATTGAATAGAATTCAATATTCCTGATTCATAATTTTCTGGCACTAATAGCGTGGTTGTAGTGTTACTTTGTTTTTGAGGATATGCTTGGTGCGATGCGCATTTCAGCTTCTTTATACTGATCTGAAATTACCGGCAGACCATTTGCTCCTACAGGAAAAGATTGGGCGTATTCGATAAGTGATAGCCAGACTTTACCCTCTTGTATACTTGCTTTTTTTAGGTTAAAATCGATAATGGTCTCTTGCATATCGGTGATGATATTACCCTTTTTATCTTTAGGAGAAATGTTAACTAATCCGTAGCTCATCTTTTTTATTTTGCCCAGGAAGCTGAGCATATAAGCATCCGCTACTATAGAATACAAGGTTTCATTCTTCTTGCTACAATCGATAAGATGATATTTGCCATCAGCGTCTGCAATGTAAAGGTCTTCTATTTTTTGGTAATCATTATCACGTGTAATATATTTAATCTTTAATCCCGAGGCAAACATATGTAGGTTGGTAGATTTCTCACTGGCCTTAATCAGTAAGCCCATCAGTCTTTTGAGTTCTTTGGCGGTGAGGTGAGCCCTGGCTAAAGGGTAGCCGGGTATGGCATCTTTTCCCCGCCCCAGGGATGCCACATTAAAGGCCTCAGGTAAATAAATGATGCCCTTGTGCAAAGGGGCTCGTATCATCCCATGCCCTATAAGGGCAATGTCGTTATGTTCTTGGATATGCTTGTTGACGTAAAAGTTTATAGCATCAGAAGCAAAATTACCAATGTTACACTGATTAAGTGCTGCATTGTCGTAATTCAGTTTGTAGGGTAATTCAAATAAGGCTTCGTCGTACGCGAAGGCTAGATCCGTTAAAATCTCATCTTCCAGCTTTTGTTGTTGCTGGTCTATGCGTTGTTGTATTTTGGGCCTGGCTTTCACTGAATCATTGACGGCAAGTAGTTCGTAATTATTAAGTTTTACACCATCAGCATTAATGTCAACAGTCAGTTTGCCGATATGTTTGCCACGGTCGCCTGCTTGTATTATTATAGTATTGTTAATAAGCTTTGGTGTATTTAGTTCGGTATGGGTATGTCCGCTTATTATTATATCTAAACCCTCTACTTTTTGCGCCAGTTTTGCATCTTCGGTCATCATAATAGAACCATTACTGTTAAACCATAGCCCACTATGCGAGAGTGCAATAACGATATCCACACCTTCGTTTTTGCGCAGGGTTTTGACCATTTTTTTAGCCGTTTTTATTTGCTTTTCGAGCTCTAAGGGATGGGCATTGGCAACGTCAAAAGCCTCTATTCCCATCAGGCCAAACAAGCCTATACGCAGGCCGCCTTTTTCTATGACCGTATAGGGTTTTATCAGTTTTTTAGCGTAAAGTTCCTCAAAGGTATCGTCTTTATTGTCTTTTTTATTGAATGAAATATTTGACAGTAAAAGTTCCGGAATCTCTTTCTCAGCAGCCAGGCTGATGTAATTGGTCAAGGCATGAATACCATAATCAAATTCATGATTACCTATACAGGCAGCATCGTAACCCATTTGCTTCATCAGTTGCAGTTGGAAGCCTGTGTTTTTTTCCAGAGCCTGAAAAAGTGTTCCCATCAAAAAGTCACCAGCATCTACGGTCAAGACGTTTTGTTCTTTAGCTTTTTCTCGGTGGATAATGCCTGCAATCCGAGAAAATCCGCCTGTGGTTTCATCGTTGTGCAAAGCGAGCGGACTATAGTTGTGTGACGGTGCCCCGCTTTGCAAGTTAGAATGCAGATCGTTGGTGTGTAGGATGATGAGTTGTTTTGTGTCCTTGTTAGTTAGAGGTGTTTTGCTGTAGCAACTCGTTGTTAAGATGCCTATAATCAGACAGGTTAAAGCTATTCGCATCACTATTTTTTTTCTTATTATATGATACGAAATACTCCATTTTTAATTACAGTGAGATTACAGATGTTTTAAGATTCTATGTGGGAAATGGTATGATTGCACTTTCATTTATTCATAAAGTCCTTAAAATCTTTTGTTCTAATAAGTTTTAGAATAAATGCTATTCCTGAAAAAAGTTGTATACCCATACCAAAGATTAGCAGGTTGCTGGCCCCGGGCCAGTGCATAATTTTGAAAACAGCACTTGTTGTTAGAATGATTATCCCGAAAAAGAAGATGGCCAGAATATGTTTGACTTTCATAATAGAATTTATTAAATGATGGTTTTTATTGTAGAAACAAAGCCTTTGATGTCTTCTTCGGTCGTATCAAAAGAGCACATCCAGCGTACCTCGTTATGGTTTTCGTCCCACATGTAAAAGAAATACTTTTTCATCAAAGGGTCAATTAAATGATGAGGCACAATGGCAAAGATGCCGTTGGATTCCACCTTTTGAGTAATGTTTATAGCCGGAATATCTTTTATTTCAGAAAGCAGTAGTTGTGCCATTGCGTTGGCGTGGCGGGCATTTTTTAGCCATAAATCATTGTCGAAATAAGCCAGAAACTGAGCACTATGATAACGCATCTTAGAGTAAAGTTGGGCACTTTGTTTGCGGAAGTACCTGCTATTCTCGGCCAGTTCTGTGTTGAGAAAAATCACCGCTTCGCCCATCATCATACCGTTTTTGGTGCCGCCAAAACTCATAAAATCTACGCCCGTATCGCTTATTAAGGTTTTTAAGTTGGTATTTAGATGTGCTACTGCATTAGCAATACGTGCGCCATCTACATGCAGGTACATATTATATTGGTGTGCCAAATCTGCCAGCGTTTTTATTTCTTTAGGTGTGTAAACGGTTCCCATCTCAGTGGTTTGTGTGATGGAGATGACTTTGGCCTGACTGTGATGCTCAAAACCAAAACCGTGCAACTGAGGTGTAATGAGTTCAGGAGTGAGTTTACCGTCAGGAGTAGGGATGGAGATGAGTTTGCAGCCCGTCACTTTTTCAGGGGCGCCGCATTCATCCACATTGATGTGGGCGGTCCCGGCACATATCACCGAATGAAAACTCTGAGTGGCCGATTGTATGCCCAATACATTAGCGCCAGTACCATTAAAGACTAGGGCCATCTCAAGCTCTTGTCCGAATAGTTCAGAGAATTTATCCTTCAGTCTTTCGGTATAAATATCATCACCATAGCCTATCATGTGGCCTTCATTGGCTTTTGTTAAAGATTCTAATATTTGCGGGTGTACGCCGGAATTATTATCGCTGGCAAAGCTTCGTGTCATGGTTTATTTTTGTTTTTATGCAAAAGTAATGAACGGGAACGTTTTTCTTGTTCTATTGATATTTTTTTTCTGAATGGGGCTCGCTTTGCTCGAAGAATTGTATTGCAGAGCGTCGCTGAGGCGATGCACTGAGCACAGCCGAAGTGAGCAGAGTTACGCAGAGAAGAACCCCGTTGGGGTACAATATTGATAGTTTGGGTGACGAGAAACGGAACCTAAGGTAATATGAGGTAGCACAATAGAACTGCGTACCAAGAATGTCGTTGAAGTGTAAGTTTTATTAGCATCTGGGGCGCAAGCTTATGTAAAGCCATCGAGGAGTTAGGGACTCGCCTTGCGAGTTTAGTTGTAACGCTGAGATTCGCTGAGGAGCAGAGATTCGCAGAGTTCTTCTATGTTAAGTTTATTATTAAGGAAAAGGTAATGAAAAAAACACTCCGGCGGAGTGCTATGTCGGTAGCCCCGGGTGCAAACCGGTGTATTATGTGATGTGTCAGATAAATGCGTACCCTGAATAAATTTGGCAAATGCATTTAATTTGCATTTGGGTAATGCGCATAAGAGCGATGTGTTGTGACGTAGAATTAATGAATAGCCTCCCAAGGCCTATGAATTACGCAAATAAATGTTAAAAACTCCCCCAAAATCCCTTTAGGTAAACTGCCGTAAAAGCAGTATTTTTGCAGGCATTATTCAAGGAGGTAATAAGTTTCGGCAAAACAGTTGGAATTTATTATTTGAAAATTGAAATTTTAAGATTCTATGCAAGAGAAAATTCTGATTTTAGATTTTGGTTCGCAATACACGCAGTTGATAGGTCGCCGCGTACGTGAACTGAATGTTTATTGTGAAATTCATCCTTTTAACAAGGCTCAGGAAGCGATGGATGAGAGTGTGAAAGGGGTGATCCTTTCGGGTAGTCCATCGTCGGTACGTGATGAGAAAGCGCCGCAGCCAGATCTGACAGGCATTCGTGGTAAATTGCCACTGTTGGGTGTTTGTTACGGTGCACAGTGGTTGGCACAGAACGATGGCGGTAGTGTAGAAGCTTCTGAGACGCGCGAATATGGCCGCTCTAACCTAGCTTATGTAGACCGTCGTTTCGACCTGCTAAAAGGTATTGATGATAACTCTCAGGTGTGGATGTCGCACGGCGATACTATCGAGAAATTGCCCGAAAACTTTACCGTAATTGGTAGTACGCACGATGTGAAGAATGCCGCTTTTAAAATTGAAGATGAAACCACTTATGGTATTCAGTTTCACCCCGAAGTGTACCACTCTACGCAAGGAAAAGAGCTCTTGAAAAATTACATTGGTAAAATTTGTAAGTGTAAGCAAGACTGGACGCCGGCCTCTTTTGTGGAAAGCACAGTAGCAGGTCTTAAAGAAAAACTGGGTAACGATAAAGTCGTGCTTGGTCTTTCGGGCGGTGTAGATTCTACCGTGGCGGGTGTATTGCTGAATAAAGCCATTGGCGATAACCTGACCTGTATCTTTGTAGATAACGGTCTGTTGCGTAAAGATGAGTTCGAAACCGTATTGGAGAATTATAAAGGTATGGGCTTGAACGTGATTGGTGTAGATGCCGGCGATAAATTCATTGGTGATTTAGCGGGTGTGACCGATCCGGAAGGTAAGCGTAAGATTATTGGTCGCGACTTTATCGAGGTTTTCGATGACGAAGCGCATAAGATAAAAGATGTGGTGTGGTTGGCTCAGGGAACCATTTATCCTGATGTTATCGAGTCAGTATCAGCTACCGGTGGTCCTTCAGCTACCATTAAATCGCACCACAATGTGGGGGGATTGCCTGACTTTATGAAGTTAAAAGTGGTAGAGCCGCTTAACTTGTTATTTAAAGATGAAGTGCGCCGTGTGGGACGTGCTATGGGCATTAAAGACGAGCTGCTTGGCCGTCACCCATTCCCGGGGCCGGGGCTCGGTATCCGCATCCTTGGCGATGTGACCAAAGAAAAAGTACGTATGCTGCAAGAGGCTGACGCTATCTTTGTCAATGGTCTGAAAGAAAATGATTTGTACGACGATGTGTGGCAAGCCGGTGTGATGCTCTTGCCGGTGAAATCGGTTGGCGTAATGGGCGATGAACGTACTTACGAGAGCGTGGTTTCGCTTCGTGCTGTACAGAGTACTGATGGTATGACGGCGGACTGGGTTCACTTGCCTTACGAATTTTTAGCAAAGGTATCGAATGATATCATTAATAAAGTGCCGGGAATCAACCGTGTAGTGTACGATATTAGTTCTAAACCACCGGCTACTATTGAGTGGGAATAACACCCCCTCAGTCCCCCTAAAGGGGGAAGTTTTCAAAGAAAAGTAGGAAATGAAATTATAATTTGGGCTCGCAGTATTTGCGGGCCTTTTTTGTGTTCTTTCAATAGTTTTTTTTATGGCGAATGGCCGGGCTATCCATTATACGCCATAGGCTGCATCGCTCATTTTGCCATCGACGTGGACAGTAGCTCACTCTGATCGCTCTGCCACTTGGGCAAAAATGGCGATCCAGCCTATTCTGTGCCATTCCTATCCCTATCGCGGCTCACCTACCATTATTGGCTCTATCTGTCGGTTTTTTCTATGTCCCCGATTTATAAAATGATGATATATAAAATGATATTTAATAAAAAAGGATAAATGTATTAAGCGGTAATTAACAAAAACACACAAATATACTAGACAGTAAAGAGCGTGAGTTGAAATCCTTGCTTTTAGCGATGAAAGAATTGTCTGCCCCCAAAGGCTATATTCTTACATTACAGCACGATGAAGTTCTGAATTTAGGAGGTATATGCATAGAATTTATTCCACTTTGAAAGTTGGAGTTAGGCGTAAAAGAGTTTTGAATGTGTAGCATTTTGATTGTAGATTTTTGCAACAACGGATAATACTGATGATAAATATTACAATACTAGCGGGAAAGTACTAAAGGGGCCATTTTATGCCTGTATATTTTTTTTAGAATAATATCCAATAGTTTATAAGATAAGCATTATTATTTAAGTCTTTGGTGTTTACTATTCGTTAAAAAAAGGCTCAAGGTAACTACTGCCTCCGCAGAGTAGCTTCGGTGCTCGCGGACGGCTATTTTTCTCCCGCTGGACATCAGGACTCAAATCATTTAATACTCATCTCATAGCCTAATTGGTATAAGAGGGCTGTTTTTGCCAATGCGAAAAAAGGAGGAATATACTTTTTGAAATTGTAAGAAGTACCATATTTAATTCCCCGTTTTATTTGTACCTTTGAAAATCAAAAAAAATCCATCGTATTATGAAGTGTTTAAAGTGTTTTGTTTTCAGTCTTATTGCATTTTTGTTAGGCGCCTGTACCAATAACGGATCCAACAGTGAAATCAATAAAATCAATTGGGATTCTAAAGCGATAAGTACCGATAAAATTGAAGCGATAGCTGCGTACAAAAAAAACACAACATACCTGCCGGTATATCCCGAAGTATTCAATGTTCAGGAAAATAAAAAACAAAAACTAACCGTAACCGTGAGTATCAGAAATACAAGTCCTACGGATTCACTGTATTTGTTTTCGGCCAAATACTATAACACTAAGGGGGATTTGATACGTGTTTATTTTGATTTTCCATTGGTTTTAGTTCCATTAGAGACTGATCATATTGTGATTAATCATACTGATATAAGTGGAGGTACCGGAGCCAATTTTCTCTTTGAGTGGAAGAAAAAGCCTGATACCTCGGAGCCTCTTTTCGAAGCTGTGATGCTTTCTACTTATGCTCAGCAGGGAATTTCTTTCACCACCTGTGGCGTTAAGTTATAGTTGGACTGGCTTTGCCGACATAGAACTAATATAAAAGATACCAAAAGAGACGTATTCAAATATGGAATGCGTCTCTTTTTTAGGTGATTTATATGCTAACAGATGTCAAAGGATTGAAGAAGTATAGTTAACATTAATACCCCAAATTTTTTCCTTTTTCTACCGCAGGAATGCCATTAGTCATCCATTTTGGAGCCGGAGCGTCTTTCAGGTAATGATCAAAAAACTGTTTCATGCGCTTACTCAGATCCAGACGGTTGGCAATGCTTTCGGCCTTCAGGTTATGGGGCTCGTTGTTGTAATTGAGCATCCACACGGGCTTGTCGAGACGGCGCAGGGCGGTGAAATATTCGATGCCCTGATACCACGGCACAGCAGTGTCTTTGTCGTTGTGCATCAGTAGGAGTGGCGTATTGACTTTGGGGGCATAAAACAGCGGTGAGTTTTCGATGTATTGCATCGGTTTTTCCCACAGTGTGCCACCAATGCGGCTTTGTGTTTTTTCGTACTGAAACTGACGGTTGAGGCCGCTTCCCCAGCGTATGCCACCGTAGGCACTGGTCATATTACTCACTACAGCACCGCCCATAGCGGCAGCAAAAAGGTCCGTTTGGGTAATGAGATAGGCCGTTTGATAACCGCCCCAGCTCTGTCCTGATAGCGCCAGGTGTTGAGCATCTACCCAGCTGTAGCGTTCTATAAGAGCTTGCGCTCCGCTGACAATGGCATTGTAGGCACTTTGACCCGGGTAGCCGTTAGTATAGGTGATATCAGGCACAAAAACGATATAGCCATTGCTGGCATAAAAGGTGCGGTTGATGATAGAACGGCTGGGCGATGGTGTAAAATAATGGTGTTGTGTGTCAAAATTTCTTTCGTAAAAATAGCACATCACCGGGTATTTTTTGGCCGGGTCAAAATCCTCGGGTTTATATATGAGACCTTTTAGCTTATCGCCATTGAAGGAAGTCCAAGAGAGCGTATCTACCGTGGCCCAGTTGTATTTTTTTTGCTGAGGATTCATAGCAGACACTACTTTTACATCATTAAAGTCTGACCCGGAGAAACGAATGTCCGGGTATTCATTGACCGTCATTTTAGACCAGATAAGCTCATCCGTGTTTTTAGCTTTTAGTATGGAATTGAGGGCAAATGCACCACCCAATAATTCTTTAGGAGTAGCGGCTTTTTTGAGCGTAGCGCTGTAATAGTACGAATTGTTGTTTTCCACGTTTTCACCATAAAGATAAATGTCTTGGGGGACGTAGCTGAGTTCTTTATCGAGTCGTGCATAACGCAGTTTAATTTTGTTTTTACGTCCAAATTCATTGGTGATACAAACACTCGCTTTCTTACCTTCGGGGTCTACCTGCCATATATCGTAACGGTCGTAAATGTAGAGGTATTTATCATCCTTGGCCCAACCCATCAGACCGTAAGGTTCGGGTATCATAGGGCGGTCATTTAGTTCATCGTAAATAGGATAGGGGATATCCTTATTGAGTTTGGTGATTGTTTCATTGGCTATGGAATAGCAATAAATACTGGTGTCTTTGTCGTTGAACCAGCAGGCATAATTTCCTGCATAAGAAAAACGTGGTGAAAGCATATCTTTTGCAATGACTTTTGTTTCACCACTTTCAATTTCTTTTATAGCAATGTCCTTACTCCAGCGTCCGGTCCAGTTGCTGGCTCTTAGATAGGGTTTGCCATTTGTCATAAGGACATAATTTCCCTTGGCTTCGCGGTCAAGAGAGGTATGGTCGTATTCTTCGTTAGCTAATTGAGAAAAGGTTTCTGTTTTAAAGTCATAAACGGCCTGATAGCTTTTCTTTTTGTCTTTTTTGGCTTCTAATAATTGCTGTGGTTGAAGGCGCAGATCCGTCCAGCTCCACACATCAACCCCTGGAATTTCATCGGCCGGAACGCTGTCTTCCGGTTCGGGGCGTTGCATTTTGCTGGTGCCCATAAACAGGCGCGAACCTTCCTTGTTAAACCAAAGATGACCATCAACACTCACGTTCCAGTCTTCGGGCATTCCGGCTATGGTGCTATCTATCAAGACGTGAGCGGGTGCTGTTTTGAGGGCATAGGCCAGCGCATATTGCTTGATTTCTGTGGTGTCGTTAGAAAACATAAAGGCCAATTGTTCACCATCTTCCGAGAGTGTCAGTTTTTTTATTTCACCATCCGTTTTAAAGATGGATACTGCTTCGTCATCTTTGGTGTTGACCATAAATACTTCGCTGCGTTTAAGTGAATCCTCGTAAGCCTGAATAAAAGCTAAGGTAGTGCCTTTCTTAGCCAAGGTGTATTCTGTCACACTTTCGTAAACCGTGGTGTCTTTTCTTGTGCCGTTGTAGGTGATAAGAATATCGCCTAATTTTTTAGGATCTTTGGCTTTGTCTGTTTTTATCGTGTCCTTTTCAGCTTTGATTTCAGTTTTTATACTGTCAACTGTTTCTATCATACTGCTGTCTTGCCCGGCTGATGCTTTTTTTAGGGCTCCTTTTTCCAGTAGAATAGCTGCATAGTTACCTTCGAAAGTGCTGACTTTGTAGTTTTTGACCTTAGGAAAAGTAAACAATATTTCGCTTTGGGGTAAGGAACAAATCAAGACACTGTCTTTAGGCATCTTATCTTTAGATACTTTGTCGATTTTCATCTGACGGATGCTGTCGTAAGGGTGTGATAGCCTGGCTACTAAAAAGTCTTCCTTACCAGAAATTTTTGCACTACGAAGGTAAAGAAGTGTGTCTGTTGTTTGTGTCCCGGTGTTGTAAACAAAGGTCTTATAGTCTCCTCTGAGGGGGCTCGTTTCGTAAACAACATAAGTTGCATTATTACTTATTTGACGAGCTTTGATAGACTCCCAAGAGGTCATTTCATCAAAAGTTAAAGTTTTTTTGTTTTGGGCAAAAAATGGAATGGACAAAAGGCTTAGCGCACATAGGAAGTGAAAGGGTAATTTTTTTATCATCATATAAAGGTTGGTTTTAAGTAAGATACAAAGGTAAAGAATTATTTTAAAAATATAAATGACAATAGAAATCAGGGCCGTGTAAGGAGGATGAAAGAATAGAAGGCATCGGTGATGGGGGGAAGCAGGTCATCTTTGTTGCCATAATTAATTCCATGGAAAAGTAATTCAATTACCTTAATCCTGATATAACACCGATTTCTCTCTATAAATTAGTATTTTTGCACTTCAAAATTTTTTCAACAACAAAATGCAAGGAATAGAGACGATAATCAGCGAAGCTGTAGTGAGTGCTATAGCGAGTTTGTACGAGGCAGAAGTGAGTGTGGAAGCGGTTCAGATACAGAAAACCCGCAAGGAATTTAGCGGTGATATCACCGTAGTGGTTTTCCCTTTCTTGCGTCAAAGCCGTAAAGGACCCGAACAAACAGCTGAAGAAATTGGTCAATTTTTGGAAGGAAAAGTGGTGTCTGTTCAGGCGTTCAATGTGGTAAAAGGCTTCCTTAATCTTGAAATTGCGCCTTCTCACTGGATGGGCATGTTGAATTTCATGAGCGAAAATGATGCTTATGGCTTTACCCCTGAAACAGAGGACTCTCCTTTGGTAATGGTAGAGTATTCTTCGCCGAATACCAATAAACCACTTCATTTAGGCCATATTCGCAATAACCTTTTGGGATGGTCTATCTCTGAAATATTGAAGGCTACCGGAAACAAAGTGGTGAAAACCAATATTGTGAACGATCGTGGTATTCATATTTGTAAGTCGATGCTGGCTTGGCAAAAATTTGGTGAAGGCATCACGCCTGAAAGCTCAGGTAAAAAAGGTGACCACCTGATTGGCGATTTCTATGTGAAGTTTGATCAGGAATACAAAAAAGAATTGGCTGAATTACAAGCTACTGGACTTTCAAAAGAGGAGGCCGAAGAAAAATCAGCTTTGATGGCCGAAGCGCGTGAGATGTTACGCAAATGGGAAGCCAAAGACGAAGACGTTTACGCCTTGTGGCAAAAGATGAACAACTGGGTGTACGAAGGTTTTGATGTCACTTATAAACGTTTGGGTGTTGATTTTGATAAGATTTATTATGAATCGGATACTTATCTGGTAGGAAAAGATAAAGTGCTTGAAGGTTTAGCCTCAGGTGAATTTTATAAGCGTGAGGACAGTTCTGTTTGGGCTAACCTGGAAAAAGACGGCTTGGACGAGAAAATCCTGTTGCGTTCGGATGGTACCTCAGTGTATATGACACAGGATATCGGGACGGCCAAGTTGCGTTTCGACGATTTCCCGATAGATAAAATGGTGTACGTGGTAGGTAACGAGCAAAACTACCACTTCCAGGTGCTTTCTATCTTGTTGACCAAGCTTGGTTTCGACTGGGGAAAAGACCTTAAACATTTCTCGTACGGTATGGTGGAATTGCCCGAAGGTAAGATGAAAAGCCGTGAGGGAACCGTGGTGGATGCTGACGATTTGATGGATGAAATGATTGAATCTGCCCGTCAAACTTCTGAGGAACTGGGTAAACTAGAAGGCTATTCACAAGAGGAAGCTGAAGAAGTGTACCGTAAGGTTGGTTTGGCTGCCCTTAAGTATTTTATGCTGAAAGTGGATCCTAAGAAGAATATGGTCTTTAATCCTAAGGAATCGATTGATTTCAACGGTAATACCGGACCATTTATTCAGTATACTTATGCCCGTATCTGTTCTGTATTGCGTAAAGCAAAAGAGCAAGGCATCGATATAGAAGCTACGGTAGCTTCAGGCATTGCTTTGGATCAAAATGAGATAGACTTGATCAAAAAACTGACGCAGTTTAAAGAAACTGTGGACGAAGCGGCTAAGATTTATAGTCCTGCTATTATTGCAAATTACGTCTATGATTTGGTAAAAGATTACAACCGTTTTTATCACGATTTCTCTATTTTGAAAGAAGAAAACGAAGCGGTAAAACTTTTCCGTATCAAGTTGTCTCAAAATGTAGGATCCATCGTAAAACGCGGTATGGGACTTCTGGGTATCGAGATGCCTGAGCGTATGTAAATCAGTCGGCAGTTGGCAGTAATCATTTGGCAGTCAGTTTGCTGTGTGATCCTGATGCACATTGGGATTGTATTGAGGTGAAGGGGTGATGGCAAGTCACATCGTGAATAATTACAGGGATTAAGACGAAAAACAAAGAATGCCGTTAACCATATAGAATCTTGCATAATAGATTGATGGCATTAAGAGAAAATATGCAAAGACCAGCTAATTGGAATTTGTTTTTTTAATTTGAAATTTAAAAGCCTATGGCGCTGTTTGGATTATTTAATAGAGATAAAAAAGAAACACTAGATAAGGGTTTAGAGAAAACTAAAGAAAGTGTTTTTAAGAAACTGAGTCGTGCCGTAGCCGGTAAGTCTAAGGTGGATGATGAAGTATTGGATAACCTCGAAGAGGTGTTGATTACTTCGGATGTAGGTGTGGATACCACCCTTAAAATCATTGAGCGCATTGAGGAACGTGTAGCTCGTGATAAGTTTATGGGCACTGCAGAGCTTAATCGTATCTTGAAAGAAGAAATCTCTGAACTTTTAGCCGAAAATGATACCATAGATGGGGATGCTTATGTTTTGCCTGAGAGCGATGACCCTTATGTGATTATGGTGGTGGGTGTCAATGGTGTGGGTAAAACCACCACGATTGGTAAAATTGCTAATCAGTTTAAGAAACAAGGAAAATCTGTTATACTGGGGGCCGCTGATACTTTCCGTGCTGCTGCTATCGATCAATTGGTGGTTTGGGGCGAACGCGTAGGCATTCCTGTGATAAAACAAAATATGGGTTCTGACCCTGCTTCTGTTGCTTTTGATACCTTACAATCGGCCAAAGCACAAGGCGCTGATGTGGTGATTGTAGATACCGCAGGACGCCTTCACAACAAGATTAACCTGATGAACGAGTTGTCTAAAATCAAAAATGTGATGAAGAAAGTGGTGCCGGATGCACCCCACGAAATCCTTTTGGTTTTAGATGGTTCTACCGGACAAAATGCCTTTGAACAAGCCAAGCAGTTCTCGAAAGCAACGGACATCAATACGTTGGCTGTGACCAAATTGGACGGCACTGCCAAGGGTGGGGTTGTCATCGGTATTTCAGATCAATTCAGTATTCCTGTAAAATACATTGGTGTAGGCGAACAAATAGACGACCTGCAAATTTTTCGCAGAGAAGAGTTTGTGGATTCTTTGTTTAGTTAAAGAGTTCGATGTTCGGAGTTCGAAGTTCGGAGTTGAACACAAGGCTTCGGTAGCTCTGCACCAAGCCATTGAATCATTGTATCATTAAAGCATTCAATCATTTACTATGAGAAATTACACTTCAGTACACGACTTAGGAGACCTTAAAGCAGCTGTAAAAGAGGCTTTAGAAGTAAAGAAAACGCCATACGATTTTCAGGAATTAGGGAAAAATAAAACGATGATTCTTTTGTTCTTCAACTCTAGCCTGCGTACACGCCTAAGTACTCAGAAAGCTGCTCAGAATCTGGGGATGAATGTGATAGTGCTGGATGTAAATGCCGGAGCCTGGAAGTTGGAAGGTGAACGTGGCGTCATTATGGATGGCGATAAACCTGAACACTTATTGGAAGCTATTCCTGTGATTGGTAGCTATTGCGATATCATTGGTGTGCGTGCTTTTGCCAAATTTGAAGATAAAAAAGAAGACTACGAAGAGGTGGTCATCAATCAATTCATTAAATACTCTGGTGTGCCTGTGGTAAGTATGGAGGCAGCTACCGCTCATCCGCTGCAAGGCTTTGCTGATATTATCACCATTGAAGAACATAAAAAGGTAGAACGCCCTAAAGTGGTACTAACCTGGGCGCCACATCCACGTGCTTTGCCTCAGGCAGTGCCTAATTCTTTTGCTCAATTTGCACAGGCTGCGGATTATGATTTTGTTATCACACATCCTGAGGGGTACGAACTGGCGCCTGAGTTTGCCGGTGATGCTAAAGTAGAATATGACCAGAAAAAAGCCTTTGAAGGGGCTGATTTCATCTATGCGAAAAACTGGGCATCCTATAATGATTATGGTCAGATTTTATCTAAAGACCGTGCTTGGACTGTGGATGAAGAGAAGATGGCTCTGACCAATAATGCTTGTTTTATGCACTGTCTACCTGTGCGCCGCAATATGATTGTGAGCGATGATGTAATAGAAGCAGAAACGTCGTTGGTCGTACCACAAGCAGCTAACCGTGTGACATCGGCACAGTTGGTGATAAAAAGGATATTGGAGAACTTATAATTCCTAATTCAAGATTTAAAATTTAGCGCCCGTATTTCTATGAGATGCGGGCTTTTTTTATGATGACTGCTTAGTTTACAGTTGATTTGTTATGCGCATTTAATTCTGGTATTTTAACTATGAACAACGCTAAATTCACTAAAACATTTAAGATTATATTTCTTGCAGAAATATAGGAGCTAAGGATTAAGTCAGCGTTTACTCTGAAATACGGTACACTGTCTACAAGCTGAAACGAATAATTGATTTAATTGGTCTAAAAGATTTGCTTAAGCTATTGGAATATATAATTTTGTTGTTCACAAGGCAAAACGGTATTACAACGTGCATAGAAAGAGCAAAGACTATTAAAAAGGATTATTTATTCCTTAGCAATCCCAAAATGCACTCAGACAAAACGAGGTAAATTGAGTAGATAATCTCGGGCCTTATTTTTTTTGATTTTTTTGACATTTAATGCAATATATTGTTTACTTCGACTGTCTAAGCAACAATGCATTTAATACATTAAGATAATTGATTCCTTTTGTGTCATTTTTTTGACAAAAGCGACTATCATCTTTTTACCTTTTGGAGCATAGACCGATACAACCTTTATATAAAAATAAATTCATATATGAATATAGATATTAGGGATTTAGAGAAACGATACTCTAATGGACACCGCGCCTTGAAAAAAGTTAATATTGAGATTGGTGATGGAATGTTTGGCCTCTTGGGGCCTAATGGAGCGGGTAAGTCTACTCTGATGCAAATTTTAGTGTCCCTGATGAAACCTAGTGGTGGCTCCATCACGGTTAATGGGGTCGATTTGCAAAAACACCGTAAAGAGATGCGTTTAATGTATGGTTATTTGCCTCAGGATTTTCGTTTCTTTCCAAAGCTACGCTCTTGGGAATTTCTCGACTACTCAGCCCGTTTGGCAGGCATAAGCAATAAAATGAAGCGCCGCGATGCGGTGGAAGCAATGCTCGAAGAGGTCGGCTTATACGAGGTGCGTGAGCGCTATGCCAATAAGCTTTCGGGCGGCATGAAACGTCGTTTAGGTATTGCTCAAGCTATTATTGGCGATCCCAAAATAATCATTGTAGATGAACCGACTACAGGCCTCGATCCCGACGAAAGGATCCGTTTTCGTAATCTACTGACAAAAGTGAGCCAGCGCGATGTATCTATCATTCTTTCAACACATATTGTAGGTGACATTTCGAGTTCCTGTGATAATATGGCACTTCTGCGCAAAGGAGAAGTGGTCTTCAAAGGTACACCATCGCAACTGATAGATGAGGCAAAAGGACATGTGTACAAATTAAACATCGATGCTAATGATTACGAAAAGGTAAGTTCTCAGTTTAACATCATCACATCTATACCTAACCCGGGAGGTTGGGAGCTGGAGCTTATTAGTGACCATATGAAGGGCTACGATGCTACCATAATAGATCCGAACTTAGAACATGCTTATGTTTATTTTATGGAGCATAAACTGGAAACATGGAACCCAGACGAGCAACAAAGTCAACTCTCTTTTTAAACGCCTAGCATCCCTATTATGATTTCGATAAAAAATATTAGTACAGTCGCACGCTATGAGCGTAAGATACTATCACGTAGTTGGTTCTTTCGCATTTTTGCCATAATAGCCACATTTGCTATTGGGCTGTTTAGTTCACAAATGCTCTTCCTAAACTCTTCCTTTACATGGGATCTTAGAGCTTTACCGTCCAATGTTATTTATTCTGCATTTATAATGCTAGCCATTGCCCAGTCTGTGATTGCTGTTTTTTTAGCTTCCGATTTTCTGAAGCGGGACAAAAAACTCGATACTGCCGAGGTTTTGTTTATTCGCCCTATGAGCAATTCCGACTATGTAATAGGAAAAACACTAGGTATCGTAAGCCTCTTCTTTTTTCTCAATGTGGTGGTCATGTTACTTGTAGTTATACTCACCTTATCAAGCGATAATGTCACATTGGCTTTGGGGCCATATTTATGGTATTTTTTGACCATTAGTGTGCCTTCTTTAGTCTTTGTTTTGGGCCTTTCCTTTTTATTGATGAGTGTGGTGCGCAATCAAGCAATTACTTTTTTAATATTATTAGCCTATATCGGCAGCGTAATGTTCTTTATTGCAGACAAGCAATATTTTGTATTCGATTTTCTAGCTTATAAACAACCATTAATTTTCTCAGGAATAACTGGTTTTTCGCAATTAGATCAGATTTTATTACAACGTTTATCCTACTTGTTTTTAGGCTTGAGCTTTGTTTTTGCTTCTGTGGTGTTGTTAAAGCGCCTTACTCAGTATAAGTATACCAAATTGATAGCTTCGGCACTCACCTTAGCCTTTTTTGTATCCGGTATTTATTGTTCTTTCTCTTACTATAGCCATTACAAACAACTGGATAATAAGCACGAACATATGGCTTTATTATCTCAGGAATATTTTGACAAGCCTACAGTGAACGTGACCCAATGTGATCTGTATGTGGAGCATAGTGATGACTTAAGTGCTAAAGCCGATATGCAAGTAGTCAACAATTCAGGAGAGGTGTTAAAGCAACTAGTTTTCAGCCTTAACCCCGCCTTAAAAGTCACTCAGCTTAAACTAAATGGCGAAACAACACCGTTCACACGTGATGCTTATGTGCTGATTATAAAGCCAAATAAAGCCATGCAGGTAGGTGAAACGGCAGAGTTGAGTATGAGTTATAGTGGAGGCATCGATTTTTCTGTAAGTTACTTAGATGCTTTACTTGAAAACAAAAACAAGGCTAATCGTTCTATCTTATTGAATGCTAATCAGGAATTTGGTTTTTACTCGGCAGACTATGCTTTACTTACCATAGAGAACCTGTGGTATCCTATTAGTGGTATCCGTTATGATGCCACTAAGGCTTCAGTCTTTAGGCAAGAGTTTACACACTTTTCACTTCATGTTAAAACAGCAACGCATTTACTCCCTTTTTCTCAGGGGCAGCGCGAAAAGTCTGGCGAAGGCAGCTACACATTTACTAATGAGCAACCCTTAGCTCAACTTTCCTTAGCAATTGGTGATTATGTGCAAAAGCAAACCCTTGTTGATAGTCTTGAATTGAATCTTGTGCATTTTAAGGGGCACGATATTTACTCAAAACATTTCACAGAAATAGGAGATACCTTAAGTATCGTTTTGGCAGACATAATAGATGCTTTCGAACGCCCTAAGGCTATGAGTTATCCTTTTCAGTCCTTTTCTATTGTAGAGGTTCCTGTTCAGTTTAAGTCACTCGAGCATTCCTGGACAGCAGCTATGGCCAATAGTCAACCTCAGATGGTATTATTTCCTGAAAATGGTTATGGTTTTAGGCAAGCTGATTTCAAAAGTATGAAAAGAGGAGAACAGAGAAGGAATAATAACAGGGGAGATGTCAGTGAAAAAGAACAAGAAAGTAATATGCTGCGCCGCTTTGTTAACGATGCTTTCTTTGAAGAAAATAGTTCTTTCAGGTTCGATCAGATAGATAAAGGTTTACAAACCAACCCTTATAATATATTTCCTAATTATTACAATTATATCAATTACATCAATTCAGAGCAATGCCCTGTACTTAACTATGCTTTCGAGAGCTATTTATTTCAAGGCGAAACAGATCCCCGACAGTTGTTTATGAGCTCTATGAATGGCTTGAGTGATGCCGACAAAGCGAATCAATTACTCAATGGAAAGAGTTTGAAACAAATCATTCGTAGCGAAGAGGACAAAACACTTGTCAATAAGGTATTGAAATCTAAAGGAGAGTATCTGTTGACCTGGATACAAGCCCAGGATTCCGAATCAGATTTAAGCGAATTCTTAAATGTTTACCTTAATGAAAATAGGTATAAGGAAATAAACCACGAAGATTTTGCACAAGCCTTAAGTGCTAATTTCGGCATTCAATTAGATGAATTTATTGACGATTGGTATAACGATGCAGAGATACCGGCATACCTCAATGAAAGCATAGAATACTTTAAAACGGTAGACCACAATCAGCAAGTTTATATAGCACGAACTAAAATCACCAATTTTGGGAAGAAAGGCGGAATTGTGAAGTATTCTGCTATGTTTGGTGGAGGACGCGGTGCACAGATGAATTCAACGGAGTATTCTTACTACATACCGGCTGGTCTTACCAAAGAGATTCAGATGGTGTTTGACGAACAGCCGCGAATGGTGGCTCTGGATTATAGTATTGCCAAGAACACTCCTTCTACTTTGATATACAGAGGAGGGCGTGACACTAAGGTTACAACGGTTAAGAATATGAAAGTAGAATCTTACGATAAAATTGTGCAGAAACCTGTAGAGCTCTATTTGAATGGGGAACATGTGGTAGATAATACTGATCCCGGTTTTTCCGTTGTTAATGCAGAAACAAAAAATATTGTTACAAAGCTCTTTGAAGTAGAAGATGAGCCGGAATTTGTTGGTTTAATGGAAGGTAGCAGGTCTACAACTTGGCGAAAAACGGTAAATCTTGACTTTTATGGCGCTTTCGAAAAGTCGGCGATGATAGTCGCTGCCGGCGATGGTAATAAAAAAGCTATTTGGACCACGACACTGGGTAACAAGGGGTATTATGATGTCTATGTTTACCTGTATGCTCCCCGTAGAAGAGGGCCGCGTAATGGGGGTGGGCAAAATTCGCAAAATAATGGTTCTTATGTTTTTAGTGTTTATCATGACGATGGTATAGATGACGTAGAACTGCCAAGCTCTGATGTTCAAACTGGCTGGAACCTATTGGGCTCTTTTTATTATTCCGGAGATTCTGCACGGGTGGAGATGAATAATAAATCAAATCAAAGCAGAGTGATTGCTGACGCTGTAAAGTGGGCTGCTGAGGGGCTAATCGAAAAACCAAAGAAACGAGAAGAACAGGAAGAGCGTGAGCCTGGCGGAAGAGGTCCTGGCGGAAATAATGGAAATGGTAGAGGGCAAAGACCTTAGGAAAGCTCTTGTTGTTACTTTAATACAGATAATAGCATATTAGAATGATGAAAAATATTTTTAAAACAATGAACCCTAGTAAAATACTCATCACTTGCCTGCTTAGCATATCATCGCTAAGCTTTGCACAAGAAGTGTTAACACTTGAGAATGTAATGGCCATAGCCTACGAGAATAGTCCAAGCCTGAAGCAATCTAAGTTATCTTTAATTTCCAGTCAGGCTAGGCTAGCTGCTAGTCGTGCTGCTATGAAAACGCAGATTTCATTAGATGCTAATCCCTTTGTGTTTGATAATAGCAGAGAGTTCGACGACTTTAACCAGCAATGGTATAACAATCAAAAATTTGTTTCTAACGGGATCTTAAAACTGATACAACCCATAGTAGCCACTGATGGAACAGTATCTTTAACCAATACTTTAGGGTGGCAGAGTAATTCCAAAGATGATAGCGACAAACAGAGTAGTTATAGCAATAATTTGCAGTTGAAGATAGATCAACCCTTATTTAGCTATAATCAAAAGAAAATGGATTTAGAACAACTCGAATTAAACAATGAAAAAGCAGGGCTAAGTTATGCGATTCAGAAATTAAACATTGAAAAGTCAACCACCCAAATGTTTTATAATTTGTATCAAAAGCAAAAAGACCTTGAGATAGCCAATGAGGAGCTGGAAAATCAACAAAAATCTTTTGATATTATAAAGAACAAAGTAGATGCAGGTCTTTCTCCACAAGAGGAATACTGGCAAGCTGAGCTCAACTTGGCCAACTCAAAGTCAAAAGTATATACCGCTGAAGTCGCTCAGTATAATGCCGAAGATGAATTAAAACAAATGATCGGGATGCCTTTGGATAAAGAAATATTGATTATGGCTAATATTGAAACTAAAGAAGTAGATATTCCACTTGCTGAGGCCATTGCCTATGCTAAAGATCAGCGTATGGAGTTACGTCAGGCTGAAATTGATATTGAAAATAGTATGTTTGATTTAGTCGTGGCAAAAGCAACCAATGAATTCAAAGGAAATGTTTCGGTGGCAGTGGGTTTGTATGGCGACAATGAAAAATTTGGGAACATCTATTCTAAAGGATCATTACGTGATAATGAGAGTGTATCAGTTGGTTTTGAAATACCCATTTATGACTGGGGTGAGCGCAAAGAACGCATTAAGGCTGCTGAAGCAACGGTAGAATCCGTGGAGCTGGATATGACCATTGAATATGTGGATATAGAGATGAATATACGTAGTATCTACCGCAACTTAAAAAACCTTTTACTTCAGATCGAAATTGCTAAAATTAGCCTTAAAAATGCCGAGCTTACCTATGATCTCAATTTAGAGAAATATGAAAATGGTGATTTAACAGGTATCGATCTAAGTACATACCAAACGCAATTATCAAATGCTAAAAATAGCTTAACCAGTTCAATAATAGATTATAAGATGGAATTGTTGAATATGAAGATTCAAACCCTTTGGGATTTTGAAACACAAACATCGATATGTCCTACTGATACCTATCATTATTAAAAATAAAAATTTACCGTATAAATAATTACCCTTATGAATACATTAAAGAAAATCACTTCTATTACGCTTTTATTTTCCATCTTTTTGCTTGGCTGTAAGCAGGACAATACAACGATATCAAGCGATATCGTAGTGCCTGTACGTTTAGATGATGTGGTGCTTAGCAGTTTGGCCACAACGCTTACCATAACGGGCTCTGTCACGCCATATAGTGAGACGGAGTTGAGCACTGAAACATCCGGAGATTATATCTTACAAAAAAATCCACGTACAGAAGAATTCTTTGTTTTGGGCGATCGTGTCAGGAAAGGGGAAGTGATTGTTGTTTTGGAAGACGAAGCTACTACTAATACTATACGTATTGAAACACAGAAGCTCAACCTTGACATTGCAAAAGACACTTATGAAAAACAAAAGTCCTTATATGAAAAAGGCGGCGTAACACAAAGCGATCTACAACAGGCAGAGCTTAGCTATATCAATGCAAAATACGACTACGAAAATGCACAGATTCAGTTAAGTGAACTTCAAGTGGTAGCGCCTTTCGATGGTTTTATTGTAGAATTGCCATACTACACACAAAATACGAAAATAGCTTCAGGGGTATCTGTTGTTAAGTTGATGGACTACAGTAAACTGCTGATGCAAGTTGATTTTCCTGAAAAAAACTTACCCATAGTACAAAAAGGACAAAAAGCCTCAATCACTAATTATAATTTGCCTAACGATACGATATACGCAACGATTACGCAGCTTTCACCAGCTATAGATGATGATTCACGGACTTTCCCCGGCGTATTAGAAATAGATAATCCTGCATTAACATTTCGTCCGGGGATGTTTGTTAATGCTGATATTGTCTTAGAAGAAAAGACGGAAATCATAGTGTTGCCTAAAGAGATAATCTCAAATTCGAAACGTGGACAGGTCGTCTATACCATTTCCAGAAATACAGCCAATGAAAAAAGGATAGTAACAGGCATTGAAACAGATACGCATATCGAAGTGATAAAAGGTCTTGAAGTGGGTGACCGCATCGTAGTTGATGGTTATGAGATGCTATCAAACCGCTCTAAAGTTAAAGTCCTGAAGTAGTAACAGGAGATAGAAAGCAAGAGATAACACTCCGAACCTTACAACAATGAAGAAAATAACACAATTCGCCGTCAACAATCCAGTGACTATTCTGATGTTTGTGCTGGCCATACTTTTACTGGGTTACATCTCTTTTCAGAAACTGGGGGTTGATTTATTCCCTAACCTTAACAGTCCTAAACTATACATCGAGATAGATGCCGGAGAAAGAGCGCCTGAGGAGGTGGAAAACCTTTTTGTGCAAAGTATAGAAGCACAAGCTATACGTCAAAGCGATGTGCTCGAAGTATCGTCTGTCACGCGTGTAGGGGCTGCCGAAATAACCGTTAGCTACAGCTGGGACAAGGATATGGATGAGGCCTTTCTCGATCTACAGAAAGCTTTAGAGTCTTACGCTCAAAATGTAGACATTGATGAGATAAACATCACACAGTACGACCCCAACGCCAGTCCTGTAATGATCGTTGCTATGGTCAACGATAGTGTGAGCAAGCTGAACGATGTACGAAAAGTAGCAGAGAATACCGTTCGTAATAAACTCATACGTCTTGAAGGCATTGCCGATGTGGAGCTGGTTGGCGAAGCTATTGATGAGGTGGTGGTAGAAACCAATCCCTATAAGATGGATGCTTTTGGTATTACAGCAGCCGAAATAGCGACTCAGATAAGCAACTATAACCTCAATGTATCCGGCGGAAATATTGAAGAACAAGGCACACGCTATAATGTGAAAGGCGTGAGTATGATTACTACACCAGAAGACCTTAATACCATTATTATTGGTTTTGTAGAAAAAGAGATGGAGGGGTCGACCGAGACCAAGCAAGTGCCCGTTTACCTCAGCGATGTAGTGACCATCAAAGTGCAGAATAAGGAAGCTGAAACCTTGGTGCGTTACAATGGCAAGCGCTGCTTGGGCTTATCCATATACAAAGAGCCCGGATATAATACCATAAAAGCTGTTGAGCAGCTGAATGTGAATTTAGCAGAGATTCAAAAAACACTTCCTGGTTATGAATTTATTATGGTTAAAAACCAAGGGAAATTCATAAACGCAGCCATAGGAGAAGTGAAGGAATCGGGTATCTACGGTATCGTATTATCCATTATGGTGCTGATGCTTTTCTTACGCAACACCCGTACAACCATGGTCATTAGTATTGCCATTCCTATCTCTATCGTGGCTACATTTACCTTGATGTATTTTAGGGGTTTAACCTTGAATATTATGACCCTTGGCGGCTTGGCTTTAGGGGCTGGTATGTTGGTTGACAATGCTATTATCGTTATGGAAAACATCTACCGACATATTGAGAAAGGAAAAAGTGTTCTTCAGGCTGCTATCACGGGTACGGCAGAAGTAGGCGGTGCCATCACGGCTTCTACAATCACTACAGTAGTCGTGTTTTTACCCATTGTATATATGCACGGAGCATCAAGTGAGCTCTTCAAAGAGCAAGCTTTCACCGTAGCTTTCTCGCTTATATCATCGCTTGTAGTCGCTATTTTAGTCATTCCGGTGTTGGTAAGCAAGTTTTTCCCTAAGCATCAGAAGTCAAACAAAAGCAAAACCATCGGTTTCAGCTGGTATCCCAAGTTATTGAAAAGCATTCTTGACAAACGTATCATCTTGGTTTTATCCGCTTTATTGATCCTTGTTGCCACTTACTTGGTATGGCCAATGGTGGGAAGCGAATTTATGCCTAAGTCATCGTCTGATAGTTTCACGGTAGATATTAGCTTACCCGAAGGCAGTTCTCTTGAGAAGACCTCGTCTACGATGCATAAAATAGAAGATATGATGCTGGCCACCTTAGCCCCACAAATACAATCGGTGTACACTCAGGTAGGGGTTAGCGCTAGCTCTACAAGCATTAGTTCCACCATTTATGAGAACAAAGCCCGACTCTTTATACGACTTACTGAGCAGGGGTTTCATCAATACAATCAGGTAATTGAACTTATCGATCGTTTACTCTCCGTCAATCCCGATTTGTTGTTCACTTTTGTGCAAGACGAAACGAGCTTACAAAGCCTGATGGGCAATAGCGGAGCCCCGATAGAAGTTGAAGTCATCGGAGATGATCTGACTGAGATCGTCAACTTAACAGAAGAAGTGAAAAGTATTATGGCCCTAAATACCTCCCTTTTCAATGTAGAAAGTTCCATAGAGAATGGTGCTCCGGAAGTCAGTGTAACGATAGATCGTGTGCGTGCGGGTATATGGGGCGTAGATGTAGATGCAATTGTGACACAGCTCCAAAACCGCCTTGAAGGAACCGATGCCGGAGAATATACCGAACTGGGCGAGCAGGTAGATATCGTCATCCGCCAACCTGAAGTTAGTCTGAAAGAGTTGGAAAATTTAGAGATAAAATCAGGTCAGAAATCGTACCGACTCAGCGAATTGGCCACTATTGAAATACAGACGATGCCACGGGAAATACTCAGGCGCAATCAAAACCGTATAGGTAAAATATCGGCTTATCTCGACCAATCAAAACCTTTTGATCACGTGGTGGATGAGTTGAATAGTGAATTGTCAACCATTAGCTTACCTAAAAATTTTAGCATTAAAATAGGAGGTGAGGAAGAACAACGTGCCGAGAGTTCCAGCAACCTTATGTTCGCTTTGTTACTCTCCATTATACTGGTGTATATGGTATTGGCTTCGCAATTTGAGTCCCTTATACATCCTTTTACCATATTGCTAACCATACCATTAGCTTTGGTAGGATCCATCATTACCTTCCTGGCCTTGGGCACGCCCTTTAATATTATGGCTTACATTGGTATGATTATGCTTGTGGGGATTGCGGTTAATGATTCCATCATATTGGTCGATGCCATCAATCAAAACAAGAAAGCCGGGATGAATAAGCGTGAGGCCATTGTGTTGGCCGGGCACCAGAGGATACGTCCTATTATAATGACAAGTTTAACCACCATATTGGCTTTATTGCCTCTGACTTTTGGTTTTGGCGAAAGTGCCAGTTTACGCTCTCCTATGGCCTGGGCGGTAATCGGTGGCTTGGTCAGTTCCACCGTGCTGACTTTGGTGATTATTCCTTGTATCTATCTGATTTTTGATCGGTCGAAAATACAAAAAGAAATGTTAAATGACTCTGGGCAATCCTCATAAAAATGAGCCAAAATACGGAAGGCCGAGCTGAGGCAGGGATAGCAGCGGTATTGATAGTGCCTGGCAGCCTATGTAGCTGACTGGCTGGGGGTGGAACGTTAGAGAACCAGCAGACGGGCATTGCTACATAGAGCTGACTGGCGCTAGCGATACAAGCGGATAGCCCGGCTGCCGCCCCCAAAAAGATGAGAATCAAAAGGAGTATAAAAAAAAGGCTTTTAGCCCAAAAGAAAAGATAATCAATGAATATTGTCATCAATAGGAAAACGTTAATCAGCATGTTGTTCATTGCCATGAGCATGTTGGGATATATATCCTATAAAAAGCTTTCGCTGGAGCTTTATCCCGTGCCTGAGACGCAGAGTATGACGGTGATGGTCAGTACGCGTGTAAATGTAGATCCTCAATATATGGAGATGCAAGCCATTATTCCTTTGGAGGGGGCTATAGGACAGCTGGAAGGCGTCGATGAGATAAGCTCTACGGCTTCTAACAAAAATGGGGTGATCACCATTACTTACCGTGAAGGTGTCAACCTGAAATATGCCTATCTACGACTGCAAGAGAAGATAAACGAAGAAAAAAGCGATCTGTCAGAAGAGTTTACCGTAACGTTAGCCAAAAACAACACTAACTCGCTCTCTAACGAGTTTATGCATTTGCAAGTATTAGGAGAGGGAGGCGAAGACTATATCCGCAACATTGTAGATGAAGAGGTAACGACCTTGCTCGAAAACATTGATGGTATTGCCAGTGTAAATGTTTATGGTGGTAGCTCTAAATCGGTAGATATTACCATCAGCGAAGAAGTGGCCAAAATGTACAACCTGACGGCCAACAGATTATCAAGATTGTTACAGCAAGGGCAGGTAGACCGTACTTGTGTAGGTTCTGTTTCTGATGGAGGTAAGCAATTTATGGTCAATGTGTCTGCCGAATACGAGGATGTAAGTGACCTTCAGAATGTCATCGTAAAAACACAAGGTCCTGTGCTCTTGAAAGATATTGCCGAAATAAGCTTTAGCACACAGGAAAAAACATCTTATTCACGTGTGAATGGTAAAGAGCTGGTCTCGATATTGCTGGTCAATGACAATTCGGTAAATATCATTGATTTGTCCCACAAAACACGGGAAGTCATAGAGCAGTTAAACAGGGACTTAGCTTCGGTAGGCGTATCTATTATGGTCAACCAGGATACGGCCGAGACAATGGAAAAAAACATTGACCAAATTATGTGGTTAGCTATAGTGGGGGGGCTGTTGGCCATTATAATTCTGTGGTATTTTCTACGTAATATCCGTTTGGTAATGGCTATTGCCTTAGCTATGCCCATATCCATATTTAGTTCATTTAATCTGTTTTATGCCTACGGCATTACGGTAAACAGTCTTACCCTGGTAGGAATGGCCTTGGCCATAGGTATGCTGATTGACAACAGTGTGGTGGTGCTCGAAAATATCTACCGTTTACGCGCTGAGGGGAAATCCATACGCGACGCTGTATTGCAAGGGACTAAAGAAGTGTGGAAGTCTATTTTTGCCGCTACGCTGACGACCATTTGTGTGTTTGTACCTTTCTTATTTACACAAGATGTGGTCACAAAACTATATGGTACACAGATAGGCGTATCTATTGTAGCCACTCTGATTATCTCATTCTTAGCGGCCACCTTATTTGTGCCTATGGCCACCCATTTTTTGCTAAGCCGAAGAAAAGATCGCTCACAACTGCAATTGCAAAAACTATCGACCCGTAGTCGTATTGTGCAGGTTTATGTCTTACTCCTTAAATCGTCGATGCGCCGACCTGCTACCGTCATCATATCGGCTGTACTGGTGTTTTTTATCGTTTTGCTTACAGTCATTTCTAAAAATACCAATAACCTTTCAGAGCTTGAAACTAATCAGTTTCAGGTCTATGTGACGATGCCTGTAGGTAGTACCTTAGAAGCTACTGATGAACTCATTCGCCAACTAGAAGATGACCTCCTCCTTATAGAAGAGCAAGAGAGTGTGAGCAGTAAGGTGGAAGAGGAAACGGGTATTTTAACCCTACTCCTGAAGGACGATTATGAAAAGATTAATAATAGAAACCTTCTCAAGATAAAAGCAGAGGTAGAACAGATTATGAAGAAATACAAAGACCTGGCTGATCTTGATTTCGAACAATCATCGTCCAACGAACGCTTTGCCAAAAGTGGAGGGCAGGGGAAATCGCAGCAGATGGAGCGTATGATGGGAATGGGCACCAAGTCAGAAAGCATTGTCATCAGTGGTGAAGATTATGAACTCATGTCGCAAGTAGCCGAAGATATAGAATATTATGTGGGCGAACTCGATGAAGTGAGCAAGGTAAGGTCGAGTCAGTCGCGCGAACAGCCCGAGGTGCATGTCGAATTCGATGGCGATATAATGGAGCGTAATAGTATTTCGCTTACAGAAGTAAACTCCGAGCTCAGCTCCTTTAAAAAAGAGATTGAGTCGGGCTATAAATTTACCTCTAATAATCAGGAATACGACATCATTATCCGTTTGGACACCATGGAAGAGATTCCGCCTAATACTATGCTTGATTTAGAAGAGCTGGAAATAGAAAATACGGAAGGTGCTATTTACGAACTACAAACACTATCACGCTTGGTTTATAGCTCTGGTATTTCAAGAATTAGCAGGGTCAATCAACAGAAAGAAATCACTTTGAGTATTACCTTTAACACTGAATACAACGAAGATAAAGACTTGCTGTTAGCTGCACGCACAGCTGTAGATGATATCATAGCCCTTTTGCCCATTCCTGCTGATGTATCGGTAGAGGTGATCCATGAGGAAGATAGCTACAAAGAAGTTTACATCATCGTAGGTCTGGCCATATTGTTAATATTTATGATATTAGCTTCTGTTTTTGAGTCTTTTTCTACCCCTGTAGTATTGCTGTTTTCTATTCCTCTGGCTGCTATTGGGTCACTTATTGCCTTGCTTATCACGGGTAATCAGATTCAAAATCTCAATACACTCACCGGCTTTATCATTTTATTAGGTGTAGTGGTCAACAATGGTATTATCCTGATCGATTATGCCAATATTTTACAAAAACGGGGCTACCGAAGATCGCGCGCACTAATCATTGCGGGTATTTCGCGTATGCGACCTATTTTTATTACCGCCATTACAACCATCGTTGCCTTACTGCCTTTAGCTTTGGGACATTCGGAATATGTAGGCACCATAGGAGCACCATTTGCTATTACCGTGATTGGTGGTTTAGCAGTGAGTACTATCCTCACTCTTGTGTTTATCCCTACTTTTTATTTCGGTTTAGAGAATGTGTTGGCTTGGTTTGGGAGTTTAAAAACGTGGATCAAACTGGTACAAATAGGATTGTTTACGGTATCTGTCATTCTTATCTACACCGAAATGAATGATCTTCTCTTTCAGATTGTCACCTTGATAGTGACTGTCGTTTGTATCCCGGCTGCTACCTGGTTTATATTGCATAGCCTCAAAAAAGCCAATGACACCATTATACCTGCCGACGATCCGATTGTTATCAATATACAGAATCTCGTCAAAGTATATGATCGTGACGGACGATTCAGTCGCGAATGGAAAGCAGGAAAGGCGATACGCCAACATTTCGAAGAAGCTAAGGTTTACAAAAAACTCATCGATATACAGTCGCTTTCGTGGCAGATTCCTGTTTTGTCTTTTGTTGTCTATATGGCTGTGCTTTACCTTACTCAGAGTTTTTGGATCTTCGTACTGCTCTTAGTAGCATATTTTTTTATCCGTCATATCTTCCATTTATTTGAAAAGCTTTTTGTAGATCAAAGGCAGGAGAAAAAAAGCCAGATAATGCGTCGCATCTCTAAGCTATGGCTTTGGGTAGGACCGCTGTGTATTCAAGCTTTTCTCTATTCGGTGAATAACAATATGGGCGGTGTTATTGTCATATTACTACTCTGGTATTTGGCATTGACTATTAATCACCTGTCTGATAAACTGAGGAAGGATAAAGTTAACGTTAATCGCTTAAGTGGTCGCTTTGCCAAGCTTCGTCGTTTAGTCTACCTCTTTGTACTATCTATTCCTATTATTGGTAAAAAAAACACGCCTTTTAAAGCCCTCAAAGGCGTCAGTCTGGAAATAGGACAAGGCATGTATGGCCTCTTAGGACCTAATGGTGCAGGTAAATCGACTCTGATGCGTATCATTTGCGGTATTTATGAGCAAAGCTATGGTAAGGTGTTTTTTAATGGCATAGATACACAAGAAAAACGCGAAGAACTACAAGGTCTCATTGGCTATCTGCCTCAGGAGTTTGGCATGTACGAAAACATGACTTCTTGGGAGTATCTCAATTACCAATCGATACTAAAGAAAATTACCGATAAAGAAGTGCGCCAAACGCGCGTAGAACAGGTGCTACGAGCAGTACATATGTGGGAGAACAAAGACAAAAAGATAGGCTCATTCTCGGGGGGTATGAAACAACGCATTGGTATTGCACAAGTATTATTGCATCTGCCGCGCGTGCTAGTGGTGGACGAGCCTACAGCAGGACTTGATCCGCGTGAGCGCATACGCTTCCGAAATTTATTGATAGAGCTGAGCCGCAAACGTATTGTCATCTTCTCAACACATATTATCGAGGATATATCGAGCTCGTGTAACAAGCTTGCAGTGCTTAAGCAGGGCGAGGTGGAATATGTGGGGAGCCCTGCAGAAATGAGCCAAAAAGCAAAAGGCCATGTCTGGAATGTCATTATCCCGGCGGATGAGTTCGAAGCCTATGCAACTAAACTAAAGGTGATTCACCACTTGCGCGAAGGCGATATGATACGTCTACGCTTCTTGGCCAAAGAAAAGCCAATGGCTTCGGCTACACCGTGTGAACCTAACCTGGAAGATGCCTATTTATGGTTACAACAACGTAATGTTAATTAATGCTTATGCTTCTTTACCAAAAATAGTGAAATGTGACTGTTGAAAGAATTAGATAAGGATATTTTGTGACTTATTATGAGTGAGCTTGTTATGTCTATAATTCACAACAGCAGGGTTATAGGGACGCAGTTCCTAAACGAGTAGCAAGAGCGCTGGCCTTGCAGAGAAGGCGGGCGTGGGTTTGGGTGAATTGATTTTTAGTGCATAGTAGGCGTAATACGAAGCACGTTAAGAAAATCAAGAGCGCGTTGGCAGCATTCTTCTCTGCTAGATTTTTTGCTTCGTTTTTTATCATGAAAAAATGAAGAACTGGGGTTTGGGGTGTTAAACCCCCAATTATGAAAAAATAGTTTTACCTGTAAAGTTTAAAACATGTAATAAAATCCTTGATAGCTATCGGGACACTCTTAAGACACTTTTAACTATTTTAAAACGTATCAATGAATCAACTACATCTCACCATACAAATGATAAAATACAATGCCAAAATAATATTTGGCAATAAACTCTTGTATTTTCTGATTGCAGCGCTTATTGTTTTTCTAGCGGTTACCATCGGCAATTTAGCTGCAGGCAATGCTCTAGACAATCAAGATGCTTTTTCTCTGCTGTTATTCATAGGGGCTTTATTGGTATTTTACCCCCTGACCTTTGGAATACAAAGCGATAAAGATGCACGCACACTGGAAATCATATTCGGCATACCTGATTACCGCTACCGTGTATGGCTGATGCGTATGCTTATGATATTTGCTATGGCTTTTGTGATGATGCTTGCACTTGCTTGGCTACTTAATGCAACACTAGTAGACTATAAGGTATTACCTACTATTATTAATGTGATGTACCCTTTGATGTTCTTAGGCTTTTTGTCCTTCTTCCTCTCTACAATTGTGAAGTCCGGGAGCGGTACTGCCGTGATCATTATTATCATTAGTGTCGTGATGCTTATTATTTTTCAAGAAAACGACTACAATACTAAATTCTACAATGTCTTCTTTAACCCCTATGATATACCTAGCGATATGACTGAGATACTCTGGAACTCGCTGATGCTAAAGAACCACCTCTTTTTAGCTATCGGGAGTGTTGTATTTTTCTTATCTGGATTACTAAACCTACAGCACCGCGAAAAATTCTTAGGATAAGGCCTTTTAATAAGCCTCTACTTAACGCAGAGATACGCAAAGGAGCAGAGATTCGCAGAGAAAAAATAAACAACAACGGAAGGCGCTGAAAGCACTGAAAATAAAGTTCATTCCAAATAATACGTAGAACCGGGATTTCGCTTTGCTCAACATGCCAGATTTTTCAGTGACTTCAGTGATTTTTCTTGTAAAAAAAGGAAGTCTGTGTCCCCCTCAATAGAAGTGGTATGCTTAAAAAAAGAACCAAGTGCTCAACACAGAGAAATCAGCGGCAAAAGTAGTTTACACCGTGTAAACAAACTATTATTATGTGTAACATAAATTAAAACCGTGGTGTTCTTATTGTGGATAACAAGCTATTCACCAATCAGTTTCTTTAAGAGTACACGCACAGCCATAACTGACTTGACCTTATAATTAGCGCTGGTACGTTTGATGCCTACCTTGATAGTGATGGCCTCTTCGGGCAATTCTTTAAACATAAATTCATCGGTCCAGTCGTCGCCCATAGCCATAATGAAATCAGCAGGATTGCTCAGCAAGAAATGGTTGGCTGCATAACCTTTATTGATACCTCCATTTTTAACTTCTATTACTTTGTTTCCTTCCATTATCTCAATGTTTTCGTTACCAATCAGGTTGGTAAGCTCATCGACCAGTTCCAGGGCACGACGATCGCCATGTTCTGGTTCCGCTTTGCGATAATGCCATACAAGGGAAAAGTTTTTTTCTTCGATAAATGTGCCCGGGGTATTGTCCACAAAGGTTTCGAGCAAAGGACGAATGGTCTCCATCCATGTTTTATTGGCTACCACAGGCATATCCCAGTCTTCGCCTACAGCGCGTATCCATACACCGTGTTCTGCTATCAGATTAACCTTGAAGTCGTTGAGCCATTCTTGTAAGGTTTCTTTATCGCGTCCACTAATGATGGTGATGATGTTTTTTTTATCCCTTGATAAGCCTTTAATGATATGTTTTAACTCTTCATCAGGGTAGGCCATTTTAGGATCATTTTTAAAGGACGAAAGGGTGCCGTCATAATCCAAAAATATCACCCGTTTTTCTGCCGACAAATAAATCTTTTTGAGGCTGTCAGATACCGAAGCAGTGATCTGTTTAGCATAAAAGTCCTGTTGAATTGATTTTACTTTATCGATGCCTTTCATAAATTCCGAGGTCCATTTGAATAAATCATAACGTTTCAGTCGTGTCTGTAAATGCTTCATTCTTTCTTTTTGCTCAGCTAAAGGCATATTGATAGCAGTGTTGATAGCATCAGCTATCTCATCTTCGTTATTAGGGTTAATGATGAGGGCTTCGCCCATTTCCTTAGCTACTCCGGCCATTTCGCTCAGAATAATCACCCCGTCCTGATCGCTGCGTGAAGCGACATATTCTTTAGCTACCAGGTTCATACCATCCCTCACTGGGGTGATAAGAGCGATGTCAGATTTATGATAAAGCTCCACTAGATTATTGAATGGCAATGAGCGGTAAAAATACCATATAGGGGTGTAATTAATGCCTCCGTATTGTCCGTTGATGCCGCCTACTAATTCGTCTACTTCTTTTTTAAGGAGTTGGTAATGTTCTACATTATCTCTACTAGGCACTGCCAGTAAAATTAAGGATACTTTGCCTTTCATTTCGGGGTGTTGTTCCATATAGCGGGCAAAACCTTTCAGGCGTTGAGGTATCCCCTTGGAGTAGTCTAAGCGATCGATTGACAGTATTAGCTTTCGGTCTTTCTGATCACCTAAGAATTTATCTAATTCCAAATGAATTTTTGATTTTTTATTTTCATTGATATATCTTAATTCTTGTGCCATACCTGCAAACTTGTCATAATCGATACCCATCGGGAAGGCATCGACCAGAATGATACGATCGTCCGTACTTATTTGGTTGAGGTTTATCTCGTGACCTATCAGACGGCGCACACAACTGATAAAGTGCCGTTCGTAGTCATAGGTATGGAAGCCTATCAAATCAGCCCCTAAAATACCTTCCATCATTTCATTACGCCAAGGTAAAAGACGGAATACTTCATACGAAGGAAAAGGAATATGTAAAAAGAAACCAATAGTGACATTAGGCATTCGGGACTTGATCATTTCGGGAACCAACAAGAGCTGGTAGTCGTTAACCCATATGGTATCGCCTTCTTCTAGAATCTCTAGTGCCGCTTTCGCAAATTTTAGGTTGACAGCTTTATACACTTCCCATTCATCATGATTGAAGTCGGCATATTGAGCAAAATAATGGAATAGGGGCCATATGGTATTGTTGCTAAAACCTTCGTAGTATAAGTCTACTTCTTGGGTGGTCAGGGGTACTGACAAGCAATCTTCAGCCAATAAGAGTTGGTCTATTTCCTGTTGTTTTTCTTTACTTATTGATTCAGATGAAATGCCTGACCATCCAATCCATTTTCCTCCAAAATCCTTGTAGACAGAGGATAAGCCGGTGGCAAGACCACCAACACTGGCTTGCAGTTGGTACTTGTTATCTTCTTCTGAAATACTGTAAGGGAGTCGGTTAGAGATAATGTGAATTTTTGACATAGTATACTTTTTATTCAATGATGAAATTACGTTCTTTGTAAAGATAATAAAATATTATTGACCATGAAAAATTTAGATTACGGAATGATAGGGAATTGCCAAAGTGCTGCTTTGGTCTCTAAAACAGGATCCATTGATTGGTGTTGTTTACCCCGTTTTGATTCGCCCTCTGTCTTTGGCGCTTTGCTAGACGATAAGAAGGGTGGTTCCTGGCAAATAGAGGTGGAAGATTTGCTCTCTGTTACACAAAAATACGATTACCATACGTGCATACTCATCACTGCTTTTAAAACGAAGACAGGTAAATTTGAGTTGCACGATTTTATGCCACGTTATGATTACAATGGCGGATCTGACTATCTGCCACCAGACCTTATCAGGTACGTCAAACACCTGAAAGGAGAACCTGTTTTTCGTGTGCTTTTTAACCCTCAGTTAGAATATGCAGAGCATAGCACTGCTCAAAAAATTGAAAAGGGCTTTTTGAAAGCTTATACCACTGAAGGAGAATATGATTCAGTCTATCTGTATTCCAATTTATCTTTGGAAAAAATACATCAAAAAGAATGGATGACCTTGCAATCTGATGCTTTTATGCTGATGAGTTACAATCAGAAACTCCTGGAGCAGGATGTTCGTCGTGCCTACCTTAAGTTGCAAAGGACACGGGTGTATTGGCTTAATTTTGCCGCCGAGAACACTGATTTTAAACTGTATTCGGAAGAGATTGTTCGTAGTGCTTTGACTTTGAAGATGCTGAGCTACCATAAATCGGGTGCTGTACTGGCTGCTCTGACGACTTCATTACCCGAAACGATAGGTGAGGTGCGCAACTGGGATTACCGTTTTTGCTGGATACGTGATGCCTCTATGGTGGTGAAGATAATGTCGCGTCTGGGGCATAATGTTATTACGCTTGATTATTTGAAGTTTATTATTGCTTTATTACCGGATAAGGGGCAAAAGATGCAGATTATGTACGGTATCGATGGTGAGAAAAACTTGATAGAGCGGGAGCTCAACCACCTGGCAGGCTATGAGGGGTCTAAACCTGTACGAATTGGTAATGCTGCCTATGAGCAAAAACAAAACGATATCTATGGTATCCTGATGGATGTTATCCTTCAGTTTTTTCAGCTTTACTCCACAGGTGTGGTTTTGAGTGAGGAGCTTTGGACCATTGTGAGGGGGATTGTGGAAGTGGTGCGCGAAAATTGGCAGTTGCCCGATAAAGGTATCTGGGAAATACGTTCAGAAGGGCGCCATTTTACCTTTAGTAAGGTCTTGTGTTGGACGGCTATAGACCGTGCTGTTAAAGTAGCTAAAATATTAAAACAAGACGACTATGCCGAGAAATGGCTTGTTTTGGCTGATGAGATAAAACAAGACATTTATACCAATGCCTGGAGCGAAAAATCACAAGCCTATGCCCAGAGCTATGGTTCTGATGATATGGATGCTTCGGTATTGCTGATGGAAGAGTATGGTTTTATAAGTGCTAAAGATGAGCGCTATAAAAAAACGGTACTGGAGATTCAACGCCAACTGGAAAGAGACGGCTTGCTCTACCGCTACAATAATCATGATGATTTTGGTAAACCTAATTCAGCCTTTACCATTTGTACTTTCTGGCTGACGAATGCTCTGTATAAAATAGGTAAAAAGAAAGAAGCAAGAGCAAAATTCAATGAGCTCTTGAGCTATTCAAATCATTTGGGCCTTTTCAGCGAAGATTTGGATTTTAAAACCAAACGTATGTTAGGTAATTTCCCTCAGGCTTATTCTCATTTGGCTTTGATTGAGTGTGCTATTACGCTAAGCGGTGAGGAATTAAGCGACGAAGAGGAATTCTTGGCTCAAATTATGTAGTTACTTTGTTTTTAGTATTATTTTCAGTAGTTAATTGAAAGAGGTATAGTCGCATAATGACATGCAGACTCTTTCAGGTATAGTTGATTATCGGTGATATAGCCAACTATAGATAGAAGCGGAACATATTATAAATAGTTTGTCCTTGTGTTATGCGATGTTTTTTCTGTTAAGATTTGAGGATTTTGCAAGGGCTATAGATTGTTTAGGTCTAGCAAAGGATTTCAACATTGAGATCTTATGGAAATGACGGATAAAAGTGATGGCAAGTCGTTGTTTTACAGTGTCATTATCCGTTCACTCAAATCAGCATACAATTTTTGTAATGCCGGATTATCTTTTAATAACTCAATATGAGCATTAACCACTTTTTGATCTTTACGTACGGCCGGACCGGTTTGAACAGCCGCTGGAGAGTGCAGCATCGCTTTTTGGGCCGTTTCCAAAATTAAAGGCCGAATCAAATCAAATTCAAGAGCTTTATCTTCCAGCATTTGTTGTGCTAATGCATAAAAATAATTGGTGAAATTGCAGGCAAATACAGCGGCTATATGCAGGTATTTGCGCTGTTCGGAACTCGCGCTACTTACTTTGTTGCTAATGCCTTCAGCCAGCTGGGTGAGTTGTCTTTCTAACAGGTAAGTGTTCGCTTCTATCAAAACCGGAATTTCTTTAAAATCTACGGTCTTATTTTTCGAAAAGGTCTGTAGCGGGTAGAGTACACCGCAATTTTCGGAATAAGGCTTGAGTACTTCCATAGCTATGCTGCCGGCAGTGTGTATAATGTTTTTATGCTTGTGTGGAAATTGCTCTAACACCGAAGTTATGGCGTCATCTTTAATCGAAATGATATAGAGATCGGCATTGCCAACTAAATCGTTTAAATTATTTGTAAATAAGGCGTTTACTTCTATGGCAAGCAGACGGGCGTTGGTCAGGCTCTTACTCCATACCTGAACGATATTAATACCACTCTTGTTTAAGGCTAAACTTAAATGGGTGGCTACATTTCCTGAACCTATTACTACGACTTTATTCATTGGTCTAGATTATGATACTATTTAACGGGAACCCCATGTTTTTTCTGTATTAGCGTTATGTTTTTACATAAATTTATTGTGAGCTAATGAGTGAGTAGTTGTCTTGATTTTAAAAATCATACTCGTTTTATATCACAAAGATAGTATAGAATTTAATTTGTTGATGTTTTTAGGTCAAAACATGTCAAATCGTCAACAAAAATGGTAAAATCATTCTTTTTTATTATTTTTGTGGGGATTATAAAATACCCTTTTATAAGAAAACGCTGAAACAAACAATAACAAAATAAATATCAAATTATTATGACAGATCCAACTAAAAAGATTCCAATTGATTTAGATCAGGTTGTGATTAAGTTTACCGGAGACTCGGGAGATGGGATGCAGCTGACAGGAACATTGTTTTCCAATTCAGCAGCTATTTTAGGTAATGATGTATCTACATTTCCTGATTACCCGTCAGAGATCCGTGCTCCTCAGGGAACTGTAGGTGGCGTGTCGGGCTTTCAAGTACACTTGGGTAAGAAACGTGTTTACACTCCCGGTGACTTGGCAGACGTACTGGTAGCAATGAACCCTGCAGCTCTTAAGCACAGTGGTAAATCGATTAAACCTGGTGGAACTTTAATTGTGGATATTGATTCATTTGATGAAAAAACCATTGCTAAGGCCGGTTTCAAAACGGATGATCCCATTACAGAAGAAGGTTTAGATGGTAATCATATCATCAAAGCACCAATTACTTCATTTACGAAAAAGAGTTTAGCGGAGCTTGACTTGGATAACAAATCAGTTTTACGTTGTAAGAATATGTTTACCCTTGGTTTGGTGTCTTGGTTATTTAACCGTCCGCTAAATGAAGCAGAATCATTTATTTCTGATAAATTTGGAAAGAAAAAACCCATTTTGGAGCAGGCCAACATTATGGCGCTTAATGCCGGATTTAATTACGGCGAGGTGGTGCAAGAATTGACGCCTTCGTATCAGGTAAATGCCAGTGATTTGCTGCAAAAAGGTAAATACCGTAACATTAGTGGTAATCAGGCAACGGCATGGGGTTTAATTGCAGCGTCTGAAAAATCTGAATTACCATTGTTCTTGGGGTCTTATCCTATTACGCCAGCTTCTGAAATTTTGCATGAGTTGGCTGCCCGCAAAGATTTAGGTGTTAAAACGTTCCAAGCAGAAGATGAGATTGCAGGTATTTGTACTGCCATAGGTGCCAGCTTTGCCGGTAGCTTGGCTGCTACTTCGACCTCTGGTCCTGGTTTGGCCCTTAAAGCCGAAGCTATTGGTTTGGCTGTAATGGCCGAATTACCACTTGTTATCGTAAATGTACAGCGTGGAGGACCATCTACTGGTTTGCCTACCAAAACAGAGCAGTCGGATTTGATGCAAGCTATTTATGGCCGTAATGGTGATTCTCCTTGTATTGTGATCGCGGCCAGCACGCCTTCTAACTGTTTCAATTATGCTTTCGAGGCATCACGTTTGGCGCTGGAGCATATGACTCCGGTGATTCTTCTGACTGACGGTTTCTTGGCTAATGGTTCACAGCCTTTCCATATCCCTAATGTTGATACTGATTTCGCAGCCATTACTCCACGTAAAGTGACACCGGAAATGCAAGAAACCTGGTTGCCATATTTGCGCGATGATGAAAAATTAGCGCGTTACTGGGCTACTCCGGGAATGCCTGGGTTTATTCACCGTATTGGTGGTTTGGAAAAGGATAATCCGAAAGGAAGTGTGTCGCACGATCCTATGAATCACCAGATCATGACAGAGATTCGTGAAGAAAAAGTACAGCGTGTGGCTAACTTTATTCCTGAATTGGAAGTGCTTGGCGATGCCGATGCGGATACTTTGATTGTAGGATGGGGAGGTACCTATGGGCACTTGCTGTCTACCACCGAGGAAATGAACGAAGAGGGTACGCCGGTAGCTTTAGCGCATTTCAACTACATTAAACCATTACCAAAGAATACCAAAGAGGTATTGGCTAAATACAAGACAATCGTGGTATGTGAGTTGAATCTTGGACAGTTTGCTAATTACCTGCGTATGGTTTATCCTGAATTTGAATACGAGCAAGTAAATAAGATTCAAGGTGCACCATTCCGTGTGGATGAATTAAAAGAAGAGATTAAAAAACATATGTAGAAACATATTGATATATCTAAAAAAAGGCTCCTTTAAGGGAGCCTTTTTCGTATCTGAGCTTTTAGCCCCACTAACAATTAAGGGAAAATAATAAGTATCCTTACCTGTTGGCGGAATTAGATCCAGACAATCTCTATTGTATATATATTTATCTCATTTTAAACATTTCATACATTTATATTAGTTTTTTCGTTTTCGAAAAGTAAATCTGTTTCATCTGTGTTATCTGTTGTTTTATTAACATATTTTCGTTTTTTGCCAACAACGGATAATACAGATGTCACAGATATAATTCTTGCTTGCAAGTATTAGCCTGATAGTCGGATTTGTAAATATTCTAAGAGAGAGCATTTAATTACGCCAACGCGCTATCCTTTTAATTATAGGTAATGTTTTGTACTGTTTGTTTTATAGTTGTGCTATTGTTTTTCTACAAAACCAATTAAATCCTGATAAAAGTCATAAAATAAGGATTCTAAAGCTTTGTTATTTGAGCTAAGAACAGCCATCGCCTCGCTGGTGTGGTCCGGTAGTGAGGTGTAACGCGTCATCAGATGTATAGCGTTTTCAATACCTTCCTTGCTGACATAAGATTCCAGACGTCCTGCTCTTCGCATCTTAGGCAGAAAGCTTTGGACGCGTTGTGGTAAATCGTCGAAGTGATCGAAAAGTATTTGATACGAAAGATCGGCAAAACTGTTCAGACTAAGCGTGGAATATTGTTCCCAGTTTTTGGCCAGAAAATGATCCATCAGCATATCACTGATAATGCCGGCATAGAGCCCGTAATCTTCACGGAAATAGTTTTTAAACCTTTTTTGTAAAGGATGATTGTCGGTAAATTCATCAATCTTACGGTGCAAAAGGATGCCACGTGAAATGTTCTCAGGATAGTTTTTATATTGTTTACCTTTGACGTAATCACCGATGAAATTACCCGTCATTTCTTCTTGATCGGGATATGAGAGATGGAGGTGGGAAAGAAAGTTCATATATTCAACGTTCGGAGTAGGTTCAATGCCTGATTAGCAACCGAACAGTAATGAGTTCGAAGTGCTTTAGGCCGGGGCACATGCTAATTAAAGCTATATGTAGTTTTAAAACTTAAGATTCAAGTGTTTTAGTATTACTGCAAATTCCGATAAAATCATCGCTGTAGCCCCCCAAATATAATCATTCTCCAGCTGATATACCGGTGCTGTGATATGGTGCTCTTCGCTAATAATTTCTTTTGTCTTTTGATACTGTTGTTTTAATATTAGCTTTAAAGGTATTTCAATAAGGTGCTCTACTTCATCGGGGTTGATACGAAAATCCGGTCTTTTATCTAAAACCAATACATAAGGATGTACCATAAAATTACTGATGGGGATATGCAAGGCTGTTAAGCTTCCGATCACCTCATCCGCTTCACAATATACGCCTACTTCTTCGTAGGTTTCGCGTAGAGCACAGGCTTTTAGATCAGCATCGCCGGATTCCAATTTACCACCCGGCAAGCTAACTTGGGCACTATGATTACCATTGTAGGTATTGCGTTTTATTAAGGCTATATGCCATTTTTTATTTTTAGGGTAAAGCAACAACATCACAGCCGAAAGACGTATTGGGCTGGAATGCTTCACTGATTTCGGATTTCTGGACGACGGAGCCATAAGCTTTTGAGCAGCGCTTCCGGGTAATTCTTCGTTCCGAAAAAAAGTTTTTAATATGTCTTCTAATTCGTGTGTGGACATAGTGGTGATGTATGATGACCTTTGTTGGTTTTAAAAATCAATACTGCTGTTTATTTCTTGTAAAATGCCTTTTCTGAGTTTAGTCTGTAGGCCGGCTTATTATAGCTATAAAAACTGAAATTCTTATTATAATTAAAAACGCGAATTTCGGCAATTGAAATTCGCGTTTGATAACAAGGCTGTTAAATTTTAATTACAAGTCCAAACCTTTAAGCCAAGCATCGATACGTGCTTCTGTTTTAGAGGCTTGGGTGTCTTCGTCTAAAGGTAATCCTACAAACTGGCCATCTACTAAAGCTTCTGAAGCGTCGAAATGGTAGTCTTTGTTGGCACAGGCTCCTACCAGTGTAGCACCGGTGCTGATAGCGGCATCCGCCATATCCTTCATACTATCCACAAAATGAGAAGGGTAGAGCACTTGATTACCAAGGCCATAAAGAGCTACTTTTTTACCTTCCATAGAGATGCCTTTAGCTTTTAGTTCGCCAAAAAACATCGCCCAGGCATCGGGGTAAGCTTCGTTGTTCCAATGATCGGCTCCTACGGTAGAGCCACCTAGGATTAATAATTCAGTGTCGGACAACATGTTAAAGTCTAGTTCTTCTACACAATAAGCTTTTACACCATTGAGTTTTGTTGTCATTTTCTCTGCAATTTTTTCTACATTGCCACCTTTGGGCCAGTAAATAATTTTTGTATTCATATCTTAGTGTTTTTTATTGACGTTTTTAAGTTTAGAATATAAGGTCTCCGGTAGTTTACTGTTAGAATGATAAGCAAAACGTAGAAGAATAAAAATCGTTATAAGCGTTAGCTTTAAGGTTTCTAAAAAAAATTAGAGCAATTTATGTTCATTATTTTTTTATTCACCGTCAAATAATCATTTTGATAGTTTGTATATCATTTACGGGTAAATAACCGATTAGACGTTTATTTAGACCTGTAAAAATAATAAAATTTTAGCTGTTTTGTTGTAATCGCTGATAAAAAGTAACTTTTTTATGGTGCCTTGCTGTTTTTAGTTTAAAGCGTTTTGTGCTTATGTTGTAATCCAAGGTAGACGCCTTAGTGAGACCTTGGGTTTAGGGCGTTTTTTTCCTGAGTTCGGGATAAGCGTATTGTCACAGAAAGGACTTTTCTAACTGATTCGGATATTTTCACTCAAAAATATCTCAAATGGAGACATCATCTTATCACGAAATCAGGTTTTTAGTAAAATAAATATTTTACACTGCTCTCTGCTTTAGGTAAACAGCTTAGCTTTTTTTCTTCCAAATACTAACTTCCTCTTGGTTAAAAGCAAACTCTCTTGAAGATAAGCGGGACACTTTAGCCAGGTCGAATGGTTTTTTTATTAATTCAAAATCTGCAGACAAAACCTCTTTGATGTGCTCAAAAGAATAGACCGGTTCGCCATCCTTTTTGAATCCGCCCAGCCAATTTTCTTTTTTTGTGTTCTTAATATCCCAGTTGTACGTTGAACTGAGGATAAGTATTCCATCTTTATTTATGCGTTGACTCATTGCGTTGAGAAATTTTCCGGGATCGTAAAGCTCGTGGAGTAGACTTGTAGCAATAATCATATCATAACCCGTAAAAATGGTTTTAGTGTTGGAGGCATCTACTTGCATAAACTGAATATTTTGAGCCATTTCTGAGTTTACATTCAAGTCTTTAAGTTGTTTTTCGCGAAAATATACCAAATCACCTTCGTTTTTCACGATGTACTTGATGCTACCTTGTTCTTGCATTCTAAAAGCCACCTTAATAAAACGCGCTGAAGCATCCAATGCCGTGATTTTAGCACCAGATTTCGCCAGTTCGAAAGCTAAGCGCCCTGTTTCACAATTGATATCCAGTATTTTTGAATTTTTGGGGGAGTGGAGTAGCTCTAAGGCAATATGGCTGATCTCTTCATAAAAGTTATTAGTGCCTAAAACATTTTTGCCGTAATTATTTTCACAAGAGAGCGCTACTTCAGTATCTGTTTCGTAGCTATTATCTTCTATCTTAGGGTTTTCTTCTGAAATGATGTAACGAAAGCCTGCATGTTGATAGAAATGACGGCGGAAAGCATAGCGCGCGTGTTTAGAAGCTTCGTTGCCCATCGATATCCACGATCCTCCTTTGAAAAGGTTATGTTTTTGATCGAAGGTAGGCGTAGAGAAATCATCGTAGAGCGGATGTACTTTAAAACCGTTGTAACCATTGATGGGGGTTTCGGTCCATTGCCACACATTACCAATCAGATCGTAGAAATCACCAAATTGGTATTGATTAACAGGGCAGGAGGAGCTGTAATGTTCCATATTAATATTGCCCGGAGCTTGTTTCCATTCGTCCACGTCAGGTACTTGATTTATTTCGTACAGATGCAACCACTCGGCTTCTGTTGGCAGACGGTAAGGTTCTCCTGTCTGTTCTGCTTTCCAGTTGCAAAAAGCTTTAGCTTCCAGTTGGTTGATTTCTACCGGCCAATCCCAGGGCATAGCTATGATTTCGTCCAATAAGCGTAGTTTGTATTTTTGGTTTTCTTTTATCCAGAAAAGCGGGTGTTCAGCCTTTTTATAATTGCACCAGTTCCAGCCTTCTTCAGTCCAGTATTTCTTTGTTTTATAACCTTTAGCCTCTACAAAGCCTAGAAATTCTTGATTCGATGTCAGGTATTTAGCTGCTTGGAATGCTTTGACTTCTTCTGAGGCTTCTCCGTATTCACAATCCCAACCATAGAGGCGGTGATCTTTTTCTTTTCCTAACTTGACCAGACCTCCTTCTACTTGTACTAGTTCGTTTTTGGGCGCAAGGTTTGTCTGTGTGCATCGTTTACCGAAAGTGTTTGCTTTTACCATTTCTATAGGCAACTGACGAATAAGTACTGACGATGTCTCGATATGAATATTTAAATGTTCTATACCCATCAGGATGGGCCAAAAAGGACTTTCCCAATTGATGGGAAGCTTGAGTGGCAGTGTTTTGATAAGGTGGCGGACTAAATCGGCTACTTTATTACGATAAGCTGATGTTTCGGCTACGCCAGGCCAGTTGTAATGCTGTTCATTTAGATCGTCCCACGACATTTCGTCTACACCGATAGCAAAGATGGACTCTAACTCAGGATTGGTACGTGCATCTACTAAACCTGCCAATATAAGCTTATTCATAAAAAAAACCGCGGTATGACCGTAATAGAAGATAATAGGATGACGCAAAGGGTCTGCCCGTTGGTAGAAAGCGTTTTCCGTAGCTAAAGCGCTATATAGCTGTTCTTCTAGTGCTAATTGTTGATTGTAGTAGGAAAGAATTTCCTGACGTTTTTGCTCCGTGTTTCCTTGGTGTAGGTTGATGATGTTTAGGCTTCTCGTCTTCATTATTGTTTTTTTTATAATCCTTCAGTGTGTTTTCTTTACAAGGTATAACTTTTCAAGGGCTATTTTGTTCTGATTATGGTCGGTTTTTCTTTCAATTATGGTGGTTTTGGGGATAAATTCACATTTTTTGTAGAGCTTAATGGCTGCTTCGTTAGTACTTAACACACGAATGATGTAAGTGTCGTAGTCCTCTTTTGTGAGTATGAAAAGTTCATTCATGAGCTGTTTTCCATAACCTTTGTTACGGCATGTTTCACTGACGAATACTTCAGCAATATACAAGGATCTTGCAGGGACTATTTCACGGGAAATCTGCGCAGGGAGGTGATGATCAAAGTCTGGTGGAGTAGCCATAAGAGCGCCACTGAGTTTTCCGTTTTCAAAACAAAATACCCCGACACCCTGCCTCATAATACGGTCAAAATATGATTCGATATTGTGACTTAGAAGCGCATTACTTTCATTGTTGTAAAAAGCTTCTGTATAGAGTTTTATTAGGCTTTTTTTATAGGTGTGGTAGATTTGGAGTTTATGTTTGTAAGTGGATCTTATCATTTGATTTAGGTCTTATAAGCAATATGTCAAAAATAAGGGAAATCAAGAAGACTGGGTAGGGCTTGTCAACTTTATCCTGTATTTCACTAATACTTAAACCTTTTTTGTTTCTATATTTTCTTTCCACCATTTACTTAGTTCTGCAGCTGTTTTTACAACGATGTCAGCACCGTTATTGTAAAGCATTTTGTCGCTTAGTTTTCCTGAATTTAAGCCTAAAACAAAGATGCCGGCAGCTTTTCCGGCAGTGGTGCCAAGCGGGGCATTTTCTACTACAATAGCTTCTTCGGCTTTTATGCCGTGTTTTTCCAGTCCCATTAGGTAAGGTTCCGGGTGTGGTTTGCCGTGTTGCACATCTTTGGCTGAAACCATTAATCTTTCATCAAAACAATCAGGATAATATCTATTAAGGATATTCATCAGTGTGGGGTGGCCTGACCCTGTCACTACACTAACAGCACATCCGCTTTCTTTTACCAGCTGTACAAATTCCAACATGCCATCCATGATTGGTGGAAGGGGGTGGTTTTTTTTGATCTCCTCTACTTTCTCATGATATATTTTCCGGGTTTCTTCATCACTCAGTATGATGCCCTTTTGTTCTTTGAAGAGTTTAGCAATGGCTTTAGTGGCCACGCGGCCTTCTTCTGAGTACAGGTATTCTTCGGTGGTTTCTATGTCATATTTAGTGTAAATCTTGTTCCAGGCTTGTACGTGCATGGGCATTGAGTGTATCAGTACGCCGTCCATATCAAAAAGGACGGCCTTGGGGGCTTTGCGTTTTTCCATTGCACAAAAATAGCAGGAAAAGATGACAGAATGGTAACTGACGGGAGTGTTTTGAAAGATTGTTGATTAAGAAAGGAAGGGGAGTGTTGAGCGTATATTCTCTCACACTTGTAGGCCAATTCGGGGGAGCGTTATTTTTTATATCAGCTTAAATTTGCTTGTTAAATGTCACATTACAAGAGTATGTGGCAAAATTTTATTAATTTTGCTTGTCAAATTAATCGGGGTGTAGCGCAGTCCGGTAGCGCACTTCGTTCGGGACGAAGGGGTCGCAGGTTCAAATCCTGTCGCCCCGACTTTTTTTTGACGCTTTACTTCCGCACATAATTCACAAACGAATAAGCAAACTCCGCCTTTTCACCGGCCGTAATATCCTCGCGTGAGGTTTCTTCCCATTCTTCAAAGTTGATCGTGGGAAAATAAGTATCTGCTTCCACAGAGGTGTGTGCAATAGTCAGGTAAAGTTTGTCCACTATAGGGTAGAAGAGCTTGTAGATGGTGCCGCCACCTATAATAAACACCTCGTCTTCATCTTTTACCAACTCCTTCATTTCATCTATCGAGTAAGCTATTTCGCAACCTTCAGCTTTAAAATCCTTATCCAAAGTCATCACGATGTTACGGCGGTTTGGCAAGGGTTTACTACCCGGTAAGCTAATAAGTGTACGGTCGCCCATGACTACAGTATGTCCTTGGGTTACTTTTTTGAAATGCTGCAAATCTCCCGGTATTTTTAACAACAAATCGTTGTCTTTGCCAATAGCGAAATCGTCCGTTATGGCTACGATGATAGAAAGTTTCATATGTTTGAATTCTATTGTTTAATGATTCAATGATTTAATGATTCAATGCAAAAATG
>DHQI01000010.1:47809-48061 GCA_002408065.1 Bacteroidales bacterium UBA5342
TACTGCCTACTGCTTACTGCTTACTTTCTTCCTCCTTACTTCAGAAAATCCCATTTTCAAATAAAGGGCCAGCGCACCAGGATGGTCCAGATCACAAGTGTTAAGTTGAACTTTATCTTTATCATAAGACCACGCTTTTTCAATGGCTTTCTGTAAAAAGCTTTTTCCGTAGCCTTTACCTATTTCTTCGGTAAAAAGACCAAAATATTGTAGTTCTACATAATCCTTTTCAACGAGTAACTCTGTGAAGCC
>DHQI01000010.1:48272-105157 GCA_002408065.1 Bacteroidales bacterium UBA5342
GAGTAACTCTGTGAAGCCAACTTCTCGCTTGTCAGCCAACAAAACAAAAATGTGCGTTGCATCTTTATTTATCAGAGCATCCAATTCTTTTTCGTTTAACTTTAGACGATCTGTCCATTTAAAAGCATCACCTACCGTACGGTATAAGCTAATGTATCTTTTGTGCGCAATAGGTTTATCCAATTCCTGCAAAGAAAAAGAAGCATTATGGGAGCTTTTAAAGTCAGGAGCTTTGTGCATCTCCAGATAATAAATATTATAATCTTTTTTCAAAATATTGAAATAAGCCGGATCTTTCTGTTTTTTATCAATTGTGGACGCAAAAATAATGAAACCCTCATCAATTATTGGAGCGACTTAACGTGTTTTATTAAATACTTCTTCACAGATGAATCTATATTTAGGCCTGAAATTAATGTTGTTTTTTTATACTAAGAATAATTACCTTACGCTATGCTTGTGTTTATTTCTCATTGGCTTTGTTTTAGGATGTGAAGCTGTATCCGGAAAAGCTTAGAGTATTTGATCGATAATTAACTTTCGCCCTTGAAAAATAATTCTGTCACCAGTTTGTTTATGATGTAGAGCTTGCCCGATGGGAGAGGCCAGAGAGATAGCATAAACCGTGGTTTTATCAATCTCGATTTTTCCTAATCCAATAGCAATAAAATAAAGTTCCGCATTGGTTTTTATTAATGCACCAAACGCTACTTGAGTATAGACTTTTTTCGGAGAAATAGAAAGCAGTGTCTTGAGTGATGTTTGCAAGTTAGCGCGCTGTCCTTCGTATTTGTTGAGCTCAGCCTGCAGCATCTCACGGCCGGTTTCAAATTTATCGCCGGCGCTGCTCTTGGTGTCGTTGGCTTGCGAATCCTGTGTGTTTTTTATTTGAAGCGTTAAAGCATCGATCTTCTCTTCAAGAATTTGCTTAATATGAGCTATTATGTCTACTTTTTGTATCACGGATTTTGAATCTTTAACGTTGAATTATTTGATCTTTATCACCTTCTTCATTAATATGCCCTGCGAAATACTCCTGCACAACATAAAGGCCAGTATACTCACCCATATAGCGTGATTGCCAATGATGGGACGTAGTGTGTAGAAAGGCAAAAAGAAGAAAAAGACGGTGGAGATAAACATGGTGATCATCATAGCACGTGAGGCTGTGACACCTATGTAGATACCATCTAGAATAAAAGTAGAAAAGCTCATAAACGGTAACAGGATAATCCATGGCATAAAGTCTTTGGCTACTGCTATAACGGCGGCGTTAGGGGTAAAGAAACTTACTAAATTCTCTCCGGCAAAATAATAGAGAAGGGTAAAAGCTACCGCGGTGCCAAAACCCCAAAGGAAAAGGAGACGGATAGATTTCAGGAGCATTATTTTATCTTTAGCACCATAAAAACGACCGCTGAGGGCTTCAGCAGCATTGGCAAAGCCATCGGAGAAGTAAGAAAAAAGAAAGAGGAATTGTATCAGAGCACCGTTGGCCGCCAGCACTTCATCGCCCATACCTGCTGAGCTGGAGCGGAAAAAGGTAAACACTGTAACAACCAGAAGTGTACGGAAAAAGATAGCCCCACTCACGTGAATAAATTCCCGTATTTTAGCAGCAATAAGTATTTTTTGCCGGTTAAAGAAGGGGAATACCCAACGGTATTTTTTCATGAACAGAATAAGGCAAAGTGTTAATCCGCTGTATTGAGCTACGACAGATCCCAGAGCTATTCCGCGCTCTTGCATGCCGAAGTAGGTCACAAAGATATAGCTGGTGATGATGTTAACGATATTGACTGTGACGGCTATCCACATAGGGTAGAGGGCGTTTTGCATTCCTACAAACCAACCTGTAAATACAAAGAGACAGATGGCTGCCGGAGCTGCCCATATTCGCATATAAAAATAACTCCTGGCAAGTTCTTTCACTTCAGGACTGCCGTTCAACAGACCGAAGCTTAGCTTTTCTACGGGCATTTGGATAAGCAGTAGCAAAACACTTCCGACCAAGGCAATCATCAGTCCACGGAATAGTGTTTGTGCACTTTCATCCTTATCTTTTCGTCCAAAATTTTGTGCCGTAATACCACTCACCCCCATACGCAAAAAGGCAAAATTCCAATACACAATATTAAAAATCACCGAGCCTAATGCTACAGCGCCCATGTACTGTTCGTTTTGCTCGTGACCCATGAGGTACATATCCACCATTCCTAGCAGTGGTACGGTGAGCCCACTGAGGATATTGGGCACTGCTAAGCGTAGTATTTCTTTATTGAGTTGCATCGTGGAAGTGGTGCTGAGTTGATTTTTCGATCGTGTCAAAAATGTTTGTTGTAATGCCTTCTATTGAAGAGGTATGAATGGGTGTATAAAAGAATAATTCCCGGTGTGTTTTTAATAGTTTTGGCAGGCTCAACATACAAGCTCTGTGTACTCCCGCTTTAAGTCTGTTTTGTGCTACACTAGTGCGGTTTCAAGGTCAAATGCTATTTATAAATTCTACTAAATTCACATCTCTGTCAAGATCAAATTTTTTGCGCATACGATGACGTGTTACGTTTAAGCTTCCTTCGGTGATATTAAGCAATTCGGCTATTTCTTTGCTTGTAAAGTTGAGCTTTAGCAGATTGCATATTTTGAGTTCGGTATTGTTTATTTTAGGTGCTTTTTCTAATAATTGAGAGTGGAAATCCTTAAAATGAAAGTTAATACGGAGGTTAAAGTTGTTCCATAATTGACGGCTTTGTTTTTTTACTGATTTTAATAAGGCATCGTGTTCTTTTTTTTGGAATCCTTCACTTATCACCTTACTTAATAAAAGTATGTATTTTTCTTTTTCCAGAAGCTGGATTAACTCATATCTAAGCTCTTCGATTACGGCTTGTTCCAAATTGTGTTGAAAGTCTTTTTGCGATGCTGAGATTTTCTTTTCCGTTGTTTCTTTGAGGGTTTTGTAATCAGCTTTTTGTTTTTCAATCACAGAGTAAGCTTGTTTGAGCAAGGCTTTTTCATCATTTATGGAGAATTTGAGTAGTTCAAGTCTACTCTTGTATCTTTTCTTATTTTTGAAAAATAGTATGATAAAAACAAGGAGTAGAACTAATAATAAGACTGAGATGTAAAGATATAGTGTGTGTGTTGACAGCATAAAGATTAAAAATAATAAGCTGACAAAGATAGTTTATCTTTCTTGATTATATAAATCTCATTTGAAAGGATTCTTTGTACTACTCACTGCCAATCTGTGTTATACATAATGTGTCTGCTTACAGAGCTGCACGTAAATTAACCGTGGGTTATGGCCTGTTTTCTGTTAAAGCGAATGTCCGATGATGATGTTCAGATATTGGTGGTGAGATTTTTTTTGGCGCTATCGCTCTTCAAAACCTGATATCATCTGTTTTATTCGCTTATTTAGCTTCTTGAAATCGACCGGCTGGCTTGTTCTGATTCTTTCACAGATAGCTACTAATTCTTGCATCTTTGGGGTGCTTGGAGACCACGTTTTACCGATTCGAAAGTTATTGTCCATCCTTTCAGAGAAATAGTAATTGGTTCCATCAAAACCAATATAGCTTAAGCCGTTTTTCTTAGGAATATAATTCTTACACGAATCTAAAGCTATGGAGAAGAGGCTAAACATAAGTTTTGCGGTGGTTTTGTTTAGTTCTCGTTCCTGACTCAATAATTCTACATTGTCTTTGTTTTCAGCATACCAATAGTTTTCAGAAAATTGTCGGGTGGTTAATAGGTATTTCCTTTTGGCTTTTGTTAAGGAGAATGCATATTCGGGAGAAAATGAAGGCGTAGCAATGTAGTTTATGGTTACATTGTTTGATTTTAAGTGAAAAACTTCGGCAATTTTATGATGGTATCCTCTATAGTCTTTGCTGTCATCCTCAAAATACTTGCATGGTTGCAGGTGATCAATGCCAGCATACTGGGCAAACGCTACAGAACTTATTAATGATAAAATGAGTAAAAGAGTGAGATGTGTTTTCATAATAGCTTGAAAAAAGTGGACCTCAAAGATAAAAACAAATATGATAAGTTCGTGTTTTATACTTCTGTTAATTATTTTTTAAGGCTTGTCTTGAGGTGTCTTCGGTGGTACAATTGTGAACCCTGAATTAAGAACTTTTAAGTCCTTATTTTCCCCCTCAATTTTATTATCTTTGCCCACCTTTGAAAAATGAGTGTAAAGTGTGATCTTCTTTGTGAAACTTAGTGCTCCTTCGTGTAACTCTGTGTTATAGTTAAATTTTATTGTAATACAAAGTATCACAAAGTCCCACAAAGCATCACAGAGTATTCACTTTATTAATTTCGAGCGAAGTAATCCCGGTGGACATCGGGACGACGCTTGAAGTATATTATTTCAGGGGAATCATTTTAGCATTTAATAATTTACACATTGTAGAATGGAATATAATTTCACGCAGATCGAGAAAAAGTGGCAAGACTTTTGGGAAGAAAACAAGACTTTCAAAACCACTAAAGACACCAGTAAACCAAAATACTACGCTTTGGATATGTTTCCTTACCCATCGGGTGCAGGCCTGCATGTGGGGCACCCTGAGGGGTATACGGCTTCGGATATCATTAGTCGCTACAAGCGTATGAAAGGCTATAATGTGCTTCATCCTATGGGCTGGGATGCCTTTGGGCTGCCGGCTGAGCAGTACGCTATCCAAACAGGAACGCATCCTGCCATCACCACTAAAAAGAACTGTGATAACTTCCGTCGTCAGATCAAAGCCCTTGGTTTGAGCTACGACTGGGATCGTGAAATCAACACCACTGACCCTAAATATTATAAATGGACGCAATGGATTTTTTCTCGCCTTTACAATACTTGGTTTGACCAGGATATGCAAAAAGGTCGACCCATTGATGAATTACCAATTCCTGCCGAAGTAGAAGCTAAAGGAAAAGAGGCTGTTCGTGAGTACGTAGATGAAAAACGTCTTGCTTATTACGACGATGCACAAGTGTGGTGGTGCAACCACTGTAAGATTGTGTGTGCTAACGAAGAAGTACTGAACGATGGTTCACACGAAAAATGTGGTACGAAGGAGGTTGTGCGCAAGAATCTAAAACAGTGGATGTTGCGTATTCCTCAATATGGAGAGCGTTTGATTAAAGGCCTCGACGGTTTAGATTGGCCGGAAGGTGTGAAAGATATGCAGCGTAATTGGATTGGTAAATCGACCGGTGCTGAGGTGGACTTTCAGTTGGATGGTGTAGACGAGAAACTTACCGTGTACACCACACGTCCTGACACTTTGTTTGGAGCTACTTATATGGTCATTGCTCCTGAGCATCCTGCCTTGGATGTGATTGTTACGGAGGATCAAAGTGAGAAAGTGAATGACTATATGCGTGCTGCGGCGCTGAAGTCAGACCTTGACCGTACCGATTTGGCAAAAGAAAAGACCGGTGTTTTTACTGGTCGCTATGCTATCAACCCTATAAACGGCGAAAAAATTCCGGTTTGGGTGGCCGATTATGTATTGATTGGCTATGGTACCGGTGCTATTATGGCCGTACCTGCCCATGATACGCGTGACTTTGAATTTGCTAAGGAATTTGATATTCCGGTAATATGTATCTTGGACCCTGCCGATGCTACGGATGAGGATAGTCGTGCTCAGGTATTAGCCGGTGATGCTTGCTGGACCGAAGATGGCGCTTATATCAATTCGGCTAATGCCGATAATGGTCTTGACATCAACGGAATGAATAAGGCTGACGGTATCAAAACAGTGATAGACTGGTTAGGTGAAAATAAGCTGGGTAAGGCTACGGTAAATTATAAATTACGTGACTGGTTATTTAGTCGTCAGCGCTACTGGGGCGAGCCATTTCCTATCATTCACTGGGAAGATGGTGAGGTGAGTATTGTTGAAGATGAAAATCTGCCTTTGGTATTGCCGGATATGGAGAAATATGAGCCGGGTAACTCGGGTGAGTCACCATTGGCAAATGCCGAAGAATGGCTTTACGTGACGGATGAAAACGGTCGTAAAGGACGTCGTGAAACCAATACGATGCCACAGTGGGCCGGCTCTTGCTGGTACTACCTGCGTTACATAGATCCTACAAATGATGATGCGCCGTTTGATAGTGTTCAGGAGAATTACTGGATGCCTATTGACCTTTACATCGGTGGGGCAGAGCATGCTGTGCTTCACTTGTTGTACAGTCGTTTTTGGCACAAAGTACTGTTTGACCTAGGTGTGGTAAGTACCGATGAGCCTTATCAGAAATTGTATAACCAAGGGATGATTCTGGCTTTTGCTTATGAAAATGCCAGCGGTGGTAAAGTGCCTAGTGATCAGGTGCGCGAAGAGGAAGGGAAATTTTTCCACAAAGAGACTGGAGAAGAACTTAAGCAGATTGTGGCTAAGATGTCTAAGTCTTTGAAAAACGTGGTCAATCCGGATGATGTAACAGCTAATTATGGTGCTGATTCATTGCGACTTTACGAAATGTTTATGGGACCGTTGGATGCCACTAAGCCTTGGGCTGAAAATGGTGTGAAAGGAGTATTTGGCTTCTTGACACGTGTGCACCGTTTCTTTGCAAATATGGATAACATTGTAGAAGGCGAAGAGGACAAAGAAGTACTAAAATTGCTTCATCAAACCATCCAAAAGGTGGAAGGTGACATTAACAACCTACGATTCAATACCGGTATTTCGGCGATGATGATTTTCCTTAACCTGGCCACTAAGAAAGGAAAAGTAACCAAAGAAACAGCGGAGACTTTTGCACAGCTATTAGCACCTTATGCACCGCACCTTGGTGAGGAATTGTGGGAGCTGTACGGACACAGCGATACCATCACTTACGAGCCTTGGCCGGAAGTGAACGAGTCTTACATTAAAGAAGACACGCACAACTACCCGGTACAGTTTAATGGTAAGGTGCGTTTTCAGAAAGAATTTGCAGTGGATGCCGACCGTAAAGCGATGGAAGCAGCTGTATTGGCCGACGAACGTGCTGCTAAATGGACCGAAGGCAAAAACGTGGTGAAAGTGATCATCGTGCCTAAGAAGATTATTAACATTGTGGTGAAATAAAAAGAGTATTTCCCACGAATAGAATCCACTAATTTCACGAAATACACTAATTTATAAATTAGAGGTAATGTGAGTTTCGTGTTTAACTATTACGCTGTGTGTTTTTTTGAAATAATGATTTCACGAATTTAATTGTACTATGTAGTTCTTTTCGTTAGAATTTAGCTTAGTCTCTTAGTTAAAATGAAAAGTGACGTAGAACATTCAAGGAAGAACAGTTAAATTAGTGTAAACTTGGCGTGACGCATACATTAGTGCAATTAGCGAAATCTGTGGATAAAAAAAATGACGTAGAAAGTTTGGTGAATCACCATAAATACTTCTGAATATGGACTTACTAGAAAAAGACAATCTTATTTATAAGGAAGAAAGTTATGAGATTATTGGTGCTTGTATGGAAGTTCACAGGACACTAGGTAATGGTTTTCTAGAAGCTGTTTATCAGGAAGCGTTAGCGATTGAATTTGAATTGCGAGGAATACCTTTTGAGCGTGAGGTTAGAATCCGGATTGACTATAAAGGGCATATCTTGGATAAAGAATATGTGGCAGATTTTATTTGTTATGATAAAATTATTGTAGAGACAAAGGCTCTATCACAACTGAAATCAGGCGATATACATCAGACATTGAATTACCTAAAGGGGACTGGTCATAAGCTTGGTTTATTAGTCAACTTCGGAGAACCAAGTCTAAAACATCGTCGTGTAGTTTTATAGCATGAAATAAATTGACAAAGAATAATTAAAATTAGTGTAATTCAGTCACGATGCATAATTAGTGCAATTAGTGCAATTAGTGGATAAAGATATATGACAAAGATAGGAACACCGTTTACGGAAGGAGCGACAAAAGTGATGTTGCTGGGCTCGGGAGAGCTGGGTAAGGAAGTCGTGATAGAGTTTCAGCGCTATGGCGTGGAGGTGATAGCGTGCGATAGTTATGAGAATGCCCCGGCGATGCAGGTGGCGGATCGTTCGCATGTTTTTTCAATGTTGGATGGAGAGGCACTGCGCCGTACCATCGAGCTGGAAAAACCAACACATATTGTACCTGAAGTAGAAGCTATTGCTACCGATGTGCTTATTGAAATGGAAAAAGAAGGCTATAATATCACACCCACAGCCAATGCTACCTGGTTAACGATGAACCGTGAAGGCATCCGTAACCTGACGGCCGTTGATTTGGGTATTAAAACATCTCCTTTTGTGTTTGCCGGTACGAAAGACGAGTTTGTGGCAGGCATCGAAAAAATCGGAATGCCTTGCGTGATAAAACCCATTATGAGCTCGTCTGGTAAAGGACAGAGCACCGTTAAATCAACTGATGATATCGATAAGGCTTGGACCTATGCCGTAGAAGGAGGACGTGGCGCCAGCGACCGTGTAATTGTGGAAGGTTTTGTGGATTTTGATTATGAAATCACCTTGCTGACCATCAAACATAAAGACGGTGTGGCCTTTTGTGCTCCTATCGGTCACCGACAAGAAGGCGGCGACTACCAGGAGAGTTGGCAACCGCAGCCGATGAGCGAAGTGGCTTTAGCTAAATGTCAGGAGATAGCCGGAAAAGTAGTAAACGCCCTGGGGGGGCGTGGTTTGTTTGGGGTAGAATTTTTTATCAAAGGCGATGAGGTTTACTTTAGCGAGCTATCACCCCGTCCGCACGATACTGGTATGGTCACTATGATTTCACAGGACTTATCAGAATTTGCATTGCATGCCCGAGCCATCCTTGGTTTACCAATTCCTAATATTGTGCAACATGCACCTGCTGCTTCCAGTGTGATTACTGTAGAGGGAACGTCTAAAAATATTACGTTCTCTGGTTTGGCTGAAGCATTGGCTGAGCCGGATACGCAATTGCGCTTGTTTGGTAAGCCGGAAGTCAACGGTGAGCGTCGTATGGGCGTATGTCTGGCACGTGCCGAAAGTGTAGAAAAAGCCCGCAAAAAAGCGAATGCTGCAGCAGGGAAGGTATCGTATACGCTTTAGTATCGTGTATTTTGTATCGCTGAGATACGCTGAGGCGATGCACTGAGCGCTGCCGAAGTGAGCTGAGACTCGTAGAGAAAAAATGGAAAAGACGCCTGACTGGGCGTCTTTTTTTATAGATCTTTGATGGTAATATTGATTATTTTCCAAATTTTACTGATCTTTTCAAGTGTTATGATGCATCCCCTTTCCCAAAAGATTTTTTTGTGCCATCCAAATTATAAAATGAAGCATCTATAGTACAGGATTTTTCTCCGTCAAAAAATATACTTTCAATGCTAATACTATCACAATACTCTTGGTCACCTATCCATTTAAAGGTATTTCCAAAATCGCAAGAAATTCTTTCAAAATCATCTATTTCCCCAAAGCTGTTAAATTCATCTGCATTAAAATTTTTTAAGCTTTCTTCACAGTTGCTGTAACTTGATAATTCTTTTGTTATTAGTTTTTCAGAAAATGATGAGATTTCAAATTAGAAATATACTTTGTATAATCAAGTGAGACTGTGTTGTCAATGACAATAAAAGTGGGCTTATATTCGCTATACTCTCTATTTTTACATGAATTGATATACCAGTTGTAAAAATCTAGTGTAATTTCTTTAACGATAAGAGAATCGATTTTTTGTTGGGAATAAGATAGAGTAGGGGGGGACAATATTTAAAACAGAACTAGTTTAAGAAAGTATTTCATAATGCTATTCTTGAATAAATAACTCCGCGTATCTCTGCTCCTCCGCGTATCTCTGCGATACTTTCACCATACTTTTGCGATACTTCCACGACACTTTTATGCCATCAATTTCTCAAAATTAACCCGGTTGCGTCCCAGTTCAATTTTACCCTGTTTTTCCATTGATTTTAGCAGGCGCGAAACAACTTCTCGTGACGATGTCAATGCACGGGCAATTTCTTCGTGTGTGCCTCTGAATTCATTGTTACCGGTCGATTTATGATAATCTTCAAAAAAGGTAATGATGCGTTCATCCATTTTTTTAAAGGCCAGGCTGTCTATGGTTTCGAGTAATTCATCAAAACGGTCTTTAAAAGCGAGCATCACAAATTGTTTCCATCCTTGATATTTACTCATCCACTCATCCAGCAGGTTGACTGGTAACATCATGACATCGGCATCTTCTTCGGCAGTAGCATGTATGTTTGATTTACTGTAACTCATACAGCAGGTAAGAGCCATAGCACATACTTCACCGGTTTTTAGATAGTAAAGACGACTTTCACGTCCTTTGTCATCTTCGCGCGAAATGCGTAATATACCATCTAGCACTAAGGGGAAAGATTTTATATAGTTATCTCCTTGCATCAGCTTTTCACCCTTCTCCACATAGGTCCATTGGCCTTGCTCTGATATTTCCTCGCAAAGCCCCAGTTCAAATTGAGGAAAACGTTTTTGAATGATTTCAGGTCTGAGTTTTTCTGTGTATAATTCCATATTTTAAATGAAAAGTTAAAAATTATATTTAAAAACGTTTTCAAAACAAAACTGTTTGATCCGGAAGCATTTTTAATGGTTCACAAAACTACAAAAAAAATCTTTCCATTGTGATACTTGTCACTGATAGCCTGCCTTCTGTTTTGTTTCTTTGCCATTTAGGATGGTAAATAGGTAGAGAGAGTTGTCTTTCTGCCTTTTCTTTTGTTAATAAAAATGTTAAACTTACTTCATACAAGAATCTAATTATTAAAAAGATGAGTAAAACAATTGTTATCGTAGGTGGAGTAGCCGGAGGCGCTACTACTGCAGCCCGTTTGCGTAGGGTGGACGAGAATGCTAAAATCATAATGATAGAGCGTGGCGAGAATATTTCTTATGCCAACTGTGGTCTGCCATATTACATTGGCGGGGTGATAAAGGAGCGTTCGAGCCTGTTGATTCAGACGCCGCAGAGCTTTGGTCAATTGTTCAATATCGATGTGCGTATTCTGACTGAGGTTGTGAATGTAGATCCGGAAAGAAAGACTGTAGCCGTTAAAAACTTAACAGATGGTACTGATTACGAATTGTTTTACGATCAGTTGGTACTATCGCCCGGGGCAAAACCTATCATTCCACCATTGCCGGGTATCGACCATAAAAATATCTTTACTTTGCGTAATGTCGATGATACAGACAATATAAAATCGTTTGTTGATGATAACGAACCTAAATCTGCTGTCGTTATTGGTGCTGGCTTTATCGGTCTTGAAATGGCTGAAAACCTGCATCATCAAGGCATTCGTGTAGATGTGGTAGAGGCTGCTCCACAAGTGCTTAATATGTTAGATCATGAAATGTCTGCTTTATTGCATCAGCATTTTAAAGAGCACAATGTAGGTTTGCACTTGAATAGCCGGGTGATGTCATTCGAAGACTTGGCAGGCGACCGCGTTAAATTGACGCTTGAGAATGGTAATACTATTGAAACCGATTTTGTCATTCTATCCATAGGGGTAAAACCCGATGTGGAACTGGCTCAGAAGGCGGGTCTTAAGATTGGAGAGACCGGCGCTATTTGGGTGGATGATTATCTGCAGACTTCTCACAAAGATATTTATGCCTTAGGCGACTGTATTGAATATCCTCACCCGGTGTCAGGTACACCCGTGATCACTTATTTGGCAGGCCCAGCTAACAAACAAGGACGGCTGTTGGCCAATAATCTGACTTTTGGTCACCGCCGTAAATACAGTGGCTCGCACGGTACAGCTATCGCCAAGATTTTTGATCTCACGGCAGCCATAACGGGGGCATCGGATAAAGCCCTAGATAAAGCAGGAGTAGAGTATATCTCTACCATCATCAATGGTAATTCGCACGCTGGTTATTATCCGGGAGCTATGATGATGACAATGAAGATCAATTTCCATCCCCAATCCGGTTTAGTCTATGGTGGTCAGATTGTAGGGTACAAAGGCGTGGATAAGCGGATCGATATGTTAGCTACTACCATTCAAAATGGTGGTACTATCTATGATCTTCAGGAGGTTGAGCACGCCTATGCGCCGCCATTCAACTCGGCGAAAGAGATGGTGAACCAGATTGGTTTTAACGCGCAGAATATTATGGAAGGTTTCTTTAAACCTTTAACGCCGGAAATGATTCTGAACCGTGACAAGGATGACACTATTTTAGTGGATGTACGTACCGCTGAGGAGGTGGCACTTGGTACTATTGACGGTGCTATCAATATATCGGTTAATGATATCCGCAAAAAAATATCACGTCTGGATAAGAGTAAAGCCATTTATTTGTTTTGTGGCGTAGGTATGCGCGGTTATATAGCGGCTCGCGTGTTGTCTCAAAATGGTTTTGATCGCGTTTATAATTTGTCTGGTGGTACTAAAGTTTTCAAAGCTGTGGTAGCAGATCAGGAAAACAGCATCGAGATGCCGGCTATTCCTTCCAGTATATCGGTAGATAAAGCTATCATGTACGACAACAAAATAGTGGAAGTAGATGCTTGTGGATTACAATGTCCTGGTCCTATCATGCGCCTGAAAGAGGAGATGGATGCCCTTGATTTTGGAGCCCGCTTGGAAATCAAAGCCAGTGATGCCGGTTTTTATAATGATGTAGCATCGTGGTGTAAGGTGACAGGTAATGAGCTGCTCACCCGTAAAAAAGAAGACGGTATTATTACGGCAGTTATTGAGCGTAAGAATGTTTCGAAAGAAGGATTTACCGAAAATGTAAGTGGAGATAACAAAACTTTGGTGGTCTTTAGTGATGATATGGACAAGGCTTTAGCCTCCTTTGTTATTGCTAACGGAGCAGCGGCAATGGGCAAGAAAGTAACAATGTTCTTTACTTTCTGGGGTTTAAATGTGATTAAGAAAGATAATAAGCCAAACATTGCCAAAGACTTTATGGGTAAAATGTTTGGTATGATGATGCCATCGAACAGTAAGAAGCTAAAGCTCTCTAAAATGCATATGGGTGGACTGGGTACCAAGATGATGCGAGGACGTATGAAGAAGAAAAATGTCGACTCTCTCGAATTGATGATGAAGCAAGCTGAAAGAAACGGTATACAGCTCATTGCTTGTCAGATGAGTATGGATATTATGGGGGTAGCCAAAGAGGAATTATTCGATAATGTAAACATTGGAGGTGTGGCCAACTATCTGGAAGAGGCTGAAAAGGCAAATGTTAACTTATTTGTTTAAGCGGGCTGAAATGAGGTATTATTTTTATTCGGTATTATTGTGGTCGATGGAAAATCAGAAGTAGTACCAAAACATCATTTGGATACAAATTATTGCTATAGTACAACAATAAACAATAGAGTTTAACGATTTAAGAAATATAGCGCGATGCAAGACAGAAGAGGAGTGTAGGGTATCTCTACACTTGTTAAATTTTATTTTTTTATAGGTATGAGTAGCAGGCTAAAATGATGTTGGTTGAAAATAGCATGTTTGTTACTTGTGAAGGGAGCTTTAGGGCTCCCTTCTTTCGTAGATGTCATTAGATGCTTTCATTTTCCCGTTTACGTGATGTTTTTTTATGATTCTCTGTGTATCTTTGTGTGATAACCAGATTTTGGGATAACAGCATTACTTATCATGGAAATAGAAAGAAAATACCTCGTATCCGGCGAATTTAAGCCCTATGTAAGTCGTCAGTATCAAATAGCTCAAGGTTACCTCTCTAAAGATCCTGATCGTACTGTGCGTGTGCGTATACGCGATACCGAGGGCTTCTTAACCATCAAAGGAAAAAGTTCAGTAAGTGGTATGAGCCGCTTCGAATGGGAGAAAAAAATTCCTTTAGCAGAAGCACAAGAACTGCTCAAGCTTTGCCTTCCTGCTGTGATCCAAAAAACACGCTATATTGTGCCTGCTGAGGACACTCTTTTTTTTGAAGTTGATGAGTTTTATGGTGATAATGCCGGTTTGATACTTGCCGAAATAGAAGTGAAGTCAGAGGATCAAGCCTTTGAAAAACCGTTATGGTTAGGTGAAGAAGTCACCGGAGATCCCCGTTATTATAATTCGTACCTGAGTAATGCTGGCTTGGAATAAATAAGAAACTAAACTTAAGAATGGCTCAGTATGAGCTCGTTTGCTCACAAGTGGGGGATCCTCGCTATCGCCTGTTCTTAGCTATTACCTGGCGGTGCTGTAAAGCGTCCTATGAAGCACTAATACGGCAACGATGAGAAGCCCTATTTATACTCTTTGAAATCTTCTCTTTTTCTCCAAAAATAATCATTTCCTGTTCTTATTTGAATTCCCGGGTTCTCATCGACAGGAGCACGAGAAATTTTCTTACTGCTTCTAAAAGCGCTTTAAATGCCCTTATTTTTGATTTTCTCATTTGCCGTAATTAACAACTTATTAATAATTCTGTTTTTTTAGTATCGCAAGAAGCCAATTTTCTTATCTTTGTATGAGGGTTGAAATCTCTTGGTTTTTACCCTTTCTTTTTTTGTAAAATAATTGTCTAGTCGATTCATTCATAGGTTTTTATTGGAGTGTTATCTATAATGGATGGATCAAAGGCGATTTTTAGGAGTGTCGATTTAATTTAACCAAAATATTTATAATGATAGAGAATAGTAGGATTATCCCGATTAATATCGAGGAAGAAATGAAATCCTCTTACATTGATTATTCAATGTCTGTGATTGTATCGCGTGCCTTACCTGATGTGCGCGATGGTATGAAGCCCGTACACCGCCGTGTATTGTACGGTATGGACGAACTGGGTGTAGGAGCAGGTAAACCTTATCGTAAGTCTGCGCGTATCGTGGGAGATGTGTTGGGTAAATATCACCCGCATGGTGATAGCTCTGTGTATATGGCTATGGTACGTATGGCTCAGGAGTGGTCTTTGCGTTATCCTTTGGTCGACGGACAAGGTAACTATGGTTCGGTAGATGGTGACAGCCCGGCAGCAATGCGTTATACTGAGGCACGTCTGCGTAAGATTGCTGAAGAAACAATGGCCGACCTGGACAAAAACACGGTAGATATGCAGCTCAACTTCGATGATACATTGAAGGAGCCCACAGTAATGCCAACACGTATTCCGCTTCTTTTGGTGAATGGTGCTTCTGGTATTGCGGTAGGTATGGCTACCAATATGCCGCCTCATAACCTGACGGAGGTGGTGAATGCCACCATTGCTTACATTAAAGATAAAGATATTACCATTGATGGCTTGATGGAATATGTAAAAGCGCCTGATTTTCCTACTGGTGGTACTATTTATGGTTATCAGGGCGTGAAAGATGCCTTTGAAACAGGCCGTGGCCGTGTGGTTGTACGTGCTAAATGCGAGATTGAGACCACTTCTACAGGCCGTGAGCGTATCATTGTGACAGAGATCCCTTATTTGGTTAATAAAGCGGAGCTGATTATCAAAATTGCTGAGTTAGTCAATCTGAAAAAGGTAGAAGGTATATCTAATGTGAATGATGAGTCGGACCGTAACGGTATGCGTATTGTGGTAGACCTGAAACGTGATGCAATTGCTAATGTAGTACTGACTAAGCTGTATAAATTCACAGCTATGCAGACCTCGTTTAGTGTAAATAATATTGCTCTGGTCAATGGTCGTCCTCGCTTATTGAACCTAAGAGATTTGATTCAGTATTTTGTGGAGCACCGCCACGATGTGGTTACCCGCCGTACACAGTATGAACTGGAACAAGCTGAAAAACGTGCCCATATCCTTGAAGGTCTGATTATTGCCAGTGACAATATCGATGAGGTAATTAAGTTAATACGCGCTTCTAAGAGTCCGGATGAGGCTCGTGCAGCCTTGATAGAACGTTTTAAACTGACCGACATTCAGAGTCGTGCTATAGTAGAGATGCGTTTGCGTCAGCTTACCGGACTGGAGCAAGACAAGCTGCGTGCTGAATATGATGCTCTGATGCATACCATAGCTGAATTGAAAGAGATTTTGGCTAAGGTAGAATTGCGTATGGAGATCATTGAAAACGAATTGATCGAAATAAAAGAAAAATATGGTGATGAACGCCGTACTGATATCGTTTACGCCTCAGAAGAATTTAACCCAGAAGACTTCTATGCTAACGAGGATATGATTATCACTGTATCGCATATGGGCTATATCAAACGAACACCATTGACCGAGTTCCGTACTCAGAATCGTGGTGGTGTAGGTTCTAAAGGAAGCACCACACGTGATGAGGATTTCTTGGAATATATCTACACGGCTTCAATGCATGATACTCTGATGTTCTTTACCCAAAAAGGACGCTGCTTCTGGAAACGCGTTTGGGATATTCCGGAAGGCACAAAGACCTCTAAAGGCCGTGCTATGCAAAACCTTCTGAACATTGAGGGGGATGATAAAGTGAATGCTTTTATCGGCATCAAGGATATGAAAGATGAAGAATTCATCAATAACCACTACTTGCTGTTTGCCACTAAGGCTGGTGTCATCAAGAAAACACCGCTGGAGGCTTATTCACGTCCGCGTACCAATGGGGTTAATGCCATTACATTGCGCGAAGGCGATCATGTCGTGAATGTGGCACTTACAACTGGTGATAGTGAAGTTTTATTGGCTAACCGCAATGGTCGTGCTATTCGTTTCCCTGAAGAGAAAACACGCCCTATCGGGCGTACTTCTACCGGTATGAAAGGGATGACCCTGGACGGTGGCGATGACGAAGTAGTTGGAATGATAACCTTACCAAAAGGTAGCGAGGATACCATTATGGTGGTGTCGGAAAAAGGCTACGGTAAACGTTCGTATGTGGTAGATCCCGAAACAGGGGAGGATGTTTATCGCGTCACTAATCGTGGTGGTAAAGGCGTGAAAACCATTAATGTGACCGAAAAAACCGGTAAATTGATTGCCATCAAACGTGTAAATGATGATAACGACTTAATGATCATCAACAAGTCTGGTATTACACTGCGTTTGTCTGTCGATGATTTCCGTGTAATGGGACGTGCAACGCAAGGGGTACGTATTATCAATCTGGACAAACGTCAGGATGAAATAGCTTCGGTAACCGTGGTACACAAATCAGAAGAGGAAGAGATGGTAGCTGAGAGTGAAAATACTGATGCTCCAGTAGCAGGAGGAGAAGCTTTAACAGGAGAGTCTGAAAATAACTCTACGGCTGAGGAATAATCTTTTTTGGATGTGTGAACATACAAAAGAAAGTATGAAATTAAAAATGGCGTCCCGTATGGTGACGCCATTTTTTTTATGTCATTTTTTTCTTTTTCGTTCTCCATCTTTGTTTTATTTCATAAAGGTTATAGGTAGAGCAGGCGTAATTCCTTCTGTGCATCTTCTTTAAACCTATACAGTTGGTAGTTAGTATTTTTATTCGAATATAAGGAACGGTGTCAAAATCACAAAGGCATTCCTTGCTATTGATAAATGTGTAGCTTTCGTTGTGATGAATGCCAGCCGTCCAGTTTTTTTCAAGACTCATAACGCATACCTCATCAAATTTGAAGGAATCTGAAGTAACGACATCACATTTGACCTCTTTTATACTGTTTCTGAAAAAGTTTTTATTGGTGCATCTTATGATGATATGAATGCTGTTGTGTATGTTTTTTCGTTCTGCTTTAATGATTAAACGGGGTTTAGTGAAGAATAAAATGACAAGCAGTATCGCAAAAAAAGAAGCGATAACTGAAAAATCAATGGATAAAAAAGAGAGCTTGGTAGGGGATAGAAGTAAAAACATAGGATGGGGCTTTGGGCTTGGTACAAATTTAGAGAAAAACACCTATTGTGTCAATCACTCATTTTCATGTCTAATCTCTTTAGCTGCATAAGGGGGGAGCAACTAATACTTTCAAATAAGTCCATTTTTGTTTTTGCTAATTATGGGTCTGAAGTTTTTTTTATAAGTGCTTTGGGGGGGTATCTTCTTTTCACGTAGCAGTGGTGTATGGAAAATGGAATTTGTAGAAGATGGTGAATATAGTATCAGCATTTGTCGTTTTCCTCGCGAAAGTGGTCTTGCGATCAATACTACTTTCCCAGAAGTACCAGGAACGGTAGAGGTAGAACGCACCAAGCCTGCGAGTACCAAGGCGGACTTTGATATGGTCTACCTCTATGTGGCAGATATAGCCCAGAAAGTGAAAATAAAAGAGGGACAAAAAGAAGTCACCATCAAAGGTTTTGTACCTGCAGGAAAATACGATATGGAAGCACAGCTGATCGATAAAGACGGTCGTGTACATCCGGCGTATTATGTATATATAGAAAAATTATAAGAGTAAAAAAAACGTGGATATATCAATGATAAGTCCACGTTTTTTGTTAATATACAAATGTTTAATAATTAGCGGGTGCAGGGAATGATGCTGTTGGTTTTACCAATGAATTGGTTTTAGTCCTTTGGATTGTAGGAAATCATTCGTCCGTGAGAAATGGTGATTACCAAAGAAACCGCGTGAGGCCGAAAGGGGAGAGGGATGCACGGATTTCAGGATGAGATGTTTATTGGCATCAATCATATCGGCTTTTTTCTGTGCAAAGGCGCCCCAAAGTAGGAAAACGATGTTTTCTCTTTTCTCCGCCAGATTGCGAATAGCCGCATCGGTAAAGGTTTCCCAGCCATTCTTTTGGTGCGAACCAGCCTGATGGGCACGTACCGTCAGTGTAGCGTTGATTAATAAAACGCCTTGTTCGGCCCAGCGCTCCAGATTACCACTCTCAGGAGGCGCTATACCCAGGTCGTTTTGTATTTCTTTGAAAATATTGCGTAAAGAAGGCGGAAACTTAATGCCGTCGTTGACCGAAAAACATAGGCCGTGCGCCTGATTGACATCGTGATAAGGATCCTGACCTATAATCACCACCTTGGTTTGCTCAAAGGGACATTTGTCAAAAGCATTGAATACTAACCTGGCCGGAGGAAAGACTTCTTGAGAAGTATATTCCTGACGCACAAAATCAGTGAGTTGTTTGAAGTAAGGTTTTTCAAATTCTTCTGCAAGGGCGGTTTTCCATCCGGATTCTATGGTTACTTCCATTATTCAAAGTTTAATTATTCAAGGTTTAATGTTTTCCATTCACTGAGCGATGCACTGAGTACGATGCTAATCGGTACCGAAGTGACATCCTGATGCACATCTGGATTGTATCGAAGTGAAAAACTTAGTACTCTACTTATCTTAGTGCTCAATTTGTCCACAAAAATAAGAATTATCATTCCTTTTCCTACCTTTGCGCGTCAATAGAATTGATAAAAGTATGTTAAGTAAAGAAGATTTTCAGTTTAGCCTGGAAATGAAGGTGCGCGATTACGAATGCGACATGCAAGGTATCGTCAATAATTCCGTGTATCAGAACTACATGGAACATACACGCCACGAATTTATTCAAACGATGGGACTTAACTTTGCCAAACTGTGCGAAGAGGATATCATCGTAGTCGTCGCCCGGATAGAAATAGCGTTTAAGAACTCATTGGTGAGCAACGATACCTTTGTCTCCAGCGTAAAAGTGAAAAAAGAAGGCATCAAATACATTTTTGAGCAAGCCATTTTTAATAAAAAAAACGCACAGGTCATTGCTACCGGAAAAGTCACTACCGTGGCACGGATAGGGGGTAAACTGATGCATGCAGAAGTGATTGATAAGGCGATTCAATGCTTAAATAAAAAATGAGTAAATAATAAATAAAGCCATTGGTTTTTTGCCTTTAGCCTTTGGCATATATCTAATAAAAAGAATAAAAAACAGGACTTCCGTCTTTCGACATAATATGGATTTTATAGCAGGAGAAATATTAGTATTTAACAAGCCACTGACCTGGACTTCGTTTGATTTGGTCAACAAGGTGCGTTTTGTTTTGTGTAAACATTTAGGTCTTAAAAAGCTAAAAGTAGGCCATGCCGGCACACTCGATCCTCTAGCCACCGGTGTGGTAGTGGTTTGTACCGGTAAGAATACTAAAAAGATAGATGAGCTTCAGGCTCAGGAGAAAGAATATATTGCAGAATTGGAGCTGGGTGCTACTACACCTTCATTCGACTTAGAGACTGAGATAGACGAACGTTACCCTTATGAGCATATTACCCGTGAGTTATTGGAGGAAAAGCTAAAACAATTCATTGGCAGCATTATGCAAACGCCGCCGGCGTACTCGGCTGTAAAAGTGGATGGTGTACGTGCCTACAAAATGGCTCGCAAAGGCAAAGAGGTTGAAATAAAAGCCAAAGAATTGGTGATAGAAGCCATCGAAGTGCTTGATTTTTCATTGCCAAAATGCACCCTACGCATCGTTTGTAGCAAAGGAACTTACATACGTGCACTGGCACGTGACATTGGTAAATCTCTGGATTCCGGCGCCCACTTGACAGCCCTGCACCGTACACGTTCCGGTAATTTTACCGATAAAGGGGCGTTGGATATTCAAGAATTTGCAGCCCAATATCCAGTCAAACCCAAGGAACAACTCTAGTCACTTTAGTTCACTCTAGTTCACTTTAGACACTCTAGCTCACTCTAGCTCACTTTAGACACTTATTTTTATGTTCGACGACTCAATGTTTATGTGCCAGGCTTATAACGAAGCCGAAATAGCCCTTGAAAAAGGTGAAGTGCCTGTAGGCGCTGTAGTAGTATGCGAAAACCGCATTATAGCGCGTGCTCACAATATGACTGAAGCTCTGACCGATGTAACAGCTCACGCCGAGATGCAAGCCATAACGGCGGCCGCTAATTTTCTAGGGGGCAAATACTTGAATGAATGCACGCTGTATGTGACGCTGGAACCCTGTGTGATGTGTGCCGGAGCTCTTGCTTGGTCGCAAATAGGTAAAGTAGTCTATGGGGCTTCTGATGAAAAACGTGGTTTTAGTCGCTTATCTGAAAATATATTGCATCCTAAAACAGAAGTCATCAGTGGTGTGATGGCCGACGAATGCGCTCAGATTGTAAAGGTTTTTTTTAAAGCTAAAAGAGGCTGAGGCTAAGATAAAGATTAAGAATTTTAGTACTCAAACATCAACTATGAACTCAAAATATATTTCTCAACCTTAACCTCAACCTTAACCTTAATCTCAATCATAGCATGGAAATAACACAATCAAGATTCATCATCAGTAATACCGACCTTAGTAAATGCCCGCAGGACAAAAAGCCGGAATACGCCTTTATCGGGCGTTCCAATGTGGGTAAGTCATCACTGATAAATATGTTAGCCAATCGTAAAAAGTTGGCTATGACATCATCGCAGCCGGGAAAAACAAAGCTAATCAATCACTTTCTAATGAATGAAGAGTGGTATTTGGTGGATTTGCCGGGCTATGGTTTTGCCAGAACCGGAAAAAGTACCCGCGATTCCTTTGGTAAAATCATCACGGATTATATGCTTTATCGCGAACAGCTAACTTGTGTTTTTGTCTTGCTGGATGTGCGTCATTTGCCTCAAAAAATTGATGTGGAATTTATCAATTGGTTAGGAGAAGAGGGTATCCCGCTTTCTATTGTTTTTACCAAAGTGGATAAGTTGTCGCAATCGCAGGCTGCCAAGAATGTTAATGCCTATAAAGAAACTTTGTATGAGATATGGGATGAACTTCCGCCTATTTTCCTGACCTCATCGACCAAACGAACAGGTCAGGAACAACTTTTGGATTATATTGATAGTATTAATCAGGAGTTGTTGTAGACCTTTATTTATCAGGAATGATATAGTTACATCCTTTACAGCGATTGCTTTTTTTATCAATTATTTGTCAAAAACTATAACTAACTTTTCAAGTTGTTAATTTTGTGTGTTTAAAATCAAAGTATTCTATTCCTTTGCCTTAAAGATTGAATTGTTTGGGTAAGTATTTGGTATTCATATTTATATTGCTTGGTTCTGCGGTTCATGCGCAACATCTCAGAGTGTTGGATGATGAAACGCGTGAACCTTTGTCTTATGCTTCACTTTCGTCTGGCGATAATAGCATAAAAAGAACCTGTAACGAATATGGTGAAGTAGATATTAGTGTTTTTTCTGAATGCAAAAGGGTGAAGGTTCTGATGCTTGGTTATCAAACCTTGACAATAACGACTAAAGAACTCTTTGCTGCAGAGCATATCTTTTTGCATAAGCAAAGCTATGATCTTAATACAGTAGTGGTATCGTCGGTACGCAGGCCTCAAACAGCCGATAAAGTTCCGGCAAAAATAAAAAATATTAGTGCCGAAGATGTTTTTTTTAATGCCCCTCAGACTTCGGCTGATCTACTCACGCTTTCAGACCAAGTGTTTATCCAAAAAAGCCAGCAGGGGGGTGGCAGTCCTATGATTCGCGGTTTTGCAGCTAACCGCTTACTTTATACCGTGGATGGTGTAAGGATGAATACGGCGATTTATCGCAGTGGTAACCTGCAGAATGTCATTTCTCTGGATGCTTTAGCTATGGAGGGCGTAGAAGTTCTGTTGGGAGGTGGATCAGTGATTTATGGCAGTGATGCCATAGGTGGAGTTATGGCTTTTAATACTAAGACACCGGACTTGATATCCCAAAAGTATGTAGAAGCAATGATGTATGCCGGTGCTGCTTCTGTCAATCGATCAAGTATCGGGCACCTGGATGTGAGCTATGGCAATGATCGTTTTTCTGCTATTACCTCATATTCCTATAACAGCTATGGTAATTTGAAAATGGGTAAAAACGGCCCTGATGATTATTTACAGAACTCTTTGGTGCTCAGGCAAAACAATCAGGATGTTGAGATCATAAATGACGATCCGCTTTTGCAAAACCCTGTAGGGTATGCGCAGCATAATTTTATGCAGAAGTTTCGCTATAAAGCCTCTGATAATATGGATTTAATCTATGCTTTTCATTATTCCGAAACCTCGGATTACAGCCGTTATGATCGTCTCTTACGCCGCAAAAATGGTCAGCCGCGATATGGAGAATGGCGTTACGGCCCTCAGGTGTGGATGATGAACCACCTGAACATCAAATATACAAGTGAACATAAGCTTATGGACCAGCTGGAAGTAAAACTGGCACATCAGCATAATGAAGAAAGCCGAATCAGTCGCGCTTTTAATGCTGATACAAGGGAGTTACGGGAGGAAATGGTAGACGCTTTTTCGGTGAATCTGGACTTAAGCAAAAATATTGGAACTCACCGTTTGTTTTACGGTGCCGAAGGCCTTTGGAATGATGTTAACTCCGAAGGAATCAATGAGGATATAATAACGCCACAGAGACAGGCCGGGCCGTCCAGATATCCGCAAGCATTGTGGACTTCTTATGCTTTTTATTTGTATGATCAGTTGTATGTCACCCAAAAATCAAATCTGAGTATGGGCTTGCGCTACAATCATTACCATATTGATGCTGATTTTGATACCACTTTCTATCCTTTACCTTACGACAATGCCCGTTTGAACAATCAGGCTGTGACGGCTAATTTGGGCTATAATCTCAGACCGGATGCCAGCAGTTTGCTACGCATTAATCTTTCTACCGCTTTCAGAGCGCCTAATGTAGATGATATGGGGAAAGTCTTTGATTCAGAGCCTGGTAATGTGATAATTCCGAATGCCGACCTAAAAGCTGAATATGCCTATAATGCAGAATTAGGAGTGGCAAAAGTGTTTCACAAAATAATAAAAACAGAAGCTTCTATTTATTACACTTACCTGAATAATGCTTTAGTGCGTCGTGATTTTTCGCTCAATGGACAGGATAGTATGATGTATGATGGTGAGATGAGTAAAGTTCAAGCGGTACAGAATGCTGCTCACGCCTATGTATACGGTTTTAATTTGGGGGTGGATGTCGAATTGCCTCTTCATCTGTATTTCAAAGGGGATTATAACTGGCAGAAAGGAGAGGAGGAGTTGGAAAATGGACAGATGTCGCCGGCGCGGCACGTTGCTCCGGCTTTTATGCGTGCAGCCTTTGCTTACCGTTACAAACAGTTAAGGGCAGAATTGAAGGCGATTTACACGATAGAGCGTTCGTATAACGATTTAGCTGATAGCGAAAAAGATAAAGCCTATATCTATGCTTTGGATGCTAATGGCAATCCCTACTCTCCTGCATGGCACAATCTGAGTTTTTCAGTGAATTATACTTTCTATAAGAATTATACGCTTGGTTTAGGTCTTGATAACATCACCAACCAACGTTACCGTCCCTATAGCTCCGGTATAGCTGCTCCGGGGCGTAGTTTTAGGTTTTCTTTTCAGTTAAATCTTTGAATGAGTGTTGTTCTTATTTAGGTTTTTATTAATGCTCTTGTTGTTGAAATGTTATTTTATTGTAAAACAAATGAGGTCTTTTATTAACACATCTGTAACACTTTAAGCTTATTATTGCAATCCGATTTTTGATTCGATAAGAATTGAATATATTCGTTTATTTTCACACTGCAGGTGCCGGACATTCGTGTTCGGCATTTGTTTTTTTAGTCCTCACCATAATTTTTTTTGCTTTTTTTAATGCATTGTAATACTGACATAAAGCTCTGTCTTTACGTCTTTGATTCTAATGCAAACTAAATATTTAGTTGTCAAACTAAGAATTTAGTTATATGTTTGCACCGTCATATTCGAATAGAACATAAAAAGATTATACGTAAAATTACAGATAAAAACTCTATAGGACCGAAAACTAAAACGGCAAAGTCTATTTTCTTCACGAATTCCACGAATTCCACGAATTTGATAGAGCAGCTTCGCTGAGTTTAATTACACGAATTTCAAGAATAAAAGGTTTAACCTTTTATCCTTAATAGTTCATTATCAGATTGTAGTTGTTTTACTTAAAGATTCAACTGTACATAAGCATATAATCATAGAACATAATTATTATGAAAAAAGAGCAAAGCAAAGACTTAACAAGAGCCGAAGAGCAAGTGATGCAAATCTTGTGGCAGATAGGTGAGGGCTTCGTCAAAGAAATAATCGAAAGAATACCGGAGCCTAAACCAGCCTACAATACGATTTCCACTATCGTGCGTATTTTAGAAAATAAGGGATTTGTAGGGCACAAATCTTATGGCAAGTCGCACCAGTATTTTCCATTAATCACTAAGGAAGAATATACCGACCGTTCTTTAAAAACTTTAGTTAATGGCTATTTTGATAATTCGTATCAGAACTTGGTCTCTTTTTTCACCCGTGGCCAAGACGTCTCGGTAAAAGAACTGGAAGCGATGAAACAAATGATTGATGACGAGTTGGCTAAAAAAGGAGGGGAGTGATGAACTTTGATTTGCAATATACCATACAAGTATTGAGTGCATCGGCGCTTTTTGCGGCTTTTTTCTATGTGTTTTTGCGGCAGACTACTTTTTTCCGCCTCAACCGCTTCTATCTGATAGGAACTATGCTTGGGGCTGTCCTGATTCCTTTTATGAAAATTCCTGAAGCTATACCGGCTATCTTACCGGCTGATGTGCCCACACTATCAGTACTTCTCGATGAAGTCACCATAGGTGAAATAGTAAAACAAAGCATCAATTGGACCTTGATGGCTTATGCTACAGTTACTTTCGTCCTTGTGTTGCGTGTCGTTACCGGATTTGTTTCTGCCCTGAGGCTTACAAATAAGGCCAAAAAACACAAGATAAATGCTTTAGAGGTGTGTGTGACGGACGATAATATCAACCCATTTTCTTTCTTTAAACGCATACTGATCAATCGTGAGCTTTTGGATAACAAAGGCGAACTGCTGCAAATACTAAAACATGAACGCACACACGTGAAGCAAGGCCACAGTTACGATGTGTTGCTAACAGAACTGCTGTGTGCACTGTTTTGGTTTAACCCTTTCTTCTGGTTACTCAAAAAAGAATTAAAATCTACCCACGAATATCTGGCTGATGAAAACGTCCTTGAGCAAGACGCTGATTTGGCTGGCTATTTTATGCTCATTTTCAATAACCTTGTTGGTCGTCAAGTGGGGATGACCAATAATTTTAATCATTCACTTAATTTTAAACGTATGAAAATGATGAAAAAGAAGCGTTCCTCTGGAATGGCTAAGTTTTTGAGTGTTGCAGCTCTGCCGGTGCTGTTTATGTCTGCACTTTTCTTTAGCGGACAGGTCTATAGTAAAAGTGAATTACCCATTGAAGTTGGGCAACAAGATACCGTTTGGGCATTTGATGGAAAAACAAAACAGACTGAGAAGAGTAAAGATGATCTTCAGGAAATTGTTGTGGTTGGTTTTGGCACATCCGATGAAAAGCCAAAGCAGAGTCAAGCGGGTAAATCTTCAGATAATCAAACAAAAGAAGCACAAACAGTGAAAGAAGAGGACATGGTTTTTATGGTCGTCGAAAAAATGCCAAAGTATCCTGGTGGGCAAGATGCCTTAATTAAATTCCTGATGCAGAACGTGAAATATCCTACAGAAGCTCAGGAGAAGAGGATTCAGGGGCGTGTCTATGTAGAATTTGTCATAGACAAAAAAGGAAAAATAAAAAATATTGAAATATTAAAAGGTGTTGATCCGCTATTAGATGAAGAAGCTATGAGGGTGGTCAGATCAATGCCAGACTGGGAACCGGGAACTCAACGAGGCAAACTAGTCAATGTTTCCTATCGTTTACCTATTAACTTTGCATTACGAGATGCAAAAAAGTAAATGTTTTTCAGATTTAGTTTCTTTAGGAAATGGCCAAATGATTCGAAAGAATGGTTTGGCCTTTTCATTTATTGAGAATTGTACTTATTATGCAAAGATGTATATATTTTTCTGCAATACAGCTTTAACAACATAACATTCCAAGGTGCGTAAAGATTTCTCTGCGAAGCTCTGCGCTCCTTTGCGTAACTCAGCGATACAGCTTCATTAAGCAAACCGAAAAGCACAAAAAAGGGCCCCGGAAACCCGAAACCCTTCTTAAAACATATATCAATTGAACCTATTCGATAGGACTCAATGTATCAGCACCAATAGTACCTTGTATCTCGGCCATATAAGCTTCAGATTTTACATGAGCGACCTCTTTTTCTGCAGCAGCAATACGGGCATCCAGTTCTTTTTCTTCAATCAAACCAGATTCTTTGTATTGTTTCAAATACGTCAGATTATTTTCGCGGTAAGCTATGGCACGTTTTTGTTTTTCAACCAAACGTTCTTTGTACCAGTTGCTGTTCAAGACCACTTCGGGTTCAAACATTTTACGGAATTCAGGATCATTACGCTCCATTCCTTTGTATTTACCGTCTATCATAACGTCCACAAGGGCTTTCAGAGGCGGACAAAGCGCTTCGTAAGTACCGTCTTTCTTATAACTTTCAGCCACACGTTTTTGTGTAATGCTCAGGTTATCGACAGAGGCTACGAATGTTTCCATATCTTGTGTTTCCGGTTGCAACATTTCGTCAGTAAATACCACTGCAGCACGACTAAAGATACGCGCCATATAGTGTTTTACAAATTTTTCCGTGATACGGTAGCCCAGAAGCGAAGCTTCTACTTTTTTGCCTTTATATTCGAAATCATCCACTTTTTCAAGGAAGCCGTTAGCAATCATTTTCTGCGGATCGCGCTCTTCAGGACTCATACGACACCATATCTCAGGGACCAACAGACTCACATCATGGTCTACCTTGTATTTAGGGCCTACATATCCGGCAGCCGAAGAGAATCCATCATAACCGGTCAGTATGAACGATAAGAAAGCATTGTTCAGATCAGACGACGGCAGCAATGAGTTAAAAGGTCCTTTTGTTAGTGCTCCTTCCACTCCAAATCCTGTAGTTGAAGGTGATTTACCCGTGATACTACACATAAAGTCGATAAACAACTCCGGTAATTCCTGGAAGTGGATAGGGTTGTATACAGCCAATGGCGGTACATTGTTAGCCGGCTCTGCCGGGTTGTTGCGTCGGCCTGGTAATACGGCATTTACCGGCTGATACAATGGCTTATCCAACGGAATTTTGCGGAAGATACGTTGCTGTGTTTCCGATACATATTTGGGTAGCGGATTCACTAAATCAGGGCGTGTTTGCTGATAACGCTGGTTTTTAGTTGGCTTACCGTCCACTAGGCGTGGTTCAGAAGGTACGACCAAATATTCTGGTGTTTTGCTGGCCAGGAATTTATTAATCAAATCCTTCACCGGCTGAGTATACAGCTCAAAACCAATTGTATCATCCTTAATCTCTTGTACTTGTTCGCGAGTCAGAGGCTCAAAGTTAGAGATAAAGGTATTGGGAGATGAAAGATCCAACTCTGCCTGTTTGTCATAACCCTTAATTACAGCATCATCAGGACGTTGAAATAGGCGTGACTCACAGTTGGTTAAAAGCTTGACGCTCTTATTGTGGGCATATTCCGGATTCAGGTTTTCCAAGTGCTCTGTACTTACTACAATAGAAGCTGTTATATCATCCTCGAACTGTACTTTCTGTGCTGGGTTAAAATCCTGACGCAGCAGGAATGTTCTCCACGAACCATCTACATCGTGCCCCACACGCATATAATTAGACAATACTTTGTTGTTGTCAAATTTCAGTTCGTTGCCCGGTACACCATTCAGCATATCTACAGAGAAATGACTTTTCCAGTCGCCATTTTCATAGCCTTCGCTAAAGTTACCTTTGATCACATACACTAATACTTTGATGCGTTGTTCCAACGATTCCAGCCACGCATTGTATTCATCAGTATAATCATCTGAAACAGTCAATAACTTAATGACAGAGCCTAAAGAACGTTTAGCACTCAAAATATGACGGGGCTTATTTTTAGAGTAATCAGCAGGTACTTTATGACGGTTAGAATAATCGTAGTTCATAATTTTCTCTACTTCTTCCATATCCTTATGCAAATCGTTCACATAATAGGAGCTCTGTATCATGGCATCTTTAATCGACTTGGAGATTTCTGACTTACCACCACCTGAAACAGTACAAGGCTTGTGGCACATTGTGCCTTCGGCTACTGTGCCTACTAGGTGCCATTTGGGGCCCTCTATGCGTTTGCACATTTCTACCTGATAACCTGTAGGGTATATGTAGTGTTTGTAAGGCAGAAGTTTGATGCTGACCTTTTTGCCTTTATTTTTGAAAGTAATGCTTTGCGCCACCAAATCAAAAATAGCATCTTCGGGTATATATATGACCTCAGGATGATTTACATCAATACCATAACCTTCTGCTTGCAGCTCCATAATGTCCGGCATGATTTTTAACATTTCGGCAAAACTCATCCCATTGCTAGACATACGGTTATCCAGATAAAATTTTTCACCTAAGTTATAGCTGCGGTGAGCTATGGCACCACCTGCGTGTTCTTCTTCGGCTAAGCCGAATAAATTGGCAGAGTATGCAATTTGTGTTTTAACTTCTTTTTTACAATATCCAAAGTAGTTGTCCGAGATCAGTGTTATCACGACACCACGTTCGTCGCGTGCGGTGATTTTAAAGGCGCTGCCATCGTTGTAAAGTTCGCTTTCGTCTTTCCAGCACATACCATCACGTTTTTGGCGCTCTGTAGCTTCGTTGTAGTGAGGCAGTCCCAATTCCTTTTTAGTAAAGGTGGTCATATGCGGAGCCAAAATCACACAGCCGGTGTGACCTGTCCAGTTCTCTCCGTTCAGTGCTGCATCATTTTCAGGCAAATAAGGATCACCAGCATTACCAAAGATGGACTCTACAAAGTCCAGGTTACTCACCAGTGATGCCGGGGCCAAAAATTTGATTTCCATTGATTTTTCTGGGGAGATACCCGCTACTTCGGGCACGACGATAGGGCGTAGCATCAGACTAACAAATAGATGAGCCTTCTCGTCCTGATTAGCAGTATAAGGCAGTTCCATGAGGTGCTTTGGCGGATCTAAGGCACGCTCCAGTAATCGGGCAAAGGTCACTTTGGGAACGGCTTTTTTATCATCCGGTATTGGCAGACCACCTTCCGTTACGTGAAATACCCCCTTAGTAGTACGGCGGTCACTCTTAGGATTGTGCAGCACACCCTGAGCCAAACGGTATGAATGAATCTCTGTATTTTCATACTTGTCAGCATCCGGTGGAAGAGCTACCATACGACCAATCCCATGGTGGTCTAAGTTTAAAGGTTTTGTGGGAAAGTTTAATTTTACACCTCCGGGAACTTCTTTTAGGTAATCTTCTAAAAAGTTGGAGATACGTTCACCTATTGGTGAACTTTTTTTAGTCAGCATCTGCGATTTAACATTGAAGTTATTGAGCAGAGGTCTTGCAACATCCAAAAGCTTGTTAGTGGTTCCATCGTTAGGAACAGGGTAGCCCATAGCTGCAAGTTTTAAGTTGATGTATTGGGTCAACTTCTTGTCAGAGAAGGTGTTCTGATCCACACCATTCCCAAATGTTCTGTTTACTGGCATATTATTTTATATTAGTTATTTTTCAAATATTAACTGATAACAAGATTCAGCTTGCTCTTGTTTTCAAAAAGCTCACAAATTTAATGATTAATTATAGGATATGAAATAGCTCTTTGTTACAAAATGTGTTGATTATTTAACAATTTATTCTAAAATGAAGGACTATCTTTTCAAAAACAGATGACAGGTGCGATTTTACTATTCAATAAGGTTTGATTAATGCTTTAATTTACAGAAGCTAATATATATATTCTTCAGGGATCAAAGAGCGCACTTTTTTCAAGGTGTTTCTGAACTGATGATTTCTAATGCTCAAATGAATGATTAAAGTTGATGTGTGTTTTCTATTGTATTATATGTGACACTATAGTTGAAGCTTAATGTTTGAGTTTTTTTTGGTTATTGTTTTTTCTTGTCGAGTGGTTGTTAGGCGAATTTGTTATTTTGAAATTTATTTTTTTGTTTTTTATTAATTTGGAATTTATAGATGGGTTTTTATACCTTTGTGCCACATAAAAACAAAGAGGGGTGTCCTGATGCATAAGCAGGACTGAGATTATACCCTACGAACCTGGGCGGGTAATGCTGCCAAGGGACTTTTCTAAACCTTTCCAATAGGTACTCCTCTTTTTAATGTATAACCCAAAATTAAAGAGGATGAAAATTACCATTAATGGCGATTCTTTTATTATTGATGCTGGTACAAGCTTGTTGTCAGTACTCGAAACGCGTTGTTTTGCCAATCGTTCCGGCACTGCTGTTGCTGTCAATAACACGGTTGTTCCCAAAGAGCAATGGAGCGAAATAAAGCTAAACGAAAACGACCGCATCCTGATTATTGCCGCCACCAAGGGAGGGTGAGATAGTAAGCAGCTGGCAGTCTTCACCGATGCCCACTTTCCAAGTTCACAATTTCGAATATCAATCAAAACACTATGAATATAACACAAGGAAATTTTCCTAACTCAAGAAAAGTATACGTGCCTGGCAGATTGCACGATATCAAAGTTGCTATGCGTGAGATAGAGCTGGCACATACCAAAGATAAAGAGGGGCACATCTTTCGCAACGAAGCTGTGACAGTGTACGACACTTCCGGTCCTTATACTGATGAAAATATGAAGGTCGACATCAAAAAAGGGCTGCCTAAATTGCGTGATGAATGGATAAAATCCCGTGGTGATGTGGATCAGTTGTCTCAACTATCTTCTGATTACGGCACGATGCGTCATCAGGATTCTTCGCTCGATCATTTGCGTTTTGACCATGTAAGTACCACCCCTTTAAAAGCGAAAGAAGGCAAGGTGGTCTCACAATATTATTATGCCTGTCAGGGTATTATCACCCCGGAGATGGAATATGTGGCTATTCGTGAGAATCAGCGTATCGACGAGCTTAAAGAGAAATACAAACAACATCCGGGATGCCCGATGGGAGCACAAATACCGGAGACGCATATTACACCGGAGTTCGTTTGCGCTGAAATAGCTAAAGGAAGGGCTATCTTACCGGCTAATATCAACCACCCGGAGAGTGAACCGATGATTATAGGCCGTAATTTTTTGGTCAAAATTAATGCTAACATTGGTAATTCTCCCACCACGTCAAGTATCGACGAAGAGGTTGAAAAAGCCGTTTGGGCTTTTCGCTGGGGAGCAGACACCATTATGGATCTCTCTACAGGAGCTAACATCCATGAAACGAGAGAGTGGATTATCCGTAACAGTCCGGTGCCGGTAGGTACAGTGCCCCTGTATCAGGCATTGGAAAAAGTCAAAGGTAAAGTGGAGGACCTGACTTGGGAAATCTATAAAGATACGCTGATAGAGCAATGTGAACAGGGGGTCGATTATTTTACCATTCACGCAGGTTTATTGTGGAAACACATCCCGACCACAGTGCATCGCACCACCGGTATCGTATCGCGTGGCGGGGCTATTATGGCCAAATGGATGTTGTATCATCACAAGGAAAGTTTTCTTTACACGCATTTTGAAGACATCTGTGAGATATTGGCAAAATACGACGTTGGTGTTTCTTTAGGCGATGGCTTGCGTCCGGGCTCGGTAGCCGATGCCAATGACCGTGCTCAGCTGGGAGAATTAAAAGTTTTGGGCGAACTGACTCAAATAGCCCGAAAGCATTATGTACAGACCATTATAGAAGGACCGGGACACGTACCAATGCATTTGGTTAAAGAGAATATGGACTTGCAGCTCAAATATTGTGATGAAGCCCCTTTTTATACCCTTGGGCCTTTGGTAACGGATATAGCACCGGGATATGATCATATTACATCGGCTATTGGTGGCGCTTTGATAGCTTGGTACGGTACTGCTATGTTGTGTTATGTAACACAGAAAGAACATTTGGGTTTGCCCGAAAAAAATGATGTGAAAGAAGGCGTTATCACTTTTAAGCTGGCGGCACACGCGGCGGATTTAGCCAAGGGCTTTCCTGGTGCTCAGTACCGCGATAACGCGATGAGTAAGGCCCGTTTCGAATTCCGCTGGAAAGATCAGTTTGCCTTGGCTCTGGACAGTGAAAAAGCGATGGCTTTTCACGATGAAACTCTACCGGACGAAGGCTATAAATCAGAGCATTTCTGTTCCATGTGTGGTGAGCACTTTTGTTCTATGCGCGCCTCGATGGAAGTTCGCGAGTTGGCTGAAAAGGTAAACGAAAAGAAAAAAGAATTTGAGGACTTTGGCGAAGAGGTTTACCGTTAAGATTATAATGGATTTTGTAATTGTGGAGACGCAACTAATCGCGTCTTTACAATAATCCAATAATATAATTACTTTCCACTAAAATGTAAAAACCTGAAAATAAATTGCAAAATTTTACCCTACATATAATCTCACATCCTGTGCCTTTCGATGGCGAAATTGAAGCTGTTGAGGAATTGATGCTAAGTAATCAGGTGTATTTTCATTGGCGTAAACCTGATATGGATGATAGTGCTTATGAGGAGCTGTTAAGGCAATTGCCAGAAGCCCTTTTTGAACGCATATTTCTGCATTCTGCCTATCATTTAGCGAATGAATTTGAATTTGCAGGCTTGCATTTCTCTACACCTAAAAGAAATATTGCTAATAATATAGAAAGTAGTATGTTTAAAAGTACTTCGTGTCATTCTTTAGAGAAGTTAATTGATTTAAAATCAGATTTTAAACAGTTCTTTTTAAGTCCGGTATTCGATAGCATTTCAAAGCAAGGTTATAGGGCCGGATTTCATCCAAAAGAGTTGTCTGATTTTCTAAAAATAAAGCGTAAAACAAAGATTATTGCCCTTGGTGGCATAGCTGCCGGAAACATCACTAAGGTAAAGGAAATGGGCTTCGACGGAGCGGCTGTTTTAGGTGCTGTTTGGGGCAATAATCCGAAGCGAGGGGATGATTTTAATGCATGTTTGCAAACAATTTTGAGTGCTATGTCACGTTGATTTTTGCTTACAGAAATAGCTGGTAGCATTCAAAGTATTGCTTCGTTTATACCGCTAATATTGTATCATCACATTTAGGGTATTTCAGCGTAATGCTAAGGCCCAGGTTGCAAATATTAAAAATAGAATTATGAATTTTGAACCGATCCAATACATTACTCAGGATAATGATCAACTATCCCATTCTGAACAGGCGCTTGCGATGTTCAGAAACGGCATCCGATGGGTACAACTACGAATGAAAGATGTACCTGACGAAAGCATCGTGTCAGAAGCAAATAAAATACTGGCTTATGCCCGTGAATATGATGCTACCCTGATATTAAATGATTCCGTAGAATTGGCCCGGCAACTCGGGGTTAAAGCGGTGCATTTGGGGCTGAATGATATGCCCCTTGATAAGGCTAGAAATGTGTTGGGTGATGACGTTATTATAGGTGGAACAGCTAATACTATTGAACAGATAAAGTTGCAGGTACAGCGTGGAGCTGACTATGTCGGTGTGGGACCTTTTCGTTTTACCACCACGAAAAAGAATCTGAGTCCGACGCTGGGGCTGCAAGCTTATGCTACCTTATTACAACAAATGGAAGAGGCCGCTGTTAATGTGCCGCTTTTTGCAGTAGGTGGTATTACTCTGAATGATTTTGAGGATTTAAAAAAAGCAGGCGTTCAGCATTTTGCTGTTTCGGGGGATTTGTTGAATAGGTATCTGATGAATGGAAATCTAAAAGAATTTACAAAAAATGATTTGTAATAATGGCTTGTAGAGGCATATATGCCTTGTATGTACAGCGTAATTACAGAAAATAAACATACACAATTATGAAAACATTGCAATTGGGCGATAAAGTATTTCAGTCGCGCCTGTTCACAGGAACGGGAAAATTTAGTTCTAATCAAATGATGAAGGAAGCCTTAATAGCCTCCGGATCCGAACTGACCACGGTAGCACTTAAGCGTGTGGATATGAATAACAAAGAGGATGATATGTTGCAGCATGTCAATATTCCGGGAGTCAATTTACTACCCAACACTTCCGGTGTACGCGATGCTGAAGAGGCTATTTTTGCTGCGCAATTGGCGCGGGAAGCTCTGGGTACGAACTGGTTGAAATTAGAGATACACCCTGATCCTAAATATTTATTACCAGATGGACAAGAGACCTTAAAAGCGGCCGAAAAGCTTGTGAAAATGGGGTTTGTAGTCTTGCCATATGTGCAGGCTGATCCTGTTTTGTGTAAAAAACTCGAAGATGTGGGGACAGCAGCCGTTATGCCGTTGGGGGCTCCTATCGGGACTAATGCCGGATTGCAAACACAAGATTTTCTTCGCATCATCATAGAGCAGAGCAATGTACCAGTGGTAGTAGATGCTGGTATAGGGGCTCCTTCTCATGCTGCACAGGCTTTGGAGATGGGCGCCGATGCTGTGTTGGTGAATACGGCCATAGCTGTATCACCCAATCCGGTGGAGATGGCCAAAGCCTTTAAGATGGCGGTAGAAGCCGGACGTATGGCTTATGAAGCTAAGTTAGCGGAGAAAACAATGAGTGCTAAGGCCAGTAGTCCTTTGACCTCATTTTTAGAAAAACTGGATTAAGCTTTACTTTTCCAGCTTTCAACTTTTTCTTTATCAATTAAAAAACAAAATGAGCTTCTATAATACAATAAAACAATACGATTGGGCGGCAACAGAAGCCGCTATTTATGCCAAAACTGAAGATGATGTGGCCAATGCTTTAGCAAAAAACAGCATTGATTTAGATGATTTTCAGGCTTTAATATCTCCTGCTGCAGAACCTTTTTTAGAGCAGATGGCAGCTAAAAGTCACTTGTTGACACAAAAGCGCTTTGGAAAAACAATTCAGCTTTATATTCCTCTTTATGTTTCCAATGCCTGTACTAACGGATGTGTCTATTGTGGTTTTAACCATAGCAATAATATCGAACGTAAGGTGCTGACAATGGATGAACTGGATGAAGAATCCAAACGACTGAAAGGGATGGGTTTTGAACATCTTCTTTTAGTTTCGGGTGAAGATCAGCGGGTGTGTGGTGTCGATTATTTTAAACAAGCTATTGAGCAGTGTAAACAGGATTTTGCTCAAATCAGTATCGAGGTTCAACCATTAGATACCGAAGAGTATAAAATATTAAAAGAAGCCGGGTTGCATGCCGTTTATGTGTATCAGGAAACCTACCGTGAAGCGAATTATAAAAAATACCACCCTAAAGGTAAGAAATCGAATTACCGTTATCGTTTAGATACTCCTGAGCGCATCGGTAAGGCCGGAATTCATAAAATAGGATTAGGAATTTTATTAGGTCTTGAGGATTGGCGTACTGATTCTTTTTTTACAGCGATGCACCTGCAGTACTTGGAAAAGCATTTTTGGCAAACCAAATACAGCCTTTCTTTTCCACGACTGCGTCCTTTTACCGGCGGTTTTGAACCTAATTCGATTATCGATCATAAGCAATTATTACAACTAATGTGTGCTTACCGTTTGTTTAATGAACACGTAGAGATTTCATTAAGTACGCGCGAAAGTGCTTTTTACCGTGATCATGTCATGAAGCTGGGGGTAACTACAATGAGTGCTGGTTCTAAGACCAATCCGGGAGGCTATTCACATCCTGACGAGGCTCTTGAGCAGTTTGCTGTTAATGATGAGCGTCCGCCTCAGATGGTGACAGAGGCCGTTAAATCCCAAGGCTACGAAGTGGTCTGGAAAGATTGGGAAGGATATATGTAAAAAACGAATATTTTTTACTCCACTCAAGAATTGGAACTATAATTCTGCCTAAATTAACGCTACTTTATTCGCTATGAACGAACAACAACAACAACGTTACAGCCGTCACCTTATCCTCAAAGAAATAGGCGTACGGGGCCAGGAAAAACTACTTAATGCCAGAGTATTGGTGGTGGGAGCCGGCGGACTTGGAGCTCCTGTGTTACAGTATTTAGCAGCAGCGGGAGTGGGGCACATCGGTATTGTGGATGCTGATGTCGTAAGCTTGAGTAATCTACAACGTCAGGTTTTGTACAAAGAAGAAGATTTGGGACGGCCTAAAGCCGAAAAAGCTAAGGAGGCATTATTGGCCTTAAATTCGGATGTGGAAATAAAAACTTATCCGGTGATGCTTTCAGAAAAAAATGCAGAAGCTATTATTTTAGCTTATGACATTATAGTGGGGGCTAGCGATAATTTTGAGTCTCGTATTCTGATGGATAACATCACCAGGGTACATCAAAAACCTTTTGTGCATGCTTCTATTGGTGAGTTTGAGGGACAGGTGGCTGTTTTTAATTACAATGGCTCTATTTCGTACCAAGATTTGTTTGGGACAGAACTAAAGGAAACGTGTCATTCTCAGGGGGTAATGGGCGTATTGCCCGGTATTATAGGAAGCCTTCAGGCCACTGAAGTGGTCAAAATTATATGTGGTATAGGTGAGGTGTTGGCCAATAAATTACTTATCTACGATGCCCTCAATTGTGAAATGCAGGTGGTGAAAATGGGGGAGTAGGTTTTATATTTAAAGGTCAAAATACAGCAAAGTAGATTTCTTCCTTTATGGATTGCTGAGCTTATTTGAAGCATTCCTTTTCCATCTTCATCATTTATTCATTGTCCTTTTCTACCTTTGATAGAATGGATAATTTAAGTAGTTTTGTGTTCCCGAATAAAAAAACTAAGATAAAATGATAAAAGGGCTTTTTAAGATATTAGTATTTAGTGTATTGTTGCTTTTTATTTCTTGTTCAAACAATGAAAAGTTGACCATCAATGGTAAAATCTCTGGTGGCGTAGGAGATACACTCACCATCAAGCATTTGGTGAATAATCAACTGAAAATTGTCGATTCTAAAGTCTTAAAATCAAACGGACAGTTCAATTTCAACTTGGAAAAAAAGGTTTTTCCCGAATATTATTTTTTGCAAATTAATAATGGCAATCAGTTGGTACTGATTCGTGATTCTTTTGATCTTATTTCCATTAACGCTGAGGCAAAAGCATTAGAAAAAGCAGCTATCGAGGGATCTGTTCTCTCGGAACGCATACAGCGTACCATGCAGAAAGTTAAAATTTTAAGGGCTGAATATATAAAATATGACAAGGCCTTCATGGAAGCCGATGCAGAGGAACAAAAGGCTTTAGTCGATGAAATACTGCTTAAAATCAAAGAGGTAAAAGGGTTTATTGGTGAGGAGATTTATAAAGAGCCTCGTTCGTATTATTCTTATTTTGCATTATTCCAGCGTATCAGCAACGATAATCTTTTATTTTCTCCGTACAATGAAGAAGATTACCGTTATTTTGCGGCAGTAGCTACAGCTTATGATGTATTTCAAAAAGAAGATCCGCGCACTAAGGCTTTGTATGATATGGTAAATAACGCTTTGGTGGAAAAACGTAAGGTGGCTTTGCAAAAAATGATTGATGAAGCACCGGGCGGTGTACCGGATATTGTGATGAATGATCATAAGGATGTGGAGCGAAAATTGTCTGATTTTGAAGGGAAAGTGGTGATTCTTAACTTTTGGGCTTCAGTTAATCAGGAATCACGATCATTTAATAAAGAGCTCTTGAAATTGTATAATAAATATAAAAGTAAAGGTGTGACAGTCTTTCAGGTTTCAGTGGATAAAAGCAAAATTTACTGGCAGGAAGCTATAGCAGAGGATAATTTACCTTGGACTAATGTTTGTGACTTTAAGTCAGGCGCCAGTCAGCCGGTGGTTATTTATAATGTAAAGGAACTCCCAACAACATATATCGTGGGACGCGATGGCGAACTAAAAGGGCGTTATGCCACACTTGCCGAACTGGAAAATGCTATTAAAGAATGCTTATAAAGCCTCTGGAATCAGGTAGAAATCATTTTCTTGTTAATAATGTTAGCCATATACGCTTTTACTTTATCCTGTTTTTCTCCTTTAGGCAAGGTATTGATAATCTTTTGAAAGTAGTTACCTTCAATAATCAATTCTAAGCTACGGTCAAAGTTGAGATCGTGCACCCATGCCAATTGTAAAAGCTTAAAGTCGTTGGCCACTTTCATATCATCATAAAGTATCGTTTCTCCATTGAGAAAGGTCTCGAGAACCTTATCGGATAGTTCATCGTTTATTTCCAGATCCAGTGCGATGGATTTATTGTCTTCTTCTTTGCTGTTTTCGTAAAAATTAGTGACCGTATAGAGGATGTCCACCTTGTCAGCATCGCGTAGTAACTGAGCAAAAAAGCGCTGGCGTCCTTGTACTTTTGTGGGGATTTCGGCTTTGTTATGGTTGATGATGGCAACATTCACTAAGTCAGCCTCTTCTTTTGACAGCTCATTCAATACTTTATGTTCTTTCAGTGTTTTAATGCTTAAGCTGGCATGGTTTTCGCTGCTACTGTCCTTAAAAGTTTTGTATTGGTGATATTGAGGGAAACGCCCTACGTCGTGAAACAGCGCCATTGTCAGTGCCAATAGGCGGTCATTCTCACTCACATCTAGAGTTGAAACAATTTTAGACATTGCTTCTTTTACTCTATAGGTATGTGCTATTTTTAGTTCTATGTTTTGATGGTATTCCGGCTCTTTCAATGAATAGTGTTCTACAAATTCATCGAACCATTTTTCGAAGTTATTGAGGATCAAAGATGTCATAAATGATTTTTTGCAAAATTAATATTCAATTCTAATGATTCATTGTATTTGCCATATAATGTCGTTTTTTAGATTTGGTTCAGACGAACGCCTGAACCACTTGTCGCTTGTTTGCGTGTCTTTTTATATCATCTTTTTTATCCACTTAAAATACTTAAAAGGCACATATTTCAGAGGCAGATCTATCCAAGTAGGGGTGCTAACTACTGCACGCTGATTGCTGAAAGCCAGAAAGCTATCGTGGCCATGGTATTGGCCCAAGCCGCTGTTGCCTACCCCGCCAAAGGGCATTTTGTGGTTGGTGATGTGCATCAGGGTATCGTTGATACAAGCTCCACCGGAAGTGCTACGCTGTAATACTTCTTTGGCTCCTTTATTTTTACCAAAATAGTAAAAGGCCAAGGGTTTTTCATTGGCATTGATATAATTCAACGCCTCGTCAATTTTTTCAAAAGTCATCACTGGTAGGATAGGACCAAAAATTTCGTCTTGCATCACAGGATCATCAGCTTGGATACCATCAAGAAGAGTGGGAGCAATAAAGCGCTCCTTTTTATCCTGTTCCCCCCCCAAAACGGTATGGCCACTGCTGAGCAGTTTTTCCAGACGTGCCATTGCGCGCTCATTCACTATGCGCGGATAAAAACGGCTTTGTTTAAGGTCTGTCCCATACATTTCTTTTATGTTTTGGGCTATTTTTCCTATAAGCTCATCTTTTACTTTGACGTGAGCAAAAAGATAATCCGGCGCAATACACGTTTGCCCGGCGTTGATAAGTTTACCCCAGGCAATCCGTTTAGCAGCCTTGTCTATATTAGCATCAGCATCCACGATACAGGGGCTTTTACCGCCTAGTTCGAGGACTACCGGTGTCAGGTTTTGGGCAGCTGCCTTCATCACTACTTTGCCCAGCATAGGGCTTCCGGTAAAAAAGATAATATCGAAAGGTTTGTTAAACAGCATGGTGTTGACCTCTCGTCCGCCCTGTGCTACCGCTATGTATCTAGTGTCAAAAGTATTCTCTATCATTTCCTGTATGACAGACGCCACGGAGGGCACATCGGGCGAAGGTTTTATAAGGCTGCAGCACCCGGCAGAGATAGCTCCTACCAAGGGATTGATAAGTAACTGAAAAGGATAGTTCCAAGGTGCCACAATAAGGGAGGTACCCAAGGGCTCGTATATTATTTTACTACGTGAAGGCCAGAGATGTAAGGGCGTGCTTACGCGTTTCTCTTTAGTCCATTTGCGCAATTTTTTTAAGTGATAGTCAATCTCTCCTGTTACGATGCTTATCTCGGTAAGATAAGCTTCTTCCGGTGATTTGTGTAAATCCTGCCACAGCGCTTCTTCTATCTTACTTTGGTATTTTAAAATGGCTGCTTTTAGCTTCTTGAGTTGAGCTATTCTAAAGTTGACCCCTTTAGTGGCTTGTGAGGAAAAATACTGACGCTGTGACTTGAGGTATTGGTCTATTTCTGCTTGAGTGCTGTATTTCATCTGTTTGTGATTTTATGTTTTTTGCCAGATAGCTTGTCCCGAACTTGATTCGGGAGAACTCTCATGAAATTTCAATCATTCCATGATGCTTACGCTAAAGCTTCAGCAACACGCGTATGTGTAAAATGAATAACTGAGATTTACAGGTTCGTGTCATATTGCTTTTTTTGTGATTGCTGACGGGTTTTGAATAACATAATCCTTACGGCACTTTTGCTAAGCCTTTGAACTATTCTTTTCTTTCTTCATCTCCTCGATTTCCTTTTTTATCATTTTTACATCCTGTTGTATTTCGCGCATCACAGGATTAGAAGAGGAGGCGTTGCGTAATTCTTCTTCGCGCAGGCCTAGTAGAGTGTCAATCCGCCCTACAATTAAGGAAAGAGCAATAAAAATCATAAAGATTATCGGGATAGATATGAGCATGTTATCGAAGATGACCTTTCCTATCACCGTGTCTTTATAGGCTTCCAGCAGGACAAAAGCAATCATTAAAAATTGCACATAGCCCACATACATTTTAGCCCGGTCTACATATATTTTCCACCTTATAAGTGTTTTGCGGTTAGCTTTTACTTTGGGCATAACAGAGGTTTTATGTTTATTTGGCTAAGTTACATAATGGAATTAATCAGTCAAAGCACACGACGAAATAATTCACATAGAAAATTCACCTCAAAAGTGAATTTACAGAGTGAGCTTAGGTTATGTTTTTGAAAATTTATTGCACTTTTTCTATATTCTGATGAAATATTTCTTGTAACATAATTGTCATACGATATTAATACTATTTTTGTAAGGTTTAGTGAGGCGACCATTTTTAATATGCGATACTTGGTAAATAGTATTTTTTTCTTTTGTGGGAGGGGGCTTAATCTTTTCCGGAAAATTAATTTATACTGAGTTTACTCTAATTGGGCAGGTGATTATCAAAAATATTTTTCAGTGTCAGATTACGGTGCAGACCTGATGATTTAAACTATCCGAGATAAGCCAATTAGAAAGACAAAAGCTGCACGATGAATAGTTATTTCAGTCTTTAGTTCAGGAACTATATAATATATGAATTGAGAATTATACCGTTGAATTAATAAAACGATAGATGATGAGAAAAATTTTGAGCTTGGGAATGTTGATTATGGTGTTGCTTACAGCCTGTGAGGTCACTGAAGGCGAAGGAGGACTGTCGAGTATTGGCGGAGTAATCAAAGAGTTACAATACAACGATGACTATAGTATACTGGTAGATACTGTGACGGCTATGGACAAAAATGTTTACATCGTTTACGGGGACGAACGGGCTGTAGGTGATCAAGTGGAGACCGGGCCTGATGGTTATTTTGAATTTCCATATTTGTACGAGGGTAACTATACCATCTATTACTATTCCGACGATAAACAACATCCCGGCGATGAAATAGCCATAGAGTACGAAGTGGTGTTGGGTGATAAAGAAGATACCGATTTAGGCGACTTGTTATGCTACGAACATTTGGATTTTGATGATGGGAGAGCCATTGTTACGGGTAGAGTATATGAAGTTTTCTATAATAAAGAAGATACGGTGATGGCCACCGAAAAAGAAGTATACCTGACCTATGGAGATCATCTTTTCTATGACGAACGTATTCGCACACAAGAGGATGGTTCATTTTATTTCCAGAACTTGATTCCAGGAGAATATAAGATTGTGGTGTATGGTGAAGATGTGCAAGGTAGCAATCAACAAGTTGCAAGTGCCCGTACGCTGACGATTACTGATAATGCCGAAACTACTTACACAGTAGAGGATTTTTTTATTGCTAACCTGTAAGTTATAAATTATAATAATGAGGATGACTAACAACAAAAAAAACGGTCACCTTGCAACTGTATTAATCCAGGTTTCTTATTAATTCAGGAACTCTTAAGCCAAAAAACGATGAAATTAAAAACAATAGTATTGACAGTGATGCTCTCATTGGGACTAAGTGCTTTTTCTCAAAGTCAACAAAGTGTAGAAGAACATGGTATAAAAAAAGTGCAAATTTTTGAAACAGATTTTGAAAATGGCGAAAGAGATAAACGTATAATAGAAGAACGCGTGTACGATAGTGCCGGCAATATGATAGAATTTAAAGAGTTTGGTGACGATGGCAAACCTGAAAAATGGGAAAAATACACTTATAATGCACAAGGAAAAATGACCTCTGAATCAACTTTTAGTGCCAAAGGTGATCTGAAGAAAAGAATTGAGCATATCTATGTGAAAGGATTAAAAACAGAGAAACGCTATTACGACTCAAAAGAACGTTTGACTAAAACCAAGTATTATGAATACGCTTATCATTAATTCAATAGCTATTATGTAACAACACTTCGTTAAACGTTCCATTATTAAAATCACAAATTAGCTTCGCTGAACGTTGTTTCCAATACCACACTGATATTCAGTGGTATAAGGTAAATGCCGGGATTTTAATAAACGTCTAAAAATCAAATATATAGAAAAGATCAACGGACTATTAATGCAAAAAAGACGTAAGGAATCCAAGTTTTGATAAAATAAGTGCTCCTTAATACGGCTGATGATAATACTATGAGGATAAAGATGAATAGAATAGTGTTTTGTTTGATCTGTTTGATTTCTGCACTGCCATTAAAAGCACAACAGCAGGATATGCAAGCCAGAGTAGGGCTGGAGATTACGACAGAACTGATGGATAAGTTGGAAGTAGAGCTTTTCGGAGGACAACGATGGAATCATAATCTAAATACGTCTGATAAAACGATTTTGCAGCCGTCATTGACATACGAAGTGTTTGATTTCTTAAGTGTAGGAGCTGGTTATCGAATGGCCTGGGCTTTTGATTATGATAAAACTACGCGCTTTCATCAGCGTTTTCATACCAATGTGGCGCTTAAACATAAGATTGATCGTTTTAAACTACGCTATCGTTCGCGTGTGCAATATGGTTTTTATGATTATAATGCTTCGGATAACTTCTCGAGTAATGCCTTGGTACACCGGGCAAAGTTTGAAGTGAGTTATACACCTTTTGGAACACGTATTAGTCCTTATGCTGCATCAGAATTTTTCAATCAGCTAAATGATGAAAATTCCTACATAAAAACACGCTATTTGTTTGGCGCAGCTTATAGCTTCACCCGTCTTTCATTAGATGTTTTTTATCAAATCGATAAAGAGCTAAACACCGCTAATCCCATGACGGAGTTTATTATAGGCCTAACGCTGGGTTATGAGTTTTAAAAGTAAGTGAAATCGTTCTTCACTTCTCTTAGGCATAGTTAACTGTTATTTTCTTCCAAAATCTGCAGGTATTTCACCCCATTCCTTAGTGGGCCATTTGATGATTTCGTTTTTAAAAGTATTGGTGCGGAGCCATTTTTCAGCCCGGTCTACCAAGTTGTAGAGTTCTGTGTTTTTTGCACTGCGCGGATGTTTAGAGTTGTGTTTCTTTTTGCGCACCCAAGCCATCGCAGTACGGCTGTCCGAATAGATGGGGATATCTTTTCCTTGTTGTTTTAGTAAAGCCAAGCCGTGTACCAAAGCCAGAAATTCACCTATGTTATTGGTGCCGTCTTTGAAAGGTCCCATTTTGAAAATAACTTGCCGCGTCGTTGTATGTACACCTTGATATTCCACATCGCCTCCCGAACCGTTGCAGGCAGCATCTACGCAGATGCTATCCACTACAGCTAGATCCGGATTTTCAAAAAGTTTATTCTCTTTTGATTTAGTGGCATTCTTACCAATGTAATCCCAAGGCGAGTGATTAAAAGCTTCTTCGGCTTCTTCTCTGGTGGGAAAAGATTTGTAACGTGAACCCTCAAAGCCTTTTATCTGCAGTTGGCAGTCAGTCCAGTTGTCGTAAACACCTGGCTCTACGCCATTCCATACGGTATAAAATTTTGGTTTTTTCTTAGACATGATTAATGCGTGAATGGTTCAATGTTTTTTATTTAGCGTTAAGTTGCTGTTTTTTTGCTAATCTTAACGCTAGGAAGCTTTTCTTAATGAAGCTGTCGAAGCTGCTCTAATGATGACTTAGTTTTGTAAAAAAATCCCATATAACCACACCGCCACTAATTGATACATTAAGCGAATGTTTGGTGCCGAATTGTGGGATCTCAATACAGCCATCTGCTGCGTCTACCACATCTTGACGCACCCCTTTTACTTCATTTCCCAGTATGATAGCGTACTTTTTGCCGTTCTCGGGTTGAAATGCGTTGAGCATCGTTGCTTCGTCAGCTTGCTCTATTGCTAATGTGATGACTTCTTTGCTTTTAAGGTAGGATAGAGCATCCAAAGTGTCTTCAAAGTATTGCCACTTAACACTGTCTTCGGCTCCTAATGCGGTTTTGTGAATCTCGCGGTGAGGTGGAGTGGCGCAAATGCCACAGAGTAGAATCTCTTCCACCAAAAAGGCATCCGATGTGCGAAAGACTGAGCCAATATTATTCAAACTACGCACATTATCTAATACAATCGTGAGTGGTGTTTTATCTGTGGATTTGAACGTATCCACATCAATGCGCTTAAGCTCGCTGTTTTTTAGTTTTCTCATTAAATCTGTGCTTAGGTGCTTGGGGGGCAATGCTTTTTACCTCAATCTCAATCTCAACCTTAATCTCAACCTCAATCTCAACCTCAATCTCAATTACGGAAGCTCATTTCAATGAGGGCCTGATCTTCGGTGCGAAAAACGCGTCCATCGTATTGATCTATCAAAGTATAGTTGTGAGTGGCCATAATAACAGCAGTACCTTGTGCAGCAATGCTGTGGAGCAGTTGCATGAGAATGTCTGATGTTTCAGGATCCAGGTTGCCGGTAGGCTCATCGGCTATGATGACTTTAGGGTGATTAAGCAAAGCACGCGCTATGGCAATACGTTGCTGTTCACCGCCCGAGAGCTGATGTGGCATCTTATCTTTATGCTCTGTCATTTCTACATACTTCAGCACTTCCTGGATGCGTGTGTCTATAGCGTTTTTTTTCCACCCGGTAGCTTTCAATACAAAAGCCAAATTATCGTAAATGCTTCGGTCTGTCAGCAATTGGAAATCCTGAAATACTACGCCTAATTGGCGGCGCAACTGTGCCACTTTGTTTTGTTTTAGCTTAAGTAAATCAGTTGCTACCACAGTACCACGTCCCTCGTTTAGTGGGAGTTCGGCATACAAAGTTTTTAATAAAGAAGATTTGCCACTTCCTGTTTTTCCTGTCAGGTAGACAAAATCCCCTTCATTAACCTTAAAATCCACATTCTTAAGAATCAAAAGATCCTTTTGATAGATGTTGGCATTTTCCAAATTGATAACTGTATTCATAGTTACAGGTTATAATATTTAAAGTAGTCGTCTTAGGCTTTAGAAATTTACCCTTATAGCTAAGAATAAGCATTTACTTACTCTTTTGTTTTTTTCTCCCAGTTAGGATCAAAGAGCATCCCCGTACACAGGCAATGACGCCGTTCTGTACGTTGCAGTATGTCATAATTGACACAGGTTTGGCAGCCTTGCCAAAAGGCATCATCATCCGTCAACTCAGAAAAAGGCACCGGACGGTAGCCCAGATTTGAGTTTATCTTCATTATTGCTAAACCCGTTGTCAGTCCAAAAAGTTTGGAATGAGGATACTTTTTTCGGGAAAGGTTAAATGCCTCTTGTTTAATGCGTTTGGCAATGCCTTGTCCTTGAAATTCGGGCGCTACAATAAGTCCTGAGTTAGCAACGAATTTTTTACCTTCCCACGATTCGATGTAGCAAAAACCGGCAAAAGTGCCGGTTTCTTCTTCAATAGCTATGATAGCTTTACCTTCCTGAATCTTTTCAGTAATATATTTAGTGGTACGACAGGCAATACCCGTACCACGTTTTTTAGCCGCTTCGGCTATCGTTGTTAAAATGGTTTCAACGTAGGTAACTTCCTTCTCCGTTGCTTGAAAAACTTTAATCATTGATATTACTTCTCTTCTTGTACTTTCTCCAAATATTCGTCACGTTCTTTTAAAAATTGAGATAATTTCTCTATTCGTGAACGGGTAAGGGCTACACGGCCGGAACGGATAAACTGAAGCACACCACACACTTTTTGAAATTCATCAAATAAAGAAGTGGTTTCTTCATTATGCCCCGTTTTTTCCACTACGGTGTAATCTTCGGTAATTTCCATGATACGCGCCCCATGCTTACGTACTAGTGATTCTACCTGATTACTGTCCAGCAGCGATTTTGTCGATATTTTGTACAGGGCAATTTCCTGATATATCATCTGGTCGTTGGTATGGTAAAAGGCCTTGAGCACTTCCACTAATTTTTCAATTTGAGAAACAATCTTTTGTATTAATTCCTCATTTGTCTTTACTACAATGGTAAATTTACTTATGCCTTTTATGGCTGACTCTGAAACGGTAAGGCTTTCAATGTTAACGCCACGGCGAGTAAAAATGATCGTGATGCGGTTCAAAAGCCCGATGTTATTTTCCGTAAAAGCTGATACAATGAATTCTTCCATATCTTTAGTATTATTTTTGTTATTATTTCTTGAAGTCATTAAGAAAAAGGTTGCATGTGTTCAGTGTCCCTTATTAGTTGAAGATGAGTTGATAATAGTAGGTTTAGAAGCCTTTATAATGGCACTGCACATAACTATTCACCTTTTCGAAAAATGAACTACAAAAGTAGGGAAACAAAAGGAATTTATAAAAGTTTAACCTGATAAGATAATATTTTGTCAGTTATTTCTTTTAATTACCTGTTCTAGTGTGTTTTATAAATTTCTTTTTTTATGCATTGCGCATAGAAAGCCTATTCTAGGAATGAAACGACGCAGTCTGGAGATAAACCGATGCCGTTTTGATAGCTCTGCATTACATTTCCATTCTGATAATGTTAACTTATTGTAGCAAAAAGCTAAAATGATGCCCGATAAAGCAAGGAAAAGAGTGATAAATGTACTATTTTTGTGACTCCAAGAAAAAGAACACTGTTTTAATGCTCTAATATATTTATGCTTAGTCAAATTGATAAAATCAAACGCTTGATGGCCCTGGCTGAAACTGGCATTGTATATCACGCTAATGAGTTTGAACTGGAGCGTTGTCAGGAGCAAAGGGATTTATGTTTGGAGCTGATAAGTGAAATAACTGCTAAGCCTCTTCAGCAAATTGACGATTTTTATATGCCACCATTGCAATATCCTACACCAAAAGTAGATGTTCGGGGTTTTGTATTGAATGATAAGGGACAGATACTGATGGTGCGCGAAAGCATGGATGGGCGTTGGTCTATTCCGGGAGGGTGGACAGATATTGGTTTTTCGCCTAAGGAAGTGGTAGAAAAAGAGGTGTTTGAAGAAACAGGACTACGAGTGACAGTGAAGCGTTTGTTGGCGGTATGGGATAAGAAGTGTCATCCTCATCCACCGGCAGCCTATCATATCTATAAAATGGTGTTTTGGTGTGATGCCGAAGTCTTTACGCCTTTAAAAAAAGCACACGACATATTGGATGTGGCTTGGTTTGATTTGAATGATTTACCTCCTCTGTCGCTTAACCGAATTTTAGATACGCAACTAAAAACGCTCTATCAGTCGGTGAAAGAGGATCGGGCAGATACTATTTTTGATTAGAAAGAGTCTGATGATGAATAAAAGAGTGTGGGGATAGAAGCGTAGGGGTTAAAGGTGACATAATGAGCAGCTATATCATCAAGAAAAAAGAATAATAACATACAAATAAATACACAAAAATGTCAGAAGCATTAAAGTTACAGGATTACGCGCTAAGTCAGAAAGCGACAAAAGCCAGTTTATTCTCAAAAATTGGAATTGTAGGATGTGGAAAAGAAGGACAAAACATTGCCCGTATGGCTGCATTCAACGGTATGGAGGTGCGCTTTGTAGAGTTAAATCAATGTAAAATAGAAAACGCTATTGCTGCTATTGGGAGTCAGCTGGACGAACGCATTGACAGCTGGGGCTTGACAGCCAGCGAAAAGAAAACGATTATGGGCCGTATAAGTGGTTCTACTACTTACGATGTGCTAAAAGATTGTGATTTTGTGGTGGAAGCTGTTTTGCGCGAGGGTATTACAGCTGCTGAAAGCATTTTTTTGCGTCAGTCTATTTTTGAAAAAATTGAGAATGTAGTACGTCAGGATTGTATTATTGCAACCAATGCTACAACGGTTATTGTTTCTGAGCTTTCGGCTAATCTGAAAGTGAAAGACCGTTGTGTAAGTGTGCACTTTTTTGTGAATTCGCCGGATGCCCGTGTGGTAGAGGTGGTGCGTGGTCTTTGGACTTCGGACGAGGTATACGAAAAAGTAATGCGTTTTATGGGCATCGTAAAACGTCATGTTGTGCCCGTCCATGAGTCGGTTGGTTTGATTGGGGTACGCATGATGATTACGATGCTAAATGAGGCTTGTGATATCTTTATGGAAGGTGTATCAAATATTGAGGACATCGACCAAGCGATGCGTATTGGTTACGGTATGCGTTATGGTATTTTTCAGTTAGCCGATATCATTGGTTTAGAAAAGATTGAGCGTTGGGGCGAAAACCTGTTCAGTGAATTTGGAAAGCTACAACATAAGCCTTCGCCCATTATCAAGCGTTTGGTACGTGCTAAACAATATGGCGTTAGTACAAATGCTGGTTTCTTTACATATGATGACAAGGGACAAAAGGTAGGAATAACTGAAATTAAGGGCGTTTGTTAAGCCTTAGCCTTTTACTTATAAAATACAGGGTACTGACTTAGCTTGGTGCCCTTTTTTATTTTAGCTTTTCTTACAAGAAGCCTTGCAACTGCCTCCAAGAGTCATTGAAGCTCCCATAAGAAAGCCCAGGTTGTACCAAGCACCGTTGTTATTAACAGCATACATAACCACTTCTTCTTTAAACAAAGAGATGATAAAGCTAATTGGCGCTATGATACCATGCCACAGTCCATTCCAAAAACCATAAGGTTCTGTCTCAATAAGTATCTCGTAATCTACGGCTTGAGCACAGGAGGTAATCATTAATACTAAAGCCGCTAAAGCCAAAAATATCCAGGGTCTGCGTTTTGAAATGCTTTTGTTCATATCAGGAGTCTTTTATTGGTTTAAGTAAATAGTTTGATCTGTGACCATAGTTTACATCGAACTCAGGTTTTTTAGTTAAGACGGGAAAGCTGGCTATTTTGTTACTTTTTCATACAATAACTTCTTATTGTAAAAAACATCCTTTCTGAAAGTAATTATTTTCATAAATTTAGGATCACCCACTCTTGTTTACTGTTTTGGTTAATATTGCAACATTCAGAGGATTATGTGCTACCTTATTAATCTAAAGGGAAAATAGGGAGGAAGCCCTAAATTTCGTATCTTTTGGGGGCTTTACTATTGGATTAACATTTTTCGTAACATATTCAAGCCTAGAGTCGCACTTCTCTCGATATTACGTCCACGGTGATCGCCTAGTTGGAATTTTTCGGCTATGCAAGTGTCAGGAGTGGCTACAGCTATCCATATGGTGCCTACCGGTTTTTCGTCCGTGCCGCCCTCCGGACCTGCAATACCCGAAGTAGCTATGGCGAAATCTGTTTTAAGGATTTTACGGGCACCTTCCGCCATTTGTTTTACTACAGCTTCGCTCACAGCTCCATACTGCTCTAAATTGTCAGAAGACACTTCTAGTAAGTTCTTTTTTACATCATTGTCATAGGCAATAACGCTTCCTTTGTAATAAGCAGACGATCCTGAAACAGATGTAATCAAGTGACTTATATAGCCTCCTGTACAGCTCTCTGCTGTCGCAAGTGTTTGCTGGCGTTTTAGGAGAAGCTTCCCAACGACCTCTTGCAAGCTTTCTTCGTCATAGCCATAGATATATTCTGAAATAAGAGGAACGACTTTAGCTAATTCGGCATTGATGCGCTTAATAGAAGATTCCGGATGAGGGTCTGTGCAGCTAAGGCGCAAGCGAACAGCACCATAATGTGGCAGATAGGCCAAGCTCATATCTTGAGGTAACCCCAGCTCCCAAGCTTCTATTTTATCAGCCAGAAAAGATTCTCCAATGCCAATAGTCATCATAGTACGGTAGTGGAGGGGCTTGGTGCTAAAGTGTGCCACCAAGCGAGGCATTACTTGCTCTTCCATCAGGTGAATCATCTCAAAAGGAACACCCGGTAGCGATATAACGATTAAATCCTTTTTTTCAAACCACATACCGCGGGCAGTGCCTACTTTGTTGGGCAGTGTAATACAGTCTTGAGGCAGGTAAGCTTGTTCCTGATTGGTAGGCGTTACTTTAAAATTGCGCTGTGCAAAAAGGGCCACAATATCATCATAAGCTTCTTGGTTAAAGACCAATTCGGTATCGAAATATTCAGCTAGAACATTTTTTGTCAGATCGTCGCGGGTAGGCCCCAGACCTCCAGAAAAAATAAGCACTTTAGTATCCGGCAAACGGTTTTCGATGGAAGCCAGTATGTCTTCCTTATCATCTGATATTGTTATCATTCGGCGGGTAGTAAATCCTCCTTGAATGAGCATTTGCCCCATTTTAGCGGCGTTGGAATTGATGACTTGTCCTATCAAAAGTTCGTCGCCTATGTTGATGATTTCGCTTTGCATATAGTTGGTGATAAAAATAATGACTTCTGACCTAAAGATGTTAAATCGCTATCTAACAATCCCGGGTCTTCAAGACTTAGCTCTTGAGTTATCAAGGGTTGTTAATTCAAGTGAAAATGTAATGGTTTTTCGACCAACTCACCATCAGGATTCCCGTTTCTGCTGCTGAGCGTTATCTCTGATAGCTTATCCAGAAATTTGTTTTCCATCCGTACTGCTAGTTTGCCGGAACGTAATCGTATCTTTTCACCTGTTTCTTCGTTGATGATGTTGACTTTAACGCGGATACCATTTTGCATATCCTTAGCCTCTGCCAGTGTTTCGTGTAATACGTCTATAAAGTTATTATTGATGCTTTCCGAAGGGATATCTATGGTTAATGAGTTGAGGTTATTTTCCGATATTTCGCTTAGTAGCTCCATAGATGCTACATTAAAAAACAGCGACATATCACCCCATTTTTTACGTTCTACGCGGCCTTTCATTACCACGGATACATCCGGCATACACATGGAGCGGAACTTTTTCATCCAGTCGTCACCAAAGAAGGCATGCTCATAAGTGCCAAAATGATCTTCCAGAGTGATTTTACCAAACGGTTTACCATTTTTCGTCATACGCTCTTGCACATCAGTAATGATACCACCCACAGTGATGTGTTGCCCATCCAGACTTTCCAAGTCGGCTATTTCCTTAAGGTTGGTATTACAAATGGCTTTTATCTGATATTTAAACTCGTTCAATGGGTGATCGGTCAGATAAATGCCTATGTGCTCTTTTTCTTGCTTGAGACGGTAGAGGCGTCCCCATTCTTCGCCTTTCGATGGTTGGGGTTGTTGTATGGTATCGTCGCTTTCCATCATATCGCCAAAGAGCGAATTTTCCATCTCCTGTTTGTCCAGTTTTATCTGGTTACCATAATTGATAAGTTTACTGATAAAAGACATTTCATTGCTGGGATCTACTGAAAAATATTGCGAACGGGTGAACTTATCCAGTTCGTCGAAACCGCCCGAGATGGCCAGACTTTCCCAGGTTTTTTTGTTAACAGCTGTAAGGTTTATGCGTTCGGCAAAGTCATAAATACTTTTGTATTTTCCATGAGCACGGCGTTCCTTGATGATGTTCTCTACCGCTCCGGAACCGGCTCCTTTAATGCCCGCCATACCAAAGCGTATTTGTCCTTTTTCGTTGACGGTAAACATATCAAGACTCTCATTCACATCCGGTCCCAGCACACTCATTCCCATCTGACGGCATTCGTCCATAAAGATGGCAATTTTTTCAGCATTCCCCAGGTTACACGAGAGGATGCCGGCCATAAATTCAGCAGGGTAGTGGGCTTTCAAAAAGGCGGTACGATAAGCTACATCAGCATAACATACGGAGTGTGATTTGTTGAAGGCATAAGCTGCAAAAGCTTCCCAGTCTTTCCATATTTTCTCAATAAGATCTTCCGGTTTTTTAAACGCTTTCTTGTCCACTTTTTTTTCATAACCTTCCATAAAAGGCGGGTTATTAAGGCAGCCATCGATGAATTTCACCTTTAGCTTATTCATCATGTCAATCTTTTTCTTACCCATTGCTTTACGCAAAGAGTCAGACTCGCCACGGGTAAAGTTTCCTAGGTGACGGGATAGGAGCATCACTTGCTCTTGAAAGACGGTAATACCGTATGTGTCGCTCAAGTATTTTTCCATCATTGGATGGTCGTAAGCCACGGCTTCATTGCCATGTTTACGGGCTATGTAGTTAGGAATGTATTCCATAGGTCCCGGACGGTAAAGGGCATTCATCGCTACAAGGTCTTCGAAACGGTTGGGTTTCAGGCTGCGCAGGTTTTTTTTCATCCCCGGCGACTCAAACTGGAAGATGGCCGTAGTGCCGCCTTCACAGAAGAGCTTGAACGTTTTTTCATCATCCAGCGGCAGGGCATCCATATCGATATCGTCTCCCGTAGAGTTTTTTATGTTTATCAGGGTTTCTTTGATGATGGAGAGGGTTTTTAGCCCCAAGAAGTCCATTTTAAGCAAACCGATATCTTCCACAAAACGCCCATCGTACTGTGTGTTGAGCAGTTCCTCTCCCTTCGAAGGCATCAGAGGGATATGCTCCACTAGTGGGTCTTTACCTATCAGGATGCCGCAAGCGTGTACACCGGTTTGGCGCACAGAGCCCTCTAAAGAGCAGGCGTAACGTAGTGTATCTTCCTTGATACGGTCCATTTTTTTACGGGCATCGTCTATTTCAGTGACAAAATAATCCAGTACCTCGGGCGAAGGGAAGGCTTTTTTGTTTACGCCATCGCGTTTCAAGTGATTTTTCCAATATTGAGCAGCATTTATAAGGTTTTGTCCTTCTTTCTCACGCTCTTCTATCAATTGGTAGGCATGCTTTAGTTTACCGTTTTCCGGAAACTCTTTGGTCATGCGGTTGGTCTCAGGTAAGGGTAATTTTAACACGCGGGCCACATCTTTTATTGACGATTTGGCTGCCATAGTACCGAATGTACAGATGTGCGATACTTTATCATGGCCATATTTATCGGTTACCCAGTCGAGCACCATCTGGCGTCCGTCATCATCAAAGTCAATATCGATATCGGGCATTGATATACGGTCAGGGTTAAGGAAACGCTCGAACAGCAAATCATACTTTATCGGGTCTATATTTGTGATTTTAAGACAATAGGCCACCACAGCACCGGCCGCCGAACCGCGTCCCGGACCTACCAAAACGCCCATGTTTCGTGCTTCAGCAATGAAATCCTGTACAATAAGAAAATACCCGGGAAATCCCATCTTTTTAATGGTGTCGAGCTCAAATTGCAAGCGTTCGCTTTGTACCTCATTCAGTTCATCACCATAGCGCTCTTTAGCGCCGTTGTAAGTAAGGAAAGCGAGGTAGTCAGCTTCGTATTTAATGCGGAGGATTTTGGCGATACCTCCCAGTCGGTCTGAAGTATGTTCGTCGGTATCTTCCGGAGAAAATTTAAATTCGTCAATGAGTTCTTTTTTGGTAAATTTTGTTTGGTATTCTTCCCAGGTTGCAAAGGATTCCGGTATAGGAAACTCTGGCATAATAGGAGCAGCATTTAATTTAAATACTTCAACCTTATCGGCTATTTCCTGCGTGTTAGCGATGGCTTCAGGTAGGTCACTGAAGAGCTCTTCCATCTCGGCAGTGGTCTTGAACCATTCCTGACGCGTATAACGCATACGATTAGGGTCTTCGAAATCTTTTCCGGTACTCAGGCAAACCAAAAGGTCATGTGCCTGTGCATCTTCTTTATTTACAAAGTGAGAATCATTGGTGGCAATTATTTTAACGCCAAGTTTTCTAGAGAATTCCACCATCTGTTTGTTGACCAGTTGTTGGTTGCTCCACACATTGTCCCAGGTATTGTTGTTCGGGTGGCGCTGTAACTCAAGGTAAAAATCGTCCCCAAATATTTCTTTAAACCATAAGATACGCTCTTCAGCTTTTTCTAAATTGCCCATCATAATCCATTGTGGTATTTCGCCCCCGAGACAGGCCGTACTAACGATGACACCTTCGGAATGATTTTTCAGGGTTTCGCGGTCAATGCGCGGTTTATAATACATCCCTTCAACATTGGCAATGCTCGCCATTTTTAGCAGGTTCTTATAGCCTGTTTTGTTCTTAGCTATAAGGATGATGTGGTGGTTGTTACGGTCTTTTTTATTGGTCAGATCATCGACCATATAGCCTTCAAAACCCAGCAGGGGCTTGATGCCAACCGCCATACATTCGTTATGGAACTCCTTGATGCCAAACATAACCCCATGGTCGGTTAATGCTACGGCAGGCATACCATCGTTTTTGGCTTTTTTTACAATTTGCGAAATAGGCGCTGCACCATCCAGAATGGAATATTGTGAGTGTACGTGTAAATGAACAAAAGACATAGATATAATTCAAAATTGTGCCGGGCTGATGTAAGATTTATGATTCTTATTGCCGGTCATATAATAAAGAAAAAAGACTAACAAAGCTACAAAAGAACAGGCAGTTTTCCCGTCATAATTATTAATGAATATTGACAACTTATTATTAGCTTGTAAATGATGCAGAAAGAAATCTGCGCTGATGTTTTTGTAATCTGCCCTTAGGGGGAAGCTATGCTGGTGGTGAGAGACTTGTTTTGATTTTACAGCATGATAATCTTTGATTTAGGGTAATAAAAAAAGAGAGAACGACGTCTCTCCTTTAAGCTTAGCATAAAATGGTAGGCGATATCAACTTGATGTTTGGTCTTTTAAAACCGTGATGTTTTGATAGAATGGCTTGTCGTGCTGTAAAAAGAGCTCCACAAAGGGCGCTTCACAAGCTTTTGATGTTTATATCCCCATTTCGATTAATAACTTCCTCATTTCATTGTAGTTATTAGCTACCGGGAATTGCGGAAAATCGTCAATTACATTTTGTGGTGGCAGGTAAAGAAAAGCTTTGTCTGCCTCTTGTAGCATGGTAACGTCGTTGTACGAATCGCCAAAAGCCACCACATCATATTTTAGGTGGTGAAAGGCTTTTACGGTTTCACGCTTAGAATCCGGTTGTCGTAGCTTATAATTAGTGATACGTGACTTATCATCGACCTCCAGAGAATGACATAGCAGGGTAGGGTAGTCCAATTGACGCATTAAGGGTTCTGCAAATTCCTCAAAAGTATCACTGACCAAAATAAAGCGGGTGCGTGACTGTATCCACTTAATCATTTCTAAGGCTCCGTCCAGTGGCTTAAGTGTAGCAATAACTTCTTGTATGTCTTTTAATGTCAAGCCTTCTTCGTCCAATACTTTAAGGCGATAAGTCATCAACTCATCATAATCTTTAATGTCGCGTGTGGTGAGCTTTAGTTTTTCAATACCGGTTTTTGCCGCTACATTTTTCCACACTTCGGGAATCCACACACCTTCCAGATCTGAACAAAGTACTTGCATTGTTTTGTGTTTTATGTTAATTTATTGTAAAAAGGGCTACAAAAATAGCATCTTATAAGCGTTTTTCAAAGTTGTATTATTTATACTTTCTTTTTTAAACATAATTGTAACAGAAGAATGGTCTAATGAGTCAATGATTGAATGAGTGAATGCTTGAATGAGTGAATGATTCAATGAGTGAATGATTGAATGCTTGAATGAGTGAATGCTTGAATGAGTGAATGGTCTAATGGTTCAATGAGTGAATGATTGAATGATTGAATGCTTGAATCGTCGCGTCATAGGTTC
>DHQI01000011.1:0-9804 GCA_002408065.1 Bacteroidales bacterium UBA5342
AAGCTCGTGCAAAGCGCGTTTAGTTCAACAATCTAGCATAGATAATGTGGCAGTTCGACTGTTACATAAGCTCAGGTAGTTTGTAGTAGCTCTGTCAAATCACAGCTTTGACGAAGCCGAATTAAAAAGTTATTCGTAAAACCAGCGCTTTGGTGGTCACTGCGCCTGCCGAATGTGCTCTGTGGGGAACACGAAGGAAAGAGATTTCTAATGGCATACTATACATCTAGTCACCGCTAAGAGCAATGCCACGAGTATTGTATGGTATGTATAAAAGAGATGAACGCAAGTGAACCTCTGATAGCTTGTCCCGATTATTTCGGGAAAGTGTCGAGAATTGAAAATCAGCGAAGCTAAAGTACAACTTTCTGTCAAAAGCCGCCAAAGGATGGTGTAGGTGGTAAGTGTAGCGGTCACCTGTTTTATTGGCTACACGGTCCCGAGATCTCGGGATCATTTAGGTGGCAGTAACTATATTTGGGCTCGTTTATGGAACTCAGGAACGTGCATAACAATGCAAATGGAAATGCACAATAGGAAAAACCTAGAGGCTTAATACCAATAGGTAATGTAGGGACGGACTGAGTCGTAGTAGTGATGAAGGCTTTGTAATGGAACTGGAGCAAAGGACTCAGCTAATCATAAATGTATCTTAACCAACTTTACGAAGGATGAGCTTATGGTACATTTGAGATTAGAGGAGCCGTATACTTCGGCTGCGCTCAGCAGAACTGAAGGGAGACTTTCATGTGTCCCGATGTACTACGGGATATGAGACTTCGGGTGAAACTCCCTTTGCCTACTCGACAGCAACCGTTGTAGGGCTTAAAAAAAAACAGCTCATTATCGTATAAAAACAGCTCATATCGTATCATTATGTTTGTATCATTATCGAATAGAAACGAATCATATCGTATCAGTAACGTTTGTTTTTTGTAGTTTTGCCTTATGGAAAATAAAGTATACACATTTAAATTAAATATTGATTGGAAACTCATTAGCTTAATATGCCAAATTGACCGTTTTGATGCTTCTTGGACTTCAATAGAGAAGAAAGAAGGACAAAGTCTGAAGCAGCTTAAAACAATTGCGACAGTTAAAAGTGTTGGTGCATCAACAAGAATTGAAGGATCAAAACTATCAAATGAAGAAGTTGAGGTTTTACTTAAAGAAGTTGACATAACAAAAATTGTTGATAGAGACTCTCAAGAAGTAGTAGGGTACTTTGAAACATTAGATATAATTTCGGAATCCTTTGAGGATATTTCAATTACAGAGAGTAGTTTGAAAAGTCTGCACAATACACTCTTGAAGTACAGTAAAAAAGATGAATGGCATAAAGGAGATTACAAGCAACATAGCAATGCAGTAGAGGCAAAACTTCCTGATGGAACAAGACAAATTATTTTTCAAACAACAGAAGCTGGCTTTCCTACAGAAGATGCAATGCGTAGTCTGATAGACTGGTACAGTAATGATAATGAAACTCATCCTTTAGTAAAATGTGCATTATTTACATACGATTTTGTAAGCATTCACCCATTTCAAGATGGCAATGGACGATTGAGTAGATTACTGTCAACTTTGCTTTTAATGAAAAATGGATACAAGTGGGTTGAGTATGTGAGTTTTGAACACGAAATAGAGAGTAGAAAAGCTGAATATTACAGGATATTGAGATCTTGTCAAGCACAAAGACCTTATGAAAATGTAACAGATTGGATCTGCTTCTTTTTTGATGCTCTTGGGAATATTCAAAGACAGTTGATGGAGAAGCTTGAAAGTAAAGGGGTAGAAACTAGATTGTCGCCACGAGAAAAATCCATATTGACATTTATTGAAAATAATGCAGGATGTAAATCTGGAGAAATAGCGAAGAAACTTGCGATTCCGAGCCCTACTGTTAAGCGGATTCTGCCAGAATTAATAAAACAAAATTTGATTGAAAAATATGGTACAGGACCAGGGACAAATTATTCAATGAAATAATAACGACCTACAACAGGCTAGCGTAGATAATATGTCAATGAGGCTATTACACGACTCTCCGTGGTTTCTATCAGCATGACAAATCATAGATGTGATAGTGCCTGAATCTGAAAGTTACACTGTGAAATCTACGCTTTGGTGCTCACTGCGCCTGCCGAATGTGCTCTGTGGGGAATCCGAAGAGAAAGTGATTTCTAATGGCATACTATCCATATAGCAATCGTTGTAAACAAGTGAAAAATAGACGACGTCATAAAACAATTTGCTGCGAAAAATAAAAATTGAAAAGGCAACACACAAACAGCACATTTGTTTTTCGCCAACACACAATCCAATGTTGAGAAAACAAAAGAGCTGTTTCTTTTCATACGCACACTACTAAAATGACTATTTTTATTGCTTAATAATTAATATAACGAAATGGATAGTGGTCAACAAAACATTATCATCTATAAAACAGCCGATGGTAAAGTATCGGTTGCATTGTATGCCAAAGACGGCAACATTTGGATGAACCAAAATCAACTTGCAGAACTTTTTGCCACCTCTAAATAAAATATCTGGCAACATATATATAACATACTAAATGAAGGAGAGTTAGAGCAAAATTCAGTTGTGAAGAATTACTTTGCAACTGCCGATGATGGTAAAGAATATAATGTTACATTTTACTCGCTCGATATGATTTTGGCAAAGAGTATGGCTGTCCTAACACACGGCAAAAACAAATAGTAAGTTGACTAAAGACGAAGAAAATAATAAACATCAGGCGTTAACAGGCTAGTATATGTCATAGCTGGTTTTGTGCTGATTTTAAATGGTATCACTCGCCCGAGTTGTGGTGGTATTATGAAAGAGAAATCTCACGTACTCCACTCCGCCACATATATGCACCGTCAAGTGCTCACAAAACCTAGCTCAAGAGCATAAACCGGAGCGTAAAAAACAACTAAGAATATGGCAAATATTAATTTTATAGAAAAACAAATACAACTAAGTGTTGAGGCGATGCGTCCACCGGTTGAGATGCGTCCACAATTAGATATTGGCTATCATTATGAAAAAAATACATTGGAAATAATTGAAACAAGGCCACGGTGGGATAAAGAGGATGAGGTGATTAATACGCCTATTGCCAAAACAAGGTATATCAAAACTCAAAAAGTGTGGAAGATTTACTGGATGAGGGCTAGTGGGAAATGGGAATCTTATCCACCAGCACCAGAGGTGAAGACGATAAACGAATTTTTTAAAATATTAAAAGAAGACGCCCACGCTTGCTTTTGGGGCTAAAGTAACGTTTGTTGTAGTCGTTAATATTGCTAGTAAGTTAGTTTGCCTAATATTATTCTTTTGTGCAGTCAAAAGATTTCGCACGCGGACTACACTCCTCGTTGGGCCTAATCTCCAGACTACGTCCTGCTAAAAAAAGCGGCACACTGAGTCTGGTCGGAATGCGCCTGGCTTGAGTCTTTTACTACTGTGTGAATTTAAGCCCTTATGTTAAAATAAAATTCCTTGATGTTTATTTAAAGATTTTTACATTGTTACAAAACAGAATATGATGTTAAGGCTTAGTATATATAGAAGTTGTCTTGGAACTTCGAAAGTAATATATAGCTTATCAGTGGCAAGGCTCAATTTTTCTTGCATAGCCAAAGTTTCGTAATAAAAAATAGCAGAAGCCAATGGATCAAGATGTTGCTTGTCGATTTTCAAGAGGACCTTAAACAATTTCATAAATAACATTGTGATAAAAAGGACGAATGACATGAATCTTTGTATATTGTGCAATTAATTTGTGTTAATGAAGTTACATAGATTTGAATATAGGATTACTGTATTGTACTTGCTTATTGGAGGTTTTTGGATATTAGCCTCCGATAAGTTACTTTACATACTGATAAAAGATGGTAACACCTTAAGCCAGTTCCAAACCTATAAAGGATGGTTTTATGTGCTTATAACCGCTGTCTTCCTTTTTTTCTTCATAAAAAAACACCTTAATAAACGTCGGAAACTAGAAAATGAATTGAAGGAATTCCAGGTTCATCTTGAGAAAAAGGTCAAACGTCGTACGGAGGAACTTGAGTCAGTTATTAAGCAGCAAAAGGAGACACAAGTTCAATTATTACATTCTGAGAAAATGGCTTCTCTCGGTATATTAACTGCAGGTGTAGCTCATGAGATTAATAATCCATTGAATTTTATTATGGGTTCTTATATAGGTTTGCTACGCCATTATCAAGACAACTCATTTTCAGATAACCCTGAACAAGTCAGACAATTAATCGAAGCAATGAAGATAGGTATAGATCGTTCATCTGCTATTGTTCAGGGCTTGAATCAATTAAGTGGGGAGAGCGATACGTATGACGATCAGTGTGATATTCATGAGATATTGGAGAATTCTCTTACAATGTTGAATAGTCAAATAAGGCCACATATTACTGTTAGTAAGGATTTTTCAGCTTCTGAGCTTTTGATTAAGGGCAATGTGGCACATTTGCATCAAGTATTTTTTAATATTTTGGGAAATGCTATTCATTCCATTGAATCAGAAGGTGATATTACCATAAAAACAGAAGATAAAAAGTCCCATGTATTAATAGTAATTACAGACACTGGTGTGGGTATTTCTAAAGAAAACCTGAAAAAAATCACTGACCCTTTCTTTACCACCAAAGCTCCTGGAAAAGGCACCGGATTAGGTTTGTCAATCACATACAATATAATTAAGGAACATAATGGAAATATAGAATTTGAGTCTCAAGAAGGGAAAGGTACTACTGTGAGTGTAATGTTCGAAAAGCCAGTGAAATATGAATGAGAAAAAGAAGGTAATATACGTTGATGACGAAGAGATTAATGTAATGTTGTTTGAAATTAACTTCTCCGTTAATTTTGAAGTCTATACTGCACTCAATGGGATTGAGGGACTGGAATTGTTAGATAAGCATCCTGATGTAAAAGTCGTAATCTCTGATATGAAAATGCCTGAGATGTCAGGTCTTGAGTTTGTTACGAAAGCAAAAGAAAAATACCCAGAAAAGAAGTTTTATATTTTGACAGGATTTGAAATCACTAAAGAAATTAAAAATGCTCTAAAGTCCGGATTGATCCATAAGTATTTTCGAAAACCTTTTAATATGTTGGAAATTGAAAAGGCTATTAATGAGCACTGACAGGGTATCACCGCTGTCTGTATTAGGAATGGGGAATCATGTTTAAAGTGCAGAATGTCTGATGTTCTCTTTTCTAAAATAGTGTCGCGTTGGGTTTCTAGAAGTGCTGTGCAAGCAGCAGTGGCATATGTAGTTTTCTCTTGTGTGATATGCTGAGAGCTACTGCCAACAGAGTAAAAGTGTTAGAATATAAAATCATAATAAGTTCTATTGATAGTTATTAAAAAAGATTGTGCACTCGCATCATAATACCCCTGAATAGGCATAATAATAAATAAGTAAAAAACACCGCCATGGAATTAAGTAATGCTTTTGTTATAAGCGCTGTAAACTCAGGGCTTAGTCTGATAATGGGTTTTGTAATGCTATTTCTGAATAGGTTTTCTTATAAAGTCGGGACAGGCTATTGGGCAGCGGGCTCTTTAGTCATCGGGGTCACATTTTTGTTAAGGGCTGTTTTTCCTGCCAATGATGCTTTAATGATGACGGTTGTTCCCATTTTTGTAAGTCTGGGGTTTTATCTCTATTTGGCTGGTATATGGAGATTTAAAGATAAGGGTATCAACTATTGGATCTTGCTTGGTCTGCCGCTTTTGGATGCTTTGCAAATCCTTGTGTTTTATAAATTTCCCCCTCTTTATAAGGTGCAATTTGGCATTCATAGCCTCATAATAGTAGTGTACTATGTGCTTGCCATTTATGAGATGCTCCGTTTAAGCTCAGATCAAAAATATTTAAAGAAAATATTCCTTCTTAATGCCTTGTCTTTTTTTATTTCATTACTTATTGTATTGGTTCTTACCTGTCATTTGATTTGTAATCACAGTTTTGAATCCTTACCCTTGTCTTCTGTTTTTATTTTTTGCCATATCATTAATGGCTTCCTCATGGTGGCCTTAACATTTGGGTTTTTGTCTGCTGTTAATCTTCGTCTGAATATGGGTCTGGAAGGGCAAATAGCCTCGAATATGAAGTTTCTTTCTATTATAGCGCATGACTTAAGAGGTCCGGTTGGAAATATTACCAATTTTTTGGAATTACTTCAAGATGAAAGCAAGCTAAGTGATAAGCAGCGAAAGGGTTACTTACAGTTATTAAATTCCCTTAGTCAGTCCACGTTTCACCTTCTTCAAAATCTATTGGAATGGGCCACTAAGGCAAAAAATCTAAACAATTCCAAACGTGAGCGTATTGAATTAAATCAACTTATTGCCGATAAGATAGATTTTTTCAAGGCTGCAACCACATTAAAATCTATCGATTTAAAGTTTATTAGTGCAGGCAACTTCGCTGTTACAGGAAATATAAATATGCTTAAAACAATTGTTCGGAATTTGATCTCAAATGCCATAAAGTTTACACCTAATGGTGGGGCTATTACGGTGACCACGGACAGAATCCTCACAATGGTACGTTTGACTGTTTCAGACACAGGAGAAGGGATGAAGCCGGAGGCCATCGATTCATTCTATAAATTTGAATCCAACACATCAACCATCGGTACCAATGGTGAAGTGGGGTCAGGTTTAGGACTTGTGCTTTGTAAAGAATTAACGTCCAAAATGAATGGTATCATTAATATTGAAAGTAAAAGTGGTGTTGGTACCAAAGTAATTCTCGACTTGCCTTCAGCTGAATAGTAGTATTCTTTCGAATTACGGCCTTGTTTTGCAATAGAGCTACAAGGCTGGATGATACATCGCTAATTGTGCTTCTTTTTTAATGGAAACGTTTTTTTACACTGAGTAAGATTTGACATCAACCAGTAGCTAAGTCATACAGTTCTGATTGATAGCTATTAGTGTAATATGATTTTCAAAAGATGTTCCACCCACACTTCACTATCATTTACACAAGGCACTAAATCCAAAACTTCTCCACCATTTTCGATAAAAAAGTCACGGTATTCGCTACCTATTTCCACGGTGCTCTCCAGACAATCCGCCACAAAAGAGGGGGTAAAGACGAGCACTTTTTTCTTTCCCTTGTCCGCCATTTCTTTGAGCACATCAGAGGTGTAAGGGGCCAGCCATTTTTTTGAAAACCGCGACTGAAAAGCCGTTGAGTATTGTGACTTATCAAGCTGAAGCTCTTGGGCTATAAGCTCGGAGGTTGCGTAGCAGGCTTTGTCGTAGCAATGCGCTTTTTCGGCTGAAGTACAGCCGGCTTTTACCTGTTTGAGTGGCAGGCTATGGTAAGAAAAAAGAATATGATCGTAAGCCGAGAGGTCATAAGGCTTAGCTTGTGCTGCTACCGAGGCGATAAAGCCTGCGTCTTGATGAAAAGAGTCGATAAAGCGTATCTTGCACTGACGCCAATCGGCTGTAAACGCTTTTACGGCGGTTTTGGCGCTAAGAGTGGTCGATTGGGCGTAATGCGGAAAAAGCGGCAGTACAATAAGCTCGTCTAAAGCGGCTTTTCCCATCTCTTCTATTACCTTGCTAAGGGCTGGTTGTCCATAATTCATCGCGGCATAAACCTGATACTCATCCTTGACTTTTGCTTGCAGCTTTTTCTGAAGATTAAGGAGATGAACCAGTAGGGGAGAACCATCGTTAGTCCATAGCTCCTGATAGCGTTGGGCCGATTTTGGGGCGCGAAATGGTACAATGATACCATTGACCAAAAGCTGGCGCAAAAGCGCAGGCATCTCTATCACAAAGGGATCATTCAAGAATTCCTTCAGATATGCTCTAACATCCTTGACCGAAGGACTCTCCGGAGTGCCTACATTGATGAGTAATATGCCTTTTTTCATAGTTTCTCTAACTAATATTTGCAGTAAGATAGCCTGTAAGCTAAACATCACCCAAGGTGATACCTTGTAGTCCTGTTACCCCACAATTGCGGAAGCAATTGTGCGTGCCTGCTTCACTCTGTCGCTCATGCCTATGCCATCGCGTATGTTACCAGCTAAAATAAGCCCCGGATATTGTTTTTCGATTTTAGAAATGGCCTCTAATCGCTCTTTGCTGCTGGCGTCATATTGGGCTATGGCTTCCTGATAGCGTGTTATTTCCAATAAATCAGGAGTCGCTTCACACTGCAAGCTTTCTTTTAATTCTCTTTTGACAATGGCTTTTATTTCATTATCACTCATTTTAATGATGTCAGGACGTTTAATGCCTCCCATAAAGAAGGTCATCAGGGCGCCCCCCTCAGGCGCTCTGCCGCTAAAGAGGGCAGAGGGAAATAGAATGCCCAGGATGTCTTTGTTCTCTCTCTCCGGTATCAAACCACCAAAAGCGGTTAGGGCTTTCCCTTTCCATTGTTTGAAACCGACCACGGCCTGAACGACTTTGGCATAGCGTAGTTGCTGAATGTCTTGCATCAGTTTTTTTTCTACAAAAGGAAAAAGCTGTGCTAAAGAATGGGCACCGGTAGTGCTGACTACTGTTTCGGCTTCAATGCTGTGCTCTCTCAGAATTATAGAGTAAAGATCTTCTTTTGTGATGTTTATCTCATTTATGCCGAGAAGAATGTTGGCGTCACCGACCGCTTTGGTGAGTGCATCTATAAGGTTTTGTTTGCCACCTTTAGCAGAAAAAACCTGACGGGTAGCTTTTTTGTCGCGTTCTGTTTTTGTTTTGGCATTTTTTATCGCACCGCCGATAAAGCTACCGTAGTTTTGTTCCAGACGGTAAAGCTTGGGTAGGGCATATTTAGTCACCAATTGTGATGGGTCACCGGCATATATGCCGCTCACAAAGGGATTCACGGCATAGTCCAGGTAACTTTTTCCCAAACGGCGTTCCACCATCTGAGCCACTGTTTCGTGTGGGTTAATACCTTTTTTGCGCAAGGGTTCGCCCAGAATACGTATTTTATCGTAAAAGCTGAAGAGTGGAGTGGTGAGTCCCATCCATAAACCTGAAGGAAGAGAATGCCACTGGCCATTTTTCATCACCCAGCGCTGTTTAGACTGTTCGTTAGCTACTTCCAGCTCTACAGCGTCGCCCAGATCTTCGAATAACTCGGCCATTTCTGCAGAGCCCATACTGCCGCTGTTCGGGCCGGTCTCAAAGGTAAAACCGTCCTTGTGAATGGTGCGCATAACGCCACCTGTCCGGTTTTCTTTTTCAAGGATAAGGACTTTTTTACCCGCTTTTTTGAGGTAAAATGCTAAGGTGAGTCCGGTGAGTCCGGCACCTATAATGACAACGTCTGCTTTCTGTTTCATTTATACTGTTTTTGAATAGCGCTTTTCTCCTGTTTCCAGCATCGGATCAAAAAGTGCAGCGATATTTCGGATCAATACTGCACCGGTAGTTGTGGCTTCCAAATGTTTATCATCAAAACGAAGTAAACCGTCATCGGCCAATGTCTTTAGTTTTATTTCATCATAACAAACCGTTGCTTTTAGTTTGTGTTCGCTGATGTTTAGATAAGCAGCCAGGTTCTCCCAATGGATATAATGGTTGCACATGATTTGATTGATGACTTCGCGCACAATGCCTTGCTGTTCACTGACAATAAGGCCTTTTTCTATAGGCAATTCGTCTTTTTCTAAAGCTGTGATATAGCCGTCCACCACTTTGGTATTTTGAGCGTAGCCGGCATCCAGCTGACTGATGCCCGATACGCCAAAGGCATAAACCTGCCCGGTAGTACGGCGGGGGCAATAGACCCG
>DHQI01000011.1:10014-24661 GCA_002408065.1 Bacteroidales bacterium UBA5342
GGCTGATGGACGACACACCGAAGCCGATCAGGTCACAGTCACCGTGGGTGGTATAGCCCTGAAAGTTACGGTGCAGTTGTTTTTGGCTTAGCGCAATGCTCAGTTCGTCGTCGGCTTGGGCAAAATGATCGAAACCGATAGGGGCATAGCCCGCCTTTTGCATCAATTCCGAAGCTTGTTGAAACATAGCCATCTTAGTATCGGCATCCGGCAGTCCTTTTTTCTGCAGTATTTCCTGGTGCTTTTTGAGCCAGGGCACGTGAGCATAAGAGAAGGTAACCAAGCGATCCGGCGCTATTGTGATGGCTTTTTTGATGCTTTTCGCAAATGAATCAGCTGTTTGCAATGGTAAACCATAAATGAAGTCAAGGTTGATGCCTACACCCGGTAAGCTTTTTCTCAGGTAGTTTACCAAATCTTCGACCGCTAGTTTAGAGGGCAGACGGTTGACGGCTTTCAACACCTCATTGTCAAAATCTTGAATACCTAAACTGAAACGGTTAAAACCAGCGTCAATCAATTGGTCTATATAGTCGTAATCCAATAAGGCCGGATGACACTCGATAGCGATTTCTGGTTTTTCAATAAAATCAAAATTTTCTGAAATACTTGCAATTATTTCTTTCAGGTAAACCGCTTCTATGGCATTGGGAGTACCGCCACCAAAGTGAATCTGTGATATTTTACGGCTTTTATCCAGTCCGGCTGTAACGAGGCTGATTTCTTTTTTTAAAGCCTTGATATAATCAGTGATTGGTGATTTTTTATGCAGCTTAAGGGCATTGCAACCACAGTAATAGCATATCTGTTGACAAAAAGGAATATGCACATAAAAAGCCAGATTGTCTGTGCCGCTATGATTCGATTCTGTCAGCAGGCTACGGTAGTCTGCAGCCGTGAAATCATCGGAAAAATGATTGGCCGGCGGATAACTGGTGTAGCGTGGTATGGCCTGGTTATATTTTTCTATTAATCTTTTATCGACGTTCATTTTGTAGTTTTTTAATAGCTCTCTTTTTGCCCGGAGGTATCAGGAAAAAGAGAATGATAAAAGTAAAGGAGATGAGCAGTATTTCTGCTCCGAAAAGGCCTTTGTAGCCTAGAGCATCACCTATTTTACCACTAAAGATGGAGACGATAATGCTGCTTAGGTGAGTGATCACTATTTGTAGGGTGAAATCGGTGCCTTCGCGGTGTTGGCGGACACTATCCATCGACGAAGTATAGATAATGACTGACATAAAACCATAAGATCCCCAGAGCAAACAAATACCGGTATAAACTTGCCAAAGCATAGGTTTGTGGGGTAGCAGGTAAAAGAAGGTAGCGGCAATCAGACCTAATAATAAAAAGCTGTAAAATGAGGTCCTTTTTCCGATTTTACGGATGATGAAACCGGCCGAAAAAGAGGCTAGTGTAGCTATGGAAGTGCCAATGATGCCACTCATAAAACCTATCTCTTTAGCATTATAGCCCAGATCGACCAAAAAGGGTTTTAGCATAGAAAGTATGCCGATGATACCTGAGTAATAAAAGACCAAAAGAAGAATTCTTTTGCGTAATAGTTTGTCTTTGAAAAAGCGTCCTATCTCAAGAAATGAAATCTTTTGTTCTTGGCTCTTTTGTATTTTTACCTTGCCTTTGTAGCGCAAAACCGGCACAATGGCAAAGGCAACGCAGATGGCCAGACAGACCAGTAACCAGCTCCATCCAAAGTAATAATATGCAATGAGCAAGACACCGGTGCCAAACAGACTGCCAACAAAACTACCGGCACTCTGAATAGAGTTGCCAATGCTGCGCTCTTTTTTCTTCAGAATATAAATGGCGAAGATATCGGTCGCAATATCTTGTGTGGCCGATGCCGAGAATGCGACTAAGAGCAAGCCGATGATAAGCTTGAAATCGGTCTGTAAATCAAATAAACCGATGGATAAAATGACAGCAGCATAGAATAGTTCAGAACCAATAATCCAGTTACGTAGCTGTTTTTTGCTACGGGTATGGTTATCGATAAACGGAGCCCACAAAAACTTGAAAATCCACGGCAGCTTAATGAGCTGAAGCAAGCCGATGGATTCCAAAGAATAACTCTCCTGACGCATAATAACAGGCACCACCGTAGAGAAAAAGCTCATCGGTATGCTTTGCGCTATATACAGCGAAAAGAGCGTGGGGTATTTTTGCCAGTTTTTCTTCATTATGCTATAGGTTTAAAGATAAAGTGGCACCAAAACGTTGTGGTGGACCTGCCTGCCCATACCATGAAGAGAAAGCACTGAATAGATATGCTTTATATTGTGTGTCGAAAAGATTCTTTCCCCATAGGTCAAGTTTGAAATCATTGTAGTTGAAAGAAACTACTGCGTTAACCAAATTGTAGGCTTCTGACATTTGAGTGTTTTCAAGATTCCAGTAGATGTCTCCGATTTGTTGAAAATTAACCTGAAACTTGATATTGTCAAGGTAATTAATCGTTTTTGTTTCCAGAGTCTGAGCTACCATAATATTTAAAGTATGGTTGGGTACATAGGGAGAAATGTTACCATTGTAATTGGTTGTTTCATCTTCCTGATAATCCGTAATAATGGCTTCGGTATAACCATAATTCACCGAACTTTCGAAACCATTAATTGGCGCAGTTTGTAGCGAGAATTCGAATCCTTTATTCTCTGATTTGCCGGAGTTGTCTATGTAGCTACCCCGGCTGAGAGCACGTAGAATATGCTGTCCGCTTATTTTTGAATAGAAAAAAGCGATATCTGAATAAATTAAACCATTTAGTATGTCTGTTTTTAAGCCAAATTCGAAATTGTCACTTTCTTCTTTCCCAAATTGTATTTGATCGTTTTCTTCGAACGTTACATTGAAACCTCCGGGCTTATAACCCGTGGTATAAGATCCATATAGTGTAGAATGGCTGAAGTGGTATTGTATTGTTGCTTTTGGTAAAAAAGCCCATTCTTTTAAGGCGGCAAAAGAGGTGTCCATTAATACTGTTTCATTACCGGCTATGCTTTGATAGTAATTGTAATCAAGTTGACTGGATTCATTATTTAAACGAAAACCAGCTGTTAGTGTCATTTTATCGTATAGATTGAGCTTGGATTGATGAAATAAGCCTGTACTAGAATTGGTTTGAGCATAATCTTTTTCGTAGAAATACAGGGATTTTGTTTTGTCCAATCTGACTAGTTTATCCATTAATTGCATATTGTTAAAGGCGCCAATCAGCCAGTTGTATCCGGTTTTGTTTTTAGAATGAACAACGGCTTCGGAGGTAAACATATTTTGTTTTTGCTCCTGAGTAACTAAATAGATGGTGTCAGGAGAAAAGTCTTGATCTATCGTTTGTTTGTCATCAATCAAGTGATATGAAATGGTTAATTGACCAGCTATTTTTTTGTCGTCGTATTTCAGGTTCAATCCATCGTTAAACATTAGACGTTCGTAGCCGCTTTCTTCATTGTAATTGATGTCTGTCAGGTCAGTAGAATCGGTATAAGATGAGTAGGGGTAGCCAAATTGTTTGCTTTGTTCTACGCCTGCTATGTTTTCGATGGTGATTTTATTGTTTAATCTGTAGATTAAGCGGTTGCGGAATCCAAAAGATTCCGATTTGTCAGCTTTTTTGCCTTTGTGTTGATTGGTGAAATAGCCTCCTTGGTAGTTGTAATTACCAGCCAATGAAAAGGCAAATTTATCACCTATGCGTTTGTAATGACTTATGGTGGCGTTGTAGTTGTTATAAGTAGCACTTGTTAGTCGCAGTCGAGTGCCTTGATAGTTTATTGGCGACAAAGTGGTAATGTTGACCAAACCGCCAATGGCATTACGGCCGTAGAGAGTTCCTTGGGGACCACGCAATATTTCTACTTGAGATATATCGTAAAAATCAAAACTTAAAGCAGAATTGTCAAAATAGGGGATGCCATCAACGTAAAGTCCGACTGATGGGGCTACAGAGCTTTTTTTTGAACCTACGCCACGGATGTAAACAGGCGATATAAGCTTTGTTCCATAGTCCAGCATCATAAAGTTTGGTGCAAAGCCAGTGAGGTCTTCTAAGGATTGTATTTGATTGTTTTCCAGGCATGATGTGCGGATACTGGTGACCGCACCAGGCACTTCTTTTATGACTGTGTTATCGCGTGAGGCGGCTATGACGACTTCGCCAAGTTCTACATCAGGAATATTAGCACTATCTAATGCGACAAGGATATTTTGAGCTTCGGCTGATAAGCCGTAAATTAATAAAAAGGGGATTAAGCCTTTGAATAGTTTCATTGTATAAAGGTTAAATAGATGCAGGTAGCATCAGGTTGTGGGGACGAGTCCCCAGTAGTTTAGCAAAATTCACAATTGGTTATGATATAACACAATGTGGAGGTGCTTTGTTGCTAAAGCTATTTCCTTTCCGGGAAAGGTAGGTGTTTTGATTAACAAAAGAGGGGGTGGCAGGGCTGTCAGGTATTGGATACAGAGAAGATTTTTCTCTGTTCTCTGACGTGTAATAAGCCGCTAATATTTCTTCGGAAGAATGGTGATCTTCGTTTTGTAATTCGATCTGTTTTGTCGTGTCAGCAGACAAATAGGCCTTTATGTCCTCGACGGGAGTACCTACCAACTGAAAGACTACCATTAGTACAATGGTGCCCAGATAAGGTAATATGGTGGTCAGGCTGCCGACTAAAAACATTTAAGGTGATTTTTACATCTGCAAAAGTACACCTTTTTGTTTAAAAATAGCACTCTAATCAAACATAATAGAATAAGGTCGTTCCAGATATTCCATCAGTTCCCCGATGCCAAAAGAGCGTGACTTACGAAGGCTTTCTTGTCCTTCGAAATAGATAACTACTACCGGCACCGTAAAGATGCTTTGTTGTCCTGCTATTTCAGGTGAGCGTTCTATGTTGACGTAAACTTGCTCAATTTTGGGGTAATGTTCTGTGAGAGCTTCACTAAGTTTGGGCTTGAGTACTTTGCATACGTTACAGGTGTCGTGCGAAAAATAGGCCATTACGGCGATGTTCTCGCTGAGTATCTTTTCAAATTCCGAAGTGGTGGTGATTTCTTTCATAGATCTTTTCTTCTATCCGGGTGTCTGCTGGAATGAATAATGTTATGGATTACTACGTTGTTGTCATCAATAGAATATGTGATTATATAACTCCATTTACTAGTAGAGCGATATTTTTCACTATAACCTAAATATGGGTCTGATGAGTAACCAGCAAAATCAGATAATGAACGGCATTTATTAAGAATTTCCTTTTTGACATATCTGGCTGTTTGTGTTGATACTTTATGGCTTAGGTAAGAAGTGATGTCATATATAGACTGTTTTGCTTTATCAGTAAAAACGACCTTTCGTTTTTTTAAACCCATGATTCTGATTCTTTGATAAGATCTTCAAGTGTCGTGTACTGTCCGTTTTTATACTGTTCTTCTGAAACCCTGAGATCTTCAAGAAAGTCAAGGCGTCTGATTTCATCGCCATTGGCTTTGTAGCCTACTATAGGGTTTTCATTATCAATATTACTAATGAGTTTGTCATAGGTGTCATTGATAAACTCTTCACTGGCATTGTGAAGTTGACTATGGATAAAATCTCTTTTTTCTATTGTAAGCATTGCTGTATTATTTGTAGCAAAGGTATGAAAAATTGGGAATAAGGTGTGTGTTACTTCTCACATATCAGCTTCACATAATCCAAAGGCACAGATGTGCGCTCGGCGACTTGTTTTACCGACATACCTTCGTCGAAAAAACGTCTTACAAAGCAAGGAATCGTTTCACCTATTTCCACCAGATTATTCTCCGGATCAAAAAGGCGCAAGGTTTTTTGTCCCCATACTTCTTCTTCCACATCGTGCAGATAATTAATGTCAAATTGCTTCAAGTGTTCTACGAATTCTTCAAAATCTTCGGTCTCAAAGCTGTGTTCAAAATTAGCATTGCCTTTTTCCGAGAAAGTATAGCCCAGCTTTTTAGCAATGGGGTATTCTTCGGTCAGTTGCCAAAGCGATATTTTGGATTTAAAACCGATGCAATTGCTAAAGTCTGCTTCTACATCTTGTTGTAGTACTTCTTGGTAGAAGGTGTTCATCTTGTCAAAATCCTGACAAATAATTACGGAGGCCCCGAGTTGTAGGTGCATAGTGAAAGGAATTAAGGATAGGTGGTAAATATCATTTGTGGATGGTCTATCATCTCTTTTATCCTAAGTTCAATGGCTTCCCATTTGTAATTGCCAGATTTTAACATAATAGGTTCACCGAAGAAGATGTCTTCATAATAACACAAGGCACGGAGAGGGCGAATCGGGCTTGAGTTGCTGAATTTCTTTTTGTAAGCAAGTAGCATATCGTTCATACATAAGTGCTGTGATAAATAAGCTACATCAATAAAGTCTTTGAGACGGGTGCCATTATCTGCTATAGCTGCGAGTTTCATAGCAGCAATGTCATTGATGCTATATAGTTTTAAGTCTTCAATGATTGCTATGGGTTTAAAAATAGGATAATCATGAACAAGAAAATCGACTTTGATGCCGTTAATGCTACCACTGATTGAATTGTGATCCAGAGCTGCTCCCATAAAATCATAGTGTTTGATGAGGTGCTTTTCCAGTTTTTTTGCATCAAAATCTTGTGAAGAGAAAAAATCTAAATCAATACTAATGCGATGACCAATTTGTAGAGCTAAAGCAGTGCCACCAGCTAAAGAAAAGGTTGAGAGGACAACATCAGCTTGAAGCTTTTTCAGAAGCTCAAATGTTGTTCTCTCAACTGTTTTCTTGTGTAGCATTTTAATTCTTTTTTGGGGATGTCGAAAAGTAAGCTGACGAAAGCGATGTTTTTGGCAGATAAAACCGGGATTTGCTTTATAATATTTTTGGTGTTTTCAATGCCGCCATATATAGCTATAGCTGCATAAAAATCATCAGGCCAGCCCCTTTCTATAATGCGTTGCATTACAGTTGTGCCCATTTTTTGCCAAGGAAAGTTGTCCATATCATACTCCCAAAGGAGGGAGCGTGATATTTGTTTATTTTTACTTTTTTTATTCCAATCGTCAAAATACATAATGCTTTGCTTTAAGCTTCCACAGCAGCCAGCTTTTCTTCCAGCAGTACCTTCAGGTCTTTTTCAAACTGCTTGAATTCCGGTGTTTGGTATTCTGAGTAGTTCATTTGTTTCAATAAGTTGATGATCTTTTTAAAGTAAGGTCCTACTTCTGCAAAGGTGTCGAAGTTAAATTCTTGATGGCAGATATCCATGACCAGTTTCAACATATATTGCTGACGATCTATCGGTGTCATCATATCCACCTTGTCAAAAGCATCTTGTTGTAAAATCACAAAGTCAATCAATTCTGATTTCCAGAAACGAACGTGGTATTCTACCGGTACACCATCATCACCCAGAATGTCGATCTGTTCTTTGATTTCCAAACCACGCTGTAACAATGTTCGGGTTTCATTGACCAGCTCTATCCAGTTGTCTTCCATCTTGCCTTTGATGTATTCGGCAAATTCAGGATATTCAATGTATTTTGAATAGGAATCGATAGGGTTAATAGCCGGGTAGCGTTTACTATCGGCACGGCTTTGTTGCAGCGCATAGAAGCAGCGGGCAGCTTTCTTGGTCGATTCTGTTACTGGTTCTTTCAGGTTGCCACCGGCAGGCGATACTGTTCCAAGGAAAGTTACCGAACCGGTCTCACCATTGTTAAGGTACACAAAACCTGCGCGGGCATAGAAGTTGGCAATAATAGCCGAAAGATCCATCGGGAAAGCATCTTGTCCCGGCAATTCTTCCAAGCGGTTACTCATCTCACGTAAGGCCTGTGCCCAACGCGAAGTAGAATCGGCCATCAGCAATACGCGAAGTCCCATTGAGCGGTAATATTCTGAAATGGTCATGGCCGTGTAAACAGAAGCTTCACGGGCAGCTACCGGCATATTAGAGGTGTTAGCGATAATCACGGTACGCTCCATTAGTTTGCGTCCTGTGTGAGGGTCATCCAACTCAGGAAATTCGGTGAAGACTTCTACCACCTCGTTAGCGCGTTCGCCACAAGCGGCAATAAGCACAATATCGGCTTCTGCTTGTTTTGAAATGGCGTGCTGAAGTACTGTTTTACCTGTACCGAAAGGTCCGGGAATAAAGCCTGTTCCACCTTCTACAATTGGTGTCAGAGTATCCATCACACGTACACCTGTTTCCAGTAGTTTGAACGGACGCGGTTTGTTGACAAAGGCTTTGATGGGTTTTTTTACCGGCCATTTTTGTACCATAGTGATGTTCTGGTCTTCGCCATCAGTATCGGTCAGTACGGCAATGGTATCGTGTATTTTGTATTGGCCTTCTTTAACGACAGACTTTACAGTGTATGTTCCTTCCATGACGAAAGGCACCATAATCTTGTGTGGTTGTGAGTTTTCATCAACTTCGCCCAACCATGAGGCGGCTTCTACTTTATCACCTTTCTGAGCCAGAGGTTTGAAATCCCAAAGTTTTTCCTCGTTCAGAGGGTAGGTATAGTCACCCCGTTTCAGAAAAACGCCTTCCATCTTATCAAGGTCGTTCTGCAAACCATCATAGTTGCGTGACAAGATGCCTGGGCCTAAAGTAACTTCCAATAAGTGCCCGGTGAATTCCACATCGTCTCCTATTTTAAGTCCACGGGTGCTCTCAAATACCTGTACGTAAGCTATGTCGCCTACTATTTTAATGACCTCAGCCATTAGTTTGGTGTCGCCTGTTTTCAGGTAACAAATCTCATTCTGTGCTACGGCACCGGCAACTTCCACCTGAACCAGGTTGGAGATGATTCCTTTAATTTTTCCTTCTGTCATAATAAAAACGTCGGTTTTAATTTCTTATTCAAGATTCAAAATTCTTGAAAAATCAGAGTCACAAAATTAAAAGACTTTCATTACAAATGGGTAACTTGTACAACTTTTTTTTGCTTTAAGTGATAAAATGCACTGATGAACAGGATTTATTTTGCGATTAAATAACTGTGTTAGGATTTTATTTTAAAAAATGTGTTCTGGGGTGGGAGGCATAGTTTTGAGGATAGAGCTGCGCTTTTTAATCAAATATTTGCTAAGTTTGCATTGTTTTGAAAGTGTGGCTTAAAGCAGAATAGAGTGATTTTATTAGTGTGTTTCAGAAAACAAGCATTCAGGTTTTGCTGCCATCTTGTAAATAAAGTCGTCATTTATGGAAATTGACAAGAATACTAAAATCGTTGATATTTTGGAGCAATACCCCGATCTTAAGGAGAGGTTGATAGCTTATAATTCCTTGTTCTCACGGCTTGATAATCCAATTTTTTACCATTCAATAGGTATGTACGCCCGGGTGTTTGATGTTGCTAAGGTATTGGGTGAAAAAACGGATGATTTTCTTGACTTTTTAAAAGCTGAAGTGGCTAAATTGGAGTAGTTGTTTTATTCGTGTTCGAGTTTGCTTGTTGGTTCAAGAAATTTAGTGTTAATCGCTTTGGTGTTTTTTTTGATGCTGAGATTTTTAGGTGAAAGAGCCTCTTTGACGGGATGCTTTTAGGGGCCTTGTTGAAGTCCTGAATTATAAATCTTTTTATTCTGCTTGCAAAGCGTCGTTAAAACATCATTTCCCATTTTTCACTTTTCATTTCGGTCACTGAGATTGCCGAAGTGTTCATTTTTCATTTCCCAATTTTCATTTTTCACTTTTCATTTAAAATAAGTCTAAGCTAATATTGTATCTTTGTGCCCCTGAAAAATTGAAATAAAAGAATTACAGATATGTACAGAACGCATACTTGTGGCGAATTGCGCGTGGCCAATGTAGGAGAAGAAGTAACACTAAGTGGGTGGGTGCAGAAAAACCGCAAACTGGGCGGGATGACTTTCGTTGATCTGCGTGATCGCTATGGTGTCACTCAGTTGGTGTTTGACGAAAATAATGCGGCTTTGGCTGAGGAAGCTAACAAGGTAGGTCGTGAATATGTAGTGCAGGTGAGCGGTAAAGTGGCTGAGCGTTACAGTAAAAACGACAAAATGCCTACTGGTGATATTGAGATCATTGCTTCAGAATTTAAAATACTAAACGCCTCAGAAGTGCCGCCATTTACCATCGAAGAAGATACCGATGGTGGCGACGAATTGCGTATGCAGTACCGCTACCTGGATTTGCGCCGTGCTAATGTGCGTAAAAATTTGGAGTTGCGTAATAAGTTGACTTTTGAAATGCGTAATTACTTAAATCAACAAGCTTTTATTGAGGTAGAAACGCCCGTCTTGATTAAATCTACTCCGGAAGGAGCACGGGACTTTATCGTACCATCGCGTATGAATGAAGGACAGTTTTATGCTTTGCCGCAGAGTCCGCAGGTGTTTAAGCAACTGCTGATGGTGGGGGGTATGGATCGTTATTTCCAAATCGTAAAATGTTTCCGCGATGAGGACTTGCGTGCCGACCGTCAGCCGGAGTTTACTCAGCTCGACTGCGAAATGTCGTTTGTAGAGCAAGAAGATGTCATTATGACTTTTGAGGGGCTTACCAAGCACCTGTTCAAAACCGTTAAAGGGATAGAAATCGATTATAAATTTCCGCAAATGCCTTACAAAGAGGCCATGGAAAGCTACGGTTGTGATAAGCCGGATATTCGTTTCGAAATGAAGTTTCAGGAATTGACCTCATTGGCTCAAGGTAAAGATTTTGTGGTATTCGATAGTGTAGAATACATTGGTGGTATTTGTGCCGAAGGCTGTGCTTCTTATACCCGTAAACAGCTGGATGCTTTGACTAATTTTGTGAAGAAACCTCAGATTGGAGCTAAAGGTCTGGTATACGTTAAATGCAACGAAGATGGTTCGTTTAAATCGTCCGTAGATAAATTCTTTAATCAAGATGATCTGAAAGCCTGGGCGGAAAAGTTTGACGCTAAACCGGGTGATTTGATTCTCGTTTTGGCAGGAGCCAAAGAGCATACTTTGAATGCGCTTTGTGAATTGCGTTTAGAAATGGGTGAACAGTTAGGTTTGCGCGACCGCAATGTATTTGCACCACTTTGGGTAGTAGACTTTCCGTTGTTGGAGTGGGATGAAGAAAATGAGCGTTTTCACGCGAAACACCATCCGTTTACATCGCCTAACAAGGAAGATATTGATTTGATGGAGAACGATCCGGGTGCTGTGCGTGCCAATGCTTACGACCTTGTAATCAACGGTGTTGAAATTGGTGGTGGTTCAGTACGTATTCACGATAAAGAATTACAAGCTAAAATGTTTAAAGCTTTAGGTTTCTCAAAAGAGGAAGCAGAGGAGCAGTTTGGTTTCCTGATGAATGCCTTTAAATACGGGGCGCCGCCTCATGGTGGTGTGGCTTTCGGCTTGGACCGTTGGGCAGCTATGTTTGCCGGTATCGACTCTATTCGTGATGTCATTGCCTTCCCTAAAAATAATTCTGGCCGCGATGTTATGATTGATACACCATCGTTTGTTGCACCGGAACAGTTGACGGAACTTAATCTGGCAAGTACTTATAAAGAAGAGTAGAGATTCTGGATTCCGAATTCCGGATTCCGAATTAGATAACTTTGAAGGGCAAAACTTGATTAGAAGGCTTTATTAGCTTTAAATTTTTAATCAGCATTTTTCATTTACTATGGGTTTAAGCATTCATTATAACGGAGAATTTAACCGGGAAGCTTCAATGTCAGCAATGATAGAAGAGGTGAAGATGATTGCTGAAGTCTATGGGTGGAAAACAACTGTGTTAGATACGGACTTTGTTTATTCTGAGGATATAGATAAAGAAGAGCCGGATATGTATGGGCTTGTTTTTACACCGGAAGGTAGCGAAACCGTTCCTATTGTATTTCTTTCAAATGGAAAAATGGTTTCGCCCGCAGTTGTTAAATTGTGTGGGTTGGATTGGGAGTATCTTTATTATATTGCCGTCAAAACACAGTTTGCAGGTGAGTTGGTACATAAAGTCATTGTTCATATTTTTAAGCATTTGCAGGAAAAGGGTTATTTCTCAAAATTTGAAATGACTGATGAAGGCCAATATTGGGAAACCGGAGATGAGGATGTATTGCATAAACAGTTTGAAAGATATAATATGCTCTTAGATAGCTTTGAATTTGGATTAAAGAATTTTCCAGCTAATAAAAAAGAAAATTTTGATGATTATATTCAGCGAATGTTCGAAATGGTGAACAAAAGGCTAATTGATAAAGAAAATGAGCTTTAAAGTGCATTATGTTGCCTAATTTTAGGTCTCCAATTTCTAATTTCCAATTTCAATGATAAAATTACAAGACATCATAAATATACTGGAAGCTCACGCTCCACTTGCTTTGCAAGAGGGGTGGGACAACTGTGGCTTGCAAGTGGGAGACCGCCAAATGGTGGTGACGGAAGCTCTGATTACACTGGATGTGACTTTGGATGTGGTAAAAGAAGCTGTAGCAAAGAGTTGTAATCTGATCATATCGCATCATCCACTTATCTTTGGCGGTCTGAAATCACTGACAGGGCGCAATGAAGTAGAGCAATGTGTGCTGGAAGCGATAAAAAATGATGTGGCCATTTATTCTGCTCATACCAGTCTTGATAGTGTGAAAGAAGGCGTGAGTGGTAAAATGGCTGATAAATTGGGACTAAAAAATTGCCGGATAATGGCGCCGCAGAGTGGTAAACTGTTGAAGTTAAAAATCTTTGTGCCACAGTTGCACGTGAGCCGTGTGCGCGAAGCTATCTTTGAAGCGGGGGCAGGGCATATTGGTAACTATGACTCTTGCAGTTTTAATGTGCAAGGCGAAGGTTCTTTTCGTGCTTTAGAGGAAGCTGATCCTTATGTGGGGGAAACAGGCAAGTTGCACTTTGAAAAAGAAGCTGCTATCGAGGTTGTTTTGCCGGAATATATACAAGGGCAAGTGCTGGCAGCTATGAAAGCGGCGCATCCTTACGAGGAAGTAGCCTATGATATGATTCCACTCAATAACAAATGGGAGGCTGTTGGCTTAGGAATGGTCGGTGAGCTGGCAGAGGCTGTGGAAGAATCCGATTTTCTGACACTGTTAAAAACAACTTTTGACGTTCCTGTCGTGCGTCACTCGCCTTTGCGCGGTAAGAAAGTGAAGCGTGTAGCGGTGATGGGAGGCAGTGGTGCTTCGTATTTACGAAATGCTATGGCGGCTAAGGCTGATTTTTTTGTGACCGGTGATGTTAAATATCACGATTTTTTCTTGCCGGAAGGGCGTATTGTAATGGCTGATATCGGGCATTATGAAAGTGAGCAATACACAAAAGAGCTTATTAAGGAGATATTAACAAAAAATTTAACTACTTTTGCAGCCCGAATTTCGGAGACTGACACGAATTACGTAAAATATTGTTAGATAATGGCAAAGAAAGAGATACCTGTTGAGCAAAAGTTAAAAGCGCTTTATGATCTTCAAAAGATTATGTCTGAGATAGATGGAATCCGCACCTTGCGTGGTGAATTACCCTTGGAAGTAGAGGATTTGGAAGCAGAAGTAGAGGGGTTATCTACACGTATTGCTAAGTACAATGACGAGATAGAGGAGCTGGAAAAGGCTATTGCAGCCAAGAAAAACGAAATTGTAGAGGCAAAAGCAGCTGTTGAGAAGTATGAAGAGCAACAAAAAGGTGTACGCAACAACCGTGAATATGATTCTTTGAGCAAAGAAATCGAATTCCAAGGTTTGGAGGTGCAATTATGCGAAAAGCATATTCGTGAGTACACTGCTCAGATAGCGAATAAAAAAGCCATTTTGGAAGAAGATAAAGCCAAGTTTGATGGTCGTAAAACTGACCTTGAAACTAAAAAAGGTGAGTTGGATAATATTATTTCTGAAACTAAATCTGACGAGGAAGGCCTTCGTGAAACAGCAGCTAAGTTGGAAGAAAAAATTGAACCACGTCTGTTGTCTGCCTTTAAGCGTGTGCGCAACAATGCAAAAAATGGTTTGGCGGTTGTTGTTGTTGATCGCGGTGCTTGTAGCGGGTGTTTTAACAGTATACCGCCACAGCGTCAGTTGGATATTCGCCTTCACAAAAAAGTGATTGTGTGCGAATTCTGTGGACGTATTATGGTTGATGCCTCCATCGAAGATATTAAAGCCTAAGCTTTATTAATTCAAGTTTGAATTTTAATTTCGAAGAATGTCTTTTTTCATTCTTCATTTTTCATTTTTAATTAATTATATATGTATTTATCAGCTGAGAAAAAGCAAGAAATCTTCGCTAAATACGGGAAGTCTAATACTGACACTGGTTCTCCTGAAGGCCAGATAGCATTATTTTCACACCGTATCCAGCATTTGACTGAGCACTTGAAGTCAAACAAGAAAGATTATAGCACGGAACGTGCTTTGAAAATTATGGTAGGTAAGCGTCGTAGCTTGCTTGATTATCTTAAACACAAAGATATCGAGCGTTACCGTGCTATCATTAAAGAATTAGGAATCCGTCGCTAAGGCAGGATTTTAAGATTTTTAGAATGTCGTTTCCTTTGCGGAGGCGGCATTTTTTGTTTAAAAAAATCACGAAGACACCAAGGCATAAAGCTTTTTATGGGTATACGCTCATTTACAGGTGAATCTTTAAGTGACACAG
>DHQI01000011.1:24822-41735 GCA_002408065.1 Bacteroidales bacterium UBA5342
GGTGAATCTTTAAGTGACACAGGTATCATCTGGAAGTGAAGCCTAAAGAATAAAAGATAAGACCTTTTATTCTTAAAATTCCCACGAGCAATCGGGGCAGGCGTGTAATTAAACGCAGCAAAGCTGCTCTATCAAATTCGTGTAATTCGTTCAATTCGTGGAGAAAAAAATGACTTTTCTGTTGCAATTTTATGTAATAACATGTTTTACCTGTAATCTACCGTATAGTCATTAAGCTTTTTATTATTTTTGCCTGAAATCATTCGATAATGAGGCGACTACTACTTTTATTTTTTCTTTTTTTTATTTTTGTTGTTTCAGCAGTAGATATTGATGTAAGACTAAAAGCTTCTTATGAAGGGGTTTATGTTGCTTCTTATTATGGGAAAGGTGTTCGGGTGATTGATTCTCTTTTTTTTCAGAATGGTACCGCTCAATGGCAGCGTGATGATGTGCCCGAAGGTGTTTATTTTCTGGCAGATAAAAACGGTTCACAGCGTTATGATTTTTTGCTTGGGGAAGATCAGGACTTGACTATTACACTCAATGATTTAGGGGTACATGGGGCAATGGTAAGGGGCGCTATTGATAGTGAAATGTTTCTTCGTTATCAACAGTTTATGGCCGATGGACAAAGAACTGATGATGAAAGGTCTTTTTTTTTAAGAAAGGTTTTAACCGAAATTTCTGACGCTTCTTTTCTTGCATTGATGGTGAAGGCTTTACTTCCCCCGACTGATCCGCCAGCAGTCTTAGCAGTCAATTCAATGGCTGCTTACGACTATCGTATAGCGCATTTCTGGGAGAATTATGATTTGACTGATGCACGTCTGATGCGAACGCCTTTTTTTGCTCAACGTTTTGATTATTTTTTGAATCAGGTGCTTTTGCCCCGTGAAGATAAAATGAGAGAAGCTCTTCTTCCTTTGTTAGCACAGGCTGAGGGTAGTGATGAGATTTTACGATTATTGGCCGCTGAAGCGTTGGGAGTAGCTTTGGAGAATAAAATAATGGGCATTGATGCTTTGGGGTTCGAGGTGATATCGCGTTATTATTTATCGGGGCGCTTGGGTGAATTACCGCCTAAGCAAAGGCAGATGCTCGAAGATTATGTGAAGTATACCGGACGTTGTCGTGTCGGACAAAAAGGACAGGAGATTTTGCTTGAAAGTTGGGACGAACACCAGGTGTCGCTTTATGAAACGCCAGGAGAATATACTTTGCTTTTGTTTTGGGAGCCCGATTGTGAATATTGTAAGGTAGTGCTGCCTGTTCTGAAGAATGAAGTTTTGCCTCAATATAAAGCAAGAGGTTTGCAGATATTTGCTGTCAACACACAAAAAGAGTATGATTTGTGGAAAACCTTTATTCTGAAAAATGAACTATTTGACTGGTCGCATGGTTATTTGCCTGTAGGCGTGGCGGAGTTTATGGTAGATTACGGGGTGCAGGGCACGCCTTATATGTATATTCTGGATAAGGATAAAAAGATTGTTGCTAAAAATGTTAAACTGGAGTTTTTAGATCAAATGTTAAGTCGCTTATTTGCAAGCGGAAGTATTTATTAAACAAATCAAACCTATGAAAAGAGTTGTTATTAGTGTACTTGTATTGTTTTTTACATTGAGTGCTTGGGCTCAGTCAAAGCCCGAAGGCTTACGCTTTGGAATGCAGCTGACGCCTACAGTTTCTTGGTTTACAACCGATGAAACAAGCTTGGTGGAGCCTGATGGTAGCGTGATGGGATATTCCTTTGGCATCGTTGGTGATTGGTTTTTTAAGGAAAATTATGCTCTGGCTACGGGTTTTTTCATGAATTCAATGGGCGGTAAGCTTAAGTATGACAACAATATGAGATTGGCGACTAAGAATGATGGTGACGTAAATGTAAACGGAGAGTTGACATTGAGACCGACTTATCTGGAAGTTCCTGTTGGTTTTAAATTTCTAACCAAAGAGTTTTGGCGTGTTAAGTTTGTAGGGCAGGCGGGCTATAATCAGTTTGTTTTGCTTAACGCAACAGTGCGTACAGATATCCAGGGAAATGGATTGATTGATTTGGATAAAAAAGATGTAAAAGATGAGTTTTCCTCGCTAATGTCAGCCTATCATTTTGGTTTTGGTGCAGAATATAGCCTCGGGGGAGATGCCTATCTTACGGCAAGTATCCTGGCTGTTATGGGGGTGAATGATGTGACAAAATCAAAGAGTCCTACTGGTGTTGATCCTGTGAATAAGTTGAACAGTATTAATTTTAAGTTAGGGGTTATTTTTTAGATAGCTCAATTTAGATATCGAATAAAGCTCGTCTATTACGGGCTTTATTTATAGAAAAGCGTATTGTATTGGTGAAAATTTACAGCTGGTATGGCGTGGTTTTCAATATTTTTTGTACTTTTGCAGCCCGAAAATAATTCGTCTGGGCTAGAAAAGAGGATGAGGTCCCGCCTAACGGAGTAACTATAAATTATTTAGAATAATGTACGCAATTGTAGAAATTGGTGCTCAGCAGTACAAAGTAGAAGAAGGAAAAAAGATCTTCGTACACAAATTGAGCAAAGAAGAGGGAGCAAAAGTAGAATTTGATAAGGTTTTATTGCTCGACAACGAAGGCAAAGTGCAAGTAGGTACCCCTGTAGTAGCAGGTGCTAAAGTACAAGCCACTGTAGTAACAGAAGTGAAAGGTGACAAAGTAATCGTTTTCAAGAAAAAACGCCGTAAAGGTTATAAAAAGAAAAACGGACACCGTCAGCAATACACTCAAATTGAGATCAATAAAATTGTGGCCTAATCATATTTAGGTTTAAATACTAAAAACAAAATAGAAAATGGCACATAAAAAAGGAGTCGGTAGCTCGAAAAACGGTAGAGAATCGGAAAGTAAACGCCTTGGAGTGAAAATCTTTGGTGGTCAGTTTGCTAAGGCCGGTAATATTTTGGTACGTCAACGTGGTACTAAGCACCACCCGGGTACTAATGTAGGAATTGGTAAAGATGATACTTTGTTTGCCCTTGAAAGCGGCATTGTTAAGTTTCAGAAAAAACGCGACAACCGTTCTTATGTTTCTGTAGAGCCTACAGAAGCTAACTAAGACAGTTTTGTAAAAAATATTGTAAGTCTTCTGTTGTTTTACGCTGTAAAATAGCAGGAGACTTTTTTGTTTTTATATATTTGTGCTTCCTTTTTCAGAAAGGTGTACTGAAACAGAGAAAGATTAACCCTTTAACATAAATAGCGTGTTAACAGTAAAATATATAGCAGATAATAAAGAGCACGTCATCAGTGCTTTGGCCGTGAAAAATTTTGAGGCAGCAGAGATTGTAGAGAAGGTGATAGCCTTGGATACTGAGCGAAAATCCTTGAAGTCGCAATCTGATAATGCACAGGCAGAGATGAATGCCCTTTCGAAAGAGATCGGAGGATTGTTTAAATCCGGTAAGATTGAAGAGGCGAATGCCGCAAAAGCTAAAACGGCAGATATGAAGGAGAATATCAAAACTTTTAGCGCTAAGTTATCTGAGGTAGAGCAGGAGTTACAGGCTTTGTTGGTGCAGATTCCTAATGTCCCGCATCCGTCTGTTACACCGGGAAAAGGTGAAGAGGATAATGTAGAGGTGAAAAATGGAGGTGAAATGCCAACTCTTGCTGAAGGAGCAAAGCCACACTGGGATCTAATCAAGGAGATGGATTTGATCGATTTCGAATTAGGAACTAAGATTACTGGAGCAGGTTTTCCTGTTTACAAAGGTAAGGGAGCTAAGCTACAGCGTGCGCTCATTTCATACTTCTTGGACGAAGCCTCTGATGCCGGTTACTTGGAGGTGACACCACCTATTGTGGTCAATGAGGCTTCGGGTTTTGGTACTGGTCAGTTACCCGATAAAGAAGGACAGATGTATCACTGTACCGAAGATAACCTGTATTTGATCCCAACAGCAGAGGTGCCGGTGACTAATATTTACCGCGACGTGATTGTGGCCGAGGAAGAATTGCCTAAAAAACATGCGGCTTATACGCCTTGTTTCCGTCGTGAAGCAGGATCGTGGGGAGCTCACGTGCGTGGACTTAACCGTTTGCATCAATTCGATAAGGTGGAGATCGTACAGATAGCACATCCTGCCCAATCGTATGAAATTTTAGATCAGATGGTCGCTCACGTAGAGGGCTTAGTGAAGAACTTGGGTTTACCTTATCGTATTATGCGTCTTTGTGGTGGTGATTTAAGTTTTACCTCGGCGCTTACATTCGATTTTGAAGTATTTTCGGCAGCACAGGGGCGCTGGTTAGAGGTCAGCTCTGTTTCTAATTTCGAGAACTACCAGGCTAACCGTTTACAGTGCCGTTATAAAGGAAAAGATATGAAAAAGCCGGAATTGACACATACTTTAAACGGATCGGCTTTGGCTTTGCCTCGTATCATGGCTGCTATTTTAGAGAATAACCAAACGCCTGAAGGTATTAAAGTACCGGAGGTGCTTGTTAGGTATACAGGATTTGATATGATTTGATTTTTTATTTGCAGCGGGTTTTAGCCCCTTGCTTTTGGGAAAAATAAGAACCAACAATTTTTTTCTTTCCACCAAGAATACTATTTTTGCGAGCCACGCGTTAAATAGAAATACCAATCAACGATTTAAAAGAACATTTATGGCATAAACCTTACTTCTTTTTTACATTATTAGTTGAATAAATATAAAAACCGAATGAATAGAATTAAGTCATTATTACTTGCCTTAAGTGCAGGTATTGCCATATATGCCCAGAGCGATGCCGATTATAATCCCATAACGACAGTAGCTCCTTTTTTGAGTATCTCGCCAGAGTCACGTGGTAGTGCTATGGGCGATGCCGGTGCTGCTACTTCAGCAGACGTTTACTCTCAGTACTGGAACCCCGCTAAATATGCTTTTATTGAAGACCAGTTTGGCTTAGGTTTGGCCTACACGCCATGGTTGCGTGAGTTGGTGAATGATATTGGTCTTGTGGATGTGGTAGGCTATTATCGTTTTGATGATAATCAAACGATTTCCGGTTCTTTACGTTATTTTTCTTTGGGGGAAATACAGTGGACTGACGAAAGCGGGGTAAATCAAGGGAAAATAATGCCGAATGAATTTTCTATAGATTTGGCTTATTCCCGTAAGTTTTCAGACCATTGGTCCGGAGCTGTTTCTCCACGCTTTATACGTTCCGATCTTTACAGTGGTTATGGCGATGATGGGGCTTATCCGGGTAATGCTTTTGCTGTGGATATAGCGGCTTTTTACAATAGAGATAATGTATATATTGGTGACTATCAGTCGCGTTATGCCTTTGGTATGAACCTTTCTAATATTGGTAGTAAACTGTCGTATGATAAAGGTGATACGCATTATTTTTTACCGGCAAATATGAAGCTTGGGGCTTCTTTAGAATTGGATATTGATGACTACAACTCTATAATGGGTACTGTGGATGTTAATAAGTTGATGGTGCCTACGCCTTCTGAAGGTGCAACCTCTGATGAATATAATGATATGGGTTCGCTGGAAGGTATTTTTAAATCTTTTGGCGATGCTCCGGGCGGTTTCGAAGAGGAATTGCAAGAGATTATGTTCTCACTAGGTGTTGAGTATACTTACGACGACAGTTTCTTTGTACGTGGAGGTTATTTCTATGAGCATGAAAACAAAGGTAATCGCGAATTTTTCTCTGTTGGTGCCGGTTTTAAGATGAATGTGTTTGCATTAGATGTGTCTTATTTGGTGCCTACCTCAGCTACGAGTCCTTTGGCTAACACATTGCGCTTCTCACTTTCGTTTGGTGTGGATGGTTTGGCTAATATCTTTGGGCAATAAAATTATTGGCTTTAGCCTTGAAGGTGTAAGCCTGAAAATATTTGCTGTCATAGTGTTATGACAGTTTTTTAATAGTATTAAAGCGAGACTGCATTAAAAACAGAATATCTCGCTTTTTTTAGATATAAAAGTAATATAATGAAGATCAGAGTAGGTTTTGGATATGATGTTCACGCCTTAGCAGAAGGTGAGAGTCTTGTGCTGGGGGGCGTAGACATTGATCATTCTAAAGGTACTGTGGCGCATTCTGATGGCGATGTGTTGATTCATGCCATTTGCGATGCACTTTTGGGGGCGGCTGCTTTGCGTGATATTGGTTTTCATTTTCCGGATACTGACCCTGAATATAAAGGCGCAGATAGTTGTTTGCTATTAAGCCGGGTGGTTGAACTTTTGACCGAAAAGGGTTTTTCTATCGGAAATGTAGATGCTACCATAGCGGCTCAAAAACCCAAAATTAACCCCTATATTCCGGAGATGCAACGTCAACTGGCTGATGTGATGGGCGTGCCTGCCGGTGATGTCTCACTAAAAGCCAGTACAACAGAGAAGTTAGGCTTCGAAGGACGCGAAGAGGGGATGACTGTATATGCTGTTGCTCTAATAGAAAAAATGACCAATGAATAAAACCGAAAAGCAATTTGATGAGGTGATTGCGCATTGCCGTGAGATTTACATTAAGAAAGGTAGTGATTACGGTCCTGCATGGCGCATTCTTCGTCCGGAATCTTTAACCGATCAACTCTATATAAAGATAAGCCGTATCCGCTCTTTACAGACGAAAGGGGAATCTAAGGTCGGAGAGAGTATCGAAGGTGAGTTTATTGCTATTGTTAATTATTCGGCGATGGGTTTGGTTCAACTGGAGAAAGGCTATGCTGACGAGGTAGATATGAGCAATGACGAGGCTCTGGAATTATACGATAAATATGTAGAAGAGAGTAAGCAGCTGATGATGCGAAAAAATCATGATTACGGCGAGGCCTGGCGGCAGATGCGTGTCAGTTCTATTGCCGATATGATTTATCAGAAAGTTTATAGAACCAAACAGATAGAGGATAATAAAGGGCAGACTGAAATATCAGAAGGGGTCGATGCCAACTATTTTGATATGCTGAATTATGCTGCTTTTGCGTTAATAAAAATGAGTGAAGAGAAATAATCGAACATAGATCATATTTAGATTGTTAAAGGCAGGTATTTAGTATCTGCTTTTTTTGAGCTTAAGGTGGACAGAGAGTTTTGAAGTAAAGATTAATAAGCGAGATTTCATTTTTTATGGTAGAACTACTTTTAGCATTAATTATAGCCGGAATAGGAGGTGTTTCATTAGCGGCACTTTTACTTTTTTTAAAAGAGAAAAGCCTTCACCGCGTATCTGATTATCTCTTATCGATGGCAGGTGGTACGCTTTTAGGAGCTGCATTTTTGGGCATGTTGCCCGAAGCTATCGAGAGTGGGGTATGCTATCATAAATTGCTACAGGTGGTATTGGCTGGTATTGTTGGGCTTTTTGTTTTGGAAAAGATTATCTTATGGCGAAAGTGTCAGGATGAGCACTGTGAACGTCAGGCTGATGCTTCTGCTCCATTGATTATCATAGGTGACGCCTTTCATAACATGATTGATGGCGTTGTAATAGCAGCAGCATTCTTAAGTTCACCTACCTTAGGCTGGTTTGTTGCTTTTTCGGTAATGGCACACGAAGTCCCTCAGGAGCTGGCTGATTTTGGTATCTTGCTTAAAGCAGGGTATTCTAAAAAGAAAGCTCTTTTTTACAATATGCTTTCTGGTGCGTCATCTTTATTTTCTGGTCTAATAGCATATTTTGCTCTGGAAAAAATGCAGGCGCTTATTCCTTGGGTATTGTCCCTTTCGGCTGCTAGTTTTATCTATATAGCCCTTTCTGATTTGGTGCCTCAGATGCACAAAAAAACAAAAGTAAAAGATGCTTTAATTCAGTTGTTGTTGATTTTGGTGGGGATTGCTATTATTTATTTGTTGAATATGAATCACCATCATCACCATTAGCAGGGGTATAAAGCTACCATGCTTATCGTTTAGGTTGTTTCTAACATCCACTTATTTTAGATTCTTGAATAATCAATCTTCGTCAGACTGTCAGCAAAAGAATTTAAGAATTCCGGAATTTTACCTTTAAGCATCATCTTGATCATACCGTTAAGTTTGGCTTTAAGGGTGATTTTAATCTTCGTATCGCCAGGTGCTACTTCCTTGAGTTGAATCCATAGATAGGCTTCGGATGGGGCTCCTTCTACTGTAAATTTGATGGTTTTATAAGGTTCCCGGTTGATGATGGTGAGTTTTAAGGTGCCTACTACATCTACCTTTGCACTTACACTGTCCGTATCAAACGATAGCTCTTTTATTTTGTCTTGAGGAATACGGTCTTTGACGTGTTTCAGGTTGTTAAGGTCGGCTAATGTATGGTAGATCTTTTCCTGTGGATGAAGGATGGTTTTTACCTTGCTTTCGTAAGTGGTCATTTCTCTTGTACAACTTCTTTTTTTACCGCTATGTTAGCAATCGTTTTATTGGCAATAATTATTTCATCATCTTTTTGGTCTAATTGTGAAAAGATGGAGTTTTGGCTTAAAAATTCCGGCACCATTTTTTTCATTTGCCCTACAATAGCCAGATGGTCAGTGCCCCGGTTCAACTGATCCAGTTTGTTTAGATGCTTAATTACATCGTCAAATACATATTCACGCACTTTAGCTACCATAATACGCTTGTGGTGGGTAGGAATTGTGTTTTCCTCGCAATTAAGCAATTCTTCGTAAAGCTTTTCTCCCGGGCGTAAACCCGTGAAATCAAGTTGGATGTCTTTTCCTACCGTCAGGCCTGACAGTTTAATCATTTTACGGGCTAGATCGGCAATCTTAACCGGTTGTCCCATATCAAAAATAAAGATTTCGCCACCATTACCCATAGCTCCTGCTTCCAGTACCAGTTGGCAAGCTTCAGGAATGGTCATAAAATAGCGTGTAATATCAGGATGTGTCACAGTAACGGGGCCACCGTGTTCTATTTGTTTTCTAAAACGTGGTATTACAGAGCCATTAGAACCCAGCACATTACCAAAACGTGTAGTGATAAATTTTGTTTTGCTTTGTTTGTTTAGCGATTGCGTATATATCTCCGCTATACGTTTGCTCGCCCCCATTACATTGGTCGGGTTAACGGCTTTGTCCGTGGAGACCATTACAAACTTATCAACATTAAACTCGGATGATAAATCGGCTAAGATTCTACTACCATTGATGTTATTGTAAACGGCTTCCCTTGGGTGGTTCTCCATCATTGGTACATGCTTATAGGCTGCCGCGTGGTATACGATGTCCGGAGAGAAACGTTCAAAGACAGAGCGCACACGTCGTTTGTTGGTAATACTCAGTATGATGACTTTGTAATTGCTAAACTTAAGTTCTTCTTTGAGTTCCAGCTCCATATCATAGAGGGGAGATTCAGCATGATCCAATAGTATTATGAGCTTAGGAGCATAATGGGTGAGCTGGCGAACAATCTCGCTGCCTATAGAGCCTGCAGCCCCTGTTACCATGACTGTTTTATTGTATACCTGAGCACCTATGTGTTTGCTGTCGAGCTGAATAGGGGGGCGTTCAAGCAGGTCTTCCACATTGATTCTTTTTAGTTGATTATAGCTCAGTTCACCATTTATCCAATCGGTAGATTTGGGGATGGAAAGAACTTTGATATCTTTCTGCACAGCTATATTTAGCATCTCAGCTTTTATTTCATTATTTACTTCACCATCTGCAAACAGAAATAGGTTAATGTCTTCTTTTTCAAGTAGATTTTCAAAGGCAGAATAGTGATAAACAGGGGCGCCGTCGATTACTTTTTTGGCATCTTTTCGGTTGCTGACCAAAAAAGCGGCCACATCTACTGTGATATGCATCTCGCGTTCCAAGGTCTGTTTTATTACCAAGCCGGATGAGAAACCACCTAAGATGATGACGCGTTGTCGCTTATCATCATTGGATAGGTATTTCCAATAAAGTCCTTTGATGATGACCCTCGAAAAAGTCATAATGAATGATAATAAAATAAAGTCTATGATAATGGTGGAGAATGATAGGTAACAAGGACGACCTGAGAAGTTCATTATTAAAAAAGCAAGCGTCAAAATTCCGGAACCTAAGCCTACTATGAAAACGATACGCTGGGTGTCTTTCATGGTAGCATGACGAATGACTCCTGCATAAACTTTTGATATCAGAAAACTAAGCGAGCGAACTATAAGTACGAGAAGGGTGCCGTACAATATTTGTGTTCGGGCCTCGAATGGAATACTCGAGTTAAAGCTTAAAAAATAAGCAAAAATTATAGAGAACAAACTCAAAAAAGTGTCCATCAAAAAGATAAGCCACCTCGGTGTGTTTCTTTCAAAAATTACCATACACTAAAATCCTTTTTTCTACTTTGCTCTCCCCGTGCAAAAGTAGGGTAAATTTTTTATATAATGTAGATTTCATGTTAAAATTGCCCTCAGCGCCTAGGCCTAAGTTAAAATTTGAGATTAATAAATAAGCTGTTTAGGCTATCTTTTTAGGCTTAATTCTTTTGGGGCAATAATATTTGATTTTACAGGCGTGTTTTTTGCTCACTCCACTATTTGCTCATTGTTCTATTTGTTCATTGTTTAATAGCGCATTCTTGTTACCTTTGTAGCTCCTAAAAAATAAGTAAAATGCAAGAATTATCGATATACAATACACTAAGTCGTAAAAAAGAAATGTTTAAACCGCTAAATGCCCCACATGTAGGTATGTATGTGTGTGGACCTACGGTTTATGGTGATGGTCATTTGGGGCATGCGCGTCCGGCTATTACTTTCGATGTGGTGTATCGTTACCTGAGTTTTATAGGATATAAAGTGCGCTATGTACGAAACATCACTGACGTCGGGCACTTGGAGAATGATGCAGACGAAGGCGAAGATAAGATTGCTAAAAAAGCCCGTCTCGAAGAATTAGAACCTATGGAGGTGGTACAATATTATGTTAACCGCTATCACGATGCTATGGATGCTATGAATGTTATGCGTCCGTCGATAGAACCCTCTGCGTCGGGGCATATCATTGAACAAATAGAGTTTATAAAAAAAATTCAGGAGAACGGCTATGCATACGAAAGTAACGGTTCCATTTATTTTGATATAAAAAAATACAATGAGGACTATAGATATGGAAAACTCTCAGGTCGTGTCCTTGAAGACCTGTTGGAAACGACACGCGAGCTGGACGGACAGAGTGAAAAGAAAATATCTGCTGACTTTGCGTTATGGAAAAAAGCCATGCCTGAGCATATTATGCGATGGTCTTCACCTTGGAGCGATGGTTTTCCGGGCTGGCATCTCGAGTGTTCTACTATGGGCACCAAATATTTAGGCAAAGAATTTGACATCCACGGCGGAGGTATGGATTTGATGTTTCCGCACCACGAATGCGAAATAGCTCAGAGTGTAGCGGCTCATGGTAAGGAGAGTGTACACTATTGGATGCACAATAATATGATTACCATCAACGGTACCAAGATGGGCAAGTCATTAGGTAATTTTATTACTTTGGATGAATTTTTTAGTGGTCATCATGATTCATTATCTCAGGCATACAGCCCCATGACCATTCGCTTTTTTATCTTACAGGCACATTATCGTAGTACGCTTGATTTTTCAAACGAGGCCTTGCAAGCTTCACAAAAAGGCTTTGAGCGATTGATGACTGCTATGGAGAATCTGAAGAAAGTGAAGGTGGCTGACGCGAGTTCTGTAGATGTAGATTCTTTACAGAACAAACTATATGCTGCTATTAACGATGATTTTAACACACCTATTGTTATAGCGCATTTGTTTGATGCGGTAAAAATGATAAATGCCCTTCTTGCAGCTAAGGAAAAAATAACAGAGACTGATTTATCAAAGCTTAATACCTTGATGAACGATTTTGTTTATGAAATATTAGGCCTGAAAAGTGAAAAGCAAGCGGAAGCAGCCGGGGGGGATGAGGCTTACCACAAAGCTGTTGATTTGCTCTTGGAGCTGCGTAGCGATGCCAAGAAAAACAAAGATTGGGCGCTGAGTGATAAGATTCGTGACGACCTTAAAGCTATCGGTTTCGTGGTAAAAGATACTGCTGATGGCGCTGAGTGGGAGCTTTCTTAAATGAAAAATGTAAAGTTAAAGACCACTTATCGCTTACAAGCTGTCCGTCATCGGTCATCAATCATCTCTTATCAAACATTATGATTTTTACAATAAAAATTGGTTCTAACGTATTAACGAAAGACGATGGTTCGCTAAACAAAGCACGTATGGTGGAGTTGGTGGGGCAGATTTCAGCTGTGCGTGAAATGGGCTATCAGGTTTTGTTGGTTTCTTCAGGGGCAGTGGCTGCCGGGCGTTCCTTGGTTGCAGAACCAAAGCAGCATGATACTGTGTCGCAGCGTCAGTTGTGGTCGGCATTAGGGCAGGCTCAGTTGATAAATATTTATTCTGAATTATTTGCCATTTATGGTCTGAAATGTGCGCAGCTTTTAGTGACTAAAGAAGATTTTCGAGATCGTAAGCATTACCTTAACCTGACCAATTGTCTGGAAGCTCTGCTCGAAGATGGTATCGTACCTATCGTGAATGAAAATGATGCTATTTCTGTGACTGAATTGATGTTTACAGACAATGATGAACTCTCTGGGATGGTTGCTGCGATGTCCGGTTCGTCACGTTTGCTTATTCTTACCAATGTGGATGGGGTTTACGATGGTCATCCGGATGATGAGAATTCTTCTCTCATCCCTTATGTGAAATATAATGAAAAGGGTGTGGAGGATAACATTCAAGCTACCAAGTCAAACTTTGGCCGGGGGGGTATGATGACCAAATTTAATACCGCCCGTAAGATGACTGCGCAAGGTGTCGAGGTGATTATTGCTAATGGCCTAAAGGATAATGTTATCCTTGATGTTGTTAATAAGAAAGATGTGCCTTGTACGCGTTTTCAGGCCCGGAAAAAACAATCACCGGTAAAAAAATGGATTGCTCAGTCTGAAGGTTTTGAAAAAGGAGCTATCATTATAAATCAATGTGCCAAAGATGTTTTGCTGGCGCCGCGGGTAGCTAGTCTGCTGCCTGTGGGGGTTGTTGCTGTAGTGGGCGATTTTCACAAGAATGATGTGGTACGCATAGAAACCGAAAATGGCGAGCGTATAGGTTTGGGACGGACTTCTTTCTCTGCCGATAAACTCAAAAAAGTAATGGGCCATAAAGGTGAACGTTACGTGGTACATTACGACTATTTGTTTTTGGATTCGTAGGTTGTGGAAAAAACAGGTTTTAATGCAACCAATTCTGTTTTAATGACGTCTTTAGTGTGTAGTCGATAAATTTTGCTACCACACTAAGCCATTAAATACTATGCCGAAAAGATTATTCCTTTTAGTTCTTGTATCTAGTTCGATACTTAATTCTTTTAGTCAAACATCAACGGATTTCCTTGCAAAGGAAAAGAAAAATGCGATTGCCATATCGCCGTTTGACTTGATGAATATTATTAATCCTTCCTTGAAAATTGCCTACCAACGAACTTTGAATCCCAAATTTGAATTCCAAATAGAATATGGTTACATTATTAATAAAGCCATCGTCTATCCTATCATTAATCCTAGGGAAGACAAAGACGATTATACTAATAAGGGATATAAATTAAGAATGGAACTCAAGAGGTATTATTTTAAAGGGGAAATGTTTCAACCTTATTATTCAGCTGAATTGTATTATCTTGAGAATGTGTCGGAGGTTCAAAGTCAGTTTATTATTTCTGACCCTAATTTCGATTATACTTTTGATGTGCCTGATGACGGTGAAACATATGGATATACCGATTATTTTACTAACTCAAAAACAAAATATGGCTTGAATGCTAAAATGGGTGTTAAGGCGCTTCTTGATCCTTTATTTGTTGAAGCAAGTGTCGGGATAGGGATAGCATATAGGAATAATGTACATAGTGATAGGCAAAACATTAATGACGAACCCGAGGATACTACTTGGTTTAATGTCAATTTGCCGAGAGAAATTTATATGCTTAGTTTGCCTGTACATTTTAAGATTGGATATATGTTTTGAATTTCTTTTTGTTCTCATCCTGAATAATCATTCTTATGAAAAAAAATATTTGTTTTTTTATAGTTATGCTTGCCTTAAGCGCTTGTGGTATTTTGTTTTGGGTAGAAATAGATTGCCGTGAATTTAAATTGGACTTTGAGAATTATTGGTCGTCGGTAGATACTGGATCTGTGGTGGTTTATCTCGATGATCAGGGAAATGAAAATGTATATACATTAGAGTTTCGAAGGGCACGGCATACGTCAAAATACTATTCAGATACCGGCTGCGGATGTTCAGATGTTGCTTATATGAGGTTTTCTAACTCGGTGGATACTATTCTGTTGTTTAAAGACTCTTTTTATCAATATGATAATGATGAAGAGCTTCTTGAAGAGATTTATTTTTATTCGAAAGATCAGGAGGTTTATTTAAATACTCTTGATAAAATCGGGACAGAAGATGTGGAGATAGGTGATGTTTTGCTCGAGAAGTGTATTGTTTTTGAAAAAGATTTGGAAGATACACTGGTAAAAGTGTACCTTTCTCCTAATTTTGGTATCGTCAAATATATAGATACAGAAGGCGTAGTATGGACTATTAAAGAATTAGATTCTTCTAATGACGAGATAGTGATAGGGGATTTTGAGTATTATGAAATTATTTGTGATTAGAGTTGGAATTATATTGCGATGGTGTAAGTGATGTTGTTTTGTCAGTGATTGGGAGAGGTGCTAGTGGTCTACCTATTGTTTGCCCTCTCAAATAAAAAGTTTTCCACAAAAATCCAAACTTATCCACTACAAGGGTGCCATGTAGAAAGGAATTCTTACATTTGCTAATCATGAGGCGGATGAGGTATTCCGTTTACAATATAAAAAATTTTAAATCACAGATAATATGAAGTTTGTCGTTTCAAGTACATCTCTATCACAAAATTTACAGGCTGTAAGTAAGGTGATTGTGTCTAAAAATGCAATGCCTATTCGCGATAATATTCTTTTCGAAATAGTGGGAACAAAGCTTAGCTTGACGGCATCGGATGAGGATAACACTGTAAAGGCTACTTTGGACATTAACTCGGCCGATGGCGATTTTGCCTTCACGGTGCCGGCACGTCACCTGATTGAAATTATTGGTAAATTCCCTGAAATGCCTGTGACTTTTGATGTAAGTGATCTGACAAAGATACAGCTGACTAGTGAGACCGGTAAGTACCAGTTGGTGGGAACTACTGCCGATGAATACCCGCAACTTAAGCCTTTGGCTGATGATGCTGCTTCATTTACCTTGCCTTCGGAGACCCTGTTTCGTGCGGTATCTAAGACCTTATTTGCGGCAGCTGACAATGAGTTACGTCCTATTATGAACGGTATTTGTTTTGTCTTAAGCGAAGAAAGCATCGTATGTGCAGCTACCGACTCTCATCAGTTGGTGCGTTTTACAAATTCAGTTTCAGGAAATAAGGAGGCTACCTTTGTGTTGCCTAAAAAACCTGCAGGGATTCTGAAAAACGTCTTGCCCAAAGAGAAAAATGATGTAGAAGTCACCTTTGATGTTAATAGTGCTTGTTTTACACTTTCTAACTACACCATTGTTTGTCGTTTGATTGAGGGTAAATATCCTAATTTCAATGCTGTTATTCCACAAGAAAATCCTAACAAGCTGACCATTGATAAATCAACTTTGATATCGGCTATCAACCGTGTGGCTGTTTGTTCTAACCAGGCCAGTCACTTGATTAAGTTGGATATCAAAGCCAATGAGATTATACTTTCGGCTCAGGATTATGACTTTTCTACTTTTGCCACAGAAACCATCTCCTGTCAGTATGACGGTACTCCGATGGCTGTTGGTTTGAAAGCCCCTTTTCTGGTTGACATTTTGAATAATGTCGATTCTCAGGATGTGGTATTAGCGCTGTCTGATCCTTCGCGTGCGGTGCTTATCTTGCCTTTCGAAAATGCAGAGAATGAAGAAGTCTTGATGCTTCTGATGCCGATGACTTTGGGTGACTAACAACACGATGTTTTTCATTATGGAATTAAGACTTTAATTCTATACAGATATAACATAATAACTAATTATAATTCACAATAATGGACAGGTTTTATCCTGTCCTTTTTGTATTTGATTTATGGAACTAAATCTAAAAAATCCGATTGTTTTTTTTGACCTTGAAACTACGGGAGTAAATGTTAATTCGGACCGTATTGTTGAAATTTGTGTATTGAAAGTATCGCCTGATGGTAGCGAGGAAACCAAGACTTGGTTGGTTAATCCTGAACGTCCTATACCCCAAGAAACAACCGATATTCATGGCATCTCGGATGATGATGTAAAAGATAAACCCACCTTTAAGGAGTTGGCTAAAACAATTGCTAAGATGATTGAAGGTTGTGATATGGCTGGTTTTAATTCCAACCGTTTTGATGTACCTCTGTTAGCCGAAGAGTTTTTGCGTGCCGATGTGGACATAGATATGAAAAAGCGTAAGTTTATTGATGTTCAAACGATCTTCCATAAAAACGAACCGCGTACACTGGTGGCGGCATACAAATTCTATTGTGAGCAGGAATTAACCAATGCCCATAGTGCTGAGGCTGATGTACGTGCCACCTACGAAGTCTTAAAGGCTCAGCTGGACCGTTACGATAATATCGAAAATGATATGGCTCAACTGGCCGAATTTTCTACTTTTACCAAGAATGCTGATTATTCCGGCCGTATCGTTTACGATAAAGATGGCATCGAGTGTATCAACTTCGGAAAATACAAGGGCCAAAAAGTAGCTGAAGTGTTTGCGAAAGATCCCGGTTACTATTCCTGGATGATGAACGGCGACTTTCCGCTTTATACCAAAAAGGTGATTACAGAGATTAAGTTCCGCTCTATGCAGCGTTAAGTCAATGATTCAATGATCTAATGA
>DHQI01000117.1 GCA_002408065.1 Bacteroidales bacterium UBA5342
ATACCCGACATACCAAAAAAGCGGCTAATTAAAAACTTAATCAGCCGCTTTTTTTGTTGAGGGGCAAGAAAGGTCTCCTAATGCTTGGAAGTATAAATCATCATATTCTCTACCAGCATATGATTATTCACAGTCCTGAAAGCAAACCATCCTTCCGTATATGGGCTCTTATCTCTATAATCAAACAGTAAGTGATTATCACGCCAATACTGCACTTTACTACCTCGTGCTACTAAAGTAATATGATATTTTTGGTTGGGAATAATAAGGAATTCTTTCGCGCTTAAATCATGTGCCGGCAAGAGTTCCCTTTCAAAGTTGCCATCATAGCGCCGAAAACGGGTACGGGTATTATTATGCCCTCCTAAGCCCACATAGTAGCCCTGCAGCGTATTATAATTTTTAAAAATACCCTGACGGCTATTATCTGAAAAGGCGAGGCTCTGATCGGGTTGATGAGGATCAGAAAACATCCAAAAACAATTCATATCACTCACCCTATCGTTAGGGCCTCCATTGTCTATTACAGTTATATCATACTCTATAACACATTCCCCTTGCAATTTTGTCTTAAACCAAACTGTAACCCCTTTATGAGCATCAATTTCTAAAGTGTTATTATAAAACACAAAGTGGCTGTTATCATAGGTCTGTGCTTCAATTTCCCAAAGTGTAGAATCTAAAAAGAGTTTAGAATACACAGGAACTAAGCCCTCTTTTACATCTGCCGATGTACAGGAGAACATCAATAATCCGACAAAAAAATAAAGCCCCCTCATGACTTAAATATTTGAAGTAAAAAAAAGACTGCCTCATAATGAGACAGTCATTTAATCGTTTCACAATAGACCTAGAAAGGAAGGTCGTCAGCACTTCCTTCCGCACTGCTTTCGGATGCCGGTGTAGCAGTGGGTGCAGGACTCGGAGCAGGAGCCGACTCACTAGTAATAGGCGGTGGTGTTTGCGCTGATTGAAAATTACCACCTTCGCGTGCCGGCAGCTCTATCTCATCAGCAAAAATCTCAGTAGTGTAGCGCTTTACTCCATTTTGATCTTCCCACGAACGTGTACGTATCTTACCTTCGATGTAAAGTTTCATCCCCTTTTTAATATAATTTTCAGAAAGCTTAGCCAGATGACGCCAAGCTACAATATTGTGCCATTCGGTACGTTCGGGTACTTCCTGACCAGTACGTGTAGTGAACCCTCGTTCTGTCGTTGCCAGAGAGAAATTTGCAACTACCATATCATTGTCAAGATGTCTTACTTCGGGATCTTTCCCTACATTGCCGACAAGAATTACTTTATTTACTGCCATAGTCTTAGGTTTATTTGATTTTTAAAATGTAAAGGTAGAAAAATCAATGCTTAACATCAAGAGCTTAGATAGAAATAAAAAAGATAATGTGTACAAAAATGAATTTGAGAATATCTGTTACGCACCAAAAACGTCATACACCAGCCCATTCTCACATTCACTCATTGTATCATTGTATCATTAAATCATTGTATCACTGTTTCAGAGCTGCCTTAGTAAACATATATTCTTTGATCTCCTGATCAAATTTGATGGATGTTATATTCATTTCAGTACCATCGCCTTGCTTCAGCATATCTTTGTAAACAATGGAAAAGGGATACCAGCGGTCATCCACTCTTCTGACATCAGAAAAGCTCACCCGCTTGAGCAGCTGTCCGCTTTTCGCAAACTGGTCTTGTTGTAAAGGCACAAAACGTTCGCAGTCTACCCATAATTTTTGGCTGTGATAAGCAACATCATCCACAATGGCTTTCAACTCTATCACATAGACTTCTCGTCCGTTCATTCCCTCTTTGGCTAATATTTCTGAGGTATACATTTCGTGCAATTCGCGATCTTCCATCATATCTTCGTAGGACATATCCGAACCCATCATTGACTGGCGTAGCATATGCCCGGCTATCTGAATAGTACGGTCGGTACTTGGAGAGTAAATCCATAGTTTATCTTCCAGCTTCAGCATCTTGGTGCCTTTGTCACGCGCCGGACTCAGGTATTCCTGAAAGGCTTTCTCATCACCTACTGTGTAAGCAATAGATGTTAAGGTACGGCTATTACGTTTTCCGTGTATGGTCATTGATGACGCCATCACCATATTATCAGCCGTAAGGTTTTTGTCTACTTTTTTGATGATCTCTTCAGCTGTTTGAGAAAATGCTGTAAGACTAAATATCAGACTTATGATTAATGTTATGTTTTTCATTTTTCTTTTTTATTTCGTTATCGATTTTATGGTTTAAAATGCCGACAGTTCATTGTGCGGCTTTGTTTTTTGTGCACGGCATTCTTTGTTCTTTGTCATACCCCCCGGGTTACGCTCCGCTCACCCGGGGTTATTCATATTGAAGCCCTTCTGGCTTCTTTTTCTACCTGGAATTCTCTACCCTTTTCTTTTTACAGAAAAGAACCCCTATCTCATTTTCCCTCTACACTTCCAGTTCTCTAAACAACTGACTCGTCTGTCGTTTGAAAATAGCCCTACCAGCTAAGGCGTTTCCTAAAACCACTGCAAACAGTCCGGGAATAAAACCAATATAGAAGGTTTCCGGTGTTATTTTTGCCTTATAAACAGAAGGTATCATCATAGTGACATTGTTCATCAGCGCGCTAAAGTCTATTCCGGTTTCCTGCAAGTAATAAGCCAACCATAAGCCCATTGCTGTTCCGAGCACAGAACCAATGATGCCAATCACCACCGCTTCGCCCAGCAGAGATTTATAAATATGCACCTTTCGCTCACCCAAAGCCAGACGCACACCAAACTCAGAATAGCGACGTATTGTTCCCAGAAGGCCGGTGTTCCAGAGCACTACAGACAAAATCAGAATTAAAACAAAGACCATAATACCTCCTATGCTATTGGCCATTTGCAGATACATCCCTATAGTACTATCATCAGTCAATATCACCATAGTAGGAGAATATTCATCATCTGCTTGAGTGTATTTGGCATTAAACGAGGCTTGAATAGCTTTGGCCTGTACATCCTCATATTCACCTTCTTTGAAAAAACCCAGCATCTCACCTGTAGCATCCTCCATATCCATCGCCATACGGGCATCCCTGATATCCAGAATTAAAGCGCCACGATCAAGCACGGCATTTCCAAACTTAATCGTTCCGCAAACGGTATAATTGCTAAACATCATACTACCATACATCGTAGAGCCAAAGAGCGTAACATCATCGCCTATCTTAACACCAAAACGATCGGCAAAATCCTGACTTATCAATACTTCACCCTGTTTCTGTGGCAAACGGCTAGCATTTTTAGCCGAAAGTGCTTTACGCAAATTCATGCGGTCAATTTCTTTTGAGTCCGGCGACAGTAAATCAACCGCTTTACCCACCATGGTACCCTGCGCACGGGTCTCGCCATTTTCGTCCGGCACATCAAGTAAGCCACCAAAGTTAATACGGTGCGCCCATTCTATCTCAGGATAATCCGCTTCGAACTGTTTCTGAAACTCTTCGACTCCCAAAAGCGCCAAGTCATTCGGTATTTGCGACTTATTTTCGTTATATGCGCATGTCATCACCTTGACGTGCCCCGAATCGAAGTTAGCATTCAAATCCGTCATATCGCCAAAGATGCCACGCATCCATGCACTCAATGCCACGGTCAAAAACACCCCGATGGAAACCACCATTACCGGCAACACACTCCGGTTCTTATCCCTTAGGATTCCTTTTATTATGAATTTTAACATCTTTCTTTGTTTTAGTAATGATTCAATGATCTAATGGTCTAATGATTCAATAAATTGAGCTTCTTGTTTTAGTCATTATTTTAGAGATTTCAGTAGCTTCCTGTAATAGTCTATCTCCTTCATCTTTTGCAGAAGAAAGATCTGCCTCCTTTATTACTTCTAACCAGAATTCGGATTCATCAGCTTCTTCTACCACAATACACGTCTTGCTATAAAATTCTTTTTTTGATCTGGCAACACACATCGCCCTATAATTAGCAGCTGTAGATGACGATGATTTTATTAACTGATAAGAAATGACATCAGATGCTTTGCACTTTCTTAATGTATCACAAAACTTAATTACGTCAACAGCAAACTTTTTCGTTCGCGCTTTCATTTCTTTTATAAATTTTTCCTTATCCGTCATAACATTTATATTGAATCATTAGACCATTGAATCATTAGACCATTGAATCATTGTATCATTGAGTCATTGAAACACCTAAGAAACCTTCCCTCGTATCGCTTCTGTTGGGTTAATCTTTGCAATTTTGCGCGAAGGCAGATAGCTCACAATAGTAGCTGAAACAACAATCAACAAAACGGCTGTCATTATCAAGCCCATACTATAATACGGATAAATGGCTTCGCCAATCGTTAGCCCTGTTCCATCCGCCATAGCGCCAAAGGCTATACCGTTCTTAGACAAATAAATAAACAAAGGCGTACTGTAAACAGCTGCTAAGAGCCCGGCCAAAACACTGTTGGTTGCTCCTTCGATAGTAAAAATACTGACGACCCTACGACGTGTCATACCAAGGGCTATGTAAGTACCTATTTCTTTCTGACGACGAAATACCGAAAAGACCTGCGTATCGAAAATAGCCAGCAAAGCAATGAGCAAAATCATAAAGGTCATAAAATAACCTCCGGTACGTTTCGATTTTATCAAGGCTTTCATATCAGACAGCAAGAAATCATTATTTTTAAAATCCCATCCCGCCAGTTCAGGAGCCTCTTCCAGATCTGTCACTAAAATAGAAGCCTCATCGGACATCAGACACATCTCCCTCAGCACCTCTATATCCAGATAAATCTGACCGGCATCGATAGAAGCCACATCACAGTCGAAGGTAGAAACCACCATAAACATACGGGCATCAAAGGCCCCGTTGACATCGCGCCAACGAATCAAAAAACTTTCGCCCACTTCTACGTCTAGAGTCTCAGCCATACGTCGACCCACAATCACCGCAGAGGCAGGATCTGCCACATTTTGCAAGTCATTAAGTGGTAATTTCAGCATCGTTTGACTCACATCCATCCCTTTCAACACCGCCGACTGTTGGCGTCCTTCGGGGTAAGCCGATGCTTCGCGCATCAGTATAGGGAGCAACTGTTTCGTTGCTATCATTTGCTGAACCTCAGCCGTGAGTTCCTGATGCGCATCCTGCAAAGTAAAGGGATTGTAACGATCGTAACCGGGCACCCAATACTGGCCCTCAGCTACCTCCCAGGCTTTGGTATCCACCTCAGCCTGACGGTCCCATCCATCTATCATTCCGTTGTAAAAAACCAAAAGAACAAAAGACAATGACAAGACAAAAACATTGAGCCACGTCTTGAGCCCGGCGCTTATGAGGTTTCTTATGGCTAATTTTAGAGCTAGCATTCTTTTTTAAATTAAAAAGGAAAAATTAAAAGTGAAAAATGTAAAATATCGGGCATTTTTAATTTCACATTTTTAACTTTTCATTTACAAGGTCTTCCACAACGCGGCCATCCTCCAGCTTAACAATGCGGTCGAGATAGCCCATCACCTTTTCATCGTGTGTGGCAAAAAGGAAAGTGGTTTTCAGCTCTTCGTTAAGTTTTTTCATCGTTTGCAGTATGTGGTGCGAATTTTTTGAATCCAGATTAGCAGTAGGCTCATCGGCCAAGACCAGTTTGGGTTTCTTCACCATAGCGCGGGCAATAGCTATGCGCTGACATTCACCACCTGAAAGTGTTGACGGTTTCAACTTGGCTTTATCGGCAATACCCACCCAATCCAGAGCTTCCATCACGGCTTTTTTGCGCTCTGCTGCAGTATGGTTTTGCAAAAGCAATGAGAATTCCACATTTTCAAACACCGTATAAACCGGTAAAAGATTATAGGTTTGAAAAATAAAACCGATGTGCTCATTACGCAGTTGTGCTGCTTGCTTATGGTTTAATTCAGAAATAGATTTTCCCATCACCTCAGCATCACCTTTAGTGGGCTGATCCAATGAGCCTATGATGTTTAGCAAAGTCGTCTTGCCCGAACCACTAGGCCCAACCAAACCGGCGAATTCTCCCTCTCCAAAGTCAAGATTTACATCACGCAGTGCAGTAAAGAAACTTTTTCCCACCGGAAACTGCTTTTCCATTGTTGTTATTCTAATAATGTCCTTCATAATAATGAGTGAATGATAGAATGCGAGAATGAATGAATACTCTTTACTCGTCACATTCTTTATTTACAATTATTCGCTATACGACTTAACTACGGTTTATATGTTTGAATATCAACCACTCGCCACAAGTAATTCTCATTTTTTATCCGTGTTTTTTTTGACAAGGTATCTTTTGTTTTTCCAACGACCTTTAGAATCTCTTCAGATTCTGGTAACAATCTTTTCAGCTCCTTAATATCTTCTGCTAGTTCTGAAGCTTCAATAACTTCTAGCCAATACAAACTCTCATCTGCTTCTTCGACCACAATACATATCTTACTGTAAAACTCCTTTTCTGATCTAGCACGACAAGCTGCACGATAATTCGCACCAACCGATGTTGCTGATTTCACAAGTTGATAAGTCACAACTGCTGATGCTTTGCAAGTTTTTAATGAGTTACAAAATTTGATGATATCAACAGCAAACTTTTTTGTCCTTGCTTTAAAGTTGGCAATAAACTGTTCCTTTTCTGTCATAATATTATATATTTAAGAAAATCTTCAAATTACGCACCCCATTCTCGCATTTTGAGCGAAGCGAAATCCCGACGCCCGAAATTTAATTTCGTCGGGACTATCATTCAAGCATTCATACATTGCTCATCTTTTCCCCCTTATTGCATCCGTAGGGCGTAACTTCGCAATCTTACGCGCCGGCAAATAACTCACTATAGCCGAAGCGATAACCAAAGTAATAATTCCCGTTGCCACAATCCAAGGGCTGTAATAAGGATAGACAATTTGCGGCATAGCGTAACCAAAATCATCGGCTCCCATCGCACCAAAGTTGATGCCGATTTTATTAATAATAAGAAATACCGGTGTTCCCCAGAGAGCTCCGACAACAACAGCAAAAAGGCTGTGCATTGTGCCTTCCACCGTAAAGAGGCGGACGACTTGCTGCCGTGTCATTCCCAAGGCAATGTAAGTTCCAATCTCTTTTGTACGGCGAAACACCGACAAAACCTGTGTGTCAAAAATCGCTAACATACCGATCAGTAATAGAAAGAAATAAACCACCATTGCTCCGGTGCGTTCTGCACGTATTCCGTTAAAAAACTCTTTCATCAGTTCCTCCTGCGATTGAAAATTCCAAGCAGACAACTCACCTGGCATCTCACTTTCAGGATTCAAAGTCAAGTAAGAACACTGCCCTTCGAGCAAACACATTTTTTGCAAAAGATCAATATCTAAATAGACCTGACCGTAATCGATGAGCGGATTATCTGAATTAAAAATATGTCCCACCACAAACTGCCGGGCATCAAAAGCCCCGTTGACATCACGCCAACGAATAAGCATTACATCACCCACCTTCACCTGCAGGTTCTCGGCCATTCGTCGCCCTAGCATCACCACATTATCATCTTCAGCAGACAATAAATGCGTTGGTAAATCCGGCAATGCTGTTTGACCAGGCTTTACTCCTCTGAGCACCGCTCCTTGCATTCGCCCCTGTGGATATACTGTTGCTTCGCGGATTAATACCGGAGAAAGAACATGTTCCTTAATCAGTTCCTCAATCACCGGACTGGAGTTCTGGTGCGCATCCTCATAAGTAAAAGGATCCAGGTTGTCATAACCCGCTACCCAATACTGCCCGGCCCCCACATCGGTACGTATCATATCGCGGGCACCGTTGCGCGACCATCCCTCTATCATCCCGTTGTAAAACAACATCACTACAAAAGCTAATGACAGGATGAAGACATTGAGCCACGTGCGGAGACCTGCTCCGGTGAGGTTTTTATATGATAGTTTTATTGATAACAATGATAGAATGATTTAATGATAGAATGAGTGAATAACGCGTCAAACCATTTACCGGTTATTAGATGCCGATGCTCTGGATTTTGACATGATTTTAGTAATCTCTATTGCTTCATCAAGCAACCTTTTTCCTTCTTGCTTGTCGTTTGACAGATCAGTTTCATCTATAACTTCTAACCAAAAATGGGATTCATCAGACTCCTCTACGACTATGCTTATTTTACTATAAAATTCATTCTTTGAGCGACTTCTGCAAGTAGCCCTATAGTTTGCAGCTGTTGAAGATGATGACTTCACCAATTGATAGGTAATAACAGATGCTGCCTTGCTAGCTTTTAAAGTGTCACAAAATCGAATGACATCAACCGCAAATTTCTTTGTTCGGGCTTTCATTGCCTCAATAAATTTTTCTTTATCAGTCACAATATTTAGTATTAGAGTATCTCTTGTTAATCCGCACCCTTATTCTAGCATTCACGCATTCTCACATTCATGCATTAAAAATTAAAAACAACCATTGCCTGTGCACCTTTACCTGACATCATATTTTGCGAAGTATCCATTCCCGGCATCACAAGCAAGGTATTCTCAGGATTCCAATAGGCCATCAGATAAAAGGTCATCACATCGTATTGCCGAAACCAATTGATAAAATTATAAACATCGTTATTGGCCCAATCGTAATAAACAATAGCTCCTACATTGTCGAACATACCGATAGGATAAGTCATTTGCATAGCTGTTAGGTTCACACTTTGGTCAAAGGTAAAAGCCTCTTGTCCCATCCCCACCATCATATGCTCCACAACGGTGTAAAGTCCGCCACCTAAGCCAAATGTATAATCAACACCGAGCGTTAAATATGACTGATTAGTCAGTGTGCTCATATTTTCAGAGCTATTCACCCAAGCGCCTTCTACATAAGCGCTAAACAGAAAGTCCCACCGGGCATCAAAACCCACCCGATTCTCATTAGACTTAAGACCGGCAGCATAAAGACCGGCATCCACCGTTCTATGATGATATGTCAAGGCCATTTCTCCACCTAAAACAGGCGATTGCACGCGTCCGCCGTATTCAAAGGAGTCATCATAGGTATCATAAATCTCTAAACCCTTTTTGGCATCATTACCATAGAGCCCCCATAGCCACATATTGGTATTATCCAAGAAATAATAACGTAGCAATCCGCCATAAACACCGTCTGTAATCCCCAAAGGATCGCGCGGATCCACACTATCGAACCACATCAGCGGCCTCAGCATCATGGCCTGACCAAAGTCCAGCTTTTGTAAACCCAGGCGACATTCAAACTGCTCGGTAGAGTAGCGTCCCCATAGCCTGTAGGGTTTTATTTTTCCATCAAAATCAGATGAATCAGCTAAATGAAACCCGGCATTTCCATAGGCATTGAGCGATGCTTCAAAATCTAGCAAAGACAGATTGTCAAAGTTTAATTCGTAGTTCAGCTGAGGTAGCGCCCTTATACCAGAATACAAATCCAAATCATTCGACGGGGTGTAATTAGCAAAAGCCGACAGCTGAGCTTTAAACAACAAATCATCTTCCACCGCCATTGCCAACTGCAAGCTGAAAAAAGTTATCAATATCAAAAGAAAACGTTTCATCAGCTATAATCTTCAATTAAACGTTCCTTCAACTCATCATATTTTTCCAGAAATGATTCCATACCCGGAAATTCTGCCACCATTACGACTTGTAAAAGCAAACCTTTCAAGGTTGAAGCAAAATATAAGACCTCGCCCTGAGGATCTTTACGCCCTAGTTTTCTGAAGTATTCTTGCAATAAATCCACATTAAGGGGCACCATTTTAGCTGCCATTGCAGCTAAATTAGCAGCAACATTCTCCTGAAAACTAAGCGAAAAGATAAGCTTATAATACTTGGGATTCTCCTTCACCATGGTATAAATGGTACGCACAAAGTGTTGAAATTCTTCTTTGGAAAGGCGGCCATCCTGATTTACATCCAGCTCTTTGTAAATATCCTTGGCGTAATCGGTAAGTATAAAATCAAGCAGGGCATCTTTGCTTTCAAAATAATTATACATCAGCCCCTTAGATATGCCACAAGTTTTAGCTATTTGGTTTACAGACACGCCATGAAAGCCATTTTTACTAAACAGTTCCAAAGCTACATCCACGATCTGCTGCTTGCGCTCTTGACGTTGTATTTCGTTTCTTGATTTCTTCATTATATATTTTTGACTAACCGTTCGGTCATTGAACGTGCGGTCAAATATAATATAGATATAAACTATTGTCAAGAAGAAATACATTTTTTCAGAAAACAACCCCTTATTCAACAGCTATCAAGAGCATACCATTCTGCTTTCTTAAGAACCATTAAAGTCCAATCACAGCTACAAACAAGTTGTGGATAATTATTAATGATTTATTCCATTCCAAAAAAGGCGCTGCAAACCTAATTGCAACGCCTTTTCTGTAAAATCAACTAAAGCTTAATTAAACAAATAAATATTGTGAGCCTCTTGGGAGACCTCATAAACACGACAATCTTTGAGAATAAAAGAGACCTCATCAAGCGTATCTTTTTCAGCGGTAAAAGTCATTGCTATCTTGTTAGGACTTCCTTGTACTGACCAGTTGATGGCAACATTTTCATCACTTAGAGGAATGTCAAAATTCCTCGTTTCAACATCATCTCCATCATATTGGAATTCAAGATTACAAGTAGCTTGAGTTACCCCCATAGCTTCTAAGGACATACGCATTTCCATTCTTGGATGTATCAAAGTATCTAACAAGACATTTACCTTAGCTCCGTGTTCAAATTCTTTATCAGTAAATATTATTTCTCTATTTTTAGGCCAATACTCCTTTTGCACATAAGGTAGAATATCAAGGTCAGCATTTGCAATACGTGCATTTACAGCTTTAGTGGCCGGGGCTGTTGTAGCGGCATAATTCCCAACTTGTACCTCAACTTCTAGTTGAGTCAAACGGTCAAATACAGCTTCATAAATCTCTGCAAAATCCGTCAGGTTTTCAGAATAATAAATCATTGAGCTATCAAACTGCGCCTTATCGGTATGGTGTTTTTTATAAATAGTACTGTAAAGATCAAGCTTAGCATCTGTCTTCTTAAAGTCTGAATTTTGCAATGTGATACCATCTGCCAAGTGGATATCAACCAGTAAATCCTCCATTTGCTCAGGAGAAAGCACATAGCTGTTGCCACACGAAAAAAGCCCCAGCATCGTAAGTAGAAATAATAGAACGGTTGGTTTTTTCATCCGAATTAAATTTGAGTAAAATCAATTTGTTTTGTTAACAAATACCTTGCCTACTTTTCCTCTTCTTTAAAGAAATGGCGTTGAAAGATCATCATATATACAATACCGCAGGTAATCGCAGAATCAGCAATATTAAATACCGGGCTAAAGAACAGGAAAGATTTTCCTCCGAAAAGCCAATCAGGATAACTACCTTCAACCATAGGGAACCAGAGCATATCCACCACACGCCCCTGAAGGAAAGGCGCATAACCCTCACCCCATGAAACAAGATGAGCCACATCGAAATAACTCTCTGTAAAGACCAGACCATAAAACATACTATCGAGAATATTTCCCATAGCGCCTGCCATTATCATAGCAAAACCAACAATGACACCTCGTGGTGTTTCTTCTTGCCGGGCTAATTTATTGATATAAAACCCAATAGCCGCTACAGCAATAATACGGAAAATTGACAAGAAATATTTACCGGCTTTGCCTCCAAATTCCATTCCAAAGGCCATCCCATTATTCTCGGTAAAGTGAATAATGAACCAGTCAAACACACGCACTTCCTCCCCTAACCTGAAATGGGTTTTGATATAAATCTTAACGACCTGATCGATGAGCAAAATCAGAAAAACAACAATAGCTGCCAGATTTTTTTTCAACATAGACTTTATATATTACGAAAGAGTTGCCGAAAAACGACAACTCTTCAATTTCATTTTTTATAAAAACAAGTCAAGTGCTTAGCGTCTGCCTTCTTTTGCTTCTATACTTAATGTTGCATGCGGTACTGCTCGTAGTCTTTCTTTAGGAATCAGATTACCAGTGACACGACACACCCCGTAAGTCTTATTCTCAATACGGATAAGAGCAGACTCCAAATGACTGATAAACTTCTGCTGACGCTGTGCTAACTGTCCGGATTCTTCCTTTGACAAGACAGAAGCACCTTCTTCCATCACCTTAAAGGTTGGAGATGTATCCTCAGTATCGTTATTGTCACTATGGTCAAGGTTAGACCTTAACATTTCGTAGTCACGACGAGCTTCTTCTAATTTACTCTCAATAATGGCTTTGAACTCTGCCAACTCAGCATCTGAATACCTATTTTTCATTTTTTCAGCCATAGTGCCCTCCTTTTTAAATAAATTATTTATCAATAATAGTAAAAATCCTCCAAACAGGATATCTTTTCACTAAATTTTTTCGATTGTTAACAGGGTGTCAACACCCTCTATTATATCCATTGTCACGGGATTTTGAAGCTCTGCAATATCGCACAATACAACTTCAGTTCCCAGAGTCTGAGCCGCAATATAATCGCCATAAGCTTCTACAGCGGCATCTGTTTCACCTTTACCTATTTTAATCACAATTTTATCAGTCACCTCCAGGCCTGACTCTTTACGTAGATTCTGGATGCGGTTGACAAATTCGCGCGCTACACCCTCTTTAGCCAATTCGTCAGTAATAGTAACATCAAGAGCCACTGTTAGTTGACCCTCACTAGCTACCAACCACCCCGGAATATCTTCCGAAGTAATCTCGACATCCGTCATAGCCAAAGTGACTTCTTCACCATCTAAAAGAATCACTTTCTCACCCTCTTGCTCTATGGCAGCTATATCCTCTTGTGTAAACTGAGCTACAGCAGCGGCTACCAACTTCATCTTAGGGCCAAATTTAGGACCTAAGACTTTGAAGTTAGGCTTAATCTTTTTCACTAATACACCAGCTGTATCGGTCAAGTATTCAACCTCTTTTACGTTAACCTCGTTTAACACAAGATCTTTTACTGCTTCAAATTGAGGCACAAAGTCATCATTTAACACCGGCAACATAATTTTATTTAATGGCTGACGCACTTTAATGCTCACCTTACGGCGAAGCGCCAAAATCATTGAAGATACACGCTGAGCAATGGCCATACGTTCTTCCAGCTTAACATCAATCAAAGCCTCATCATAACTTGGAAAACTAGCCAGATGAACAGACTCATCAGCATGCTTACCACTTACAGCGTTCAAATCTTTAAAGATCTGATCGGTAATAAACGGTGCAATAGGCGCTGATAGTTTTACGACAGTCTCTAAACATGTATAAAGTGTTTGGTACGCTGAAATCTTATCTTCATTATAATCCCCACCCCAGTAACGTTTACGTCCAAGACGCACGTACCAGTTACTCAGATTTTCTATCACAAAATCCTGAATAGCACGACCGGCACGGGTTGGCTCATAGTTTTCGTAATGTTCTGTTACTTCTTTTACCAAAGAGTTCAGTAGTGAAATAATCCACCGGTCTATTTCGGGACGCTTCTCTACAGGAATATCTTCCTCGGCAAATTTAAAACCGTCAATATTAGCGTAAAGTGCAAAGAAAGAGTAAGTATTATAAAGTGTTCCGAAAAATTTACGTCTCACCTCATCCACTCCGGCAATATCAAATTTCAGGTTATCCCAAGGCGAAGCATTGGTAATCATATACCAACGAAGCGGGTCGGAACCAAAATCTTCAATAGCGCCAAACGGATCTACTCCATTGCCCAGTCGCTTGGACATCTTGTTACCTTTTTTATCCAGCACAAGACCGTTTGAGATGATATTTTTGAATGAAACAGTATCAAAAAGCATAGAAGAGATAGCATGTAGCGTGAAAAACCAACCTCTGGTTTGGTCTACCCCCTCAGCTATGAAATCAGCTCCTTCCCACTGCGCAGCAGTATCTTGCCCTTCAAAAGGATAATGCTCTTGTGCATAAGGCATTGCTCCGGAATCAAACCAAACATCAATAAGATCACTCTCTCTATACATTGGTGCTCCTTTGGAACTGGCAAGGATAACTTTATCAGCAATGTGACGGTGCAAGTCCAATTTCTCATAATTCTCAGGGCTGTTATTACCTACTTCAAATCCTTCGTAAGGATTTTCTGTCATCACACCAGCAGCAATTGACTTCTCTATTTCAGCCATCAATTCTTCGGCAGAACCGATACATTTTTCTTCATCGCCCTCTTCGGTACGCCAAATAGGCAAAGGAGTACCCCAGAAACGTGAACGTGACAAGTTCCAGTCCTGCAAATTCTCCAACCATTTACCAAAACGCCCTGTACCGGTAGATGCCGGCTTCCAGTTGATGGTGTCATTCAATTCCATCATACGTTCGCGCACTTTCGTTGTGCTGATAAACCAAGAATCCAAAGGATAGTAAAGCACTGGCTTATCAGTACGCCAACAGTGTGGGTAAGAGTGGACATGCTTTTCTACTTTGAAAGCCATATTATCTTTCTTCAACATCACAGCCAGATCCACATCTAGCGAGGCATCTTTATCAGTTAACTGCTCATCGTAGGCATTTTTTACCACACGACCAGCATAGTCACCGTAAAGCTTAGTGTCCACATTATTTTTTACGAAGTCTTCAGCCAAATCTTCTATTTTGAAGAATTTACCGGTTTTATCCACCATTGGCTGCACATTACCTTCGCTGTCAATCATTACCAACGGTGCAATACCTGCCTGCTTAGCCACACGATCATCGTCCGCACCAAAAGTAGGGGCTATGTGTACGATACCCGTACCATCTTCGGTGGTTACAAAATCGCCGGTAATTACTTCAAAAGCTTTTCCGTCAGGCTTCACAAAAGGAATCAACTGCTCATAAGAAACACCTTCGAGCTCCGAACCTTTGTACTCAGCTAGCAGTTCGAAAGGAATTTTCTTATCGCCAGGCTGATAATCGACCATGGCCAATTCGGCATTCGCCGGATTGAAGTAAGCCGCATAGCGGTCTTTGGCCAAGATCACCGTTTGAGGCAATCCTGTATATGGATTAAACGTTTTTACCTTAACGTAAGTGATGCCTTTACCAACGGCCAAAGCGGTGTTCGACGGCAGCGTCCATGGCGTAGTGGTCCAGGCCATAATGCGTAGATCCTCATCACCATCGAAAAGGAAGGCTGATTTATCATTTTTCACCACGGTAAACTGCGCCACACAAGTGGTGTCTTTCACATCGCGGTAGCAACCCGGCTGGTTAAGCTCATGCGTACTCAAACCAGTACCTGCTGCCGGACTAAAAGGTTGAATAGTGTAACCTTTGTACAAATAGCCTTTGTCATACATTTGCTTCAGCAACCACCACACCGATTCCATATAACGGCTGTCGTAAGTGATGTACGGATCGTCCATATTCACCCAATAGCCCATTTTCTCGGTCAAATCGCTCCAGATATCGGTGTATTTCATCACCTCCTTACGACAGGCATCATTGTACTCTTCCACAGTAATTTTCTTACCAATATCTTCTTTGGTAATGCCCAGCATTTTCTCCACACCAAGCTCTACCGGCAGTCCGTGGGTATCCCATCCGGCTTTACGTTTTACCAAAAATCCCTGCTGCGTTTTGTAACGACAAAATACATCCTTGATGGTACGTCCCATCACGTGGTGAATACCCGGCATTCCATTAGCCGATGGCGGCCCTTCGTAAAATACAAATGAAGGAGCTCCTTCACGCGTTGTTATACTCTTGTGGAAGATATCGTTGGCGTTCCATTGTTTTAGAACGTCTTTGTTGATTTGAGAAAGGTTGAGACCTTTGTATTCTGTGAATTTTTGACTCATTTGTCACTGATTTTTTAAAGCGTGCGAAGATAATGATTTTTGAGTAATTTTTGAAACGTAAAAATGCACTTTCTAATCCATCACATAAGAAACAAGTTATCTCGTTTTTTACATATAAGCTCAAACGGCTCTTAACATATGTTAACAATTCATTTACTGCCAATTACAAACTACTCACTTTGTCATTTTGTTTATCTTTTGTGGAAAACACCTCAAACTCGCACCAGCAAAGGCTTAATAGAAGACAAACCACTATAAACATAGGCGTTACAAAAAGAAAAAAAAATATCACTCTTTGAAATATGCAGAACTATATCCTATATTCGCAACACCAAAACTACTAGTATCAACTAAATACACTTGCCTATGCTATAACACGCTACTATTGTCCAATATTGTAGTAGAGAAATCAACAGTCGCCACTTCCTAATGACAAGATATGCTTATATCGGACAACTAAAAGAAGAAAAAGGAAGAAAAAAGAAGAGCCTGACCGCACACAATATCTAATTCCTAAAACGCTAATTTCAAAATTAGATGACGTAGCACGGCCAGACTCAAGAGTATTACAAATATACACATTATAAAATGAAAAACATAACATTAAAACTGGCAGTATTTCTGTTAATAATAACACTCAATTCTTGCGAAAAAGACAATACATTTACACGCCTAGCATCTCCTAATGAAACCTCTGAATATTTTGTAGAAAATGGCACTCTTCACTTTTCATCTGACTCTGCGTTTATTCAAACAATTGATAAACTTTGCAAAATGCAAGAAAATGAATTGGAGATATGGGAAACCAGCATTGGTTTTAAATCATTAAGAACAGAACTAAGCCTTATCTTCGACAAGATGGATGAATGTAATGACTCCTTGTCATTTGAAGAATTATTTTCTGAAAACACTGATATTCTACATATAGTAGGGGACGAAATCCTTCCAAGGATAGAATCGGATATTTATTCAATTTTTATTAATCGTGAAGGCATATATTACATCGACACAGTACTCTATAAAGTTCAAGGAGAAAAAGTTGCTATTTCACAAAATGGAGATTTAGATGCGATCAACAAGGCTCTCTCGGAGAATCCTAACAACGATGTGTCAGCAAGAAAAACTGATGATATTTTGATTTTTGACTATTGCAAACCCACAACCATCAAAAACGAAATAGTATCAAAGTCTATTTCGGAAACGTTAGTACGGAAATACTCAGATGAATTAACACATGATAGAAGGAGGTGTAAACTTGAAATAAAAGCTATTGACATTTATACAGTAATAAACTATTCAGGCCCTTATGTTCAAATGACTTTTACCAGGAAGGTTGAAGCTATAGTAAGAAATTACAAGAAAAGCTGGGGTAAATACAGATCATATAAAACTTTATGCGAGATGCGTAACGTTTCATTTAAACTGGACGATGGTACAGAAAAAAATCTCTCAAGTTTTATATCTAGTGGAGAAGTGGAAAAATTGATCTATAGATGGAACATTTCATCTGAGACTATAAATCGCATCTCGCCCTTTACGTTGGTTAAAGTAGAATTTGATCAGGTATATGGTCAGGCAACAAATAGAGGAGTTGGAGCACGTTGGGTAACAGTAGACGAAAATGATGAAGATTAACTAATAATTAACCCTTTATGAAATTCGAAGCAATCCTGTAATAATTAGTGTCAGGATTGCTTTTTTATCTAAAACAAAATTATTAATGCGAAAAATATTATTTACATTTCTTATACTATATTCTAGTCTTGCTTGCAAAGCTCAAAAAATTTCAATTTTTGGATATATAAATGACTCAACTAACGGTGAAGCATTAATGTATTCCTCCTGCTATGATAGCATAAACTCTGTAGGGATTACGAGCAATGCAATGGGCTATTTTAACCTTAAAGTCAAAAAAGGAGAAAAAGTTGCATTAAAAATCACACATATAGGCTACTCTACACAAAGCATAAACCTTATCCCTTTTAAAGATACTACTATCAACATCCATCTTAGCCCTAAACAAGAGCAATTAGAGGAAGTTGTTGTCAGTGAATATGCCTCAATTCAAAAGCAAGACATACTTGGAAAAATCACAGTACCCATAAAAACGATACAATCTATACCATCATTTGTTGGGATACCCGATTTAATGAAAGCTATCACCTTTATCCCAGGCGTTAGCGGTGGACGAGAAGGCTACTCTAATATCTATGTAAGAGGAGGTGACAGAGGACAAAATCTAGTTTTACTAGATGGAATAAAACTATACAACACCAATCATGTAGGTGGTTTTTTATCCCTACTCAATTCTGATGTTTTGAAACACGTAGATGTATACAAGGGAGGGTTTCCTGCCCGATACGGGGGCCGTGCATCTTCGATAATTGATATATACAGCAAGGATGGTGGTAACGATAAAATGCATGGCAAAGTTAACCTAGGTATATTAAATTCGAGCTTAATATTGGAAGGACCAATCGGTAAACAGTTAACCTTCTTTATCGCAGGTAGAACATCATATTATAACCTATTAAACCTAGCATCGACTGATATTGATGATTCAGGATCTGAAATTTACAAGTACAATTTTCATGATATCAATAGCAAAATGACATGGCAAATACATAAAAACCATAAACTTTCATTATCATTATTCACAAGTAAGGACAAACAAACTTATGATTATACTTTTGTCAACAGTAGCACAAGAACCAGCAGCGAAGGCAATGGTATGAATATCGAAACAAAAGGAGCTTCAATGCTATACCGAGGAAAGATATCACAACGATTATTTATGGAAAATCTTGTAGCATATTCTAGTTATAACAACAGCCTTTATACGTCAAACACTGAAAGACGGAACAACCTACAGATAGTAAGAACTGTAAACTCTTCCTCTGACATTGAAGATTACTCAGCCAAAAGCCGTTTTGATTTCTATCAAAGCAACAACTACTCTCTTCGTACAGGAATTGAAGCCAGCCACTATCGTTTTACCCCAGGGCTGCAAAATAATTTTTACGAAAACAACTACACAAATGTGTTAAATGATACGACTATTGGATTCATAAATAAACTTAAATCCACAGAGATTAGCCTCTACCAAGAGAATGAAATTGATATCACCCCAAATCTTCAGATAAATATTGGCGTAAGAGGCATAGGTTATTTTTGCAAAGACACTTCTTTTTTTCGCTTTGAACCTCGTTTATCATTACGATGGCTAGCTGCTAAGAACCTTTCATTTAAAGGCAACTTTACTAAGATGAATCAATTCAATCACGTCTTAGTTAATAATGTAGAAGGCTTTGAAAGAGAGATATGGTTTTCTGCTACCAAAGAATTATTACCACAACAGGCACAACAAGTTTCAGTTGGTGTATTCTACGGAAACGAAAACTTGCATCTTGATTTTTCGGTAGAAGCATTCTATAAAAAGATGCAAAATTTACAGGAGTATAAAAGTCCTGTTATGGATGAAAACAGTTTAGACAACATATCAAACATAGTCGCCAAAAACGGAATCGGTAAAGCACGAGGATTTGAGCTGTATGCAAAAAAAGACTTCACGCGACTTAATCTAAACTTAAACTATACATTATCGTGGAGTGATAGACAATTTGATGAATTAAATAATGGAGAATGGTATCCATTTCTATATGATAGAAGACACGATTTATCTCTTATAAGTCTTTTTAATATTAATAAGAAATATAGTATTGGAGCTAATTTCATCTTCACCACTGGTGCCGCTGTAACATTACCCGTTGGTTTTTCAAAACATGACGATCTCGTTTACCAATATTACATATATGAGAGTATGAATAACAAGAGACTTCCACCATACCATAGACTTGATCTAAGTGTTACACGAAAAACAACAACATCAAGAGGCAACACATCAAAATGGACACTTAACATATTCAATGCCTATGCACGGCAGAATCCTGTTTACATTTATTACGATACAAATACAGGAAAAGTGTATCAAAAGTCCTTATTCTCCATAGTACCCACTATCAACTATAGTCTTGAATTCTAGCCCTATGAAACCTTTATCATTTATCATACCTTTAATAATCTCTATTACTTCTTGCGAAATGACAAAAGAGATCGACTACAGCACCGAAAACTATATACCCAAATTAATCACTCACGGCTATATAAGTCCACAAGACGGAATAGAAGTTATTTTAAAAACAACGACAAACCCAAGCAGTATTTCAGAAGATGACAGAGCCTCAAACCCTGAAGTAAGGATATATAATGATAAAGGAGAATATGTTGAATTAGATTACACCACTAATAACCTGTTTACTTCCGACTCAACAAATTTTATAAAAAACGATAGACAATACAGCATCCAAGCAAAGGCTGATAATTTCACATCAATTTCATCAACTAAACAACTCATTTTAGCTACACCGCAAATAGACTCTGTTAGTATTACTGAAACCAATACAACGCGTGCATATATTCATTTTAACAACAACTATGAAGATGACGTTAAGTTCTTTATAAATGTGTACCCATACAACAATGGGACTATAGACCCCATTTATATTGATAGTGAAAAGTTTAATCCATTTTCAATACTAGACAACATAAACGTAGGAAGCAATACTGTAGAAGTTTCTACCAGTTTTTACGAATATGACTCATTATTAGTCGAGCTTTATGTTTTATCTCCAGACTTAGTTAAGTTCCTAACAAGTCAAGATAACTATGACTATAGTAAGGAGGATCCCTTTTATCCACAACCATATCCAATCTATTCGAACATAACAGGAGGCTATGGAATTTTTGCCTCATATAGCTACAGTTCGATAATTGTAAACATCTCTCGAAAATGGGATTAAAAAACAAACAAAACAATCCAGAATTAAGAAATTAGCAAAGATTTTGGGAAGCCAAATTTCAACCTGGTTTGATCTTTATGTGCTCGTATCACCCATCGAAGGAATTGTTTCTTTTAATTCGGTATGGAGCGCCAACCTGTATGCCAATTCCGGCCAACAAGTCTTTACTATAATACCTAAAAATGAAGGTGGAATTATAGCTAGGGCAAACCTAAAAGCTAAGAGTGCCGGACGAGTACTGGTCGGTCAAACTATAAATATTAAATTAATACCACCATTTTTCAACAAAAAAATTGAAGCTTTTTCACTGATACCACTTTGTAATATTTTTCTGCGCCTCACCTTGCAACCATTCCAAAGACAAATGCATCTTTAGACTGTAAAACACTGTTTTACCTACAGTTTATTAATATACTAACACAAAAAACACATGAAAAAATTCTTTTTCGGTGCCTTGCTGATAAGCCTTGGCATCTTTGGCTGTGAGAGCGACGACGGGTACACGGATTCACCAAGCAATGTAGTCGATTATGGCAACAGCACCACGTTTCAGGAAATGTTTATGCTCATCAGCATTAAGACTTCAGACAGCACCTATCTGGTGACAGAATCTATCGATTCACTTAACATCTACGTCAACAATCAGTTCTGGTCATGCACCAATTCAAGCAGTATCGACACCACTCATATTGTAAAAACAAAGGGCATAGATTACTACAACAGCAGTAACAAAATCAACTATTTAGTAGTAGCTAAGCAAAATGCTCTGATATCCGATTTTAGTACGATAGGCGATTATGCGAAATACCTTAATGATCAGATAACGTTGAAGGATGGTGAATATGCCTGTTTGCTGGAATCATTTCAGATTAAACTAAACGATGGAACAAGCAAAACATTCGCTCCTTACGCTTACACTATTTTCACTGTTGAACCAGATACCTACAACGCCTACCTTGGCGAAATAGAACTTAAAATTTACTAAGATGCAAACACTAAAAATATTACTTATCTTATTTATCACTGTAACAGTGTCTTCCTGCGAGGAATACGAAGGCACTGTAACCATAAAGAACGAAATTTCAAACATAGAAATAAGCAATGTTTATTTTTACGGTGAAACCATTGCCTACTCACTACTACCAGGGCAGAAAGACAGCTATACCTTTTACGATACAGAAGACGAATTTCCCAAAACCAGTCAAGTCTCGTTCACGATGAGCGCCAATAATAAAAAAGTTTATCTGGTAACGCTGAACGATTACGTACTCAGCGCCGGATCCGAACTAATTATTACGCTTACTGATTCTACCAAGGTGGAGTAAAATTGAAATAAATCCAATTCAGCCCTGCTGATATGAATAACAAACACAACGGCAGGGCTTTTTTTACATTCTGTCTGTGCAAAAGCATCCTGTATTGCACAGAAAAATATCGAAAAAAGAAACTTATTTATTGTTTTACGATGTTTTTATATTGTTAAGCAAGGTTTTTTTATATATGTTTGCACCGTCAAATTTCATGACGTCTTTTTAAAAACTAAGAAAAATGCCAGCACAATGAAAAGCTTTGTTTCCCAACACCGAATACAAATTCTGACTATTCTATCCATTTTTGCTTATGCCTACTTTATGTTATCCATATTAAGTGCAGAATGGGAAGATGCCAGAATAGGCTATGCTGAAGGCTATGCTGCAGCCTCCGGGACATCACAAGACAGCCCGGAAACTTACTACCTCACATTAAAAGCCCAAAAAGACATTTTTAATTTTCCGGTAAAAGTCATGAATCGTCATAATGATGAGATGATTTCGTACCGTCCGTTCAAAATAAAAGCTCAACTACCTGACATTGAAATTAAATCGAAGACAATAAAAGCGCAGGAGATTGTGACTACAATTGTGGTTTTCGCCATATTCATTATACTCATTTACATGCCTTTTTTAATTGCCAAACTATTAAAAACCTTAAGATCTGGCAATTTCTTCCACGACGAAAATGTAAGTAACTTCAAACGCATTGGTCAACTATTGATCGCGGCCTTTGTTATGATTTTCATTTCGGACTTAATGTATTATAACACCCTTACAAGCCTATTTAAATTTGAAGATTATACGATTGTAAAAGATTTGCCTAATTTTATTTGGTTGATATGTGGCCTTCTCTTTTTGATATTTGGAGAGATGCTAAAAAACGGTTTGGCATTAAAACAAGAACATGATTTAACCGTTTAACAAACAAATAACAACTAATTATATGCCTATAATCGTCAATTTGGATGTTATGATGGCGAAACGTAAAATTTCGCTGAATGAGCTAGCAAGCCGCATTGGTATTACTCAAGCCAATTTGTCTATTCTAAAAACCGGAAAAGCCAAAGCTGTGCGTTTTACCACCCTTGATGCTATTTGTAAGGAGCTGAATTGCCAGCCCGGCGATTTACTGGAATGGAGGGATGCTCCACCCACGCTGTCGCAATAAGGCATTGTGGATAGCGACACTGTTGGTAGTCACCCTAAAACCGAATCACTAACACTAAAATAATAAAACAATGAAAACAAAATTAAGACTGAGTCTATTCCTATTGGTCTCATGCATTTTAGGTCTGCAAGCGCAGGGACTAAGTAAGATGAGCGAGTACAAACTGGATAACGGCCTCACCGTAATTCTGAATCCTGACCACAGCAAAGCGGAAGTGTTTGGCTATGTGGTGTGCAAAGCCGGCGGAAAAGATGACCCGGCTGATGCCACCGGTATGGCGCATTATATGGAGCATATGCTTTTTAAAGGTACCGAGGATTTGGGTACTACCAATTGGGAAAAGGAAAAGCCGCATATCGACTCCATCTTTGTGCTTTACGACGAACTAGCGGCCACTAACAACGAAGAACAGCGCAAAGCTATTCAGATAAAAATAAATGAACAGTCGGTGAAAGCTAATGAGTACGCCATTCCTAACGAGCTTACTACTTTGATAAAACAAACCGGTGGTACGGGTATGAATGCCAATACTTCACCCGACCGCACCGTTTTCTTTAACACTTTCCCTCCTAAACAAATAGAAGCTTGGTTAGAAATTTATAGCCATCGTTTCCAGAATGCTGTTTTCCGCTCTTTTCAGTCGGAACTGGAAGTGGTTTATGAAGAGAAAAACATGTACTCAGACATGTTCTTTATGAACATCATAGAAAAACTGCAACATGACTTTTTCAAAAATCACCCTTACGGACAGCAAACGCTGATTGGTACTGTGGACGACCTTAAGAATCCATCATTAACTAAGATGAAAACGTTTTACGACACTTGGTATGTACCCAACAATATGGCTCTTGTCCTTAGTGGCGATTTTGACGAAAATCTAGTAAAACCGCTAATTGAAAAAACCTTTGGCACCTGGCAGTATAAAGCTACACCAGAACGTAAAACCTGGGAAGAAAAACCTTTTGACGGTCGTGAACTAACGGAAGTAAAAATGTCGCCCATCAAGCTGGGTGCACTGGCTTACCGTACTGTCCCCGAAGGTCATCCGGACGAAATCATCTTGCAGATATGCAACGGCCTGCTATCTAACGAGAGCCAATCGGGACTGATGGATCAGCTGGTGCTCGACAACGAAATCATGGCTATGGAAGCCTTTGCTTTCCCTTACTATGACTACGGTATGAACCTTTTTCTTATCATCCCCAAGCTGGTAGGCCAAAGCCTGGAAGAAGCCGAAGAATTGGCTCTTACAAAACTGGAATTACTCAAAAAAGGTGAATTCGAAGACTGGCGTATGGATGCCATAAAAAAAGAGCTTTACCGTCAGCATATGGAATCGGCAGAAAGCAACGAAGGACGCGGCATTATGATAGGCGAAACCTTTGCCCGTGGTGGTGACATCACAGAGCTGGCCAGTTATCCTGATCGCATCCAAAAAATCACTAAAGAAGATGTGTTACGTGTAGCCAATGCTTATTTTGGCGATAATTATTTGGCCTTTTTCTCTAAAATGGGATCTTATAAAGGGGAGAAAATTGAAAAGCCGGGTTATAAACCAGTCATTTCGAATACCACTGCAAAATCAGCTTTTGCACAAAAGCTTGAGACCATTGTAACTCTCAATTATTCGCCTAAATATTTGAACTTTGACAAAGAAATTGAAGAGTCAGATTTGACCAAAAACGCCAAGCTATATGTGGTAAAAAACCCGCAAAACGATATTTTTAAATTAACCATAAAGTATAACATAGGCGAAATAAACGAACCACTGCTGAAAGAGGCCATGTACGCTATGAACGATGCCCACACCGACAGCCTGAGTAAATCGGAACTTAAAGATGAATTCTCAAAACTGGGAGCCACTTATTATTTCAGCTCAGACAATAGCTACATTTACCTGGAAATCGATGGTTTAGATGGCGAATTTGAAAACACCATCAGCCTGGTGGCCGACTTAATAAACCACCCCACACTGGAACAGGAAGATGTAGACTTTATGACCGAAGAAACTAAAACAGAACGCAAGATGGAGCGCGAAGATGCCGGCGATGTAGCCAGTGCCGCTTTCGATTGGGTACGCTATGGCGAAAAATCGGAATATATCGATCGCTTAACGGTAAAAGAAACCAAAGCTTTGCAAGCCGAAGACCTTATCAGTAAATTTAAAGAAGCCACTGATTACGCTCTTGAAATTCATTATGCCGGGAACATTCCTATGGATGAGGTCAAAGAGATTCTTAACTCAAACCTTGAATTAAAAGCACAATATAAAAAAGGCGTGGGTATAGCCACCCATAAACTCATGGAGTACGATGAAAACATCGTTTATTTCGTTAACAAGAAAAAGGCCTCACAAGCCAATATTTATTTCTTCGCCAACGAAGCTCCTTTTAAGGTAGAAGACATCCCTACACGCGAAGCTTTTAACCTTTACTTTGGTGGCGGTTTTTCGGGCTTGGTATTGCAGGAAATACGCGAATACCGTTCCTTAGCTTATGGTGCAGGTGCAGGGTTTAGCACACCGCCGGTAAAAGAAACACCTTCTTTCTTTTATGGCTACATAGGCACACAGGCTGACAAAACATCGGAAGCATTGGAGGTATTTACAAGCCTGGTGGACAGCATGCCGCACAAGACAGAGCGCATCGAAATGATACGTCCGTATTTGGAACAGAGCGCTTTTACTGATCATCCTGACTTTCGCGGACTAAGCGAATATATGCTGGAATTACAACAGCAAGGCATCAACGATGATCCGGCCAAACTGTTTAATGCGGCCTACAAAAATCTCCAATTTGCTGACATCGTAGAATTCTATGAAGCTAATTTGCAAAATGCACCTATGGTCACACTGGTAGTAGGAGACAAAAAGAACATTGACATGGATGCTCTCAAGCAATATGGTAAAGTGTTTACTGTCAAAGAAAAAGACCTTTATTCTAAATAATTGTCCTTAAACCTATATAAAACGAGCGAAGAAGCGCTGACTTTTTCGTTCGTTTTTTTCCCCTCAAAATAAGCTTTCACAAAATCAAATACTTGCCCCACATTTATTCGCCCACCCATCGCGTGAAAGTCACTCCAAAACCATAATGCTTTCTATTTTTTTTCTATTTTTGTTGGCCTTATCACACAGACCTAAAAAAAGCATAATCAATGGCACATAGAATTTGGAATGAGACAATGGAATGTATGGATCGTGAATCAATGCGAAAAATACAAAGTATTCGTCTTCGTGAGATTGTAGAACACGTTTATCACAACACGCCTTTTTACCGCAACAAGATGCAGGAACTGGGCATTACACCAGAGGACATTAACTCTGTAGATGACCTTGTAAAATTACCTTTCACCGTAAAGACGGATCTAAGGGACAACTACCCATTCGGACTTTTTGCTGTGCCAAGTAGCGAGATTGTACGTGTGCATGCCTCCTCGGGTACTACAGGTAAACCAACCGTAGTCGGATACACCCGAAAAGATTTAACCACATGGAGCGAAGTGATGGCCCGCACCTTTACCGGCGCTGGTGTTCACAGTAACGATTTCATCCAAATTGCTTATGGTTATGGCTTATTTACCGGCGGCTTGGGCGCTCATTACGGTGCCGAAAAAGTGGGCGCATCCGTTATACCGATTTCCGGTGGTAACACCGACAAACAGTTACAACTCATTCAGGATTTTAAAACGAATGCTATTGCTATGACACCTTCTTATGCTTTGCACTTGGCCGAAGTCATGGAAGAACGCGGTATTGATCCGGAATCATTGGATTTGCGTGTGGGTATCTTTGGTGCTGAACCATGGACCGAAAGTATGCGTAAGGAAATAGAAGAACGCCTGAAGATAAAAGCTATTGACATTTACGGTTTGAGTGAAATCATTGGCCCGGGCGTTTCATTTGAATGCGAAGATCAATGTGGCCTACATATCAACGAAGATCATTTTATTCCTGAAATAGTAGATCCGGAAACGTTGAAACCCGTAGCAGAAGGCGAAGAAGGCGAACTGGTTTTCACCACTGTAACCAAAGAAGGCTTGCCTCTATTGCGCTACCGTACCAAGGATTTAACATCGCTCAACTACGAAAAATGTTCATGTGGACGCACTCTGGTAAGGATGAAAAAATGCACCGGTCGTTCAGACGATATGCTCATTATTCGTGGGGTTAATGTATTCCCGTCACAAGTAGAAAGTGTATTGCTTGAAATGAGCGAAACGGAACCTCACTACTTGCTGATAGTAGAGCGCGTAGGCACTATGGATACCCTGACGGTAATGGTGGAAGTACAGAACGAATTTTTCTCTGATGAAATTTCCAAACTGGAAGCTTTACAGAAAAAGATTAAACAGAACATCCAAAACCTGCTTGGTCTTTCAGTAAACGTGAAACTGGTAGAACCTAAAACGATAGAACGCACTGCGGGTAAATCAAAACGGGTGATTGACAAGCGGGTGCTGCAATAAAAAACACACAGTTAACTGTTATATAAATGCTTAAAAAGCAATCAACACACCAATTGAGATAAAGTATTGGTGTTTCATTTTATGCTAACACAATACTGCAAAAAGAAACCCGTTATTTATAAAAACAAAGACCTTGAACCGAAAGAACATCTTTTTCATCACGATCATTACGCTAATAACCATTGGGGGTTTTGTAGCTTGTGAGGAACGCGACTATTACGAAAACAGTAATGCGACCTTAAACTTTTCGATGGATACTGTCTCTTTCGACACGGTCTTTACCACTATTGGTTCGGCCACTATGCACTTTACTGTGCGCAACCCTTATGACCAAGATCTGGAGATTAACTCTATCAGCTTACTTGGTGGCGCATCGTCTAACTTCCGCATCAATATTGATGGATCACCGGAACTTAGTGCAGAAAACAAACTACTCCGCGCACAAGACAGTATGTATATCTTTGTGGATGTGACAGTAGACCCAAGTATTCAGAACCTGGCTTTTTTGATCGAAGACAACATCGTTTTTAACACAAATGGGAAAGAACAAAAAGTCCTACTCCAAGCCTACGGACAGGACGCTCACCATATCAAATTGGGAGAATGGGGCGACGCAGCAATGCAAGTACAAGAATATACTGATGGCTCTTTAGACACCACCTACTTTGTTTTACTAAACAACGACACCACTCTTAAAGCCGATAAACCTTATTATCTTCATCACAGTTTTGCAGTGAATGAGGGGGTCAAATTGACACTTGATCCCGGTGTAAAATTCTACATCGAAAAAGATAAAAGCATCTACGTTTTAGGATCTCTAAGCTCAAATGGAACAGTAGAAAAACCCGTGGAGTTTCGTGGCCACCGGATGGATAATATGTTCCCTGATACTCCATACGATAAAGTACCGGGACAATGGGGCGTACTGGCTTTTCAGAGTCAAAGCTATGACAATCACCTCAAACATACTCATATCCGCAATGGACTTATTGGCTTATATGTCGATTCTCTTTCGGTAAATGACAAACCGAAAGTAAAACTTGAAAATTGCCGCATCGAGAATATGACTTCAGCAGCTATCTACAGTCTTTATGGCGAGATAGAGGCCGAAAATTCACTCTTTGCCAATTGTGAACAATATGTGTTTGGCGCCAGTGCCGGTGGCAAATATTCCTTCACTAACTGCACCTTTGGCAATCATTACAGCTGGGCCGGTCATTCTGACCCGTCAGTGGTTTTGACCAATTACTATATTTATAATAATGATGTTATTCCCTTCCCGCTTATCCAAGCTGATTTTACTAATTGTATCATTTGGGGAACTGCCAACAGTGAGCTGAGTCTGTCCGATAAAGATGAAGACGGTAACTTAATTGAAGCCGATTTCAACTTTTCTTTTGACCACTGTCTGATAAAAGCTGATATAAAAGAAGACATCGACACTAACGATGTCCGTTTTTCTGATGTAATATGGAACTATGATCCCCTCTTCCGCGAGCCTAAGGAGGAATGGGATTTTCATCCGGACACCCTTTCTCCCGTCATTGATATGGGAATCCCCACTCACCTGAATGCTGACATAAACGAAAGACCGTATATCAATGCGCCTGAAATTGGGGCCTTTGAATATGCAGGCACTTTAGACGAAGAGTAAGCTTTTCTTTATCATCCCTTTTACTAAGCCACATTCATCTAAACTAACATTTTAGTTGTTTAACTAAATAATTAGTTTTACTTTTACCACATTCGTGTTCTAATAATCTATACTATGTTGAATCTGAGAATCAAAGTAAGTCTAGTATTGGTACTATCCGTTTCAGTTTTGTTGGCACAGAATAATGAGCTTCTTTTTCTGGAAAAACAATATGAGGCCATAATAGAAGCCAACACCCCGCCTCAAACAACGCAAAATTACTATTGGCTGGCACAATCATTTAGAGCACAAGGCAAAACACTGGAAGCAATTGCTGTACTTGAGGAAGCTAAGGATACCTCATTACTGAGCACCAATATGCAACTATTGGCAGACCTCTATTATCAAAGCGGGCAGTTTCAAAAGGCGCTTCCCTACTTTACTGCAAACAGCGTGCAAGCTGAGGCTTTTTTGAAATTAATGCACATTTTCGAACAGAGAAGCAATTTTATTGAAGCTATCGATTCGGCTAAGATACGTTTAGAAACGGACTCTCTGAATGTAGAATTGCTTAGCATACTGGCCAACAGCTATTACCGACTGGATGCCACAGTCCTTGCAACGCAAACTTACGAAAAGATATATGCCATTAATCCTGATAACCTATCCAATGCCAACAAATTAGCATTGATGCTTGTCAATTCCCGCAAGGAAGGCAATATAAGACAAGCCATCAGCGTAGTGGATAATGTATTGGCCAAAGATTCAACAAATTTTCGCTTCATGCGCATCAAAGGACGCTGCCACTATCTGCTGAGTGACTATCACAGCGCCTTGCCTTGTTTTCAGAAACTTGTAGAGGCAGGTTATGCTAACCTATCTAACCTAAAACACCTCGGGATATCTGAATTTAAAATTGGGGTATATCAAGATGCCAATAAACACCTATACGATGCCTATTTGCTGGAACCAACAGATATACAGACACAACTCTTTCTTGGAAAATCGTATCTGGAAATGGATAAAATCTTTTCGGCTTTACAATGCTTCAATAATGTGGACACCCTACTGCTGCCAGCAGACGAAACAATGACCACCTTGCTTTGGGCCAAACAACAATGCTACCGCGAATTGGAATCCTATGATAAGGTAAATAGTATTTTACATCAACTGCCCCAATATGATGACCAACCGGATTACTATTTCTACATGGCCTCCAATTACGAAAACAACCTCAAAGACAAGCCCAAAGCGCTTGAATACTATGAGAAATTTTTAACTGAAGCCAGCAAGGAAAAGCACCTTATAGCCACAGCTCAACTTCGAGAATTAGCCAAAGAACACATCAAACATATTAAGGAAGAACAGTTTTGGGAGGAATAAAAGCATTTTTTAGTCTGCTTGTCAAGGCAAAACATATTTTATTCTCCAGATTATCGTGAATTTGTAGAATACATTCGCCGAATTAGCGTGAATTTGGAGAATTCAGGAGAGATCTTTTCACTACGCTTTTATTTCGGAGAGTAAATTCAGCGCTGAAACGACAGAAGAAACCCCGGCAAAAGATAAAGAAAGACGACTAGAACCTTCCTTCATTCTACATTTGAGTGGATTCGTTTGCACATATTGTAAAACCTGCATAAAGACAGGCGACTGATAAAATACGGAATCCTGATTTGCTACAAAATAACAAATCATCTTGCCACGTTTAAGCACCAACTTCTCTACAGCCAACTCAATGGCTTTTTTGCGCAGCTTAGAGACGATCAACAGCTCTTCCACCTCTTCTGGTATAGGTCCAAAACGATCTTCCAGGCGTTGACGAAAGCCTGCCAATTCTTCGATGTTAGCTAAAGCGTCAAGCTCGCGGTACAGATTCATCCGCTCGGTCACATTGCTTACATAATCATTAGGAATCAGTAGTTGTAAATCGGAATCAATCTGACAGTCGGTCACAAATTGCTGATTGTAGTCCATATCCGTATTGCGGTCTTCCAATACATCTTTAAACTCATCGTTGCGTAACTCCAGCATCGCCTCATTCAATATCTGATTGTAAGTCTCAATACCAATATCAGTAATAAAACCGCTCTGTTCACCCCCTAAAAGGTTACCGGCTCCACGAATATCTAAATCTTGCAGAGCAATATTAAAACCGCTCCCTAATTCTGAAAATTGCTCTATGGCTTTCAAACGGCGGCGTGAATCAGCGGGCAAAGTGGTCAACGGAGGAGCGAGCAAATAACAAAAAGCCCTTTTGTTAGTACGTCCCACACGGCCGCGTAACTGATGCAACTCACTCAATCCATAATTCTGGGCATCATTGATGATGATAGTATTCACATTAGGAATATCCACACCGGATTCTATAATCGTAGTAGCCAACAAAACATCATACTTACCAGCCATAAAATCCACCATTATTTCTTCCAGCTCGTGGCCGGCCATTTGTCCGTGACCTATAGCCACACGCACATCCGGCACAATACGGTGAAGCAATTTTTCTAACTCCAGTAAGCCTTTTATACGATTATTGACAAAAAACACCTGCCCATCACGATCCAGTTCGTACATTATAGCTTCGCGGATAATATCGTGATTGAACGAATGTATCTCCGTAAGAATAGGATAACGGTTAGGCGGTGGTGTATTAATCACAGAAAGTTCGCGCGCGCCCATCAGCGAAAACTGCATCGTGCGCGGAATAGGCGTCGCGGTGAGCGTCAAGGTATCGACATTTACCCGCAGCTGCTTCAATTTTTCTTTTACAGCTACACCAAACTTCTGCTCTTCGTCGATTACCAACAAGCCCAAATCTTTAAACTGAACCGTTTTACTGGTCAATTTATGTGTACCAATAATAATATCAACCTCCCCGGCTTTGAGGCGGGTCAACACATCTTTCACTTCTTTAGCGGTTCTGAAACGCGAAATATATTCTACCGTTACCGGGAAATCTTGCAATCGCTTTTTAAACGAACGAAAATGCTGAAAAGCCAAAATAGTGGTTGGCACCAAAACAGCCGTTTGTTTGCCATCAGTGGCCGCCTTGAAGGCAGCACGTATGGCAATTTCTGTTTTCCCAAAGCCCACATCACCACACACCAAACGATCCATCGGCATCTCACTCTCCATATCCTCTTTCAAGGATTGGGTCGCTTTGAGCTGATCAGGGGTATCTTCGTACATAAACGAAGCCTCCATCTCGGTTTGTAAATAGCTATCAGGTGAATAAGCAAAGCCCTTTTCTTCTTTTCGCTTGGCATAGAGCTTTATCAGGTCGCGGGCAATATCCTTGATTTGCTTTTTGGCCTTTTCTTTCAGCTTGTTCCAGGCTCCGCTACCCAGCTTATTTATCTTTGGTGGCTCCCCGTCCTGACCTTTGTATTTGGATATGCGGTGCAGGGAGTGTATACTAACAAAAATGATGTCATTATCGCGATACACCAATTTTATCGACTCCTTAATCTGACCATCTTCGTGCGTGCGTACCAGACCGGCAAACTTACCAATACCGTGATCGGAGTGTACCACATAATCGCCCTGATTTAGCTGCGTAATTTCTTTCAAAGTCAGTCCGGCTTTGCTGCGTTGTAAGCGGTCTGATTTCAATTTGAAACGGTGATAACGCTCAAAAATCTGGTGATCGGTCAGCACATTAAGCAGCAAATCATCATCGGTAAATCCTGCATGCAGAATACCTGTTACCGCTTTAAACTCCTGTGGTCGTTCACTATCTTCAAAGATAGCCTGCAGTCGTTGTATCTGTTTTTCACTATTACTTAAGATATAAGAGCTTAACCCATCTGTTTTAGAACGTTCAAGGAAGTCAAAAAGCAAGTCGAAATTTTTCTGAAAAGCAGGTTGAACTTTTGAACGAAAGGCAATCGCTTTAGCATTCGCATCTACGGCACGACTCAGATGAATCGTTCTAAAATCGCGTGGCAAATCAAGCATATGCTGTCTGCCTATCAGCCCATTCAAGACCCAGTCCTTTCCGTCCTCTTCATAAGCATCCAGCGTTTCCTGCTTCAGATCTTTGATAAAATCCGAAGCATAACTCACATCGGCAAGCATCAGCAACGTTTCTTTACTGATAAAGTCAAAAAGCGAAATCAGCTCCTTACTATTTTCATGCTTCAACTCTGGGATGATAGTCACCTTTTCGACAGATGCTAATGATAACTGATTATCAATATCAAAGGTACGTATGCTCTCTACTTCATCATCAAAAAAGGTCAGCCGAAAAGGATAATCATTTGAAAAAGAAAACACATCTACAATACCACCACGGATAGCATAATGTCCAGGTTCCTCCACAAAGTCAACGCGTTCGAAACCAAACTCCTCCAGCATTTCGTGCAAGAAGTCGATACCCGGCTCATCACCCACCTGTGTCGTAAACGTTTTCTTACGGATATTTTTCGATGTCGTCACCTTTTCTATGACAGCATCGGGATAAGTGACAATTAATAATTTTTGCTGTCGCGCTATACGGTTAAGCGCTGTGGTTCGCAAAATGATATTTGCGGGATCGGTCTGCTTGTAACGCACCGAGCGCCGGTAAGACGAAGGCAAAAACAAGACGTGCTTTTCCCCTAACAATTCGACCAAATCGTTGAAAAAATAAGCGGCCTCTTCGCGGTCGTTCAGCAAACAAAGTTGAGCTTGTTCTAAAACCTGAAACAAGGTAGCAGACAGAACCGCAGGTAATGAACCAACAGTCCCTTGAAGCTCCACATTATGGGTTTTTAGCGTCGCTAACAAAGAGGGCAACACCGGGTGCTGTTTATATTTTTGAAGTAATTCGGAAATCTGCATTATCAAATCTTAAAGAGGACTGCAAAGCAAAGGCTTTTATGCAAAAAACGGGATAAATCCCCTCTCGCAAAGCTAATTCATTAATAAAAAGGTATAATCAGACAAACAGTTTCATTCCTTCACCACGCAAAAACTGCGAAACCAGCATCATCACGATGTATGAAGTAAGCACAGAACTGACAATGATTTGAAACAACTCAGCTGTTTGCAGTTGCTGCTTTTTATTTTTATAAAAAATAAAAGCTGCAAAAGGTAAGACATACAAAAGTACCGGAATGACACCTCCAGCGAACCAGACAGGCAAACCAGACATTGCTGTTTTCAACACATAATCCATCAACAGAATCAATGCAAAGGTGTATACAAAAGCAAAAACACTGCTTTCTATGGTCAGTATTTTTCCCCGTTCGGAATGAAACCAAACCCCCGAATTGATTTGGTCGTATTTAAAATAAGGCAAAGCAAAAAACAAGACCGTCACCAGCATCGGCACTATAAAAGCCGAGAACAGCGGATCAAGATGTAAGAGCAACTCCTGTGCTCCTAAGAAATACCACGGCGCCTTATTAGGGTTTGGACTTACTGCCGGATTGGCCTGTTCCTCTAAGGGAGCATTAAAAACTGCAGATACAAGAACTAAGGCAGCTATCACAATCATAGCCACTAAAGCCTCACGTGGCACCAGGCTTTTGCGGGTATCCACCATTTCACGTTGAACTCCAGCCGGTGTTGCCACCCCACCAGCCATACGTACCAACCAGAAATGCAGAGACATAAACACCAACATCGCAATAGGTAAGAGGCTCGTATGAAGATTGTAAAAGTTGAGTAAGGTATGCCCGTTAATAGTGTCAGCCCCCCGCAAAGCTTGCGCCATAGCTTTTCCCACAAAAGGGATGTATTCCACCAGCTGTGTCATCACCGTTACCGCCCAATAAGCCAACTGATCCCAAGGCAATAAATATCCTGTGAAATTAAAGAATAAAACCATCAGGAAAAGAATCAAACCATAAATCCAGTTCTTGGCTCTCTTGCGATACAAAGAATGACTATAATACACCCTGACAAGATGTAGAAAACTGGTAAAGACCATCAGGTGAGCCGAAAAATGGTGAATATTGCGTAACCAACGCCCAAACAGCACTTCATTCTCTAAATATTGGATAGAATCATAAGCTCCCTCTACGGTAGGCACATAAGAAAAACGCAGCAAAATACCGGTAATAGCTAAGATAACAAACAATAGAGCATTGATTCCCCCCAAACCAAAAGTGCGGTTAAACGCAATAGACTGTACTGAGACCTTCTTAGGGTGAAGGTGCATGATAAATCGCTCTATAGCTTCAAACTTCATTGTAACAGATATTCAATAATTCTTTCTTCGGCTTTAAAATTATCCACTTGGGTTAAGCCTAATTTTTCAATGGCCAAAGCTATACTTTCTTTTTCAGAGAGCAAACCTCCACCGTAAAAACTTCCACTTTCTAAAAGGCATCGTTTAGGGCTCAGTCCTATCAATTCCGATCCACCTATTGCTACGCCACGTGCAGCAGCCAGTTTTTTTACCATCTCATACACTTCGTGCAAGCCTACCCTTTCAGTATTAGTTATATTGGTAGAAACCTGTACCATATCAAACTCCGGCACATCCCAGCCTATGGCTTTTACCCCCTGAAACAGTCCCGCAACCCTTTCCCCCTTCTTTACCTTACCACTTTCGCGAATAAGAGAGGCTATTTCTTTAGCGATAGAAACATCTCGCGACTTGAGGTTGACATTATAAGCTAATAAAAAGGAGCGTGCTCCCATTACAGTAGCACCACTACGCGCGTTAAAAGCCACTTGGTTATCAGCCAGCCAACCGGGGTGCTTCATTTTCTGCTCCAAGCCCTCATATTCCCCCTGACGAATTTGTTCCAAACGTTTGCGGTAAGGTTTTTCAGAAGAATACTCGTAGTTAAAAACCGGAATAGCCAAAGCTTCACCTATACGCCGGGTAAGGCGTTTCGATATCGCCAAACAATCGCCCATGCACACAGCAGACACCGGAATGATGGGAAAAACATCTACGGCTCCCATCCGTGGATGCGTGCCGGTCTGTTGACGCATATCAATCAATTCAGCCGCCTTTTTCACCGCCATAAATGCAGCCTCTTCAACACCTTCGGGACTACCGGCAAAAGTAAGCACTGTACGGTTAGCATCGTAGCCCATATCGACGTGCAGTACTTTTACTCCTTGTACCGCATGAATAGCTGCCACTATTTGATCAATAATGGTTTTATCTCTCCCCTCACTAAAATTGGGGACACATTCTATAATTTCAGCACCTCCTATCCCAAAAGAAGAGGTGGAACATTCAGGCTTATTGTTTTTATCTAATAAATGCATTTCCCGATCATCGTTTTGTGTCACCCTTGTCTTATCTTCGAAGAAAATCAGAAAGGTCTACTAGTCATAGAAGGTCCACTGCAAGCCAAATTTTACCTGACGTGGATTAAAGGCGTAATGTGGTGCAGAAAAATACTCTAAGCTAGGCCAACCTTTATTAATGTGCTGCCCCATCACGAAAAACCGCATGCGGCGTAAGAAAAAGTCTGCATAGACATTAACCATGGGATAGTTGCCTACTTCAACGTCAGTTTGATTATAGTAACGCCCTGTAGCAGGCATATAGCCCGGAGCATTATAAGCAGTATGGTAACGTGCTTCAGCCCCAATTTCAACATGCAATACTTTAAATAATATATGGCGCAGATAAAAATTGGTATAAGCCGTCAGTTGTGGCAAAGGCAAAGCCTCCGCTGCACTGCTTTCCTGATAAACAATATCGTTCTCCCATACCAAATGTTTCCCTATTTCGAAATCCTTTTCCAAACGTAAGGCCATTACTGCCATATTCCCGGAATGTTGATCCGGCATAGCGTCGGCATTAAAGTAAAGATACTCCTGCATATTATCGATGTCCAAGCTAAGCTTTAAATTGATAGCAGGAATACTCAATGTACCACCTAACTGTTGCTTAAAAGTGGCATCAAAATTATTGTCCCACCAAAAATTATTAGAATAATAATGCTGGTAAAAATAATCAGGGGTCTTGCGTTGAAAGTTAGCTCTCACACTCACTTCCCAATCACCCATATTAGGAAACACCTGGCGTATATTACCTTTTACCTGCCAATCACCGACATTGTATCCCGATAGGTAAACATTGGCAGCAGCATCAAAGAAGAAGTGGGTGCCGTAACGCTTAAAAACAGAACCTCCAAAAGAAACATTCGTATACTTATAGCCCTCATAGTCATGGATAATATCCAGACGGTTAGAATCCATTGCTAATGAGCTATAGTCTTCCTTCAACTCAGAATATGTTTTGGACAAAGAGGTATCTTCTATCATATGCCAGGGCGCCTGACTGATAAACTCATTATCCATTTGAATGTATGCTCCTGCGCCAAATTTCCCCAAGTTATTAATTCTTTCATCCAAATATAACCCCACACGGTTGCTTACACGCCGTTTACGCACACTATCAGTTGTTAATGACGAATGGATATAAGCTGTATCATAATAATAAGACATTCCAATAGCATCTTCATATTGCTTTACATCTGTCTCGAATTCAAATTGGTGAACCAAATTTAGGGCCGGCACAAATTCTGTTCCTACGGTATCTTCCAGTTGCACCTCACGGGTAATACCTATATTGTATTTTTGTTGTAAAGAGAGAAAACGATTCCGCGTGTATGACCTGGCATCATCATCCTGCATACGCACTTGTAAATTTTCTGGCTGACCACTTAGGCCAGTGGGTGGTGTGGTAATGATGGTATCTGTCCATACACTATTGGTTCCAAAACCGCCATTTTCATAATTTTCTAAAGCACTGGCTCCAGCGTTTAAATAAGCGGAATACTTTTCGCCTGTATAACTGGAAAAGAAACCATAATTTTTATGACGCGTTGCCTGATCGGCATAACGTCCTCTGGCATAAACAATATCAAAATAAGCCCCAAGATTAATTTTTTCACCAATATTAGTAGAAAAAAGCCCGTTAAGGGATTCTTCGTTGTAATACTTAGGCCCACCATTACTATAATTTAATACAGTATACGGTGTCTTTGTGTTAATATATGGGATATTTGTGCGATTCTTGTAAAAAGCATGATAAACATCTGAGAAGAAAAAATCAACGTCAGGACGATCAAAATATAAATTGGAAATATAGGGAGCCCCATAATTACCGAGATAGATATTAGACATACTTTCCCTATACATTGGGTTATAATTATGTATCTGATGTAAAAAAGTATCTACGGCTACCTGAAAAGTGTCAAGATTGTCTGAATATGTTTTAAGGAAAACAACTTTACTTCCCCCCATATGGGAGTGTTCGTGCTCATGCATGTCATCTCCATGTATTTCACTACCGGGAGCAGATAAGTGTTCCTGAGTGTAACTTACCCTCACACTCAACATAAAACATACTAAAATAAGACTGAGCTGTTTGGCCATTGGACAAAGATAGATGATTTTTACTAAAATTTTAGCGACGCCTAAACTCACTACATATTATTCCTGTGGCAATAGCTACATTTAACGATTCGGAGCTTTTATCACCATACGACGGTATACTCAGACGATGCTTAACTCTCTTCTCCAACTCATCCGAAATACCCCTGCCTTCATTTCCCAGTACAATTACCCCCTCGGCGGGTAATTGACTTTCATAAACATTATCTCCATCCATGAATGTTCCAAAAATAGGGCAGGTAACACGACGCAAAAGCTCAGGCAATTCGGTATAAATGACTTTTACCCTCGAAAGAGCCCCCATCGTAGCTTTAACGGTTTTACTATTGTAAACGTCGGCACAAGCAGGTGAACAAAATACATACTTTATGCCAAACCAATCAGCGATTCGAATGATGGTACCCAAATTCCCGGGATCTTGAATATCATCTAATGCTATAGACAGAGAGTCATCTATTTCCGAATACTCTATGGTATGCCTTTTTTGTTTAAAAACAGCTAAAACAGAAGATGCAGAAGATAAATGAGTGATTTTGTTCATCTCTTTTTCTGAAATGATATCAGCCCCTTCAACATCATTACTGGTAGCAAAGCAATACACTTGCTCAAAATAGGGGGTTAAATCGCTTATCAGCTTTTCTCCTTCAGCTACAAATAAAGCTAGTTCGTCGCGCTTTCGTTTTCGTTGAAGTGAAGTAATAAGCTTTATTTGGTTTTTTGAGATCATATTTAGCGACTTTTAAAAACGAAGGCACGAATTTACGATATGTTGGTATATTTTCAAAAAGCTATAAAACGAAAAAAGG
>DHQI01000047.1:0-13270 GCA_002408065.1 Bacteroidales bacterium UBA5342
CCATATAATAGGTGCCGATATTGTGCATATCGTATGCTATCCCCAAGGTGTCTTTGTTAAGTAGATTGTATGTCAAAGACATACTGTCGCTTTTAAACGATTTTTTTAGGTCGCCGAGTTGGTAGTATATGATTGATAAACGATTGTAAATCAGGGGTAATTTTTCGTAATTGTTATTGGCAGTTTTTATTAGTTGTTGTACAATATCTAAGGCGGCTTTGTGGTCGTGCATCATGGTGTTTACATCGCAAATGCCCAATAGACAATTACGCAATTCACTACTGTCTTTGATGCTTTCCGCTAGTATTCTTCCTGCTTCATAGTACTTTAAGGCTTCAATTGGTTTTTTACTAAGTAGTATCTCTCCGATTTCACGATAGAGTTTTATTTTGCTTGTGTCTTCTGTTATATATTCGAGTTGGTTTTGTAAGCTGTCCAGTTTACTATTGGCGTTTAACATGTAGGGTACAGTAATACAAAGCCATAAGATAATTTTTAGTATGGTGTGTCGCCTCATTGTTGAAATATTGTTTACGCTGTTAATGTACAAAAATTTGACATATAATTAGTGATTTTAAGGGGGATAATATTTTTTTATTTGGATGATGCATTTGGAGAGAATATGCAAGACCTCCAGCAACTTCCAATCCTTAAGCGGCTGCAGAGAATTATAGTAGTTGTTTAAAGAGTTACTGGTGAGGTGATTTAGTATAAATCCTTAAATAGTACAAACTCAAATTACAAGATATAATTATCTGTGTGCCGTGTGATATAGTACCACAAATCTATACAATTAAGATGAGAATAAAAACTAAAGGCCACTCAAAAAAGAGTAGCCTTTCAACATAATATTCAATAAGATGTAAGAGAAGTAAACCTTTACTCAAGATTATCATCATAAACAATATCCCCTATCAGCTTAAGCCAGCCCTTTAAAAGTCGGCGGTTCTATCCCTTTTCAGCAATGGCATAGTAGTAGCGAATAGGTGCCTATTTTAGTTCATCAAAAAGAATCTTTGGCTTGCAGTTATTGATTGCTTTAGTGATTTCTTTCCGGAATGACCATTCATTGTTTAAGTATGCCAATAGTTAGTTGCATATAAAATAATGAAATTATGTCAGTCAAAATCCTGAATATGTCATTGTTATCTTTTTTTTGCGTCAGAATGACAGCTTTGTTAAAGCGGTATTTCTGATGCGGAAAATTATTTATTTGAAAATCAATAAAAAATAAATTCATCTAAATACGATCATTCAATTTGGCATTTTGTTTGAAAAAAGCCTGGTGAAATAAAAAATTTGTTGAACCTAAAATTTGGAGGATAAAGCTATGACACTTTCAAAATTATCAAACAATTGGCTTCCATCAGTACCTTCAATCTTCGATAGATTTTTAGATGGCGAACTGATGGATTGGAATAGAACAAACTATTCGAGTACTGACACAACCCTACCTGCGGTGAACATCAGAGAAACAGACGATGAATTTTTAGTAGATGTTGCAGCACCGGGTTTAACTAAAGAGGACTTTAGGGTTCATTATGATAATGGTCGTTTAACCATTTCTTCTGAAAAGCGCAACGAAATGGAAGAAAAAGAAGGAGCGAGGGTTTCCCGTCAAGAGTTCAGTTATCAGTCATTTCAGCGTTCGTTTACAGTGTCTGAAGACATCGTTGATGCTGAAAGGATAGGAGCAATTTACGAAAATGGGATTCTTCATCTTACACTTCCTAAGCGAGAAGAGGTTAAACCTAAACCTGTAAAACAAATTGAAATTTTCTAATTGTTGATGGGGCAGGTATTCACTGCCCCTCTTTTTCTAAATCTTTGAATATCTTGTTATGAGAAGGATAGTTTTGTTACTATTTATTCTGGCAATGGTATTTGCCGGATGTGATAAAAGAGAAAAGCATTTGTCTGGGCTTCTTAGTGAAAGGGAAGAAAGACTAATGATTCAGAATGAAGAGTATAGGCTCCAGGTGAAAACGAATACGCTACAAGAAGCTTCTCGTCGTTTATATGATCTACCCTCTGATAATTATCATTATTATTTAAGGTCAAATGGCCCTGATTCAGTGCCTGTGTTTCCTTTTTTCAGATCAATGGTAGAAGCGCCATATTATCAATAACTATATTATAATTGATAGGGGATTTAGTTCAGGTAAAGAGTTTTTTTTGCTTGTTGATGTTGGATTATAAGTTGGATATATTTATGACTGGCTTGAAATCCCCTACAATGTAATTATGCAATGCAATTTCTCTGATGAATGGCAAATTATTTGCATCGGGAGGTGTTTTGCTAGCCTATCTTAAACCTATAAGGTGGACTTATGCTTGAGGGGATATAAAGATAATCCCGTCAATTAGTATTATACTTTTTGGTTATAAATACTGATTAAAAACGATTTATATTTTATGTAAATTAATGTTTTGTTGAATTTTTATTAAATAATTGTTCTATGTTAGAGTTGTGTAAGACTGTATTGAATGGAGTTCACGAAGACAAAAACCTTTTTAGAAAAGAATTAATTAAATCCTTATCCTGGCTTGACCAAGAAGACCAGGACAAATTTCAACGTTGGGTACGTGAACGTTTCGGAAATGAATACCCCGATATCATTGATGAAATTTTAAAAACGAAGTACTCATTTGCATCTTAATCTGTAAGTGAAAGCATGGGCAAATCTTTTCTGTTCATGCTTTTCATATATAACTGTGCATCATTTTATGCATAGTCTTTTTTGTGTCATTTTTTTTACTAATCGTTTTAAGGAGGAACTCATGAAAACGCTACATTATTATTTTAAAATTTTAATTACAACCTTTTTTATTTTTAATCTTCAGCAAAACTTATTGGCTATCGATGGTAAGACGGAACTTTACACGCCCTACACCAAAGTGTCAGTATCACCGGGAACTACCGTGAATTATTCATTAGATGTTATCAATAATAACGACTATACTATAAACGACTATATCAGCATAAGTAATATGCCGCGTTCCTGGAGTCATACACTTACTGCTAGTGGTATGAATATTAATAAAGTTGCTGTTTTAGGGAAAAAGAAGCAAACGTTAAAACTGAAAGTAGAAGTTCCCTACCATGTTAAAAAAGGGTATTATACCATTTATGCCAAATTAGGTCAGCAAGCCTCTCTGCCCTTAACAATCAATGTGACTACAGCCGGCTCTAATGAAACAGAGCTGACGTGTGACCAAAAAAATATGGAAGGTAATTCCAAGTCAAGTTTTTCATTTAATGCTGTATTGAAAAACAAAACAGCGACAAAACAACAATATGCATTAATGGCATCACCCCCCAAAGGATGGAGTGTGGCCATCAAGCCTAACCATAAGCAGGCGACCTCCACAGAGGTTGATGCTAACGGCACTAAAAATATAAACTATACGATAAAAGCTCCATCCTACGTAAAAGCCGGAAGCTATAGAATACCTGTAAAAGCTGTTTCTGGTACGACTTCTGCAGAGATGGAATTAGAGGTGGTCATTACAGGTACTTATGAAATGTCTTTCCATACACCAACAGGACTGCTGAGCACAAAAATAACAGCAGGCGATACTAAAAAGGTAGAATTAATAGTCAAGAATACAGGCTCTACTAAGCTTGAGAATATTGAGTTGTCGGCTACAAAACCCAAAAATTGGGAGCTTACGTTTAATGAGAAAAAGATTGCTAGTCTCGATCCTGGTAAATCCACCACTTTATATGCTACGATTACAGCCGATAAAAAAGCTATTCCAGGTGATTATATGACTAAGATCACGGCAAAAACGCCGGAAACCAACAAAAGTTTGTCTTTCAGAATTATGGTGAAAACGCCTATGTTATTGGGCTGGTTAGGGGCTTTTATTATACTCGCTTCTATAGGGGGTGTCGTCTATTTAACAAAGAAATTTGGGAGGAGGTAAGTATGGATAGTCCAGTTATTCAGCTCAATGGGGTGACCAAAAAATATGGTGACTTTACAGCCGTAAATGGCTTAGAATTATCTGTCTATGCCGGCGAAATTTTTGGGTTGCTTGGGCCTAATGGTGCTGGTAAGTCTACAACGATATTGATGATTATGGGACTGACAGAACCCAGTTTCGGGGTGGTCAATGTCTGTGGTGTCGATTCTACATCACAGCCCATTGAGGTCAAAAAGAAAGTAGGCTATCTGCCCGAAGATGTAGGTTTTTATGATGATTTGTCTGGTTTAGATAATCTGATATACACGGCACGGTTAAACGGTTTGGAATATGGTTTAGCAAAAGAAAAAGCAAATGAGCTACTAGATCGGGTTGGTTTAGCAAATGATAAAAACAAAAAGGCAGGCAAATATTCTAAAGGAATGCGTCAACGTTTGGGCTTAGCCGATGTGTTAATCAAAAATCCACAAGTTATTATTCTGGATGAGCCAACAACAGGTATCGATCCTAAAGGCGTTCAGGAATTGCTTAGTTTAATAAAAAAACTGAGTACAGAACACCATATAACGGTCTTGTTTTCATCTCATAACCTTCACCAAGTACAGCAAGTGTGTGACAGGGTGGGCATATTTGTAGAAGGTAAACTGCTAGCCGAGGGAAATGTCAAGGAGCTTTCTCAAAAGCTTTTTACCCATGGCATGTTCTTAATAGAGTTAGGCGTAGACCATTCCAACGCGACACCTTTAGATGCAGAGGGTTTAGAAAAGCTCTTAAAACCTATTAAAGGTATTCAAAAAGTGACTGCAAGCCAAGGTCGTTTTCAGATAGAATGTTCTTCCGATATCTCTTCATCTATCGCTAAAGCTCTCATTGAAGCCAAGTATGAACTCAATTTTCTAAGTAAAAAAGAGTATGGACTTGATGCTATTTATAACCGTTATTTTGAAGGAGGATTAAACGATGAATAGAATCGCTACAAAACAAGTAAAACCCTTTGGGATTATGATGCGTAAAGAAATTTCAGACACTGTCAAAAGTTGGAAATTTATCATTATGCTGGCTTTGGTGTTACTCACTTGTATGGGCTCATTATATGCTGCACTTGATGACTTTTCTGCCGCTATAAAAGGAGGGAGTGCCGATGATGATTTTTTCTTTTTAAAACTTTATACCCATTCAAATGGAACGTTACCTTCATTTCTTGTTTTTATCAATTTTTTAGGGCCTTTATTGGGCATTAGTATGGGCTTTGATAGCATCAATACCGAACACAACAAAGGGACGCTAAGTCGCTTATTGGCACAGCCTATCTATAGAGATTATATATTAAACGCTAAGTTTTTAGCCGCTTTAGCAGTGCTTAGCTACCTTTTTGTAGCACTGAGTTTACTGGTTCTTGGTTTTGGCCTTATTTTTATAGGGATCCCACCCACAGTAGATGAATTGTTAAGAATCATTGTTTTTTCGCTGGTCAATACCATATATGTTGGTTTTTGGCTGAATCTATCCATTTTATTCTCGGTAAAATTTCGTCAAACAGCAACATCTGCACTTGCCGGCATTTCGATATGGCTTTTCTTCACTATTTTCTATAGTATGATTGTAAATCTGATTGCCAAAGGACTAGCTCCTGTAAGGTTTGTTAGTGAAAGTCAAATGGCAGAATTTCAGCTTTTTGTTCAAAATTTAATGCGTTTAAATCCCGGACAGTTGTTTGATGATATATGCACCACCTTGTTACGACCAACCGTGCGTAGCTTAGGCCCTTTGACGACTGAACAAACCATTGGCGCCATCCCCAGTCATTTGCCATTAGGTCAGAGTCTTATGCTCGTTTGGCCACAGCTACTTACTTTGATTGGAGGTACACTCCTTTTCTTTGTTATTGCTTATACGATGTTTATGCGCAGAGAGATTCGTTCGCGATAAGCGTTAATTGCTTTAACGATAATACACGACTTATATTTAACTTAATAAATCATTTTAAACAATGGACATCCAGGTAAAGAACATTACCAAGACCTATGGTACACAAAAAGCCTTAGATGACTTATCGTTTGAGGTAAAAACAGGCGAAATATTAGGATTTCTTGGGCCTAACGGGGCCGGTAAAACGACAACAATGAAAGCCATAACCTGCTACATTAGACCTAATGAAGGAGATATTATTTTAGGCGGTAAATCCGTTCTTAATGCGCCCGATGAGGTAAAGAAAAGGATTGGTTATTTGCCAGAAAATAACCCTTTGTATTTAGACATGGCCATTATGGATTACCTCTATTTTATTGGTGAATTGCAAGGTGTTAGTAAAGGGGATCTCAAATCTCAGGTTGAAAAAATGATTCGCATTTGTGGTTTAGATCTTGAAAAACACAAAAAGATAGGCGAGTTGTCTAAGGGGTATAAACAAAGAGTGGGTTTAGCGCAGGCTTTAATTCATGACCCTGAAGTGCTTATTTTAGATGAACCGACAACCGGTCTTGATCCCAATCAAATTATTGAAATACGAAAGCTAATAAAGGAGATTGGGAAGGAAAAAACAGTGATTCTGAGTTCTCATATATTGGCGGAGGTCGAAGCTACCTGTGACCGGGTTTTAATTATTAACAAAGGAAAAATTGTGGCTGATGGTAGCCCTGAAACCTTAAGAAAAGAAACCCAAGGAGCTGAAATACTAAAGGTGGGTTTAAGTACTACAAATCGCGACGAAGCGCATAAAGCTTTGACTGCAATCAAAGAAATAGCTTCTGTTACCTTCGAGGATTCGGGTTCAATGCTTTTTGATGTAGAGAGTCGTGTGGGGCAGTCTTCTGCTGAAAGCATTTTTAAAATGTGTGTGAACAAAGGTTGGTTTATCACTCAGCTAAGACCCGTCGAAAAGAATTTGGAAGATGTCTTCAGAGAATTAACTCAAGTTAACTAATATCTTTTATAATAATACAATAACAAATAAATAAACTATTCTGATGAAGCAAATATGGATAATAACAAAAAAAGAATTGAAAGCTTATTTTGATTCTTTGATGGCATATATACTCATCGTGGTGTTTCTGGGCCTGAGTGGTTTTTTTACCTGGCTGTATGGAAACAATGATGTGTTTTACATAAATAGAGCTACAATGCAAGCATTCTTTGGCGTGGCTTACTGGACACTTTTTATATTTATTCCGGCATTAACGATGAAACAGATTGCCGAAGAGTTTAAAACCGGTACTATTGAGTTGCTTCTGACTAAACCTGTGACGGATTGGCAAGTGGTTGTAGGTAAGTTTTTGGCCACATTTCTTTTAATTGCTATTTCTCTGGCTTTAACATTGCCTTATTACATTTCAATATCCAGTATAGGCCCCATAGATCATGGCGCTGTATTGACAGGGTACTTGGGCTTACTTTTAATGAGTGCAGCATATATTAGCTTGGGCATTTTTGCCAGTAGTATTACCTCAAACCAGATTGTGGCTTTTTTATTAGCTCTTATCATTGGCGTTTTTTTTCAGATTCTATTTGGCATTATATCAAGGGCGTTCCCGGGTGTGCTAGGAGATACGCTATCGTACCTTGACTTGCAGTATCATTACCGTAGCATAACACGGGGAGTTATCGATAGTAAGAACATTATCTACTTTGCGTCCATCATCTTTGGTGGTTTAATAGCCTCCGAATTATCACTTGTTAAACGTAATATTAATTAACCATAAAATCATGAATGAGAAGCTTCGATTTAAATACTATATCGCATTGGTTTTAGGCGTATTGATCCTGATCAACGTTTTGGCTAATCGTTTCTATCTTCGCCTTGATTTTACAGAAGATCAGCGGTATACATTGAGTGAGACGACGAAAGATGTTTTGCAAGAAATTACAGAACCGATAACAGTAACTGCTTATTTTTCTGAGGGATTACAGCCTCAGTTTGATCAGTTAAGAAATGATTTTAAGGATTTGCTCACAGAATATGCCTTACGTAGTCGTCATCAACTGGTGTTTGAGTTTATAAATCCCAATGAGGATGCACAAGAAGAGCAAAAGGCCGTGCAGGCAGGTATCCAAACGGTGATGATAGAAGTAAGGGAAAAAGACCAGGCAAGTACTAAAAAAGCCTATATGGGGGCTCTTGTACAGATAGGTGAAAACTCTGAAACAATTCCCTTTATTCAGGCTGGTGCTCAAATGGAATATGCGCTGACTACTGCTATCAAGAAGATGAGTGTGCCGGATAAAGATGCTATAGGCTTTATTCTGGGACACGGAGAACCACGTCTTAATGAAATTATTCAGGTTGTTCAAGGCTTAGAGGTCTTGTACGTGCCTGAAGAGGTCACACTATCTGATTCTGTTAACCTAAGTAAGTATAAGACGCTTGCTTGGATCAACCCTCAGGATTCAATTCCCGAAGAGCATTTCACTTATGTAGAGGATTTTTTACAGCAGGGGGGAAACTTATTAGTATCATTTAATAGTGTGGATGCTCAATTAAATCAAGGCATGGGTTTTGCTTCCTATACGGGAATGAGCGATTGGCTAAAAGAAAATGGCTTAACAGTCAATAAAGACTTTGTTGTAGATGCTAATTGTGGTTCTATTAACGTACAGCAACGGCAAGGATTTTTTACGGTTAACCGTCCCATCAGCTTTCCTTATTTACCTATATTATCCAATTTTGCTGATCATCCTATAACACAAGGTTTAGGAACAATGGTGATGCAGTTTGCTAGTACTTTATCGTTTAGTGGCGATTCTCTAAGTACTTTCACACCTCTGGTTTTTACCTCTGATAAGTCAGGAAAACAGCTTGCACCTGTTTATTTTAGTATAGATAAAGAATGGGAAAACCAAGACTTTACAGAGGCAAAACTTCCTGTTGCAGGGCTACTTGAAAGTGACAATCATAAATTGGTCGTTATCACAGATGGTGATCTAGCTATCAATGGTGCCGGTGAGGAGATGCGTCAGGTACAACCGGATAATGCCAACTTCATTGTCAATGCCATTGACTTTATGAGTGATGATACCGGTCTTATTCAGTTGAGGAGTAAACAGATAAAAATGCGTCTCTTAGATCAGTTGGAAGACGGTGAAAAGAAACTCATGAAAATTCTAAATTTCACCTTGCCGATTTTAATTATTCTTGGGATTGGTATATATCGTTTTCAAAAGAAAAAAATTACCCGCTTAAAAATAAAAGGAGAAAGTTATGTTTAGAAAAATAGATTTAAAAATCTTGAATTGGGTGTTTTTAGGCCTGCTCGTAATGACTGTGCTTGTTAAGGTGTTAGATAATAGCAGAGGTGTAAATACCTTGAAGTCAGTGTTGTTTGATTTTGATGATGATGTCGTTACGTCAATAGTGTTAAAACCCAGAATGTTGAATGGAGAGCGTATTGAACTTAAACAAAACAAAGAGAATTGGAACGTGTTAGTGAACGGAAAGTCATATAATGGCGATGTGGCAGCAGTGAAACGATTAATTCATCAATTGAATGGCCTGGAGCCTATTAGACTAGCTTCGCAAGATAAAGACCGTTGGCAAACATTTGAATTAACTGATTCTTTAGCAACAGAGGTTCGGTTTATAGGGGCAAAAGGGGAACTAGCGAGAATTTACATTGGCAAATTTTCCTATTCACAAGCTAGAATGCAAACTATGATGCCGCAAAATCCTTATCAGCGACCGCAAGGGACGATGGTCACTTATGTGCGCTGCAATGACGAAAAAGAAGTGTATGCTGTAGAAGGATTTTTAGCTAATGCTGCTAATAGAAAAGCCGATGCTTTTCGGGACAAAACACTGTTAAAAACACAAGGTAATAATATTCATAAAATAGCATTTAGTTATCCGGCAGATAGCTCATTTACTATGGTCGAAAACCAAGGGCAGTGGATCTGTGATGGTCTTGAACTTGATTCAGCATCTGTAGCTGAGTATTTGTCTGATATTGTTTCTTTGAGAGGAAGTAACTTTGTTAATGAGCTGGGAGCGTCAGCTACTCATATTGCAAAGATCTATTCAAAAGATGGCGAGATGCTAGAAGTGAAAGCGTTAATCAAAGACAATGAAGCCATTTTGATGAGTTCGCAAAATCCGGGGACTGTTTTTAAAGAATCTCTAAGTTTAAACTTTAATAAATTATTCGTTTCAAAACATGAATTTTTGAAGTAAGCTGAGTTATGAAATCTGACAAGAGGATGCTTCGCCATACGTGATTCATCCTCTTTTTTTTCTATCCTAATGGATATGAGTGTTATATCTGATAGTCCAAAGAGTCGCTTCATGAACTGTTGATGTGTGTATGTTTTATATGCTGATTGTATTACAAAGCCTGATCTTTATGAAATATTTTATGAGCGTTTTTTTTCTAACTCGCATTGATTTAGAAGGTGAGAAGAGTAAAAGTAGCCCCGCCAAATAAGTGACAGGGCCAATTTTGAATTTATCCACCGAAGCTTTAGCGTAGGTAGATGAATCTTAAATACCCGTAGCGAAGTGCAGGATGAATCTTGAATGGATCGACTTTTAGTCAATCCTACATTCCACTAAAATTAACATCATTGAAGATGATAGATGGTGTACGCCAGGACGATTGCGGGTCAGAGTCGTTACCAATCTCAGCAATGTTAGCCCAAAGTTCTATCATATTCCCGGTAATGTTCATTTCATTTACAGGCGTAGATGTTTTACCGTCTTCGATAAGGAAACCTTCGATACCGTAAGAGTAATCGCCGCTGCTTGGGTTAGCATTACCACCGTTAAAGCCAGTGACAAAAATACCACGTTTCATTCCTTTGATTAGTTCTTTGTAGTCTTTTGTGCCTTCTTTAAAAATCAGGTTGGAAGTGCCACCAGTAGTAGGTTTTACCTCCATCTTATTAGCGTAATAAGTATCGATGAAGTATGTTTTCAATACTCCGTTTTCGAAAACTGGGCGTTTATGGCTTGCTATTCCTTCACCATCAAAATGTTTGGATGCACGTGCTCCTATTAGGGTAGGATCGTCGTAAATGGTCAGTTGGGGTGATAGTACGCGTTGGTCTTTTTTGTCCAAAAGGAAAGAGTTTTTTTGCTGTATTGAAGCACCGCTCAGAGCCGAGATGAGCGGGCTGAGAAGACGGGACACTTGCTCGTTTTCTACCAGCATAGGCAATTTTTCCGAATGGAGCTTTTTCTGGCCTATCTTCTGCAAAGCACGTTTAAGAGCGGTCTTTCCTTGCCCTGTTTTTATGAGATGCTCGAAGCTTACGCTGCTTTCGTACCAACCGGCTGAGGGACGGGCCTCACCACTTTTGACTGAAACACTGGCACCGGCACCACAATAGCTTGATTTATGATCGCCTTTGAAACCATTGCTAGTCACCATAACACGCTCAGAATAGCCGTCCCAGTAGTTAGCCGAAACGGAGATGATGCGCTCATCAGTGCCCAATACTTCTTTTTCTATAGCCTTAACAATTTTAACTTTTTCGTCCGGTTCTATGCTTTCAATTTTCGTATCGTAAATCTTTAAATCTTTACCGCCTCCTTTGTAATAAAGTTCCGGATCAGGTAATTTACGGTATTCATCTTCGGATAAATATTGTGCGCCTTCGATAGCTTCTTGGATAAAAATTTCAAGTTCGGCTTTATTTAGGCGGTTAGTTGCCGCTGTGGCATAGCGCCTTTGTACGTACAGACGTATGGTCAGTCCTTTTTCTATGCTTTGTTCCAGTTTATCAATTTTTTCGTCACGCACTTCTATGCTGCTGCCGCTACTGTTGGCAATGGTCACGCTGGCGTCATTGGCGCCATTTTGAATAGCGAAATCAACCGCCCATTGTGCCAAATCATATTTTTCTTGTGTTGTCATTTTTTTTTAATTCAAGGTTTGATCATTCAAAATTCAAAGTTGTTTCCGGTATATTTTTCCGGATTGATTTGAACTTAGCTTAACTAACTCCTCCGACGGTTAATTTTTTAACTTTAGCAGTTGGTAATCCTAAAGTGACCGGTACTGATTGGCCACTTTTACCACAAGTCCAGGTGCCCGGGTCATCTTTGAAATCGTTGGCTACCATAGTGATGTCGGCCAGCGCTTGTGGGCCGTTACCAATGATGTTGATGTCCTTGATAGGATCCGTCAGTTTACCTTTTTCAATCAAATAACCGGACTTTACAAAGAAGGTAAAGTCACCGGCGCCGATTTTAACCTCACCATTGCTAAAGTTGTCTACGTACACACCGTAATCTACCGAAGCAATGATGTCGTCTTTGCTGTGAGGCCCGTTTTCCATATAGGTCGAGCGCATACGTGGCAAGGGAATGTTACGGAACGATTCGCGGCGACCGTTACCTGTTGGCGTTACACCGTAGTGTTTGGCACTGATGCGGTCGTGAATATAGCTGTTGAGGATACCCTCTTTTACCAGGTAGGTTTTTTCTACTTCGAAGCCTTCGTCGTCGATGTTGATGGCACCACGGTCGTTTGGCAATGTGCCGTCGTCCACAATGTTAACAAAGCGTTCGGCTATTTTTTGGCCCATTTTATCGCTAAAGATAGAGGTGCCTTTGCGGTTGAAGTCTGCCTCAAAAGTATGACCAATAGCTTCGTGAAGCAAGATGCCCGAACCTCCGGCGCCCATGACCACGGGCATTTCGCCGGCTTTAGGTTTCGTGGCATCAAACAAGATGTTGGTCTTATCTACCGCTTCTTTGACGATGAGGTCAACTAAATTTTCATTGAGGAATTCAAAACCTTTGCGATAAGCACGGGCAGCATAGGCATTTTCAATTTGTTCGCCACGCTGCATTATGCTCACTAATCCAAAGGTCACCATAGGCCGGTAGTCGTGGGTCATTACGCCCTCGCTGCTAACAAACATAGTGTAAGCTGTCTCATCAGTCATAAAGGCCTTAGCTTTAATGATCTTGTCGTCGGCAGCAAAAAGCTTGTCGTTAGCCGATTTCAGGAAAGGGACTTTGTCCTTGATGGAAACATCTTCCCATTTTTTCTTAATGGTGTAAAAATCTGCCGGTTCTTTGGTGTTGAAAGCCGGTTGCTTAAAGGTGTTGCTGTCCGAAGCTATGATGGCAGCCATTTTAGCGGCTTTCACCATAGCATCCAACGAAAGGTCTTCGGAAAAGGCGAAACCGGTCTGGTCGCCTTTTAGCACGCGGATGCCTACACCAAAGTCAATGTTGGAATAGGCCCGGTTTACCTTGCCGTCTTCAAGGGCTAAGCTGTTGTAGGTTTTGTGCTCAAAGAAAAGGTCGGCATAGTCGCCTCCTTTGGCCATAGCAGCCTGCAGCACTTTGTTTATCATCTCGGTGCTGACCTCAAAATGGTCTAAATATTGTTGCATAGAAGCT
>DHQI01000047.1:13426-13650 GCA_002408065.1 Bacteroidales bacterium UBA5342
GAATATTGTTGCATAGAAGCTGAGATATTATTGGAAGTACAGGACTGTGTAAAGGGTGGCAAAATCATTGCCCCGGCAGCCACAGCTCCACTGGTTTTAATAAAATTTCTTCGTGATACTTGCTTAGTTGCTCGTGTTAGTATCTGTTAGTTGTTAAAAAAAGGATGTCAAATGTAGTTTTTTTATTGAAAAAAGTAGTGATAAGTATCGCAGAGATGCGCAGA
>DHQI01000047.1:13907-14084 GCA_002408065.1 Bacteroidales bacterium UBA5342
AAGTATCGCAGAGATGCGCAGAGGAGCAGAGATTCGCATAGAGTAAATTAAAAAATAAGACTATCCGGTAGTTGGTAGGTAAAAACTAATGAGCACTGGAAGTGCGGCTTATCTCAGCCCAAGGCAATGCCTTGGGCTGAAATAGATAAGGCCTCCAGCCTTTACCTGTAAACTAAC
>DHQI01000047.1:14325-18203 GCA_002408065.1 Bacteroidales bacterium UBA5342
CCTGTAAACTAACGTATAATCAAATTAAAAAATAAACTCAGCGTAACTCTGCTTCTCTGCGCATCTCAGCGATACTATTTCTCAATTAGCTCCCTCACTCTCTTAGGCAAAGAATCAAAGATCAACGCATACGAATCATCAATCAACCCCTTTAGCATCTCGGTGCCGACTTCTTGCTCCAGGATGATGGTGTTCCAGTGTACTTTGCTCATATGGTAGCCGGGCACAATGGAAGCGTATTCTTCGCGTAGTTCTATGGCGCGCTCAGGGTCGCATTTCAGGTTGATTTGCGTTGGTTGGCGCTTGAGAGAGGTGAGGGCAAACATTTTATTTTTGTCAGCCGTACCTACTTTAAAGACTAAGGTGTGCTCGTCAAAAGGGAAGCTTTCGCTTGCGCCGGGTTTGCTCATACAGTATTCGCGGAATTCTTCAATATTCATAGTAATAGGGTTCTTGGGTTTCAGGGTTACAGGGTTTTCCCGACGAAAATAAATTTTTTGGTGTCGGGATGTCGCTAAGCCCCTCAGGGTTTTTAAGATTACTGGGTTTTAGAGTTTTCCTGACGAAAATGAATTTTTGGTATCGGGATGTATTTTTGTTCACAGGAATGATAATTGTCGTAGAGCTGTTCCCAATTCGTCATTAATTAAAATATTTGTTGATTGATATGGCATAATTTTCAAAAGAACTAAAATCTTTTGCCATAAAGGTTGGTTTTAGTCCCCGTTTGATTGCATTGTTGTAAGTGTAAGGACCAAAACATGAAATAGGCGTGTTTTTTAGTTTTGAGCGCTCTCCTAAAAGGCTGAGTAGGGCATCTATTTCGCCAGTACTGGTAAAAGCGATAAGGCCGATATTGTTTTCTTCGATAAGGGATAACACAGAGTCGCACTTCTCTGGATGATAAATGCTGGTGGTGTATGCATTAATGTGTTCCACTTCCATTCCGGCTTGTTTTAAGCTATCGATAAAATCGGGTATCACATTAGGTTCTTTTATGCCCATAACTAAAGGGGCAAAAACGGCAATGGATTGACCACCGCAATGTTTTTGACGCAGGGCATTAACGATACCTTGTGGACTAGGCTCTTGATTTTTGATGATAGATGATATCCCGAAACTTCTGAGGTATTCCTGATCTTTTCCAATAGCACAATATTGTTTTTCTTGCAAAACATGTAACGGGATATTAAGCTTATGCGCATTTTTAAAATAGGATTTAATAGCGTTGCGGCTCGGTAGGGCTATATAATCGTAACTGGCAAGATTTTGGAGTGCATCATCCATTATCTTATCATCTGTTAGCAACTCTGTTTCAATAACAGGGAAAGAAAGTGTCGTGAGGTGCATTTTATTGAGCTCGGCACATAGCCTGGTATTATAGACAGATGGAGCAGTGACGAGTATTGGTTTAGCATCATTACTTACTTTTGGTTTGCACTGTATATAGCTTGCTATTATTAATACAAAAAGAAACAGTAGTACAGAATATCTTCCGTGTTTCTGTTTTCTAAATGAGCTTTTGGGCGAGTACTTTAACATGATTTGATAATTGTCATAGAGCTGTGCTCAATTCCTAATTCTTAATTCTTAATTCCTAATTCGTAATTCGTAATTATTTATACTTGTTTCAAAGATAAGGCTATTCTTTTTCTTTCTTTATCGAGGCTGATGATTTTCACTTTGAGTTGTTGTCCCAAGCTGAGTTCTTCGGTAGGATCACTGATGTAGCGGTCGGCTATTTCGGAGACGTGTAACAGGCCGTTTTCTTTGATGCCGATGTCTACAAAGGCACCAAATTTGGCGATGTTGTTCACAATGCCGGGTAAGGTCATGCCTTCTTGTAAATCCTCAAACTTATTAATGGCGGAGTCGAAACTAAAAACTTTGGGTTTGGGGCGTGGGTCACGGCCTGGTTTTTCCAGTTCCTTAACGATGTCCTGCAGGGTAGGGAGACCTACTTTTGTAGTGACGAAGTCTTCTAATTTAATTTGTTTTATGAGATGGCTTTGACTGATGAGTTCGCTGACAGAACACCCCGTTGATTGAGCCATTTCTTTGACGATAGTATAGGATTCGGGGTGAACGGCGGTGTTGTCCAAAGGCTCCTCACCATTACGTATGCGAAGGAATCCGGCACATTGCTCAAAGGTTTTAGCCCCCAGACCTTTTACTTTTTTTAGTGCAGCCCTTGAGGTGAATAGTCCATTTTTTGAGCGATGCTCCACGATGCGTTGTGCCATTGTTTTACCGATGCCTGACACATAGGCCAGAAGGTGATAACTGGCTGTGTTGAGGTCTACCCCCACCAGGTTAACACAGTATTCTACTTCGCGCTGCAGGCTTTCGGCCAACAGTGTTTGGTTCACATCGTGTTGGTATTGGCCTACGCCAATAGATTTGGGTTCTATCTTGACCAGTTCGGCTAAAGGATCTATCAGGCGACGCCCGATGGAGATAGCCCCCCGTACTGTGACATCATAATCCGGGAATTCGGCGCGTGCTTCGGCCGAGGCAGAATAGATGGAGGCGCCATTTTCATTGACCACATACACCGCTACCTCGTGAGGAAAATGCATGCGTTTCATTAAGGATTCGGTTTCCCTTCCGGCGGTACCGTTACCTATGGCGATGTTTTCTATCTTATAAGTTTCTATCAGTTGCGAAAGCTTACGCATCGCTTCTTTGTCCTTATGCTGAGGTGCGTGCGGATAAATGGTGCAATTGTTAAGGAGGTCGCCTTTTTCGTCTAGACATACGACCTTGCAGCCGGTACGGAAGCCTGGGTCAATAGCTAGTGTTCGTTTGTTGCCTGCAGGAGGTGCCAGTAGCAGTTGGCGTAGGTTTTTAGTGAAAATGCGGATGGCTTCCTCATCTGCTTTTTGTTTCATCTCACCCACGTATTCATTTTCGATGGAAGGAGAGATGAGGCGTTTGTAACTGTCCTTAATAGCCAGTTCCATTTGTTCTGCTGCTGCGCCTTGCGATTGTACCAGGAAGTGTTCGAGGCGTTCGCGTGCTGCCTCAGCATCCGGCTGTACAGATGTGCGCAAGATGCCTTCGTTAGTAGCGCGCTGAATGGCCAGAAAACGGTGCGACGAGACGTGTTTGGCGGCTTGTTCTACCTTGAAATAGTCGCGGTAGAGTTCGCCTTCTTCCTCTTTGCCTTTGACCACTTTACTGCTCAGTATGGCATCATATTTAAAAGCCCGGCGCACGGTGTCGCGTACATTTTGACGTTCGCTTATCCACTCGGCCATAATATCGCGTGCCCCTTGCAAGGCTGTTTCTTCGTTTTCTACTTCTTTGGATAAAAACTGACGGGCACTACGCTGTGGATCATTGGCGCGTTGCGACATCAGTATTTTGGCCAAAGGTTCCAAGCCTTTTTCGCGCGCTATGGTGGCTTTGGTGCGGCGCTTGGGTTTGTAGGGTAGGTATAAATCCTCAAGTGTGGCACTATCTTTTGTCGATAGTATCTTTGCCTGCAGTTCGTCGGTCAAAGTGCCCTGTTCACTGATGCTTTTCAGAACCGTATTCTTACGTTCTTCTAATTCTTTTAGTTTATGGAGCCATTGCTGTATAGCCATGACTTGCACCTCATCAAGATGACTGGTGGCTTCCTTACGGTAACGGCTGATAAAAGGGATGGTAGCTCCGCCTTCAAGCAGTTCTATGGTGTTGGCAACGGCTTTTTCGCCGAGTTGTAGTTGTTGGGCAATGTATTGATTCAAAGTTGTAAATTCAAAGTTTGTTATTCAAGGTTCAAGTAAAAATAAAATGTGTATACAGTAGTTTACAGGTAAAGGCTGAAGGTGATACGTTGAGTCCCGAGTGCTCGGGGAAGTGCCTTATCTATCTCAGCCTCCCGAGACCGT
>DHQI01000041.1 GCA_002408065.1 Bacteroidales bacterium UBA5342
CCTTTTTTCGTTTTATAGCTTTGGCTAATAGGATAGACTGTGCCTCAAGACTATATTCTGTGGGAGTAAATAATGACGAAAAATCTTGAAGGGAATTAATTTGAATAACTGCAGGTATAACTTGCAGTAGGCTTAAATATTACAAAAAATCTCGGATAAGGGTTTTACTTTTTTGTTTTCTATGTTTTTTATTCAACGTGCTTAAAAGCAGTTTACCCACACAGATTTAGCTTGAGCCTAGACTGTGATATCATGATAATCAGTAGAAACTGTATCCGGGGCGTTGATGCTAAAAAAAAGAACGCTACTATTTGTAGGATATAGGAGAATAAGATTGCTCCTCTAATTTCTTCTTTTATAAAATTTTCTTTTCAGCATCAATTAGTTTATCTTGCACAAGCCTTTTTATCAAATAACGGTATATAAAAATTGTATCTATAAATAAATAGCATGTTAAATCTGGGAGAGTACAATACATTAAAAGTAGCAGAAGCAGTTGATTTTGGTCTTTATCTAAAGGATGATGAAGGAAATCAAGTGTTATTACCTACTAAATTTTGTCCGGAAGATTATAGTTTAGACCAGGAAATTGACGTATTCATCCTTAAAGATTCAGAGGATCGATTATTGGCAACTACAGCTCAACCCAAACTTCTCGTCAATGAATTTGCACTGCTTAAAGTAACTGCCTTAACGGGAATTGGAGCTTTTATGGACTGGGGGATGGATAAAGAGTTGTTAGTTCCATTTTCAGAACAAAAAGTAGATATGGAAGAAGGGCGTTGGTATGTTATTTATATGGGTATTGATAATGAGACTAACCGCCTCTATGGCAGCAGCAAACTGAACCGTTATTTACAAAACCAGATATTATCGGTAGAAGAGGGTGACAAAGTAAAGATTGTGGTTTATAAGAAAACGGAATTAGGATATACTGTTATTGTAGAAGATGAACATTGGGGCTTGGTATATGGCAATGAAGTATTTCGGGAGCTTAACGTAGGTGATAAACTGGAAGCCTATGTGAAAAATATTCGCAATGATAATAAAATAGATATTACTTTACAGCCTGTAGGGTACGATAATGTTATTGGGGCTAATAGTGCTGCTATCCTGAATGAGTTAGAAGAATCCGGCGGATTCATTCCTATTACAGATAAGGGTGCTCCCGATGATATTTACTCAATTTTTGAGATGAGTAAGAAAGCCTTTAAAAAAGCTGTTGGTGATTTGTACAAACAGCGAAAGATAGCCATAAAACCTGAAGGGATAAGCCTGATAGACGACTAAGTCTGACTTAGTGTCAATAAAGAAATTTCAGGTGGCATACCTACACGCATAGGTATACCAACATAACCTAGCCCTCGGTTAACATAGATGTGCTGATGATTTATTGTATACAGTCCGCCCCAATATTTGTATTTCCATTTGGCAGGGCTCCATTGTTTATTTTTAAAATTAAGCCCAACTTGCATGCCGTGCGTATGTCCTGCCAGCGTCAGGTCGATATCGGTGTGATTCAAAACCTCTGCTTCCCAATGATCAGGATCGTGAGACAAGAGAATCTTAGTTTTAGCTAACTGTCCTTGCATAGCTTGCTTAAGATTTCCATAACGCGGAAACGGTGGATGCCCCCAGTTTTCTACACCAATCAGCGAAAGCTCCTCACCTTTAATATGAAGTGTTTTGTTTTCGTTAAGTAGGAGTTGAAAACCAGAATCCTGATAGGCTTGTTTTATTTTATTAAAATTGTTGATTTTTAACTTTTCTGATTTCCATTCGCTGTAATCACCATAATCATGGTTGCCTAGCACGGCATATTTTCCGTATTGGGCTTTGAGTTTTGATAAGACGTTTTCCCATCCTTCTGTTTCAGAAGCAAAGTTATTAACCAGATCACCGGTTATAAAGATTAAATCAGCTTTTAAAGCATTAATGTTGTCAATGACTTCGTCCAAAAGGTCATAGTGTGATTTGAAGTTTCCCAGGTGAATGTCTGAGAGTTGTATAATACGAAGACCGATGAGAGCCGACGGTAGGTGTTTTATTTTAACTTGTTCGTGAATGACCGTGAAGTTAAAGCGCCCTTTGGTGATACCCTGCATGATAGCCAGGAAAGGTAGTGCCCCAACGATAGCCCCCATACGTCCCAGAAACTGTGCACGTGTTATTTTAATTCCTTTTATGCTTCTCTTTCGTTTTGGCTCTTGGGAGGGAGTAAATGTTTTAGAGATGGAAAAGAAGATAGCCATCAGTATTTTAGGAATATAAATTGAGAGGTATATGCCATTGACCATTGTGAAATGATAATAGTTATCCTGATCAACTCCATCCTGGCCTATGTGTCGGGCGTAATACAAAAAAAGAGCAAAGAAACATAGTGGAACTAATGCATATAGGCTTAGTACTATTGCCTTAATATTACCTTTAAGACGTGGGTAAAAGCTGCGTGCTGTGAACCAAAGCCATAGATCTACGATTATGGTAAATATGAAGATGATTATTAGAGCTACCAGGTATACACGCATATTGTCTTTTTGGAGTTGCAAAGAAAACGTTTTTTATTAAATATTAATATATTATGTTTATCGGTTTTTGTTTTTTTTAGTAATATTGCAAAACTAAAAACCAACGTTATGATAAATAAATACCTTAAATCATTATTAGCAAATAATAAGCGTGTAATAATACCGGATTTTGGCGGCTTAGTTGTTAAACGCAGTGCAGCAGGAGATATTATATCTTTTAATAGTTTTTTAAAGTTTAACGATGACTTGCTTCTAAAGACTGTTATGAAAGGTGAAAAGCTTGAGAAAAATCAGGCGATGAAGCTCATCAACGATTTTGTTGCAGACTTAGTTGCTGTACTCGACAAAGAAGAAAAATACGAACTGGAAGATGTTGGTTTCCTAGTAAAAGACAAAAAAGGAAATATTCGTTTCGTAGATACAGACGATATGACCACTGTTATAGCTCCATCAGAACAAGAAGAAAAGGAGGGAGAAGCTCCGAAAGAGACTGTTTCGGATACAACACCAAAGGAGACAATAGAAGACTTACCATCTGAAACCAACGAAAAGGAGTCGGAAAATTCAGAAGATCCAGAGGACGAGGAAACAGAAAAAAATGAGGTGTCAGAAGAAGAGCAGGGAGAAATACTTGAAGAGACTAAGTCTGAAACAATAGAAGAACCCCAAGTTATGGAAGAAGATACTCAGGAGAATAAAAAGAAAAATGTTGCCATTTGGTGGGTGATACCCGTTGTATTGCTTGTTGCCGTAGGAGCTTGGTTTTTGACTCACAAAGATAGTGATGAGCAAGCACAAGTAACACAAACAGAGATGCTGGATAGTACAACAGACGAGCCAAATCAAGAGAAGAGTAAGCTCGGAAAAAAACAAGAACGTTTGGTAAATCAAAAAGCCGAAGCCCAAATGAAGGTGACGGTTACCGGCGATAAAAAGAGTTTTTGGCAGCGCATCATTGACTTTATTAAAGGACTGTTTGCCAAGAAAGGTCAAGAGGAGACTCAACAGATCCAAGGCGTTGAAAACGTGATAAAAAACGATGGTTTCCCAGGGGTAATGGCGCCACTTCAGGTGGATACAGTAAGTGGTATCATGGTAGTGGCAGATAAGTATATATCAGCTAAAGGGAAAGAACGGTATAATGTGATTATCGGATCGTTTTCTGAGAGTGAAAATGCAATGATGTTTAATCAGACATTGATTAACAATGGCTTAGCTTCAGAGGTGTTTGACCGTTACAATGGTTTTAGTGCGGTATCATATGGCAGTTATCCTTCTTTAGATATTGCCTTGCGGGTATGTGGTGATAATATTGAGTTAACACCGGACATTTGGATCCTTGTTAAATAATTTAAAAGTTTTATTCAGGATTCAGTGTTGGATTTTGATGAAATTCATTTGATTTTTGGAATTTAGTATTTTATGATAGAGTTGTGTGCGATTGCTTCCGGCAGTAACGGGAATTGTTATTATGTAGGGACGGAAAGCGAAGCAATCTTGATTGATGTGGGTGTGAGTCGTAAACAGGTATTGTTGCGTATGAAAGAGCGCGGTTTAGATCCTGAGAAAATAACCGGCGTATTTATTTCTCATGAACATGCGGATCATACCCGTGGCATTCGTGTTTTAGCTAAAAACTTGAAAGTACCGGTATATATGACTAAGGGTACCTTTGATAATACGTGGAACCCTAACCGTCCCGGTGATTATGGATTATTTGTGCCTGGGGAGTCTTTTATTTTTGGCGAATTTGTGATTCACCCCTTTCTAAAAAAGCACGATGCAGCCAATCCGTGTAGCTTTCGCGTAGAGGTTCAAGGAAAAAATGTTGGTGTTATGACTGATATTGGCGAGCCTTGTGATAATGTTCGCACTCATTTTGAGAAATGTGATGCCGTATTTTTGGAGTCCAATTATGACGAAGAAATGCTGGAAAATGGGCCTTATCCTTACCCTTTAAAACAAAGGGTGCTTTCTGATGTGGGGCATTTGTCGAATGAACAGGCATTAGAATTGACGACTACAAATGCTGGTGCCAACTTAAAACATATCATATTGTCGCATCTTTCGGGAGAAAATAATACGCCGGAGTTAGCTTATAAGACATTTCAACCCTTAGAAGATCAATTCACCTTGTATTTAACATCCAGAATAGCGGCATCAGAGCTTATAAATTTATAAGAATTACATTTTTTTTCTTAACTTAGAGTTTTGCTGTAAGGGTTTGTTCGATAGGTGTATTAGGTGGACTTGTAATGGGATTGTAACTCTAGTTTTTAGCATTTCGCAATAAATTGTTAGTCTTTCTTTTGTAATAGAAAAAGAAAGTGTAATTTTGAGCGCATTTTTAAAACCAATAATAATATTATTAATAAATCAAAAAAACGATGAAAAAAGTATTAGCATTCCTGACTGTGTTTGGACTTTTAAGCGTTGCAATGCCAACCCTAGCACAAGAAGAAGCAGCAACTGAGGACACAACAACTGCAGTAGCAGCTGCTGAAGAAACAGCTCCTGAAATGGATGTAGTAGAAGCGGCTGAAGAGCCAGTGGGTATTCACAAAGTGATTAAAGGTAAATTCATTGAAGGTGGTGCCGGGTTTATGGGTATCGTTGTTCTTTGTTTGATCTTCGGTTTAGCATTGGCTATCGAACGTATTGTTTACCTTAACCTTTCTAAGACAAACACTAAGAAATTGTTAGAGGCAGTAGAAGAAGCTTTGAATACTGGTGGTGTAGAAGCAGCTCTTGAAGTATGCCGTAACACACGTGGTCCTGTAGCTTCAATCTTCTACCAAGGTCTTTCCCGTATGGAAGAAGGTATCGATGTTGTAGAAAAAACTGTAACTTCTTACGGTTCTGTTCAAATGGGTCTTTTAGAAAAAGGTCTTTCTTGGATTTCACTTTTCATTTCTATTGCACCATCTCTTGGTTTCATGGGTACGGTAATCGGTATGATCTCTGCCTTCGATATGATTCAAGCAGCAGGTGATATCTCTGCAACTATTGTGGCAGGTGGTATTAAAGTAGCCCTTTTGACAACTGTAACAGGTTTGATTGTAGCTACTATTCTTCAAGTTTTCTATAACTACATTGTATCGCTTATTGATGCAGCTGTAAACGATATGGAAGACTCTTCAATTTCTCTTCTTGACATCATTGTAAAATACAATGCAAAGCAAAACTAAGAAGAAATTGAATTAGTAAGAATCAGTAACCTATAAACATCAAACAAATGAAAATCGAAAATAGAATATCAAACATCTTAGAGATTGCTTTATTGGCACTCGCTGTGGTGGTTGCTGTGATGTTTTTCGTAGGAGGATACTTCCCTGACTCAGATGAGCCTGTATACACTAACCTGCTTCTGAATACAACATTCGTTCTGGCAGGTATTGCTGTGGTTGTAACCTTCTCTCTTTCATTGGTCAATTTTGTTAAAAACTTGATCCATGATCCGAAAAACTCATTGAAATCGCTATTAGGACCTTTAGGTATAATCGCTATAGTATATGCCTCTTACTTGTTTGCTGATGCTACTCCACTTAACTTGCCGGGTTATGATGGTAACAGTAACACAGCATCATGGTTAATTACTGCTGATGTTATCTTGTTTACCACTTATGTGATGACAGGTATCACGGTATTAACAACAATAGTAACAGCTATTGTGAAAGCATTACGTTAGTATTTTAAAAGGTCAATTAAAAGTAATTATGGCACGAAAAATTCAAGAAATAAATGCAGGGTCGATGGCCGATATCGCATTCCTTCTGTTGATCTTCTTCCTTGTAACGACAACAATGGATACCGATGCAGGACTTGGGCGTATGTTGCCACCTATGCCTGAAGAGAATGCTGAAGAGCCACCACCAATCAATGAAAGAAATACTTTTATCGTTTTGGTAAATAGTCAGGATAAACTTTTCGTTGAAGGTGAACCGCTTGACATTTCTCAACTTAGAGAAAAAGCCAAAGAATTCATTGCAAACAAAGAAAACCGTGACGATCTTCCTCGTAAAGAGATGATTTATGTGGAAGGTTTACAACGTGAGGAATTGATTTGTAAAACAGCCGTTATATCATTGCAAAATGATAATAACACAAGTTATAAAACTTACATCGCTGTTCAAAATGAATTGATGGCAGCTTATAATGAGTTGCGTGATGAGTTCTCACAAAATGAGTGGGGTAAGAAATTTGATGATTTGGACAAAGATCAGCAAACAGCGGTGAAGAAAGTATATAAATTGGGTATTTCTGAAGCAGAACCAAAAATAACAAAATAATTATGGCTAAGTTTAGGAAAAATGATAAGGGAGAAATCCCAGCTCTTAATACATCATCACTACCGGATATTATCTTTATGCTTCTTTTCTTCTTTATGGTAGCTACTACTATGAAGGAAACTGAATACTTAGTAAGTATGAAGTACCCAGAAGCCACAGAGATAAAAAAGCTGGAGAAAAAATCATTGGTAAGTTTTATCTACATTGGTCCTCCTACATCAGCTTACAGAGCTCAGTTAGGATCCGAACCACGTATTCAGTTGAATGATCGCTTTGCAACGCCCGAGGATATTCAGGCATACATTGCTACAGAGCGTGAAAAGATGAAAGAAGCTGATCGTCCTAAGATGACCGTTTCAATCAAGGCTGACTCGAATACTAAGATGAAAATTATTACTGACGTGAAGCAGGCTTTACGTAAAGCAAGCGCATTAAAAATTAACTATTCTGCACGTCAGAAAGTAGAATAGACATAATTTTGGAATTTAATAGAAAAGGCATTCATTTATTTTGAATGCCTTTTTTTGATAAGTATGCTTTTTATGCAAATAGATCTTATAGTCATAGGAAAGACAAATGCCACTTATCTTAACACCGGTATTGATGAGTACATCGACCGTTTGAAACATTATGTCCCTTTTTCCCTAAAAGTGATTCCTGATATCAAGAATGCTAAATCTCTGTCCCAAGAACAGATTAAGGTAAAAGAAGGGGAGTTATTACTTAAACAAGTGGAAAAAAGTGACCAGTTGATACTGCTGGATGAGAATGGTAAGAATTTTAGTTCTGTTGAATTTTCAAAGCATATACAAGGTCATCTGCTATCCGGCCGCAAACGTATCATCTATGTAATAGGAGGGGCCTATGGTTTTTCCCCACACGTATACCACAGGGCCAATGCTAAAGTGTCCCTTTCGCGTATGACTTATTCGCATCAGATGGTACGTCTTATTTTTGTGGAACAATTGTACCGGGCGATGACTATTTTAAAAGGTGAGCCATATCACCATATCTAAGCATTTTATTCTACCTTTGCCTGTAATGTAAAAAATCATCATAATGAAAAGAGAGTTAAATGTGAGTGCCTTGAAAAATGGTACCGTGATAGATCACATTCCTGCTAAATCTTTGTTTAATGTTATTAATGTTCTGCGTTTAGATAAGCTTGGGGAGCAAATGATGACTTTTGGAACCAATCTTGATAGTAAACGATTGGGCAAAAAGGGAATTATTAAAATATCAGACGTCTTTTTTGAAGAGCACGATATAAATAAAATAGCCTTGTTTGCCCCCAGTGCGGTGCTTAATGTGATTAAGGATTATGAAGTAGTTGATAAGATGAGTATTGCTATGCCAGAAGAGATTACTGGAATCGTGAAATGTCAAAACCCTGTTTGTGTTACCAATAATGAAGATGTGATGCCACGTTACAGTGTTGAAGGTGTTGCACCAACTATTTTACGATGCCATTATTGTGAGAAGATAACAGAAGGCGATGATTTTAAATTAATTGATTAAACTGTTTTGAAAAGTCTTTCTTTTTTTCTGCTTGCCGCTTTTCTTTTATTAGCCCATAGTGTAGCCGCTATTCGTGTGGTCTCTCTTTCTCCTATGGTGACCAAGGCCATGATGATGCTTGAAGCTCAGGAAGATGTGGTGGCATGTACTCAATGGTGTCCTTTAGCAAAGGAAAAAATGGTCGTAGCTAATGCTATTGATGTTAATGTAGAACAAGTGTTAAGAGTGAATCCTGATATTGTATTTGCTTCTACGCTTACCAGCAAAGAGAGTCTGGCTACTCTGAAAAAATTGGGAGTGAAAGTGATAGCCGTGCCTAGGGTGATTTCTTTTGATGTAATGTGTGATAACCTCATGCTTATTGCCCAAAAAGTAGGTAGAGAAACAGAAGCAGAACGTGAGATTCAGACAGCAAGGAAGGCGCTGTCAGAAGTGCTGAAAAGTATACCTGAAGGTGCTGATAAACCCCGTGTTATGTTTCAGGTAGGCGCAAAACCTATTTTTGTCGCAATCCCCAATACTTTTCTGGATGATTTTATACAGAAAGCCGGTGGTGTTAATGTCTATCACGATCTAGCCCATGGTTCAGTGACACGAGAAAGTGTCATACAGCGTAATCCGTCTGCCATCTTTATTTCTATTATGCCAGCTATGGCCGCTGATACCAAAGCTACATGGATGAAATATAAAGAATTAGAGGCTGTACAGAATAATGATGTCATACTGATTGATCAGGAAAAGGCCTCCAGTCCTACCATTCATACTTTTGTAGAGGTGGTTAAGGTGATGGTTGAGACTTTGTATAATTGAATCAGTATAACAGTTTAATAATAGAGCACGAGATGTTTCGTGCAAAGCCAAAGATACAGAGGCCACTATGCTAAGTTGAAGTTTGGCTCTTAATAATGAAAATATGAAATTTAGGGAATTAGGATTAGGTGATACGGTCATGGATAGTATAAGTGCTATGGGGTTTGAGGACGCCACGCCTATACAAGCTCAGGCTATACCACTAATCTTAGAAAATAGAGATTTAATTGGTTCGGCACAGACCGGAACCGGTAAGACCGCCGCTTTTTTGTTGCCGGTAATAGAGAAACTTTTGCGTAAGCCAAGCCTATCGAACAAGGTAAAGGTGATGGTGATATGCCCCACACGCGAATTAGCCGTACAGATTAACCAGCAGATGCAAGGGTTTTCGTACTTTACGGATATTGCATCGGCAGCCGTGTATGGTGGTGGAGATTCCAATAGTTTTTCGGATGAAAAGAATGCCTTTATCAATGGCGTGGATGTAATTATTGGTACACCTGGTAAATTAATAGCCCATGGTAATATGGCTTATGCCGACTTTTCTGATGTAGAATGTTTAATACTGGATGAAGCAGACCGTATGTTAGATATGGGTTTTTATGATGACATCATGAAAATTGTATCTAAATTACCTAAAAAACGTCAGAACCTTTTGTTTTCGGCCACCATGCCTCCACGCATCAAGACTATGGCAAAAAAGCTGCTGAATAATCCTGCCGAAATAACCATAGCACTGTCTAAGCCCGCTGAGAAAGTACGCCAATTAGCTTTTGTGGTTTATGATAACCAGAAAGATCCTCTTATTAAGTATTTACTGACTAAACGTGAGCGTAAGAGTGTGATTGTGTTTTGCTCCCGAAAGTCCACAGTTAAAGATTTGACGCGTATGCTTAAACGCGAAGGTATAGTTGCTGACGAGATACATTCGGATTTGGATCAGAACTTGCGTGAGGATACCTTGAATAAGTTTAAAAGTGGAACGGTAAAAGTATTAGTGGCTACGGACATTGTGGCACGTGGTATTGACGTGGACAATATTGAACTTGTGATTAATTATGATGTGCCACAGGATGCTGAGAGTTATGTACACCGCATTGGGCGTACTGCGAGGGCTGATTCTGACGGAGCCGCTTATACCTTGATAAGTCCTAAGGAACAGCGCGATTTTGCCGATATCGAACGCTTGATAGAAGCCGAAGTGGATAAAGCTAATTTACCGGGTTTTCTGGGTGATGCTCCCAGTTATAATGGGGCTTCGGGACGTACAAAGGGGAAACCGCGTCGTGGTGGAAAGCCTCAAGGTAGTGGCGGACGTGGCAAAAAACGTTTTAACGGCAAGAAAAAAAGTGGAAAACCAGCTGCTAGAAAAAGTAGTGGCACGAAGAATACGGATAGAAAAAAGTAGAGATAAAAAAAATAGCGGAACTTATTAAGCTCCGCTATTTTTTTTGTGTTAGAAGCTGTTTAAAGTCCTCTTGAAAATCTACAAGCAACATCTTGATTTCATTGGCTTCTGCTAATTATTATTACGTAACTTCGGCTATGCAAGAAAAATTGAGCCTTGCCACTGAAAACCAATATGTCACTTTCGAAATTCCAAGAGGACTTTAAACAGCTTTTTATTTTAAAACCAATCTTCCAAGAACTAATCCAGGATTTGATTTTTGTGCCTTATTAATCGTCAAGCCCCATTTTTTGTCTTACTAGAGGGGTGATATCTACACTCTCGGTAGAGTTAAACAAAATGTTGCCTGATGCTGTATCGAAGATATAAAGGAAACCATTTTCTTTTCCTACCTCTTCTATGGCTTTAGATACTTGGTCAACGATAGGCTGCATCAGTTCATTTTCTTTTTGCATTAAATCTTGTTGCGCCGTTTGGTTATATGTCGAAAGGCGTTGTTGAAGGTCTTGCAGATCTTTTTCTTTGGTGGCTTTTACCAAATCAGTGTAAGTCTCGCGCTCGGTCAGGTATTCTTCGTATTTTTTGTTTAGTTCATCCTGTATGCTTTTTTGGAATTGCTCCAACTGTGCTGCATGAGATTTCAACTCTTCCTCGGCAGCTATACGCTGTGGTAATACGGCCATCAATTCTTGTGTGTTGATGTGACCTAGTTTGATGCCCTGGGCATAAAAATTCAAAGAGAGAATTGAAAGTATACTTATTAAAATCAGCTTCTTCATAATTATTGTGTTTTTTAGTTTAATTTCTTTATTGCTTGATAGCGTGCAAAAATAATATTATCACTCTTAATATCAGCTAAAATAAGATGAAAATGTAAAGGTTTGTATTGGATTATTATAAAAACTCATTTTTGCTTAAAGCAAATAGCGTTCCATAATATTCATAATATATTGTATCTTTGACCAATAAAAATATAAGACTCTAAGGAATGAAAAATAAAAGTCTGATATCCATCAACGACTATAGCAAAGAGGAAATTCTCAAAATTGTAGAATTGTCCTCTTTTTTTGAGCAAAAAAAGAACCAAAACCAAGATTATCTGAAAGGAAAAGTTATTGCCACGCTATTTTTTGAGCCTTCAACCCGAACACGTCTCAGTTTTGAAACCGCCATTAACCGCTTAGGTGGACGTGTGATTGGTTTTTCAGATGCCCGTAATACGAGTGCTACAAAAGGGGAATCCCTGAAAGATACGATTATGATGGTAAGTCGTTATGCTGATCTCATTGTGATGCGTCACCCGTTGGAAGGGAGTGCCCAATATGCTTCTGAGGTTTCCGGAGTTCCGGTTATTAATGCTGGTGATGGAGCCAATCAGCATCCTTCACAAACACTGTTGGACCTCTATTCTATAGCCAAAACACAAGGCAGACTGGATGACCTTAATATATGTATGGTAGGCGATTTGAAATATGGTCGTACCATTCACTCTTTGCTAATGGCTTTGTCACATTTTAATCCTAAATTTGATTTTGTAGCACCTGACGAACTTAGAATGCCGTCAGAGTATAAGGACTTTTGTGATAAAAAAGGTATTTCGTACAATGAATGTATAGAAATGGATAAGTGTATTCCTGACGCGGATATATTGTATATGACACGCGTTCAGCAAGAGCGTTTTAACGATCCTATGGAGTATGAAAAGGTGAAAAATGTATATACCCTAAATGCTGCCATGCTGGAAGATGCAAAAGAAAACATGAAGGTACTGCATCCCTTACCACGTGTGGGTGAGATTTCAACCGATGTGGATGCTAGTGATAAGGCGTATTATTTCCAACAAGCAGAAAATGGGGTTTACGCTCGTATGGCAATTATCGCTTCGGCTTTGGGAGTGGTATAAGATGCAAGAATACTTGCTGGAATCGGTGATAAAAAAAAGGAATTATACCAATGATATAACTCCTTTTTTTATTCAGCTTTTATTTTTTAGAAGGAATAGGAGAGTCCTAATGCAAACATTTCTTTCCATTGTAGTTCAGCTACTTTAGCAGTAGTCGGATCATTGTCGGTATCAAATTTAATGTCGTCATCGTATATCATATTAAAGATGAAGCTGGCATTAAGGTATTTGTTGATTTTAAAAGTAATGAGGTTGTCCCAGTTGATGTCTACGTTTTGTGGATTATCCATGTAATTAGAGAATAAGCCTAAATTCGTTGTGTAGTGTACATTTTCCATCAACTCTACTTTGTAACCAACTTTAACGAAAGCTCCCAGCTCAGCGCGTAACTCTTTTCCTTCGTCCAAACCAAAAGAGGTCGATAAAGCGGTATCCGTTACAAAGGTAAATTTACCCGTAACAGGAGAGATGAAAAGGGTAAAATTATCGTTAGGTTTATAGTCCATACCAACGGCAATGTTTAGGTAAGCAGGTGCAAAGAAGTTAGATATCATATCGGTAGCAGCTGCATCCGCATAACCTTTGGTGAATTGGGTCTTGAAATCGACTAAAGCACTATAGAACCATTTATCCGTTGCTTTTAACCCATATTTAGATGTAAACTCTAGTTTGTCATCACTTTTAAACCAATCGGCATCATCTTGTTTTAATACACCATAGCCTATATTTAATGTGTTGTCCCAAGAGTGATTATCTTTGGCATAGTTGGCAAAACCATTAAAAAGAGCGACGCCGGAAATGGCGTTTTGCCCACCGGCAGCCCAGTTTTCCATAGCGGTTTGTGAAAAGTTAAGGGTTACTGTTGCACCTTTTTTCCAGTTGCTTTCTGCAGCCTGTTCGTCTTGTGCAAAGATGCTTGTTGTAATGCCCCCAATAGCGAGCAATAAGAGTAATTTTTTCATCAGTTTAGTTTTGTGTTTGCGATACAACAGGCATAAGCAGAAATATTTCTTATGCCTGTTAATTAATTTAAAGATATAATTGATTATTTATCTAAATGAACATCCATTTGCGGGAATGGTATTTCAATGCCTTTAGCGTTAAAAGCTTCGTACATTTTTTTGTTAATATCAAAATAGACATCCCAGTAATCGGCAGGCGTTGTCCAGGCTCGTGTTGTAAAATTAACGGATGAGTCAGCCATTTCGCTCAGTGCAATAAAGGTAGCCGGGTCTTTGAGAATCTTATCGTTTGTTTTCAATACGTCGCCAATTATTTTTATTACTTCGTTAGCATCCGATCCATAAGCAACACCAAAAGTCCAGTCAACACGGCGGTTGGGTTGGTTGGTATAGTTAGTGATAGGCGAGGTAGAGGTCACACCGTTAGGTAAAATAATCGTTTTATTGTCTACCGTAGTCATTATAGTATTAAAAATCTGAATATCTTTGATGATGCCTGCATAGCCTTGTGTCTCTACATAATCCCCTACTTTGTAAGGTTTCAAAGCCAAGATTAGTGCACCACCCGCAAAATTTTGCAGAGTACCTTGCAGAGCTAAACCTACGGCCAAACCTGCAGCACCTAATACGGCAATAAACGAGGTCATCTGAACACCTACGATTTGCATTACCGATATGATAACCAGTGCTTTTAGGGCAATGTTGACAAGGCTGTGTAAGAAACCGGTCAGAGAAGGATCTACGCCCCGTTTCTTCATTGTTTTATCCAGAATCTTCGTGATTCTTTTTACGATCCACAGCCCTATGATCAGGACGACGATGCCTCCGATGACTTTTAGTCCGTAGGCTGTAATAAATTCTCCAATAGTTTCGATGATTTGTTGGAGGTCAAAAGTTGTTTCAGTGTTTTTCATTGTCAATTTTTTTAATGATTTAATTTTTGAACGTTTATTCAATTAACGGTAATAGAACAGCTAACTAATTTTTTTGTTCGCTTGTTGTTTATTTTAAAGGTGTAAATTTTGAATGACCCGCTAATAGCAGGATATGTGTAATGCGGTATTTTGATGTAATAGCTATTTTTCATTTTATTGAAAAGGCTTTGCAATTTCACCTGTATTCTATCATTCTTGCATTCAAACATTAAGCAATTGTGTGTAAATCTCATTCTTTCTATTTATACCAATTTTATGGAAGAAAACTCAACACTTTTAGAAGAGATATTCACAGAAAGGTTATTTTTAAGCCCCCATATTTGCAACGTGAGACTGTGTCTTTGAATAAGCTTATCAAATTATGTTTGATGAAATAATTTTAAATCAGAAGCCTCACAAAGCTCTTGTTCAAAAGGGCTGATTGAATCTTAATACAGATAGAATGAATATTTATAGGTGAAGGAAGCCCTTGCCCTATATATTTGTCACCGTATTGTTACAAAGCAGGCCGAAGCATTTCGGCGATATCATAAAAAACCATTAAACCCTGACTGAATGAAAAAAACTCAACTGTTTCGAACGCATTGTTGTATTCTTAATGTGTAATGCGTCTCTTTAAAAGAAGAATACGAAATCCTTATTAATATTTTTTAAACCAATTTTATAAACCTATGCAAAAATTAAAATTAATAATTGCGCTGTGTCTGATATCCACTATAGGATGGGCACAAGGAATTACCGTTAAGGGGGTGGTGAGCGACGAAAGTGGCGGCTTGCCAGGAGCGTCAGTTATCGTCAAAGGTTCTGAAGCTACCGGCGTAGTGGGTACGGTGACCGATATTGACGGTAATTATACCCTTAATGTTAAAGCCAATGATGTGCTGCTTGTGGCCTTTTTGGGTTACGATACCAAAGAAGTACCGGTGGCTGGTCAAACGGTCATTAATATTACACTGGATGCTAGCGCTGAAGCTCTTGATGAGCTGGTGGTAGTAGGCTATGGTGTGCAGAAAAAAGCGTCTTCGGTAGGTGCTATCTCACAGGCAAAAGGAGAACAACTGCTCAAAGCTGGTAGTGTAACTACTGTAAACGAAGCTATTCAAGGTATGCTTCCTGGTGTCACTTCTATTGTGACTGATGGTAAGCCGGGAGCTGAGAGCTCCGAAATTTTTATCCGTGGTAAAGCTTCTTGGCAAGGTTCAGAGCCTCTTATCTTGGTGGATGGGGTAGAGCGCGATATGTCTGACGTTGACCCCAATGAGATAGAAGCTATTTCGGTACTTAAAGATGCCTCGGCAACTGCCGTATTTGGTGTAAAAGGGGGGAACGGCGTTATTCTTATTACAACCAAACGTGGTCAGGTTTCTAAAGCAAAGATAAGTGCTACAGCTAACTTTGGTTTTAAGCAACCGACTTCCAGACTGGAATTTGGCGATTATGATGACGCTATGGCGCTTTGGAATGAGGCTGCTATGAATGATTTGCAGTATTCAAAACTCATCCCGGAGTCTACCATTGCTGCTTGGGAGCAAGCTTTTGCTACAGGTAATACAGGTCCTTATAATGATTATTTCCCGGATATCGACTGGTATGATGAAATTATAAAAAACTGGGGTTATCAGCAACAGTATAATATCAATGCACGTGGTGGTACTCAGTTTATGAAATATTTTGTTTCCTTAGGTTACCTGAACGATGGCGATATTTATAAAACAGAAGAGAATGAGTTGTTTGACCCTTCTTTTAGATATCAACGTTTCAACTGGCGTTCAAATTTTGATATCAATGTGACGCCAACCACTCTTTTCCAGGTAAATATTGCCGGTAAATTGGGCTATCGTAACCAGCCGGGTTATCGTATCAATGGTGATGGAGAAACCGGATGGGGACAAGATCAGTTCTTCTCTAAGTTGTATTCCTCAGCATCTAACTTATTCCCTATTCAGTGGAGTAACGGTACTTATGGTAGCGACGATACCGGAGGTAGTAATTTAGGTCTGGCTTTCGACTATGGTCAGCGTATGTATAAGTATTACGATGGCTTCTTCGATTTTAAATTGGATCAAAAATTAGATTTTATCACCAAAGGATTATCAGCTAAAGGGTCTTTCTCATACAGTGTGAGCTCAAAGTTTGAATCTCGTATTCAGCGCTACGAAGGTGGTAACTTTGGTGAATCCAACGCGATTACCTTCTTTAGAGTGTATGATTACACACAACCTATAGTAGCAGCAGATGGTAGCATTTCTTATCCTATGATCAGTGAGAAAATGTATCCTGATACTGAAAACTATCAAACGCCTGAGCCTTGGGCCGGTTATGATTTCTTAATGCCTTCTGATGATAACCCTTATAGCAAAAGAATGTATTATGAGTTTTCATTGAACTATGCCAGAACGTTTGGCGATCACTCTATTTCAGCTTTAGGACTTTTCAGCCGTCGCGAAAAGAAAAACAACTTGACCTATGAGGTAGAGCGCCGTCAGGAAGACTGGGTAGGGCGATTTACCTATGCATACAAAGATCGTTACCTTTTAGAAGCCAATGGTTCACGAAATGGATCGGAAGCTTTTGCACCGGGTAAACGTTTTGGTACTTTCTATTCCGGTTCGGTAGGTTGGCGTATCTCTGAGGAGCCATTTATAAAACGCAACATTGGTGATGTGCTTAGTAACCTTAAAGTACGTTACTCCTATGGTACTGTTGGTGTAGACGGTGATAACCGATTTTTATACCAACAAGCCTATAGCACATCGAATACTTATTCTTTTGGAGATTATGATTCTAAGACGGCTTACGGTCCACTCTATTTTGAGGGAGATGCGGCCAATGATAATGCGACTTGGGAGACTTCAATAAAACAAAACATTGGTTTGGAATTTGGTTTAATGTCTAAATTGACAGGAACACTGGAACTGTATGATGAAAAACGTGAAGGTATTTTGATGGATATTTGGGCTCCTATTTGGTATTTGCCAACGAACAAAACTGCTACAGGTAATATTGGAGAGACCAAAAACCATGGTATTGAGTTAGAATTAGGCTGGAGTGATAATATAGGTAAAGAATTCCGCTATTTTTTAAGAGCTAATCTGGCAGCTAATGAGAACCGCATCGTTTATCGTAATGATGGTGTTAATACTGAAGAGCACTTGAAACAAGCGGGTAAACCTATCGGTTTTCAGAGCAAGTATATCAATGCCGGTTATTACCAAGATATAAATGATGTCTTTAACTATACCGGTAGTTCGGCTTACGAAGGTAACTGGATACCTGGTGATATGATTTATTTAGATTATAATAATGACAGACTTATTGACTCTAAAGATCAGGTAGTGACTGAGAATTTAACCTACCCACTAACGACTTATGGTTTTTCATTTGGCGGATCTTATAAAGGCTTTGCCTTGAATGTGAGATTTTATGGTGTTGGTAATGTCAACAAGGATGTTCCTAACCTAGTGTTGTACGATAACTTAGGTGGCGATGGTGGCGTATATAGTATTACGACATCAGCCAGCTCCAGCTGGACAGCGGCTACAGCAGCTACGGCTACTAAGCCGGTAGTGCACTCTGAGTCTACTGCAAATACTTATAACCGTTTGGCAAGTACTTATGACTATAGAGATGCTTCTTATCTGCGTCTTAAGAATGTAGAATTGAGTTATAACTTTAACAAGTCGCTTGTGGAACGTTGGCGTATGGATAAATTCCAAGTGTACATAAACGGTAACAACCTGTATACTTGGACCAATTTGCAAGACGGTCTTGACCCCGAGTCCAAAAACCTGACTTCTTATCCTATGATTCGTCGTTTTAACTTAGGCTTTAGAGCTTCGTTTTAATGCTTAATATTCTAAAAGAAAACAAAATGAAATATATAAAAATAAATATTTTAGCACTGCTTCTCTTATTCTTAGGATCATGTGAGAGTTATTTGGATAAAGCTCCGGAACAAGAGATATCAGAAGATGATGTGTATGAAAATTACGAATCGGTTCAGGGATATTTGGATAACTGCTACCGAGCACGTGCCGATCACAGTAAGTGGCAAAATCAGGATGGTAATACTTATGGTCATGTGGAAGCTTTGACTGATTTAGCTGGTATAGCCCATACTTACACTAAATCGCATAAAATCCTGACCCAAGGTGACTGGTTGAACCAAGGTAGCCATGTAGAGGTCGGTTGGAAAGCTGATGGTAATCTAGGTACCTACAAAGGCAAGGTGATTGCTAACTCTTTTTATTCTTTGCGTATTGCCAATAAATTAATTGACCGATTACCTTCTACAACTACAATTACAGATGAAGAGAGAGAAGAACTCTTAGGACAGGCCTATTTTTTCCGTGCCTGGTATTTCTTCGAAGTGATTCGCCGTTGGGGAGGTATGCCACTAATGAATCAGGTCTTCTTTTCAGACAGTGAACAGGAATTAACCAGAAAATCATACAAAGAATGTAGTCAGCAAATTATTGATGACTTGGATATGGCGATTGATATGTTGCCTCACGATTGGGATGCGACTAATCTGGGACGTGTCAATAAAGTAGCTGCCATGTCAATCAAAGGATGGGTAGCCCTCTATGCTGCAAGTCCTTTGATGCAAAATGAGCCTGGGGGCTCTACAAATGAGAAGTTACCTTATGATGTAGAGTGGGCAGGCAAAGCCGCAAAATATGCGGCAGAGTGTATTGCCTATATTGACAATAATATGCCTGAAAAGCAGCTGAAGGATTACAGTGGAGTATTGTCTGCAGCACAAGAGCAAGAGATGCGTAGCAATTACCGTCATATCTTTTATCATTCGCCTAATTATGTAAGTGATCAGTCGTTGTGGTACATCAACTCGCTTGGTGCAGGGCGTGCTACTGACCTAAAGATACACTATATGTGTATGGGACTTACTGCCGGAACAGGTAACTGGGCTTATGGCCATACCTTCCCGAGTCAAAATCTGGCACGTATGTATGAGAAAAGAGACGGCTCAGAGGCTGATATTACCAGTCCGGATTATTTTGAAGACCGTGACCCACGTTTTGATAATAACTTCTGGACTCCGGGTGATACGGTACGTACTGATCCTGTACTATTCTTGGCTTCTTGGGAGGGAGGACGAGATAATGTGAATTCAAACGGATGGTCGCGTACCAACCCTTCATCTTATATCTTGTCTAAGTTTATGTGGCCCGAAACTCTTGGTACCACCAACAAACAAAATAACCTCTACTATTATAATGCTATCTATGTAAGAACTGCCCAGTTATGGTTAGATATGGCAGAGGCTATGAATGAGGCTTATGGTCCTAATTCGGACCCTGCTGGTTTGGGATATACAGCGGTGGATGCTATCAATAAAGTGCGTGACCGTGTCAATATGCCACGAATAAGTGCCGGTATTAGTAAGGACGATCTCACAGAACGCATCCGTAAGGAACGTGCTGTAGAGCTTTGTTTTGAGAATCACCGCTGGTTTGATATCCGACGTTGGATGATTGCCGAAGATTTATTCTCAGACGATAACCCGATCAAAGGTCTGAGAGCAGAAAAGCTGGATGCTAGTTCGGGAACAACATCAGAGCCTGGCGACACTGATTTTGCTTATTCTGAAAAGGATATCACGACAGAAATACGGGTGTTTCAAAACAAACACTATTGGTATCCTCTGGCTTATGATCATATGAATCAGCTATCGAGTCTTAAGCAGAATCCGGGATGGTAAATAATATAACTGACTATTAAAAATCAACATAGTATGAAAAAAGATAGATTGAAATATCAATTATCTCTCATTATAGCTTTCTTAATCGTGTTTGCCTCTGGTGATGCCTTGGCTCAGAAAAAAAAGAAAGTGAAAATGATTGAGGTATCGGCAACTCTTGTCGATGAACAACAAAATCCGGTGGTTGGTGCTCAAGTGTTTTCCGGAGAAGGATCTTATAATGTAAGGTCAGCCAGTGATGGTTCGTTTACTATAAAAGTAAAGGAAGGTGGTAATATTTTAATTGAAGCTCCCCTTTATGAGAAATATATCTGGAGTTTGGCTAAAGAACCCGCCAAACAGGAAATTGTGATGGCATCAGCTCTGCTTTATGCCGGCTATAATGACGATGTACATTTGCCAATGATGGTCGATGAAAAGCAACGTTATTTGGTTGGAGCAGCTACCGCTATTGATGGTTCCGATTTGGAACGATTTAATGATCCTTTATTGTCAAACACGCTGCAAGGACAAGGTATGGGGCTTATTGCTCAAAACACAACAGGCGGTTTGGCTGGTAATTCAGCAACTTTACGAATTCGTGGTCTTTCGCGCGGTGGTAGCGATGGTATCCTTACTATTGTAGATGGTATCGAGCGTCCTATCGATGACATTAATGCTACAGCTATCGAGTCGGTTACTTTGTTAAAAGATGCCACAGCTAAGATACTATACGGTTCAAGAGCGGCTAATGGCGTGTTGATGATTACCACTAAACGTGGTGAGGCTTTCAAACGTGTATTGAGAACTAAAGTGGATTATGCAGTAGGACAACCGGTACGTATGCCTGAGTTCTTGAATTCGTATGAGTATGCTTCGTTGTATAACGAAGCCCGCGAAAATGATGGTTTAGATCCATTATACAGTGCCGAAGATTTAGAAGCCTACAAAAACAGCGAAGGACCTAACGATCTTTTATATCCCGATGTTGATTATTATGATTATTTCTTAAGAAGTCATACTAACTCGACCAAAGTGACTAGTGAATTCTCGGGGGGTAACCAAAATGCACAATATGCCGTTAATCTTGGTTATTTAGGTTATAAAGGCTTACAAAGCCAGGGCGAAGAGCCTCGTCAGGACCGTTTTAATATTCGTGGTAATCTGGATGCTAGCATATCTGAAAATATTAGTGCTTTTATGGATTTGGCTGCAATCATTGATTTTTGGAAGACCGGTGGCTATGACCATAGCTCTACTTTTAGCGCCCTTTCAAGCCATCGTCCTAACGAATACCCTTTATATATTGGTGAGTCTAATATTGCATCATCTGACCGTGGGGTACCTGCATTTGGTGCCAGCCAAACTTATAAAAGTAACTTGCTGGGAGAGCTGGCTTATGGTGGTGACCGTACCGACAACTTTGTAAATGCGCAGATGAGTACGGGTTTAGATTTTGATTTGAACAAAATAACTGAAGGTTTAAGCGCAAGAGCATTTGTGACCTTTGATCAATTTTTCTTTGGCCGTGAGACCATTGCGCCACGTGCTCCAACCTATATGCCACAAGTAGGCTATTCGACAAGCAATCAGCCAAACGATACCACTTTTGTAATGATGCAAAAAGAAGTGATTGATAAGAACTATAATGTTAGTAACGTGGTCACTTATCGTCGTATTGGTTATTCGGGTCAGTTAGATTATGATAAAACTATTGGTAATAGCCAGTTGAATTCGACCGTGGGTTATTTCTATTTTAACTTGGAACAAACAGGCTATTCTCAGAATGTTAAGAATTCTAACCTATACTGGCGTAATAACTACGCTGTCAATGACAAGTATATCGCTGAAATGGATTTAGCTCTGATGGGAAGCAACCGTTTCGAAGAAGGCAATAAATCATTCCTTTCTTACGCTTTTGGTGCCGGCTGGATATTGTCCGAAGAAGACTTTTTGAAAGATGCATCTGCTATCGACTATTTGAAAGCTAAAGCCAGTTTTGGTGTCTTGGGCTATGATGCTCAAACCAGTTATTTCCTTTACGAAAACCGTTATTCTGATGGTTCAACTGTTAACTTTGGAGAACCTGGTAACCTGTCGGGAAGTACCATTACTAATATTGATATGATTGGAAATCCTGGTTTAGAGTGGGAGAGAGCACGCGAAATTAATGTTGGTCTTGAAGGTTTAATGTTGGATACGCGACTAGCTTTCGAATTTAACTATTTCAACACTTATCGCAGCAAAAAGATCAGCAAAGTAGGTTCTGAATATTCGGCAGTTTACGGAGGTCTTTATCCTTACATTAATTTTGGAGAAACGGCAATGAATGGTTTTGAAGGCGAAGTGTCGTGGATGGATAATATTGGCGATTTTCAATATAGAGTAGGTGCTAACTTTGTTTACTCTAAGAACAAACAAGTAGTGGCAGATGCTCTGGATTACGAAGAAGAGTACCGACGCACAGAAGGCTTACCTTCTGATGTGATAATGGGCTATCGTTATTTAGGTTTATATGGCAAGGATGTCGCTTTAGCTGGTGCACCTCATCAGACTTTTGGCGAATACCAGGAAGGTGATATGGCCTATGCCGACCTTAACAATGATGGTATTGTGAATACCTTGGATGCCGAGGAAATTGGTAATTCATTTCCGCGTCTTTCGATGGGCGTCAACTTAGATCTTAAATACAAAAATTGGGGTCTGTACGCTCAGGGAGCAGCAAACCTTAACTATATGAATGCTTACACTAATGCCTACTACAGAAATGCAGGAGAAGGTAAATATTCAGAATTAGCTTTGGATCGTTATCATGCGGTTAATAACCCTACAGGAGACCAGCCACGTTTGAGCACACAGGACTTAGTTAACAATACTGTGACCTCAGCTTTCTGGTACCGCGATGCAAGCTTCTTCCGTTTGAGAACGTTGGAGCTGAGTTATACCTTTAATGAGATTCCGCTTTCTATTGCACAGAAAGTTAAGCTTTATGCTACTTGTAATAATGCTTTTGTTATCAGTAAAGAAAAAGATGGTATGGATGTGGAAGTGCCCAATAGTGGTGTAACTAACTATCCTTTGTTCAGAACCTTCACTGCTGGTGTATCTGTTAACTTTTAACCTTTAATCTTGCTAATTATGAAAAATATAAATATTCTAAAATATATTATCGCAGGAGGCCTTTTATGGTTAGGTGTAAGTTCCTGTGAAGACCAATTGGATACCAAAATTGTCAATCAATATGGCGATGAGTATACTTGGACACGTGCTAACAAAGCCCAAGGCATCTTGCTCAATGCTTACAATAATATTGGTACCCAGGTCAACAGCTACAATAACGATTTCCTTGATGCTGCTACGGATAATGCACTGACGCAAGTGTATAATTCAAGTGTAGGTTATTTGGCTACCGGTGGTATCAGTAGCACCTCATTTGCCGTGGGTAACTGGGGAACTGCTTATAATCAGTTTCGCAATGTTAATCTCTTTTTAGAGAATGGATTGGATGAGGATATCGTTTATTTCTATTATTACAACTCAGACGACCATGCCGCTGATTCTATTCAAGATCAGGAACTCCGCGATCGTTATAGAGGCGAAGCACATTTCTTGCGTGCTTGGTGGGGGATGGAATTGCTTCGTATGTATGGTGGTAAAACTGAAGACGGACAGGCCCTAGGTTACCCTATCATTACCCAAGCATTGACCAATGATGATAAAGACGCTATGCTTTCGTTGGCCCGTGATACTTATGAGGATTGTATCCTTCAAATTATTGAAGATTGTGATTCTGCTATCTCATTACTTCCTAATAGATACTCGGGTAGTGATGCTGTTACAGGTCTTACTCAGACCGGACGTGCTTCGGGGCAGGCCGCTTATGCTTTAAGAAGCCGTGCGGCGACTTATGCTGCTAGCCCAGCCTATCAGTCTGATGATGCTACTGCAGAAACGATTAAAAGCAGATGGGAGAGAGCAGCTATCTTTAGTCGCGAGGCTATTGATAACGCAGCTTTAGGTGGTTTTGCAGCTTTGACAAATGCTAACCTTGTAGGTTCCACACTTACCAGTACTCCTGCTGAGTTTTTGTTCCGCAAGTTTCATAACAATAATTCTATTGAGACACAGAATTTGCCACCGTATTTCTACGGAGCAGCCCGCACTAATCCATCACAAAACTTGGTGGATGCCTTCTTTGCCTCAAACGGTTATCCTATTACAGATCCTTTGTCAAACTATGATCCTCAAGACCCCTTTGTTAACCGTGAAAAACGTTTAGCGCTATGTGTGTTGTACAATGGTCAAGCGGTACAAAGTGGAAGTCGTAGCTTAGAAGTGGCAGACTCTATCTACTACACTGCTGTAGATTCTTTTTATTTCGAGGAAGATATTCCGGCTTATGCTCAGGGAAAAACAACACGCAAGGATGTGACTCCTGCCGAGGAGGTCGTAATTGGAGAGGATACTGTGATGATTACAGAAAAGTTCTATTACTCTGAAGATTTAGTGCGTGAAGGATTAGATGCTCCGGGGGCTTTGTATCAGAATACCCGCACAGGTTATTACCTGCGTAAGTTTGTCTCTACCAAAAAGAATATCCTTTTTAATAACAACAATGCAAGCGAAAAGCAGAATGATTATCATATGAATCCATTGCTACGTCGTGCAGAGGTTTATTTTAATTTGGCAGAAGCCTTGAACGAAGCTGTGGGTCCTAATGCTACTTTAGCAGGTGCCGGTGGGCAAACGGCTAAAGATATTCTTGGAGATATTCGTATGAAAAATATGTCCTTGTTTGTCGATGATTATTTAGATGCTCAATCTAACAATGCTGATGATTTCAGAACCTTAATTCAATTAGAGCGTCGCTTGGAGTTTGCTTTCGAAAACCACCGTTATTTTGATTTGCGTCGTTGGTTGTTGCCATTAAACGAGCCGGTACGTGGAATGCGTCTGACACAAAAGCCAACTGGTGAGTATGTGTATTCGGGTACTGACCCTAATATGGATAATTCTAAGTTTATTATTGAAGATCGTCCATTCACCGAAGACAAATATTATTATGGTCCTATACCTTATGATGAATTGATAAAATCGCCTAATATGGTTAATAACCTAGGATGGTAAGCTTACTGAGCTATTAAATTTTAAAAAATACAGATTATGAAAAATATTAAATTTTTGGCTGCTTTACTTTTAGTTTCCCTATTGGCGACTTCTTGTTACGAGGACTTCATCCAGGATAATGAAGTAACAGCGACTTATTTCTCGTCACAAAAACCATTACGAACTATTGTACCTCGTGATAATACTGCTTCCATAGAGCTAGGGGCAGTATTAACAGGCATTCGCAATGATGATGAAAAATACTATGTAGATTATGTTGTAGATACAACTTTGTTAGATTCTATTCCAGAAGCTTCAGCTCTTAAGCTTTTGCCAAGTTCTTATTACACCATAGGTGGGGTGCAGCTTGATTATAGTACGGCCTATAACGAAGTTTTGTCTTTTGAAACGGTGAAGCCTTTTTTGCGTGTTACTGAAGTTGTTTTTAACGTCGATAGTTTTAACAATAATGCTTTAACTCTCGATGAAACGTATGCTATTCCACTGCGCATAGTCGATAGTTATATGGATACGATTATCAATGCGGGAGAAAAGCCAAGCATTACTTCTGGCGATATCAGTATTGTAGTGGTGAAATATATAAGTCCTTATTCCGGCACCTATTATAGCAGAGGTTATCAGTATGAGTTTGATGCTTCGGGGAATCCTGTTGATACTGCCGATAATCACTATGAAGAAGATTTAAGTGCCAATGATATGATTGATTTGACGACTATAAACTTGAACACCGTAGAGACTTCGCGAATAGGAAAAAATCTTCCTGGAAGTTGGGTGTTAGAAGTTGATGAAAATGGTAATTTGAACGTTAGTTCTTCTGATGTTACTAATATTGTTGTTAATAGTGATACACGTTACGATGCTGAGAATACAACCTACTATCTGGATATTGAATTCGAAAACTTTGGCATCAAATATCAGGTGATTGATGAATTAGTATTAAGTCAGCCTGTAGAAAAAGAGCTGAGACGCGAAGAATGGTAAATTCACATCCTCAAATGTGAAAATTCATTCTCTGTTTGAGTTATATTGAAAGGGCTCTTTGGAGCCCTTTTATATTTTTAGCCAAGAGGTATGATGTTAATCGTTTTAATCTTAGTGTTTAAAACGGTATTGACCGATAATTCATATGAATTGAACAAAACCTGATACTTTGAGGTGACAACTGATTCTACTTTTGCATTGCAATAGATGGAAATATAACACATTAATAAAAGTATATGAGAAAGTTAAAATTTATCGTGCTTGCATTATTTGCAACACTACTCTTCTCTTGCAGCGAGGCTGTTGAAGAGAAAAAGCCTAATGTTGTCTATATCCTGATGGACGATATGGGTTATGGAGATGCCGGTTGCTACGGGCAGGAACATTTTAAAACGCCGAATATTGATAAAATGGCGACAGACGGTATGCGTTTTACGCAGCACTACAGTGGTTCTACTGTTTGTGCGCCATCACGTTCGTCTTTGTTGACAGGGCAGCATACAGGCCACACGCCTATCCGAGGTAATAAAGAAATAAAACCAGAAGGTCAGGCACCAATGCCGGCTTCGGCGGTAACCATAGCTGAAGTGCTAAAAGGCGCAGGTTATACAACCGGTGCGTTTGGTAAGTGGGGTTTAGGTATGGCCGATTCCGAAGGTAGCCCTAATGCTCAAGGTTTTGATGAATTTTATGGTTACTTGTGTCAGCGTATGGCCCACCGCTATTATCCTACACACGTATGGCACAACGACGAAAAAGTAATGATGCAAGGCAACGACTGGAAAAACACCGTGACTTATGCGCAGGATTTGGTTCAGAATGCGACCTTGGATTTTATCAAGACTAATAAAGACAAGCCTTTCTTTGCTTATGTGCCTATTCTGCTGCCACACGCAGAGTTATTAGTACCTGAAGATGAACTGATGGCGATGTACGATGGTCAGTTTGAGGAAACACCTTATGTCGGTAAAGACGGTGCCGACTATGGCGAAGATTTATTGATTTATAAGTATGCTTCACAGCCTAAACCAAAGGCTACTTTTGCGGCTATGATGACCCGTGCTGACCGCTATGTGGGTGAAATCATGAAAACATTGCAGGATTTAGGCATTGCAGAGAATACCATCGTGATGTTTGCCAGCGATAACGGCCCTCACCAGGAAGGTGGTGCAGACCCTGATTTCTTTAACAGTAATGGTGGCTTGCGTGGTTATAAGCGCGACCTTTACGAGGGCGGTATCCGTTCGCCATTCTTAGCCGTATGGCCGGGTAAAATTGCCCCGGGTACTACCAGCGATCATATTTCAGCCTTTTGGGATGTGATGCCTACGGTAGCAGATGCGGCTGGTGTAGAAATGACGAATCAGACGGATGGTATCTCATTTTTACCAACGCTTTTAGGTCAAGAAGGCCAAAAAGAACACGAATACCTGTATTGGGAATTTCACGAAAAAGGTGGTCGCCTAGCTGTGCGTATGGGCAACTGGAAAGGTATTATCTACAACGTAAGCAAAAAAGTGCCTAACGACTTTGAACTATACGATGTAGCCAAAGATCCCGCAGAAACCAACAATGTGGCCAAGGAGCATCCTGAGGTAGAAGCTAAGATTCGCGAAATCATGAAAAATGCCCGTACCGAATCTGATATGTTTAAATTCAAAGCAAGTACGCTTAGCGGAATGTAAGGAATCATTAGACGATAAACATTGGACGTTTATAAGACGTCGCTTATATAAACGCCCAATGTTTATCTATTCACACCCCGTCATTATAAGAAAGAGCTTATAGTGTCGGGGTGTTTTTGTAATAGGGCAATCTTGTTTTTATGACAAAAAATGCTGGAGCCTACGTTGAAGGGGGGAGTTGAAAAATACATCAGGAAAAGTGTTTGTATATGAGGTTTGTGTTGCTTGGCGTCTGCTCTTTGGTACGGACCAATTATCAACAGAATAAGGTGTGTTTTTTATACCTTGAGTTTTTGCAGCTTGCTTATTTTGTGATTCAAACCAAAAACTAAGTAATTATGTCCCGAAAACTGAAGTATTCAACTGCTGTCCTTTTCCTCTTTCTTGTGCCTTTTCAATTCCATTTGTTTGCTCAAACTAACTACTCCAATGGATCAGTCATAAGTTTGTCTGGTGATACCATCTATGGTGATATCGACCACCGTGTGAGTAAATCTCTGGCACAGTCAGTCACATTTAAGGCTGATAGTATTGAAGAAACAACCTATTATCCTTTCGATATTGAGGGGTTTTGTCTGAACGATGGGCGTTTGTTTGTATCACGTATTGTTGAGGAGGATTCTGTTTTTCTCGAATTTCTTGTGAATGGTGAGTTGGACTTATACTATCAGCGTCGTGACGATGAATATGATTGCTATTATATTCAACGTGATGGTGAACCTTTGGTTTTATTGCCTTATTATGAGGAGGTAGTTTGGGAAGGGGGAGATGAAGTTACCGAGCCTGTCGTGGGTCTGAGAGTCTCAAAGCGTCACATCGGCTTGTTGAAGTATTATACGCAAGATGCCCCTGAACTGGTTTCCCGTATTGATGATCTGGGACAACCTAAGCATCGCAATCTGAAAAAGATTGTAATTGATTATCACGAAATGGTGTGCGACGGAGAAGAATGTATTGTTTATCAGGAAGAGGAACCTGGTTTAAAACTCTATCCTAAACTGAAGTTCGGAATATCAGCCTATGAAGGAGCTATGTTCTGCGGGGCAGAGCTTAACCTTAAAGTGCCTCGCTTAAATGAACGGATGTACTTAAAAACCGGATTGGAGTATCATAATATGAAGGGCTCAGTTGATAAGGCTATTGTGATACCTCTAGCTGCAGAATATGTATGGCCGAAGGGGTGGATCAGACCTAAAATTTCATTGGGGACGTGCTTTGCATTAGAAAAATTAATTTACAGTGATTATTATATTGCTAAGATGTATCCATTACTTGGTTATGGCATAAATTTAAAAGCTGGGGAAAATGTATTTGTTTCTCTGGATGCAGGAGGGCTCGGTTTGTCTGTGGGGCTTCTTTATGTGTATTGATTCCCCTGTGTACTGATAGCGACAAAGTATAGAGCTAAGAGCATCTGTCTATGTGTGGCGCCTGAATTATCAACTTCCAGGACAGACGCCGCAGAGTGTCTTCGGGAAAAGCGGTGGTTTTATCGTTTCCCACACACCCACAAGCGTCTTTCAAAGTTAGTCTTTCCCGGCTTTTTAACAGAACAGGAATCCTTCAATTGCAAGCCGGCTTGTTTTATCAAAGGATGAATATCTGTGGTAGAAACAATAACCAGTCGTTGTGCGATTTTGCTTGTCGATCTGATGATATACAGTAGTTTATTATCATCGGCACAACTAAATAAATTGTATGGCAAATCTATAATAGCCGCATCGTAGCTTTCGCTAATATCATTGATGTCAGAACGGACAACATTGGCTTGGTAGCCAAAATGCGTCAGATTATCGCGCGATTTTACACAAACACGCCAATTAATGTCGCAACCCGTAATCTGATAACCTGCAAAACAAGCCTCTAAAAGCACCGTTCCTACGCCACAACAAGCATCTATCAGGGACTTTTTAGCATCTCCTTGAGAGGCAATATTAACTAAGGTCTTAGCAATTTTTATATTGATCGCATTACTAAAGGATTGCGGTTTTTGCTGGTGCTTACGCCATTCGTAATTATTTTTAACAAGTACACCAAAACACCAGTACCCCTGATAATAACATATCGCATACGTCGTAACCGGGTTTTTAATGTTGGGCAAACCTACTATCCGAAAACCGATATCCTTTACTTTTTCCAAGCCGGTACGGTATCCTGTCGTATCACTTTCTAGATGAAAATACTCCACTTTAAACTGTTCAGCTACTATTGGTGACTCATCTAATTTAGCTAACAATTGATTATAATCCTGATAGCAGAGTAACACATCCAAACGTTTCTTGATAAAACCACTATGCGAAGGTTCTATCATTACATCTGCATCTAGTTCCTTCTTTTTCTCTTCTTTACCAAAAAGTTGACGTGATTCAAGCTTGCAGATTTCACTTTCGTTAATGCTATAACTAAAAGAATAAATATGTTTGTTTTGGGGCATTGGGTATCTTTTGGGCTAAGATACGGAATTATAGAAATGCGAAGTACTAAAAAAGCCTTAATCCGAAGATGAAGGGCTCTTTCTGAATAGATATTGGTTGAAACTATCCTTTGTTCTTTTCCCGTTCACTCTCCCCATCAATATAAGACGAGTCATATATTGATGAGGCAGCTATATCGGAGCAATTGAAAATTTGTTATTTCATTATGATTATACGCTTGTTTGCAGGTGGATCCTTAAATGATACTGATATAGTCTGATAGTGAGCTTTTAGGAGGGAAAGGTAAGACCTTTTTCTCTTAAAATTCGTGAAATAAAACTCAGCGAAGCTGCTAAATCAAATTCGTGTAATTCGTTCAATTCGTGGAGAAAAAATAGAATTTTCTGGTTCAATTTTCTGTGCTAATAAGTTTACCTGCAAACTACCGCATAGTCATTTATTTCATACTTGAAAGCTTACTTATAAAGTTCCTGATGTAGCTCATAAAGCACTTCCACCGGAATCTTAATCACTTCGCGATCATAGGTAATCAGGCCATTTACTTCGCCTTCCACGTCGGTGGTTTGGGTATAAACAGCGGCGGATAATCCTTTGTTTTTCTTCATTTCTACTATCTGAGCCAACTTATGTTTGTAAGCTTCAATAAGCTTTTCTTCAGAGTGATAGGTTTGGTAACCCCAGTTCTTCATTTCCGAGTTCCACAGGTGCTCTTTTATTGGGTAACCGATACCACCATATTCGCCAATCACAGAGGCTCTTTCCAAGGAGATGGCAGGGATCTTTACTTCGGTTTGGTAAGTATGAATGTCATAAACTTCACCACAAGGTCGTAAATCCCATCCGCTCACAGCATTTACCAGGCGTGTAGGGTCCAGCTCTTTTACGGCAGAGGCAATGCGGCACGTGGCGTATTGTCCCCAACCTTCGTTCATCGGTACCCACATCACGATAGAAGGCGCATTATAGTGGCCGTCGACCATACGGCGCAATTCCAATTCGAATTGTGCTGCTGTTTCGCCACGTTTGTATAGGTCTTGGGTGTTTTTCTTTACGTGTTGCACGTGTTGTCCTCTTTTTTTACCTTCTGCTTTGGGTATAACGGCCATTCCCGAAGGCATATCCTGCCACACCATCAGTCCCAGCTTGTCGCAATGGTAGTAAAAACGGTCAGGTTCTACTTTGATGTGCTTGCGTATCATATTAAAACCCATTTTTTTGGTCTTCTCAATGTCGTAAAGTAAAGCTTCATCACACGGAGGCGTGTGTAAGCCGTCTGGCCACCAGCCTTGATCCAGAGTGCCGTAATGGAAAAGAAATTCATTGTTGAGCTCTATCACTTGATTTGTGCCGTTGCTGCCTAAGCTGATTTTACGCATGCCGAAATACGACTGAACACGATCCAGTTCTTTGCCAGCTTTATTGCTCAGAACTAACTCCACATCGTAAAGGAAAGGGCTGCTTGGCGACCATAGTTTAGGATTTTCAAGACTAAGGAGAAGTTCTTTGTCGTTGGCTATTTGGCCTTCGGCCACCACCTTGCCTTCGTCTTTTATCAGGGCTTTTATTTTGTATTCTTTAGGCAAAGGGCGATCTAACAGTGGAATGATACTTACTTCATTTTTGTCAATACAAGGCGTGATTTTTACTTCTTGCAAATAAGCTTCTGCACTGACGGCTTCCAGCCAAACAGTTTGCCAGATGCCACTCACGGGTGTGTACCAGATACCACTTTGGTGCAGGCGCTGCTTGCCACAAGCCTGTGGGCCGGTGCTGCTGGGGTCTGTTACGCTGACTACCAGATTTTGTGTGCCTTTTTTCAGGTAAGGAGTGATGTCAAAAGAAAAGCGGTCGTAGGCGCCTTTGTGTGTGCCCAGCAAGCAGCCGTTTAGCCATACATACAGTGGAGGTTTCATA
>DHQI01000084.1:0-903 GCA_002408065.1 Bacteroidales bacterium UBA5342
CCAGGAAGGTGGACACAACTGTCGTAAATGCCCAACTCTTTTAGTTTAGCAACAATCTCACCCACATAGTTATCCATATAAGTGACCATAGTAGCAAAAGTAGCATAAGGCTCATCTTGTAAGCAGTAGTGCTTAGTTACAATATCAGGGCCGTAATCTGATGCATAAGTGGTCTTCACCGGACCTTCTTCCCAGCGTCCGCTAAACTGCTTAAAGATTTCATCTTCTTTCGAAATCATTTCAGCGTGAGGCTGAATAAATGGCACATAAGCAAAGAAAGCCTGATCTTTATTGTTTTCGATGAACTCCAGGGTCTTTTCCTGCACCACGTCAGGCGCATAAGTCACGATATGAGTCCAGTCGTTGCCCTCCAGCGGGTACTTTTCATCATTTTCCCACAAGTAAGGTGGGTAATAGCGGTGCGCCATACGCTGACAGTTATAGCCAAAAAAGTAATCGAAGCCTTGATTGATAGCATCACCTTCAGAGCCAATATAGCCTAAGCCCCATTTTCCGAACGCTCCTGTTTTGTAGCCCTTTTCTTTGAGTAATTCAGCCACAGTCACGTATTCGGCTGCCATAGGGTATTGGCCTTCCTCTTTTAATTCTTTGTTGCCACGAACCGCTGTGTGGCCGGTATGCAAACCTGTCATCAGCGTAGAACGCGACGGTGCACACACTGTAGAGCCGGTATAGTGCTGCGTAAACTTCATTCCACCGGCGGCCAAAGCATCGGTATGCGGTGTTTGAAACTTTGTTTGTCCATAGCACGATAGGTCTCCATAGCCCAGATCATCGGCAAGGATATAAATAATGTTTGGAGGAGTTTTGTCCACTTTTTTCGCACAACTAAGCATCGATAGTGAAACCATTGTAAGTAATAATAGATACTTCATATCTTCT
>DHQI01000084.1:1075-8517 GCA_002408065.1 Bacteroidales bacterium UBA5342
GATACTTCATATCTTTGTTTTTTAGGTTTGAAATATTTTAGAATAATTTGGTAGTGCAAATATTCATCAGAATATTTTAACCGTGGTGTTTCGTGGTCTTATTTATGTGTTTTGCAATAAAGTTACTTTGTTTTAAGGAGCTTGACAATAAAAAAAGCTGATACAAGTGTTATCCTGCATCAGCCTTTATCAATTTTAATTTTTAACCGCTGTGTTAATTATAAACCTCAGTATCTTGGATGGTGATATCCACCTGACTGGCAGCTACGGTATCTAAATTATTATACACATAGGTAATGTTCATAATGCCGGTATCGGTCGCTATTGAAGCTTGAATGTCGAAATATTTGCTTACCTGTGCCATGGCACTATCTACCATCATAGAATCCATTCTATTAAACGAAATCAGGTATAAAGAATCAGTAGACTGATCGCTCAAATCGTTGAGCGTATAAGCACTCACCAAAGTACTGGTGCTATATTCCAACAGCAAAGGTTTCTCTTTGTAAATCTCAAGGGCCATATCGCTGTTTACATAATCAACCTGAAAAACCGGCACCAATGAGATGTCGCTTTGTTGCCATTCTTTTTCTTCGCAACTTACCAATAGCAAAGTCAAGATGCTTATTAAAAATAGTTTTGTTTTCATTGTTTTATTGTTTTTTAGACTTGAGACATAAGACTAAAAGACTTAAGAAATAGAGTCTGTTAATCTGACATCTATAAGTCTATTGTCTCATAGTCTAATGTCTTTAAGTCTGTTGTCTTTAAGTCTGTTGTCTTATTTAAGGTCTTTCTTCTATTTGTACAAACTGGATATCGTCGATAAACAAGGTTGCTTTATCACTAGTACAGTCGGCGGCTGATACCTGCATAACGTACTTTGTATGTAAACCTAAGGTGATGTCTTGTGACAAAGTTACCCATTTGCCTTTTTCTACAGTGCTTAAATCCCAAGTTAGTGCTAGCCAATCATCTTTAGAGAAGTTAGTAGCCAGTAGCGATATTTCAGAACCTTCTTCTAAAAATACAGAAATCTTCATTCTGTAATTACCCGGTGCTACACCAAACTGGTTATCGCCTGTGCTTTGTATTTTTGCTTTAGCTGCAGGGCTTGCCGCAGCATCATAAAAGAACTTAAAGCTATTACCCGACACCGCATTTTCAGAAGAAATAAACCACTGTTCAGCGTGTTGCAAAAACCATCCGTCTTCATCTTCTGCACCATAGAAGCTAGGATCCTCTGCTTGTGTAAAATACATTGTTACCGTTTCGTCACTGAATGATTCCAGAGTACGGCTATCGGTAGATGTAATGGTACCCAAGGTATTGTCAAAAGCTACCGTTACTTCATCAGAGTTGTAAATAGCTTCCGCTAATGTCAGGTCAATCAACGAAGCATCATTTTTATTAATCTTAGCTGTTAGCACGTTGATATCCTGATCAAAACCAGAAGTATTTTTCACATGAACCGTAAAAGCAGCAGCCCCGTTTTCGATAGAAGCCACCTCACCAGATACACGGAAAGAAATAGTTTCATCTACAGCCTCGGCCAATTCTCCAATAAACTCAAATGGCTTGGTGGATGGGGTTACTGTCACCAGTAACGGAATTTTCTTTATGGCTGAAGCCTGAGGAATATCACCAGATTCTTCACGATCCGATTTTAATGAGCCAATGCGCCCTGTTCCTAATTTCAGGTAACTAATTTCGATAACAGAATCGGTAAACGTCTCATTATCATTACCACGGTTAATAGTCCATGTACGGCCGGTAGGACGATCGGTAGTGGTCATATCTACATATTTGAGCACAGTACCGGCTTCTACATCCATATAAGTAATGCTGCTCGAATCTGTCACGTCCACTTCCTGGTCTTCGCTAACAGCAAGCAACAAACTGTCCGTACCGTCTTCCAGAACTTTATAAACATTAAAAGCTGGTAACATTTTGCCAAAAACATCCACCGTGAAGGTGGTATCAATCACCCATACATCGCCTACTTTTTTGGCTTCGAAAGGGATTTCAGAATTATAGCTTACCTTTTCGGGAAAGGTGTTGTACAAACGTACCGTTTTAAGGCCGGGCTCTGAAAATAAAACGTGAACAGTAGCTTCAGAATTTACTAAGCCCATTGTTTCATCAACGTAATCCATCAGGGTATCTTTTTTGTAAAAATCCCCGCCCAGAAAATAAGTCCCTTCACCATCGCGCAACTGCCACTCATGACTCAGAGCACCTTGCGACAAATCCATAAAAGACAAATACTTATCCACTGACACCACATAGACAGCCCCCGGATATATACTACTGTACCAAGCTACATCCAGCAACTTATCGTCCGGAGCGCTGTATTCATCCTCACAGCCTACAGTCAGGAGTAGTGCGGATAAGAAGAACATTATTTTAAATATATTTTTCATCGTATTTATATTTTTTAACCTTTTTCAGCTGAAGCTTCAGCAAAGGCTGATTAGTTGATGTTAGGATTGTTCATTATCTCTGTCAGCGGTATTGGCAAATAATTGTGACGCTCAGCATTGAAATTTGCTGCCGGAATATCATATTCATAATCTATTACAAAAGCATTATTATCAGTACCCGGAGTAATAGCTATCGACTGATTCCAGCGTGTTTTAGTTTTTCCTGTAGCCATAGAGAAACAAGTGTAATCCACTTTATAATATGTTTGGTTAGCCAATTGCGTCAAGCGTTCCTTAGTAATGCCCCAGCGGCGCAAATCGTTCCAACGAATAGCTTGTCCTTCGGCCGAAAGCTCTAATGGTTTCTCGATATACATAATACGGTTCATCAGAGAATCCGGGTCTGAGATGTAGTCGTAACCGTCATATGTACGAGCCGGGTTAGTTGACGTTCCTAACTGTACCAAACCCCATCGATCGCGGATGGCATTGATCAAATCCAAGGCTTCCTGAATATCGCCACCAGTTTTCATAATACACTCGGCCTGTAGCAAATACACCTCCGACAAACGGTTTATCACCACATTTTTACCGGAATACTGCTTGCCTTTGGGCATATCATTTTCATCGGCTACAATGTCGTGATTGCTGTATTTTTTATAAAATGAAAAGCCCCAGCCGTTATTACCGCTCGACTTCATATTGGTCGACACATTATCAGTCAAATAATACAAGGTATGCTGGTCTTCCACCAAAGTCACCATAGCCGAAGCACGACGCGATACATTTCTGAATACCGTATTAGGCTCTCCGGCAGCAGTAGTATCAGCTGGATCAATGGACAAGGCATAGTTAATGTCGTTCAGCGAATCCATCGGTTCTGTTTTGTAGGCATAAGCCAACCAAGCCGGCACATAAGCGGCATCAGTACCTGTCGTTTGATCGTTCAAGCGGTTGCTCATGACATCATCGTTATACGGGCTCGTGATGTCAGTGCGTTCGGTATTGCTAAAGGCAATTTCCAGGATGGATTCACTATTGAATTCCCCTGCTGTAGTAAACATTAAATCTAAATCGGTTTCCAGTTGGTAACCGTATTCTGCATTGTTTATCACATCGTCGAAATAAGGCATTGCAGAAGCGTAGTCGTTATTGTTATAAACGTGTGCTATGCCAAGAATCGTAGCTGCTGCCCCCTTTGTAGCTCGACCTAAGTCGCTTGTTTCTTCGTAAGAGGCAGGCAAAAGCGAGTAAGCCTCTTCCAAATCTGTTTTGATAAAATCAAAAACTTCATTAGCAGGCGATAAAGGCAAATGGATTTCATCAATTGATGCCGGCACAAAATCGCGAATTATAATGCTACCCTTGTTAAACGAAGTATAAAGGTAAAAATGATAAAGCGCTCGTAAGAACTTCGCTTGTCCCATTTGAAGATCCCACTCTTCGGCATTTTCATCCGTGCGTTCTACTTTTCCATTAAGAGCTGCAATTACTTGATTGGCTCTGAACACTCCCTCGTAATTATCTGCCCATTTATCTTCCAGCTCTGCATTACTGTTGGTGTAAGTATGGTAATACCACAGGGTACGCTCAATCTTCTCCGGTGTTGGATGTCCGTAGCCCGGCCACCCCATATCAGAGCGTCGGGTTTCCTGCATCATATTTATCACACCTGATTTACGCAAAGTAGCATAGGCCGAAGTAAGACCGGCTTTAGTATCTTCCAGATTTTCCCAAAACACATCAGTATTCAGGTTATTGGGGTCGGTCTGGGTCAAAAAATCGTCACAAGCAGTCAAACCACCACTTACAACTATCATAATTATGAGATATTTAAAGAAATCTTTCATCTGTTTATAATTTTTAAGTGGTTGATTAGAATTTAAGATTAAGACCTACAAGGTACATTGACGAAATAGGATAATTACCTTTGTCCAATCCGCGGGATTTTACACCACCACCAATTTCCGGATCGTAACCCTGATACTTGGTAAAGGTCAAAGGATTTTGTGCTGACACATAGAAGCGTATCTTACCCATATTCACACGCTCAACCATACGTTGCGGCAAGCTGTAACCAAGCGTCACTGCTTTTAGGCGTAAATAGGAACCGTCTTCGAGCCAAAGGTCGGTATAACCACTGTAGTTGGCGTGAGCTTTGGTATCACCACGATACGATGGTATTGGGCTCAGAGGGTTGGCTTCGGACCAGGCATAGAGTAAGTCCTGATGGCGTCCGTATCCATAAGCAGTGGCCTTAGCACCATTCATAATTTCGTGACCAAGAGCAGCGTACCAGTTCATTGAGAAATCAAAGCCTTTATAGTCGGCATTCAGGTTGAAACCGACCTCATATTCCGGCAATCCGCTACCGCCATATACTTTATCTGCTTCCGAAATAGTACCGTCGCCGTTAGAATCCACGTGAATAAGGTCTCCCATTTGTGCTGCAGGATTCAACTCCTGATAAGCCGCCAATTTCTCGTGTGTATCAATGATACCATCTGTTTTGTAGATAAAGAAAGCGCCGGCTTCGTAGCCTTCGGCAATACCTGTTACCTTAGAGGTATAAGGCGCCCCGCTAATCAATCCGGCATCGTCAGTATAAACAAAACCTTCGAGACCGAAAATCTCCGTTACCTCATTATTGTTAGTACTAAAAGTACCGTTCATACGGATCAGTAAATCTTTCATCTGAACTTTGTATCCGGCAGCTAATTCGAAACCCTGATTGGTCATATTACCAATATTAAGGGTTGTTTTACCATTAGCACCTACCCCGGCACTACTAGGTAGGACCAGAGGAAAAAGCATTTCCTCTTTCTGGGTGTTGTAATATTCTGCAGTAAAGGTCAGCTTGTTTTTAAACAGGCCCAAATCTATACCAATATTGCTCTGGATTGAGGTTTCCCATTTCACCTCGCTATTGGCATAAGACTGTTGCGTAGCACCATAAAGCAACTCACTACCAAAGAGGTAATCGGCACCTAAATCGATACTATTGGAATAAGAATAAGGAGAAAAACTTTGGTTACCTACCGTACCATAGCTGGCACGCAATTTCAGTCGGTTAGCTACATTTTTCACCGGTTTAAAGAACTTTTCGTCCGAAATATTCCACGCTGCTGATGCAGAAGGAAATACCCCCCAGCGGTTTTCTTTAGCAAACTTAGAAGAACCGTCCACACGTACACTGGCACTCAGCAAGTATTTACTTTTGTAGCCATACTGCAAACGACCGATAGTACCTACCAGCGTATTTACATAGTTGGTATACGAATCATTCGACGGGTTAGCCGTTGTTCCGCTTAAGAGTTCTATGGCATTGTTGAAAACCCCATATTCGCGGGCATAAAACCCACCGTAAGTGTATTTTTCAATAGACCCTACAGCTACGGCTTTTACATTATGTTTTTTGTTAAACTTCTTGCTATATGACAAACCTGCATCGGCACTTATTGAGCTGCGGCGTCCGGCGCTCATATCCACATAGCTACTGGTTGTGCTAGGGGTACCTGTCGGTTTACCACTCTCCAAAAATGTTTGTTGGTATGGATTAAACTTATGACGGTAATCATTGGTCATATTGGTACCAAAACTACCATTGATTGTTAATGCTTTGGTCAGTTTATAGTTAACCTTAAAACTGGCAAAAGCCTTGGTGCGTTTCAGGTTATCGGTATTCTGAAAGCTTTCCAACACATTGTTCAGACGGTTCGATTCGTTGGCATCGGCAATGCCGGTAATCGCCTCCGTTGCATCCGGATCAACGACGTCTTGCGTAGGACGATACTTTATCGTTTGAACAATTAAGTTACCTGCAGCTTTGTTCGTTTCTTCATTGGTCAAGCCTACACTGGAATTGATTTGCCATTTACCATAACGATACACCGTGTTGATACGGGTATTAAAACGTTCAAAATCAGAATTGATTATCACCCCGTCTTTTTTGTAATAACCAGCTACTACGTTGTACGAAAGATCTTTTGTTCCGCCTGAAATATTTGCATTATAATCCTGAACCGGAGCATAATCGATGAAGACCACTTCGCCTAAATCCGTATCGTTAGTAAAACCTTTAGGCTGTTTCGAAAGACTTAATAAAATATCAGGATCGTATGTACCATTCACATTACGGTTACTCACTAAATCAAAATAAGTTTGGTCCACCGTGTTCATCAGCGGCGTTCCGGAGGTGATATTTTGCACACCATAGCTACCATTAACACTTAACTTCAACGAACCTTCTTCGCCTTGTTTGGTGGTAATAAGGATAACACCGGCAGCACCACGCGTACCATAAATAGCACAAGAGGCTGCATCTTTCAGGATGTCGATGGTTTCAATTTCGTTGGTACTCAGCCCTGGGTCGCCCTCTTGAGGAATTCCATCCACCACAAAAAGCGGCGTATTAGATCCATCAATAGAAGAAATACCACGGATCAAAATCTCAGATGCCGCCCCCGGATCTCCGCTTGATGCAATGATGTTAACACCAGCCACCTGACCTTGTAGTGCCGTACCTAAATCGGAGGTCACAATACGTGTCAGATCTTCTGATTTCACTTGTGCCACAGCACCGGTCAGTTCTTTTTTCTTGGCCGTTCCGTATCCGATGGCTACGACTTCGTCGAGACCAATAGCGTCAGACTCCATATCAACGTCCATCTTAACAGCGGTCACAGTCACTTCTAAAGGTTTCATTCCGATAAAACTGAATTTCAGTTTATCACCAAGTTTTGCCTGAATACTGTAATCACCATCAATACCGGAAATAGTACCCCCATCCTGCCCTACGACCTGAATAGTGACACCCGGTATAGCTTCTCCGTTAGAGCCATCTGTTATGACTCCGGTTATTGTTTCTGTCTGGGCAAATAAATTAAATGCCCCAAGCAGCATCATCCAAAGCAGTAATCTCCTTGCGGATGTTTGGCTTTGTTTTCCTAAAGGAAACTTTTTCATAAGCGGGTTTTTATTATTTGGTTATTAATAATCAGAAGTTCTATTCTTGAATGA
>DHQI01000084.1:8713-45797 GCA_002408065.1 Bacteroidales bacterium UBA5342
CTTGAATGATTAAATAACTCCTTTCAAAAATAGAAAAATTATATCTTACTTGAATTTGAGTTTTTTCAGGCTATCGTCCGTCTTCAGAATGGTTTTTGCAGCGCCGTTGAACTTGTTCTTTTTAAAGGTCACATTTTTAGAATGTTCAATCTGTATAGCTGCTTCATCCGGGTATTTTTGCGGAAAAGTGCCCGAATAATTAAAGGTATTGTCTTCCACTTTTAGACCATCGACATTGCATATTTGCAATATCCAGCTGTCCCAATGATTGAAAATATTATTTGTAATCTCGATATTTTTAAAGGCAATGTTGGCATTATCATCGTCGGTATCGAAACGAATGACGCCGCGGTGCTGACCACTATGGGTACAGTCCTGAAAAGTATTGTTACGAATCACAACATTGGTGGCATTGCCACTCTCGTACCAGTGAGAGCTCTCTACCGGTATCAGGATAGCTTCCATCTCGGTACTGAAATAGTTGTTTTCTATCACGGTATTTTTAGGGTTTGAAATCAGCAGACCACGGGCGCGGTTGTTTTGTATTTTACAATTCTGCACCAAGAGGTCGGGATAGGCACTGACGTTTTCTATCAAGTCACCATACTGTACGCCTTGCGGCAACTCTTCGTTCAGCGTAATAATCTGGTAGCGACCATTAAGGTATTGAATGCTTTTAATCGTTACATAATCGTAGGCGTGGAAGGAATCAGACAATCTTACCAAACCAAGAGTATCGCCAGCTACGCCAATCTGAAAACCTTTTTGCTGATCGTGGCCCATACGTACACCAATCTGATTTTTGTCTAACAAATCTGTTATGATCTGGTATGTGCCGTGAATATTTGAGGCATCGTCCAGCTGATTTTCGAAAGTGCAATTCTTCAATTCTATCTTACCACGGCATCCCACAAAGTGAGTAGCATCAGCCGTAGTTGATACCATACGACCTTGCGATGGCGTCACATTGAAATTATCCAGTATTAAATCAGCCGAATTTTCGGCAATGATCCCCATTCCACCCGCGTGGTGCACATTCACATTTTCGGCATTAAAACCATAAGTGTGCGTAACCCTGAAAGCAGGCGCAACACGATTGAAACCCTGTGATCCTTTCATCGTCAAAATCATTCCTACCGGTGGCAGTTTTTTACTATGCCCATATACGCGTACCATACCCGGTTTTAGTTCTTTAACCATTACTTTATTCTCGCGACCTAAATTTTTAAACTCAACGGCGCGGTGATCATATTCGTATTTGTAAGACACCTGTTCTACATTGCGGCTAAGCTCTGCTTTAGTACTTGTAGTAATGTTGGTATAGCTTTCGGTATCGAACATAATAGCCTTGCGAACAGGATCGTAAAGGATGCTCTGACCGATAGAATGCTCGTAGTAAGGCTTAATAAAAATGAGCTGACCATTACGGATTTCGTAAGGATAACGTTCTTCTATGCTCATATCAAAGGTTTTGTTCTCCTCATCAATAGCTACAATCTTTCCTTCGCTATGGAAAGGTTCATTCCAGTCAATGGACAAGTTTTTAATCGTAATATTCTTACTGTTATCTACCAAAAATGGAATCATAATACCGTGAAAGATAAAGATGGAACCTTGGCCATCAATAGTCAGGTTTTTTAAATCTTTCAACGGGAAAGCCGTGTTTATCATCACATCACAATGGTTGGAGATATGCACAAATTCTTCCAATCCTTTTTCGGAATAGAAATGGTAAGTTCCCTTTTCGAATTTGATTTCTGAAAGCGGTTTCACATCAGCTTCCAGAATACGTTTTATCACTGCCGGCGTGGCATCTCCGGCTATATCGGTACCAAAAGTATGTGTCTCACCTGCACAGGCAAACCAAAATGTTGAAGCTAACAGTGCAATTAATAATAATAGTCGTTTGATATTCATTTTTGCGTCGTTTTTGTCCATTAGGGAATTTTCACGATGCAAATGTTCTTAATATACGACAAGGTTTGGTGTTTTGTGGTAAGATTGATGTGTTTTGTGGTACAGAGAAACATTAAAGGAGAAAGAAAAACACGTATCACCCTCTTCTACTGACATATAACAAAAAGCAACTACCTAAGCTCAAAAACGCTTTTATTATCTTAATGACTTCCGCATATATTGTTTTTTTTAATTTACACTTTCAGGAAAAGAGCAAAACAACTAAAGATAGCTTATAAAACAGGCAAACACTAATAAGGCAAAATAGGGAATTATAAATACCAATAATGAAGTATACGTGCCATTATAAACACTACACGTAGCTTAAATTGCCGCTTAAGTCTTGGCTATGGAGATAAATTTAAGGTAGCTAGGTCAACAAAGAAGTAATCATCACACTATCCAAGTCACCACATATAGCAGTAAGCACTTGTTTCGCAGCTACATCATTAGATATTTAGCAAAGGGCAATTACACTAAACCCAATAGCTAAAAAAACATAACAAACTTTACGACTAAGCCTTATCTTGAGAATCAATACTATTTCACAAACTCCAAAACGGCAAAACGATTAGACTGATGAACACCTTCTTCCAATTCCTGGAGTAAATTTGAATTAGTCATCGTTTCGCGGTCTTCATCCTCAGGAATGCTTTTAAGTATATCACGATTTTGTCGGATAGCTAAAAAGCGCCAATTCTCCCCTGCTGCTATTGGCGAAGTCTCAATCACACGATTAAAAGCTTTAGCCGGAAGAGCCATTTCCATCGTCCAACCAGTATCAGTATCCGAATTATCATTGATACTACCATCTATTTTTACTCCTATTTTAATATTAGGATTGTAATCCTTGATTACACCCGCTCCTTTCCCTAACAGATCATCAAAATAGAGCACGTCATTAATTGTTTCAAGTAAGTTGACTTCAAAACAGAAATGCATCGAAGCATCCTTACCTGCCGGTATCAAGAAAACCTCAGCACAATCATCAAAAAAGGGTCTGCCATCGCGCTTTTGCTCCACAGCAGTTATATACTTATCCTGACATTCGAAATAAAAATAAAGCGTATCCTCAGTCCACATAGCACGAAAAGAAGTCTTCACTTTATAGTTATCATCCTTTATCACATAAAAATGATTCACACTATCAGCTATAGCCCTTTGCCAGCTATCTTCATCCATTTTACCATCGATACACATAGGCTCCTCCACATATATGGCCTTATATGTATCAGGTACAAAGGCTTCCCTACTTGTACAAGAATTTAGTAATAATATGAATAAGAAAAATGATATAATATATTCCATACGCTTCATGAGGTTAACTTTTAAGCACATACTGTAACAAGTAGTTTATTAGGTAATAATATCGTACTGTGAGATGGTGCGCTAAAATATGACAAATATGGCTCTATTCCCAATTTTATGGAAGGATAAAAAAAAGACGAATATCCTTATAAAGTATTTAATCTGTACTTTCTTCCCTGATATTATATATGTCCTTCAAATAAGCAATGCCTTTTTAAGAGCGTCGCCTTCAATTAATCTTCACCTTTATAAATAATTTTATTTTTATCAATTGTGAGTAAAGCAAAATATACGATATCCTCCCACCTATTCCACGCCTCCCTCCAATCGGAGAAAAGTATATCCCTCAGAGACGATAGAGCATACCATAAAAACCCAAACATCTACAAAAACAAAAAATGCCCTTATACGTTATGCTCTACAAACGTCTATTTCCGATAAAAGCATTTTTGTGAAACAGCTCCTCATCATACTCCTTCTATCGCCTTGGCTCATCCAAGCTAGACAAAAACCTGATTTCACCCCAATAGATGAAGCCTCGCAAAACACCCCTCAAAATTTAACCACGCATACCGAAATAGCCAGGTATCTCTGCCGAAATCTAAATACAGACATAGAAAAAGCCCGCGCTATTTATATTTGGGTAAGCCATAATATCACGTATGATTTTGATTTGAATGTACAAAATCTTGTCATCACCTATGAGATGCAAACGGTAGACGAAGCCTTAAAGAAACGCAAAGGTTTGTGTCAGCACTATTCTGATCTCTTTCACGCTATGGCAAGCTCTGTCGGTTTGGATAGTTATGTTATAAGCGGCTACACCAAAGATTACAACAGAACAATAAGTCCGGTAAGCCATGCCTGGAATATGCTTAGGATCAATAATAACTACTACTTCGTAGATGCTACCTGGGCTGCGGGACAAATCGTCAATGGCGTGTATAACGATACTTTTAGTGATGATTTCTTCCTCAAACACCCTTATCAATTTATACGGCAACATATGCCCTTTGACCCTATGTGGCAATGCCTCTCCGCCCCACTAACTCACCAAGAATTTATCGAAGGCCATTATGCCAAAACTGACAGTTCCGGGCATTACGATTTCGCCTCACTCATTGATAATCATAAGCAATCCGGCAAATTGCAACAATATCAAAATGCCAAAAAACGCATTATTGCTAACGGCGTACAAAATCAGCTCATCCAAAACAAAGTGGACGACTACACCCGGCTTATTACTAACGAAAACTACAATGCTGCCGTAGATGTGCTCAATGATGCTGTACTGAAATACAACAGCTACGTAGAACTAAAAAACAAATACCAACAACACAGCCATCATCACAAATCTGAACTGCAAGACTTACTTTATAGCGCCGACCACCAAACCACTAAAGCACAGAATATTTTAACATCATTAAACACCAGTGAGCCCCCACTCAAAAAGGCCATTTCCAACGCCCTCAAACAAATTGCTGAAATGGCAGTCTATCTGGAAAAAGAAAAGCAATACATAAGACGAATGGGATAAACGCTTTCTTTACCTATTGATACAAACGAAAAACGACCTAAGCTTAAGTGCCACCAAAATGTATACATCATCGGCTAAAAAGTTTAAGTTTAAAAATACCTTAGGGACATACTTTTGCAAGGTAAAATTCTTAAACCATAAAATTCAAAAATATGAAGAAGGTAGTTATCGTTACAGGAGCATCGTCAGGCATTGGCAAAGCCACTGCTTTGCAGTTAATCAAAGAAGGGCACACCGTTTACGGGGCTGCCCGCCGGGTAGAAAAAATGAAAGACATCGTTGCAGCAGGAGGAAAAGCTGTAGCTATGGATCTGACCAAGCACCAACAAGTCCATACAGCAATTCAAAATATCATTGATACGGAAGGCCGGATTGACGTCTTAGTCAACAATGCCGGCTATGCAGTATATGGTGCTGTAGAGGAAGTAACTTACGAAAAAGCCAAGGAACAATTTGAGGTCAACCTTTTTGGTTTGGCCGAAGCCACCAAAGCTGTATTACCCACTATGCGGACTCAAAAAAGTGGCACGGTTATTAACGTAACGTCCGTTGGTGGTAAAGTTTACGGCCCACTAGGTGCTTGGTATCATGCTACAAAGCATGCATTAGAAGGATGGAGCGATTGCTTACGTGTGGAAGTGAACCCATTAGGGATTGATGTTATCATCATTGAACCGGGCGTTATCAATACTGGCTTTGCCGACGCTATGGATCATAAAATGGATGAAGATAATGACGGCCCTTATCAAGCCTTTAAAAAGGCGATGAATAATATGATGAAGAACACGAGTAATCCTAAACAGGCCAGTCATCCTTCGGTGATTGCTCAATGCATCTCAAAAGCTCTAAAAGCTAAAAATCCCAAGACAAGATATGTAGCCGGAAAAATGGCCAAACAAACATTGATGGCTCGAAGATTTTTAAGTGATAAAGCTTTCGATAAAATGTTTGTACGAATGGTAAAAAACTATGGCAAACAGTAAGCCTTATTTCGCCCTAAGCCCTTGCTTCTGCTAGCCTTCCTTGGCACGTCTGGTTTCAAGGGGCATAAAAAAGTAAATTCATTACACCATGATAAGAATTCCTTTCCCATTATCAGGCTGCCACATTTAAAATTGCAAAAGAAACAGCTTGGTGTATCGAAGGGTGCACGAAAAAAAATAGATCTTCCAATCAAGAAAAAACAGTCCCAACCAAAATGTATACATTATCGGCAAAAAAGTTTAAGTCAGTAGCCTGTTTTCTGTTGTTTATTTGCACCGTGAAAGTTTCACAAAAACAAACAGTCATATAATAACATTTAAAATATATAATTATGAGCACAAACAATCAATTTGGGAAAAAGGGATGGACACCTGAATTAATGAAATCTCAGAAAGGTAAAACTTACGTCATCACCGGTACTACGAGCGGAACAGGATTCGAAGCAGCACGTATCTTATTGTCGAAAGGTGCACAAGTAGTGATGCTAAACCGTAACCCTAAAAAATCGGCTGACGTGATTGCAACACTAAAAGAAAAGCTTGGAGCTAACATCGATGTAAGCGCTATAAAAATGGACTTGGGCGATCAGGCTTCAGTAAAAAAAGCATCAGAAGAGGTACTAAAAAAAGTTTCGCATATCGATGCCCTGATGTGTAACGGCGCCATCGCTCAGGTACCGAAACGTACCATTATCGGAAATAACTGGGAGAGTCAGATGGCTGTCAATTTCTTTGGGCATTGGACCCTGCAAGCCATGCTTTTTCCAATGATTGAAAAATCGAAAGGACGCATCGTAACTGTTGGTAGTATGGGCTACGATATGGGACTTAAAACCATCAAGTTCGACGATCTGAACTGGGCAAAAGACTACACCGCCAATGACGCTTACAGTCAAAGTAAACTGGCTCAGATTATGACCATTTACGAATTGCAGGACAGATTAGCTAAAGCAGGTAAAACAGGCGTTAAAGCCTATGCTTGCCACCCGGGTTCTTCACGAACAGCCCTGATCAAAACAAGTGGAAGTTTTATGATGCGATTGACTTTTGGTCTGATGAAATTGTCACCACTGACGCAGCCTGCCGAAAATGGCGCCTATCCGGAATTGATGTGTGCGACTGAAGAAAATCTGGATGAAACAGCTTTTTATGGTCCTACAGGACGTAGCAACTGGGTTGGCCCCGTTGGAGCACACCACCTGGAACCTCACGCCAAAGATAAAGCGGTAGCTAAGAAATTATGGGAACTTTCGGAAAAGGAAACGGGGGTGAAGTGGAGTTTTTAGGAAGTGACTAGAGTGAGCTAGAGTAATTAAAGTTAATTCAAAACCATCAATAACATGGATATCTTAAAAACAGCAACAGATTGGGCTAAGGCCGAATTATTATCCACGCCCTTTTTTATTTTGGCAGGGATATTGTTTGCAGCTACCAGCATTGGATTATGGCACTTGGGCAAAACAGATTTAGCACGTGCATATATTATTCCGACTGCAGTAGCAGGGGCTTTACTCATAGTCATTGGAACAGGATTATTTTTCACCAATAAAGCAAGGGTAAAAAACTTTTCTGAAGAGTATAACCGAGACGTCCAAGCTTTTGTACAAAGCGAGATAGAACGTGTAGACAGTACTATTAAAGAGTACACAGTACAAGTTTTTAGGATAATTCCTATTTTGATCATTGCAGCAGCTCTGGTATTTCTTTTTGTAAGTGCCCCCAATTGGCGAGCCATTAGTATCACCACCATTGCGATGCTCACCATTATTCTATTCATTGATGGCATGGCACACGCCCGCATTGCAGAGTATGGAGAAGAATTAGAAAAAGCAAAAACAGAATTAAAACATTAGATTACAAATACTAACAATGAAAATTTTATACTTTACAGCTACAGGAAATAGCTTGTATATCGCCAAATCGCTAGGCGGTGAATTATTATCGATTCCTCAATTGGATAAAAAGGGCATCTATGAATTTACTGATGATAAAATCGGTATTGTGTTTCCGCTTCACGCTTGGGGTGTACCGTCTTATGTTGCCGAATTTCTTAAGAAAGCAAGTTTTAACTGTGAGTACCTTTTTGCGGTAACCACTTACGGTATCTACTCCGGTGCAGTAGCTATGCACTTAACAAATATTGGCAAGGAAGCCGGTTACTCCTTCGATTATATCAACAGGATCAAGATGGTCGACAATTATCTGCCTACCTTTGATATGAAAAAAGAAATAGAAAAGGAGCCCAAGAAGTTTATCGAAAAGCATTTGGTCATGGTCAAATCCGATATTGCATCTTCGAAGCAATGGATCTTAAAAGAATCCATCCTCAATAGAGCTTCCTTTAACTATATGGCCAAAAGGGGCAATAAACCCTTTAACGAAAAACGCCTAAAGGTGCATGTCTATGGTGAAGGCATCAAAAACTATATCGAGGTAAACGATAATTGTACCCAATGTGGGATATGCACTAAAGTATGCCCTGTCGATAACATTGTGATTGACAATAACGATGGCAAAATAGCTTTGAGTGATAAATGCTTTATGTGTTTTGCTTGTATACATAACTGTCCGTCAAATGCCATTCATATCAAAGGAGAAGTGAGCGACAACAGGTTTAGAAATAGCAATGTTAAGTTGAAAGAGATTATTACCGCTAATAATTAGTCTCTATCAAGGTAGGTATGACAATCCATTTTAGTTTAAATTTGCATCAATGATAAAACAATATTTGAAAACCATAGCTGAATTTAATGAATCGCAAGGGCTAGCAGCACCTGAAAACCCACTTTTTACCATAGGATGTAAGAGCCTGAGTGAAGAGGAAACGCAAAACTGTGTTTCTTCGGAAGAAGCAGTGAGCTACACCAATAATTTTTATGTTATAAGCCTAAAAAATGTGGTTTCGGGGGAGCTGGTTTACGGACGCACGAAATACGATTGCGATACAGGGACCCTGCTTTTCTCAGCACCTAACCAGACCTATATAGCCAAAGATTTGGTTGTCAGTTCTGAGTCGTGGTTCATCGCTTTTCATGAAGACTTTATCCACGGAATGGACCTTCGCAAACGCATCAAAAATTACAACTTCTTCAATTATAATGTGAACGAGGCCTTGCACCTTTCACCTAAAGAAGAAGAAAGCATAAAATCCATTTTCCGCAACATAGAAACGGAATATCAAAACAACCAGGATGAATTCAGTAAGGAAATCATCATCGCTCATCTGGACACTTTGCTTAAATATGCCGATCGTTTTTACAAGCGTCAGTTTCTACACCGTCAAGAGATCAATAAGCAGCTGATGACTCGCTTTACGGATATTCTGAATGCTTATTTTGAAAACCAACAACAGATTGAAAATGGTATCCCGTCCATAGAGTGGATAGCCGGACAACTAGGCATCAGTCATCGCTATATGAGCGATAGCATCAAGGCAGAAACGGGGAAAACGGCCATAGAACAGATCAACCTCTATGTGATAGAAGAAGCCAAAAACCTCTTACTAGCACCCCATGCTTCAGTCTCAGAGACCGCTTATCAACTGGGCTTTGAATACCCTCAGTATTTTTCCCGTTTGTTTAAAAAGAAAACAGGACAAACGCCGAAAGAGTATATTGAAACGGCTATGAACTAATCAAACCCGGGAGGTTTATAAGACATCGCTAACATAAACCTCCGTCGTTTTATTATCGAAAATCCACCGAAACGCTGTACTTTTGACGGATGGGATTTGTACTACTAAAAAAACGCCGCCTGCTAAAAGCTGAGCAAAGCTATATGGGGGGCAAAAGAACGTTGGCCATAAAACTGGCTAAACCTTTACTCAATATTAAAGACCAGGAGATAGCCCACGCGGCTAATCGCATCAGTGGTTTAGCACTTTACAAACTGAAGAAATACCCCGAAAGTTTGCCCTCTTTGGAGAAAGCCTGTCAGCTGGGAAATTACCAGCACAACTGGTTTAACTATGCGGTGTCGTTAGTTTACAATGGTAATCTAGAAAAGGCAGAGGAGGCTTTTCAAAATGTTTACCGTACTCAAGTACAGCCCGGCTATGTACACGCCACGCCACTGCCCATTATGCTTTTTCAATATCTGAAAGGATTGAAAGACAATGGATTCAACGAAATAGCAAAAGACAGAGCGGGGGAAATGAAACAAATGTATGCCGGCGTTGGAGTCCTTAATGGGCACAACGAACGCTCAAAAGGCTTACCGCCTTACCACCGCTTCAGAGAGCAAATCGCCGATTTGTACCAAGCTGAGGAATTGGCTGAATGGGAAAAGAAGCATCTGAGATTTTAGTTCAGATGACACATCTCACTTCCGCACCAAAGGCCAAATTAACTGTTCCAAGCCATTGATTTTGATTTCATTCATCTGAGCCATCATGCGGCCCAGTTTACCTTCGGGAAAACCTTTCTGGGCATACCATACGTAGTAAGGTTCGGGTACTTCAACCAGGAGTCGTCCTTTGTATTTACCAAAAGGCATACGGTAATTGGCGAGTTCTATTAATGCTTTATGGTCAGGGATAAATTCTTGCATTGGACAAAGGTAGATAAAGATCTTGTTTTTTTGTTTTGTCCCCTCTAATTACTGGCAAATATGTCGGACTCTCCCCCCCCCTTGTGTATTGGTTCAGGTGTGTGGTGCCACTGAGTATTTTGATTATCTCTCAGCAAGTTGGTAAGCGCATGTGCCTGGTTCCCCAATTCAGAATAGCGTTCGCTTTATTCTAATGATTCTTGGGTTAATTTTTAGATAATACTGACTAGTTAAGTGGATACTTCGGCTTAGTATAGGTCCGAACGTACGCCTGAACCTAGGACAAGACAGGTTCGCAACTACCTATTCCCTAAAAAAGGATGTAACATTTCGGACACAATTTCTTACATTTTGTTAACACATTTAAAGTTTTTCTTAAAAATAGCTAACACAATAAGGCAAAACAGTTATTTTTGCACATCAAAACAAGTGTTTCGGGCACCAACCTACAAAAATGCGCCTTAGTATATTTAATCAAAGCAAAAAGGACTCTCATAAGGGGAGTTATGAATCTGTTTTTAAACAGGTTTATAAGGATTCTTATGCGAAAATATATAAGTTGGTGTTTTATTTGTGTCAGAATAGCGAAAACACCAAAGACATACTCTCTGAGTTTTACCTAAAGCTTTGGGACAAGCAACAAGACTTCGGCACTATTAACAATTTAGAAAACTACCTGCTGGTAGCTGTACGGAATGAAACGTTTAACTTTCTGAAAAAGAATAACAGGGTAAAGTTTAATGAACTCAATGAGCTAAGCATAACGCAAGCAGCACAAGAGGCAACACCTGAGGAGCATATTTTTCATCAGGAAACAAAGCAACAGCTTATCAGAGCCATAGAAGAGTTGCCCGAAAAGCGGAAATTAGTCTTTAAACTCAACCGCCTTGAGGATAAATCGACCAAAGAAATTGCTTTGCACCTGAATATATCCATCAAAACGGTGGAAGACCATATCACAAAATCCTTGCAGTTTTTAAGAAAACGCTATCCGCATTTGTGTAACAGCTAAGAAGCTGCCATATATAAGCTGCAATTCCGGCACTAGTGACTATAGCTGAGATAGTTCACCTTTGCCTCGTCGCCTTTAATATCAACCCTGACATAGCCCTCGGGAGTAGTACCGAATGGTCCGCGCCACCAAAAACCACAAACGGCACCTGCGACTACAAACTGCTGCTGGTTAGTTTCTATCTTCTCGTACTGGTGCAAATGCCCGGATAAGGTCAGTTTTAAATTGTGCCCTTTAAAACAATGAAGAACTTCTTTGGTATTGGCAATCACTTTAGCCGAAGAATTACGCGCTAAAGGACCGGATTTGTACATGGCTGAAGCCGTCATAAAAGGAACGTGTGTCGCTATTACTAAGGGCATGTCTTGGCCCATTTTTTTAAGTGTTTCGGAAATCCATTCTAACTGTACACTGTCAATGGCATATCTTAGCATTTTTTCATCATCCTCCTGTATACAATCCAGCACAAAAAAGCCCCATCCCTTATGGCAAAATGAATAGTAAGATGTAGAATCCTGCATCGTCCCAAAAGCTTTTTTCCCTTGATAAGCAGGAGGAGTTATATCCCTATATTTTTCACTTACACCAAGAAGATCATGATTCCCCATAGTATGATAAACAGGCATCTTAAAATCATCACAACACTCATTATAAAGCTCAAAATCGCCTTTTATATCCTCCCAAGTTTTATGGTTCATATCAAATAAAATATCGCCGCCATCAATACAAAATTCCGGATTCTGACGGTTAATATCTGCTATGGCTTGAGAAAAACCTGCCTGAGCAATACTATCCGATGAAAAGTGTACATCGGTATAAAAAACAAAAGAAAAGTCGTCTTGCTCAGCCTTACAGGAGAACAACAAAAGAAGGCTAAAGCCCCAAAACAGTTTTTTCATCGTATGACTCATTTATTTCACCACCATAAGCTGGCTCTTACTAACAGTTGCTGCTTTTAGTTGTACCAGATATATCCCTTTAGGTAAAGAGCAAGGCATTACAGCCGGCGTTTCTTGTTTTTCTATAGAGGAATTGAATACCATTTTACCGGATAAATCATAAACCAACACAGTCTCAAAAGCGCGAGCACCAACAATATGTATTTGAGCAGCCCTTGAATTATAGTAGAGGGTCAGATCATTTTTATCCATTTCCTTAAGATCACTGCTCAGCATATTCCTGAAGGTATAAGTGCGAATATCGCCCGATAGAGAGAGCACATTAATCAGCATCGTTTCTTCCAGTGTTGTCGTTTCAGGAGAGGCGATTTCCTGCGCGTCACCTGTTAGCACATAGGCTTCGGCCCCTTCCGAAAGACTTAGTCCGTCTAAGAATTCTGTTACCGTCAATACAGAAGACACATTAATTATTTCACTGGTAATGGTAACAATTTGCCCATATTCTGAAGCCAAAATATAATTTTCGGCATTATCCACCACTCTGAAGTAAATAATACGAGCGTCACCAGCTTCAGAAACAATTTGCATCGTAGTAGTCGAAGTAATGTATTCGCTATTAATATATTCTATTTCCACGCCATCGTTATAAAACACTAGTGAAGCACCATCCGACACCTCTATACCTTTAACAAAACCACCAATATCCAGCCCCGGTTCACAATAAATAGTGTCCGCCATCTGCTTACCCATCTGCGTAGCTAGCAATGCATTACCTGTACGTAAAAGTGACAATACATAAGTACTGGTATCGGTATAAGCCAGCTGCAGCACCATACCCGTTTCTATCTTACTGTCGCCGGCAAAAAGGCTATCAGGTGCTTGCGGGTAAAAGACTGAAACCTGCACCCCATTGGAGTAAAGCAAAGCCCCCAAAAAAGTAGCCACATCAGTACCATCAGGAATTTTCTTCACTGTTTTTTCCGCATTATTAAGCTCCCCAATAGAGGTAGAAAACAGTTCGGATGACAAGACACTGATTAAGTACACCTGAGTAGACGTATTTTCAGCCATTACCACTATGGTAAATGAAGGCATTATTAGCGCTGAACTATTTTTATCAAGCTCCTGCGTGCCATCCATCACCTTAAAAGTAGCTAAGGGGGACAACTGAAGAGCTGCTGCCAACTGAGCAATGGTAGTCCCCGTTTTAACGGCAATGCTCTTATTAAGCTCGTCGATAGTACCAACTGAAGTTGAAACAATTGCTTTTGCATTGCTACGCTGCTGAGCATTATCAAAACGGGTTAGAAAACCGCCGTCAGCGTTAAAATCAACCATTGTAGCTCCGGCATCCTGAATACTGGTAGAAGCAGTACCGGCAAAAGCACCGGCAGCATATATTTCTTTATTATCGCCTAAAGCCAATCCTCCTTCGGGAGCATCATGCCCACTTCCCCCAAAGGTTCGGTAAGCCGTTGCAGCAGTACTAGTTATTTTAAACAAAAAATTATCGTATTTACGCACACCTCCATCAGAACTCTCGGTCACAGTGGTAGTAGTAGAAATATTGTTAAGATCAAAAGTTAGGGATTCCATGTACCGGCCGTAAACATAGTACTCATTATCAGGAGAAACAATAGCATGCTGAGGAAACATCTTAGCATAATCTGTACCTTGTGTTATTCCCCACCCCCAAATATTGCCGCCGTTAGCAGCACTAAAAAGTCCAAAATGACCGGCATAAGATACCACATCAGAACTTATCATTGCTCCGCCTTTAAAGGTAATACTTCCTTCGCTAAAATCGCCAACCGTAAAAATGTCACCCTCCGAATTAATGGCAATAGCCACAATTTTTGCAATAGTTGAAGCTTCACCACGGACCGCTTCCGAAGCCCATATAAACTGACCATCTAAAGTGTATTTGGCTATAAAACCACTGTATTTACCCGAACGGTCGTTGGCCAAAGAATATTCCTCAGAGGCATTATCCAAGTAAGCTTTATAAGCAAAATGCCCCCCTAAATACATCACATTATTAGCTTTATCTACCTTAAAGTCATTGGTAAAAATGCGTCCGGCATCGGCACCGTTATAGGAATGCATCGTGATAGTATAACAATACTTATTATCAGAACTTACCTTTGATATAAAAGTGTTATTACCATAATTGGATTCGGCACCTGTATGCACATCTCCCTCTCCGGCAGCATCGAAATCAACGTTTCCCGAGTAGGTACCTTGGTAATAAACATTGCCGTTGCTATCCAATTCTACATTTGAAATATCATCGCCTTCCTCGCCACTCAAATGACGCACCCAAAGCAAAACACCATCTTGTGAATATTTTGCTACAAATCCGTCGTAAGCCGGGCTATAACCACTCCCTTCGGGTGAAGTTAAAGCCTTAGTTTCTCCCTGAGGGTTAAAATCAACGGTATTAATAAAATAACCGGCCACATAAATATTGCCCTGTTCATCAACCTCTATATCTTTGATGCTGACTTCGCCTTCATCGAAATGTTTGCTTCCCTTATATCCGTCGCCATTGGCCATACAAAAACCAGAGAGTAACTCTCCGGCATCAGAATATACTGCCACAAAGGCATTTTTGGCAGTGCCTACACTTAACTCCACCTTAAAAGACGACGGATCTACATCTATTTTACCAGTATACTCACCAGCTACATATACTTTACCTTTGGCATAAGCTATAGCACTGGCTTCATCTTCGCCATCGCTGTCGAAAGGTAAAGTCCACACCTGAGTTTGCGCTTGTATCGTAATACTTATCAAGGCTAAAAAGCCCATAAAAAAAAGTCTCATAGTAATGTCGTCTAGTTAAAAATAATAAAGAATCATAGAGCAGGTTGGAACTGCCCTATGATTCACATTTGAGAATACTAACGTACTACAAATCGCTCTGTCTCTGTTGTATCCTTTCCTTGATATTGGATCAAATATATACCTTTTGTCATATTGGCTACAGAAATAGTGGCCTGAGTGGCTCTACTACCTGAGATCATCATGTGTCCTTCTACACTGTAAACACTAAAGTTATAGTCACCTGCAGGCAAGTTAACCAAAGAGATTGCAGGATTTGGATACAAGTGTCCGAAAACGGTTTCTGCCCTTTCATTAATCGCCGAAGCCTGAGGTTCGGAATAGTAATATACTTCTTTTTCTACATTTTCGTAGTTTTCATCATCCTCGGTAACTGAGAATAGAATGCTTTCCATAAACACATCACCTACAGTCTCTTCTGTCAGTTCTGCTACGACTTCCTCATTCAATTCTGAATAAGCAGACACCCAAGCAGATTGAGTTTCATCTATCTTAACACCATCCTCATTATAAAGATATTTGCGCATCACAGAACCGGATTTCATTGTCCACAGATAGGTTTCATCCCAAATCTTGTCGAAGTACATCGTGACTTCTCCATTATCATCAAATTCGCGGATACGTTTATCTATATTCATCCATTCACCATCAACCAAATCCTCTCCCAATTCGGATACTACATTACCTTTTTCATCGTATGCGTACGTCATACGCTCATCTAACTCATCAACTATCATCGACACAAGCATACTATCTTCATAGGTGTAGTATTCTTTCTCAACTAACACCCAGACACCTGCTTCGTAATCAGAATAATAGACAGAATCCAACAAACCTTCTGAGTAAAAATTTTCTACCATTTCAAGGGTATCAAATGCTACATCATCAGATGTTTCCATCTCTATTGATTTGGTTAACAAACCATCAGCATCTACTGTAATATCATACAATGTTGCTTCGTCCAGTACCCAAACGCTATCGTCCCACTCTTCGGTACGTTCGCCTGTCAGGTATCCTTCGGCAGAGTAAGTGCTTATCTCCTGCTCGTAGTTATCATACAATAAAGTGTCTGCCGTATTGGCTTTTTGGTACAAGTACAAAGTTTGCTGTCCGGCTTCGTTATACTCATAAGTATATTTACGGTAGGTTTTCAATGCTGTTTTATCCGTAGTCTTGTTATTCCAAATTTTCTCAATCAGATTGGAATTCTCATCATAACTTTGGATGTATTCATTGTAGCTATAATACTCACCATCGTCTTCACGTTCTTGGAGCTCATAAACTTCATTTCCTAAACTATCGTACACATAGGTGTTTTTACGATAAATATCATAACCATCATTATCAGCATTACCTTTGAAACGTTCTTCCAGCAAAAGATTACCAGCTTCATCATAAGTACGCAACCACTTATAATACAACACATCGTAAACCCCTAAAGCTGCTCCATCTGCTGATTTATTCCATAATTCAACAACAACATTACCAACACTATCATATTGATAAATAGCATTTGCCGAGGTATTAACCCATACACTATCATTCCAGTCACGAGCCTGAATCTCTGTTACCCAACCGGTAGCATCATCAATGGTATAATCGTACTCACGTGTAGTCATCCACTCCCCTTCTTCAAAATCATCACGGCGATCTAAGATTTGTACACCATCTTCAGTATAAGCAGAAGTATAAAGACGGTAGTCATAATAGCCATCCAGATCAGAGTTAGCTCTGAGTTCTAAATCATATATCTCATTGCCATAAGCATCATAATGTGAAATATACTTACGGTAAGGATCAAACCCAGTATAATCAGAGTTGTACTTATCTTTGATTTTCATTGTCATATTACCTACTGAATCATACGCATAAGTGTATTGATAATAAGTTTTGTAATCGCCTGCACTAGTAGTATTGCGGTATTGTGTTTCTAAAAGGACATTGCCTGCGGCATCATATTCATAATCCCACTTGCGGTATTTCACGCTATAATCACCTATTGCAGAATCAGAAGCTGCCTTATTCCAAACCAATGTAGCAATATTACCTTTTTCGTCATAGGTATATAATGCGTTAGCAGAAGCATTAACCCATTTACCATCTTCCAGTTCTTTTGCCTGAATCTCGGTCACCAAGCCATCATTATTCAAAGTATAGGTATAAATTTTAGAATCAACCCACGTACCAGACTGATATTCTTTTTCATTTTTAGCGATTTCTTGTCCATTAGCATCAAACTCCTTAGTGGTTTTAATTTCGCCCTCTTCAGTTGTCCAGCTTTCAGTTTCTGCATCCCATACTTCATCGTACCACGAGATAAGGTTATCGTAAGTATCATAACCTTTGAGTCTTCGCTCTACATTTACCCATACAGTATCAAATGCCTGCTCTGTTTCCTCTATTACATTAGCACCTTCATAAGTATAAAGCATCTTTTCGGTGTATACCCATACGGTATCGTCCAATTCCATCTCTATTTCTTCCACCAAATTCTCATTGGCATCAAACACTTCAATCGTTATTTCGTCATCACTAACAGACTTAATGCTAGCCACTTTACCATCGGTGTAGGTATAGTACTCTTTTCCGTCCACTTGCCAGTCCGAGGCGCTACCATCCCACTCTAATAGGTAGACGGAGTCCAGCACCATCTCCTCTGCATGCAATCCTGAAGCTAACAGGAGTGCCATTGCTGTTAATACTGTTGTAATTAGTTTTTTCATACTTTTTAAAATTAAATGATTAGTTAGTTATTATTTGGATTATTTCTCAGGAGCTAACACAAAGACTTTTGCATTCTTATAACAATGCTTTATCACAGATATAACATCCTTAGCATCTACATTTTCGATACGTTCCACACCATTTTCCAGTTCATCTAAAGGCCAGGCGTTTTCAGTATAAGTTTTGAGTGAACGTACCCAAAACAGGTTACTCTCTTCGTACTTTAAGCGTTTTTCGCGTTCTATACCACGCACATTTTCCAGTTCTTCCGCTGTAGGACCATTTTGGGCCAAGTCTTTAATTATCTGCTGACTCATATTCACCAATTTATCAACATCTTCGGGTTTACAGGTAAAATAAATACCCCCCTGAAATTCAGGAAATGGTTGACCGCTAACTGCCCCCTTAGCCGAAACGGAATACACAGCCCCTTCTTTCTCGCGCAATTCTGCCAACAAACGCATATTCAAAATGGAAGCTGCTGCAGTAACTTTCTGTTGTTCGCCCAATCGTGCCTTGCTTTTTGCATTAAAGCGCATACTTACTTTAGCTACATTGTCTGTTTTCCCTATTTCATAAGTAAAAACTTCAGCCTTTTTCAGAGCTTTAATCTTAAGTCCGGCGGCTTTTTCGTGCTTACCATTACCCGGTAGATTTCCTAAGTAACTGACTAAAGCAGGACGTATACTGTCAATATCATAATCGCCTACAAAGACGAAAGTAAAGTCAGAGGCATCAGCAAAACGTTCCTCTTTTATCCGGCTCATTTGTTCAACCGACATCTGATCCAGCCAAGCCATGTCAGGGAAAACAAACTTACGCGTATGCCCTTGGTACAACACACGCTGCAAAGTATCCCCGAACACATAAGAAGGATTTAAATCGGCATCTTTATAAGTCATTAAAAGCTTTTTTTTATAGTTTTCGAAAGCCAGACTATCCTCACGCGGATGTGTGAAATGCATATAAACATACTGCAACATCAACTCTAATCCGTCGTGATCAGAACTGCCTACCAAGCCTTCATCATATTGGTTTACTGCAGCTACCACTTTGGCTTTTTTCCCATTAACCTTTTTGCGTAGCATAGCTTTACTGAAATCGCCATAACCTACACCGCTCAGGTAGTTGTGCATTTTTGAAGCGGCAAAGAAGTCATCATCACTCAATAAAGAATGTCCCCCCGGGCTAAAGGCACGAAACTGAATATGGTCATCGGAATAATCCGTTGGTTTCAATATTATTTTCACACCATTATCCAATGTCCAACTGGTAATATCCAAAGCAGTATTGTATGACGAATCCACAATAGCAGCCTCATTAAGCTGGTCAGTAAAGAAAGGTTGCGAATAATCCTCCTCGACATAAGCCTCTAAAGTACTATCTATAGCTTTATCAAAACTCTGCAAAAGAAGTTCGTCAGAAGGAATAGCTGCAGCATATTTTTCGGGAGTTTCTATCAGTATTATTCTATTATCAGCATTATACCACGAAGCAGCTTCAGCAATAATGTCATCATTGGTGATAGTCGTGAACAATCGTTGAAACATTTCCAGATCTTCCTGCGCAGAAGTAATAGGATTACCAAATAAAAAATTACGAATATACTCTTCGGCATAAGAGGCACTTTTTCGTTTGGAAGCCCCTATAACAGATCGTTCCTGAGCTTTAAGCAATGCTTCTTTGCTACGTTCTATCTCTGCCGGCAAAGCACCATAAAGGCTCATACGGTCCAATTCCTGACGAAATGCTTCAATGGCTGTCACATAATCTTGTGCCTGAGGCACAATAGAAATAGATTTAGTAGCTGTAGTGTGTGTCATTACGCTTAAGCCGGACACAGAAGCTCTCAGAAAGGGAGAATCAGCACTTTTACTCAATTCCAACAAGCGCGTATTCAGTATTTTCACAAAAAGGTATTCTACCAACTCGCGTCGCACATCTTTATCTTCATAAGACAGCACATTATCCTCCTTAATCATTACTGAAATACCAGAAGTAGTTTCCTCCGGATCGGCGTACCGTAAAATAAAAGTGCTATCCTGTTTTGGAATACTATAATATGGACGTTCTTTATATTCTTCTGGCATAGGAATAGGCTCAAACCACTCTCTCACCTTGGCCACAGCCAGATCTTTATCGATATCGCCACTTACAATAATAGCCGTCATATCCGGCCGATACCAACTTTTGTAGAATGCCTTTATCTCGTCGTAATCAAAACCTTTTATCACAGCCGTATCCCCTATAGGCAAACGCTCGGCATAGCGCGAATTATAATATAGTTTAGGAATAATCAACTCACGAAAACGGTTCTTAGCCCCCTGACTGGTACGCCATTCGGACATAATTACACCACGCTCGGCATCTATATCGTCATGTTCAAAGCGTAAACCTTTTACCCAATCAGAAAAAATCATGTAAGCTGAATCCAAACCAGCCTCGTCTTTATAAGGTAAGCTGAACTGATAAATTGTTCTGTCGAAACCAGTAGAAGCATTTAGGTTAGATCCAAAAGCGACCCCTACCGATTCTAAATACTTAATCACGCTATTCCCCTCAAAATGCTCTGTTCCGTTAAAAGCCATATGCTCACAAAAATGCGCCAAGCCCTTTTGAGCTTCTGTCTCCAGAATAGATCCGGCTTTAAAGGCCAAACGAAATTCAATGGTATTTTCCGGCAATGCATTTTGCTTCACATAATAAGTTAAGCCATTATCCAACACCCCGGTTTCAAAGGTACTATCCACCTGCGCGGCAGACACACCAATGGTCATCAGACACATTAATACAAACAATATATTTCTCACTATTCTTCTCATATTATTCATTATATCCATCATTCTGTACCATATTTTCGTTAGCCTGAAGCTCATCCTCTGATATCGGTAATACATATTGTGTGCTTGGATAAGTGATCTTAGCATAGGGCAAATCCTGATTCAAATCCATACGCACCACATCCTGATGACGACGCGATATATCCCAAAAACGATGTCCCTCGAAAGCCAGCTCACGACGACGTTCCAAATAGATTTCTTCTAATAATTCTTCTTTATTCAGCGTAGTTGGTAAATCATCTAAGCCAGCCCTGTTGCGTATAGCATTAACATCCGAAGCTGCTTCCGTTAGCATATCCAGATTAGCATAAGCCTCAGCTCTGTTCAGAAAAACTTCGGAAAGGCGCAATATCTTGATATTATCCAGCCCCACCTGACCATCCGAACCGGGATATTTTTTAGAGTAAACTTCACCCGTAGAGGACAAAACATGAAACATGCCTATACGTACATCCCCCGGAGCATAAAGCTGCATCAGATCGTAAGAGGGGACTGCCTCGGCATATTCCGGACTGGTACCCGGAAAATAAAACGACCCTAAACCAAAGGACGAGGAGGTCACAAAAGCTAATTCAAAAAGGGATTCGGAACTGGGAACCAATGTAGCCCAGCTATCCACATAGTTATACGCCGGAACCAAAGAAAACGGGGACGCCTCATCGTCCAATATTTGAGAAGCCTGATAGATTGATTTCTCCCAGCCGTTTTCACCATCAGTAAATATATAATCAGCCATATACATATACACACGGCTCAACAAAGCCTTAGCAGCATATTTATTGGCATATTTAGCATTTTCGGCAACAAAAGCACTTTCTGGAAAAGTAGCAATGGCTTGTACCAGATCGTTAATAATCTGCTCATACACTTCCATCACCGTGTTGCGACCCAGCTGCTCAATCACCGACAAAGGACGTGTAACAATAGGTACGCCCAGATGACTGGCCTCATCGGTATAACTAAAATTCTGACCGTAAGAACGCACCAAATCAAAATGAGCTAAAGCACGAATAAACAAGGCCTGCGCTAATAATTCATTTTTTTCCTCATCGGTACCATCAATGCTCATAGGCAAGTACTCTATGATGTTATTGGCACGTAAAAGCACATCGTATGCATATTCCCACAGGCGTTCTATCTCATCGGTTTCAATATCTTTTGTAAAGCGATACACATCGCCATACGTATCACGTCCATTATTATCTACTTTTTGTTTAACATCCTCGCCCATATACTCACCCAGCACTATAAAAAGACGACCATAATAGCGCTCCCCACACATCGCATCATATGTACCATTCATAGCCCAGGTCAGTCCGTCAATATCAGACAGAGCAATCTCCGTAGCCGGACGATCATAAGGATCTTTATCCAAAAAGTCGCTGCAGGCAGATAAAAACACCAACAATGGCAGTGCTACAAACAAAAGAGAGGTATATCTGTTATTTTTCTTCATTATATTCATTTGTTAAAAGCCAAAGTTCATTGAAAATTGAAAAGTGCGCATATCAGGGTAATAGGTCGACAATTTGCCGTTAGCCGTACTCAAGGATTTAAACCCTGAAAAAACAAACACATTATCCACCGAAAACGAAAAACGCAGATATCCCAATTTTAAAGATTCAACCAAAGACTTTTTAGCAGAATAGGAAAGGCTTACATTTTTCAGGTTAAGGTGCGAACCATCTTCCAGAAAACGCGTAGAGGAGTAATTACTATCCGAATCATTTCCCAATACAACCTTAGGTACATCGGTAATATCACCCGGGTTTTGCCAACGTTTAAGTTGGTTTTTGTTCTGGTTTTCTGTGGCCAGATATTCACCATCTGATTCTGAAGACGCCCGGTTGGAATTATACACCATATTACCATAAGTATAGGTCATAAACACGCGTAATTCGAAACCTTTATAATCTAAAGTATTGGTAAAGGAACCATAGAAATCGGGCAAACCGGATCCCACAATCACACGGTTATTCCGGCTTACGTAATCCACCACATTACCATCCAAATCGTACCACAGTGGAGCACCAGTTTGCGAATCAACACCAGCCCAACGTACCAGATAAATAGCCCGAACGCTCTCGCCTTCCTTTATAATACGCGTACCTAAATCGCGACCATCTCCGTGATAAAGCTTAGTAAAAATGCTCTCTTCGAACGAGGTCATCAGGTTAATATGCCAATTAATATCCTCACGATCAATCAGGTGGCTTTTTACATTAAACTCCCATCCGGTATTGCGGGAATCTCCTAAGTTTTGTGTAGAGGACGAAAAACCTGTCACTTCCGACACAGCTGTTTTGGTCAGCAAATTGTAGTTATTCTTTACATAATACTCTACCGAACCGGATAAAAAACGGTTGAGTTTAAAATCCGTTGCTACGTTAAAGATAAAACTGGTTTCCCACGATAAACCGGGATTGTCGCCATACAAAGGAGCACTTCCGGGTTGATTATTATAATCCGCTCCATTATAAGAATACACACCACGCGAAGCATAGGTACCAATACGGGAATTACCCGAAGTACCGGCACTTATCCTCAACTTAAGCATCTCTACCTGAGAAAGACTTCGCTTAAACCAATCTTCGCGCGACATCATCCAGGATGCCCCTAATGCCCCTTTATTAGACGCTTTGGTATCGCCTCCAAAAATGGATGAAGCATCATTACGAAAACTAGAAGTCAGAAAATATTTTGAATCATAGGAATAGTTCAGCTTGGCAAAATAAGAGACCTGACTGGTTTCTGATTTCCGCGACCCTGCGTATTCGTATACCGATCCTGAGCTTAACTCACGCATAAAATCATTGGGAAAATTAGACGCCCGGGCACTAATGGTATTCACCTCGGTATCCTGTACTTCGAACGACACTAAACCATCAATTTTATGCTTTCCTTTAGCTGTATTAAAATTAAGCATACCGTTAGAATACCATCCAAAATTTTTAGTATTGGTACGCGCAGCCTGCCCGTTCTTAGCCGATCCGGTTTGGTTGAGCATCGACAAGTACTGTTTATCAGTATTGTCATAGCTATCAAAACCATATGTAAACTTTCCTTTCAGCCATTTCAACAAATCATAATCAAACTTTACAGAACCAACAATACGGTTACCATTACCGTTATAATCATTCTGATCCAAAATAGCCAAAGGATTATATTTCACATCGGTATTGTAAGAACCATCCTCATTATAGGCAGGAATATTGGGCAATATCTCATTGACATCATCCAATACAGTAAAATATTCCTTTTTCGTAAAAGTGGGTGATAATGAATAGCTCAAAAGCCCCTTTTCGCCAATTTTATGGTCGAGGTTGAGGCGGATTGATGTTTTTTGCAAAGTATTGCCGTTTACCACACCTTCTTGTTTATTGAAACCTACCGAAGAATAAAAATTCACCTTACCATTTCCCCCACGTGCAGATAAGTTATAACTCTGTGTTAAACCCGTTTGGTATACTAAAGAGGGCCAATTGGTATCAACATCGGTTCGTCCTACTTTCGCTGCAGTTTCTTCTTCGGTAAAACCGGCATTCAAACAAGCCTCTGTCATCAACTCCACATATTCAGGACCACTCAGCCGTTCATAAGTGTTATCCAAGCGTGTTTGTACCCCGATATTAGCCGATACATTAACGTTCGTTTTACCTTCGCGCCCCCGTTTAGTGGTTATCAATATAACACCATTAGATGCATTAGCCCCATAAATAGAAGTGGCCGCAGCATCTTTCAAAACAGTGATGGACTCAATATCGTCCGGATTAATAGTGGCCAGAGGGTTATAACTAAAACCATCAAAAATCTCCATTTCTATTTCGGTAGTAAAAGGAACCCCATCCACAATATAAAGCGGCGTATTTACCCCATCAATAGAACTTTCACCACGTATTCTCACTTCTGTTTTAGCACCGGGTTCGGAACTGGAACTTGTAACCATAAGCCCCGGTGCAGCGCCTTCCAACATCTTATCAATGGTTGTAGGCACAGCGTATTTTATCTCTTTGCTTTGAATGGTAGACATAGACCCCACCACATCGCTCTTACGTTTGGTGCCATAACCTACCACTACCACTTCGTCAAGGTCGAGCTCCCCACTTTTCAGCACTACATTAATGGTATGACGTCCGTTTACGGGCACCTCCAGCTCTTCCATTCCCAAATAATTGAAGAGTAAAACAGCCCCGGAAGTTCTGCTTTTCACATTAATGCGATAATGTCCGTTAATATCGGTACTTACACCAGTAAGGCTATTCTTAATCTGTACCGTAGTAGCAGGCAATTCCTCCCCTTTATCATCCACTACTGTACCCTGTACAATGAATTGTCCGGGAATCCCATCCTGCACATCATCCTCACCACCATCTGATTCTGTAGCGGATACGGATGTCTGCCCCGATGTTGCTCCGTTTACAGTAGCCTCAGTCTCTTTTTGTTTTAGCCTTAAAGCTATGTTTTTATTGATTTCCACATACTCTATCTGAGTATTTTTAAAAACCTGTTGCAAAGCTTTATCCAAGCTCACCTTATCAAGTATTAAAGTCACCCTTTTGTCCATATCCAGTAAGTCAGGACTATAGGAAAAACGGATATCCTCATACCTTTCTTCAATAGTACTAAGCACAACATAGATGCGCTTATTATTGACATCCAAGCTAATCTTCTGCTCCAAAAGGTTCTGCCCAAATGCCGAAAACGCCCCCAGCAGAAACACTAATATTATACTCGCTCTATTCCTCAACACTTTATTTCTTTAATAGAATATTATTATCATTCACCACATAGCTAATTCCTAAGGTATAATTCAATACCTGAAGAATATCCTCTTCGCTAGCATCGTTAAAACGACCATTAAATCTTAAATCCAGTAACGAACGGTCTTCTACAATAAAACGCTTACCATAATATTTTTCCAATTCAACAAAAACATAATCAAGCGGATCATTATCAAACAACAACTGACGGGTTTTCCAGGCATTTACATTCCTGTTAATATTGACTTTTTTAACAATTGTTTTAGATGATGTATTGACTGTAGCAATCTCACCAGGTACTAATACGAGTTCACTCTTCCTACTAGACAAAGCTACCGAACCCTCTTCCAAAAAGACTTCTTCGGAAAGCTCACCACGATAAGCTGTCATACTGAAAGAAGTCCCCAGTACTTTTACCTTAGATTGCGGTGCGTCAATGGTAAATGGTCGCTCTGCATCTTTGCATACAGAAAAATAGGCCATTCCTTCAAATTCTACATGTCGACTATCTTTTCCAAAAACTTTGGGGTAAGTAAGCTGACTATTTCTACTTAAAAGAACTTCTGTACCATCAGGCAAAATGACTTGTTTGGGCTGATTTAGCTCAGCCGTCACTATAGTAATATAATCTTCAGCATTCCAAACATTATAATAGCCGTAAGTTAAACCTATAAGAAGAATAACCGCAGCAGCCACCCGGGACAAAGCAAACCGCTGCCTCATATGATCACGTTTGCTTATACCTATATTAATATTTTTCCAAACTTCATCCTCTCCTATTACTTCGCAATCATCAATGCTATCCAACATCGAAGACAAATCATCGGTAAATAAAGTCTCTTTTAATTTATTCTTATCCTGAGCCATTTTTAATCTTAAAAAAACAGTTAGCTATACTATAAAGACATTTTTTAATATTTTCCCCCTGCTCTGTTTTTCGTTTTTTTATTTTTTTTATTTTTTAGCATAACAATTATCACAAAAAAAAAGAGGCTACCTCATTATGAGACAACCCCTTTCATTTACAAAACAAAATTCACTTACCTGACTTGCATCCTCAAGATATTAAAAAAATCACCTTTCTGGATTTGAAGGAAGTAAAGTCCTTGTCCTAAATCCGGATTAATAAGTTGATCAGCTGATAAGTTCGCTTGCTGATACATTAAACGGCCATTAATATCAAAAATACGAATATCTGCTCCCGTACTATTGCTAATACTAAAGGAACCGCTACTAGGATTAGGATATACCGTATATTCGCCCATCTGGGACGTTTCATCGATGGCAGAAAGCTCTTCCCACCCCCACAATTCGAACTCGGTATAACTGTTCCACAGCCCTGTACCGTTGGAATATCCAAGCCCTACAAAGCGGATAGTATCTGTTTCTACATCCTCAAAATCATAGATGGTCAAGGCTTCATCACTTAAGACTGATATCACATTATTAAGCAGGGTATCATAGCTCTCGGTACTGGCATTCCAAGCCAAAACATGGAAGGAAGAGGTTCTTTCGTCCCCTTTGTAGTGCCCCACCTTGATATAGGAAATGCGCTGAACGGCATTGAGCGTAAGATCGACATAAGCACCAATGCCCTCGCCTGACCAGCGGGTGTCATATTTCCCATCCAAAGTATTGGAAGCTATATTGACTTTTCCTTCTTCATTCTGTTCTACACTAGCCACTGCCGAGATGATGTTAAGCTTCACCTCATCACCCAATACCCCCGACTGATACACGCTGATTTCTTCGCTCAAAGTTCCTTCTATGCTCACCGTAAGGGTAGCGCTACGAGCTGTCACGCTGGTATTTTCAGTCACAGAAACAGCCAAGCTTGCATTGCCACTGCCAGTTTTGGGCGATAAACTAATCCAATCTGCAATGCAAGCAGCTGTCCAGTCTTTATTGGCTCTTATTTCTACATTCTGAGTCGCTGTTGCCGCTTCAAAAGCCAAAGTATTGGTGCTTACGGTCAGCTGATCAGGGTCAGTAGCACTTTGTTCTATCTGAACGGTCTTACTAAGTTCTGCACCACTGCTGGTAATGCTCAGCGTGGCTGTACGTACATTTTCACTCAGGTTTTCTGCCGCACTTATCGTTATGGCTAGTTCGCCATCACCACTACTTTCCGAAAGCGTGATCCATTCAGCTTTTGTTGATGCCGTCCAAGACAGGTTGGTCGATATACGCAGGCTTTGGCTTTCACCGGCACGTTCAAAACTTAAACTCGATGCAGAGAGCTCCAGGTAATCGCCTACTGTAGGCCCTACATCCGCCGAGCTTAATGGATAGTAGATTGCTGAAGCGCTACTAAACTCATCAGCACCATAGTTGGTAGTGGCCAATCTCAGTTGTCCTTCCACATCGTTGCTAATGCTACCGACCGCACTCTCGTCGATTGTCAGTGTAGGTGTAGCTGCTGTCGCCTTGTAGAATCCGGCGCCGGCATCTAATACCAGTTGCGGGTCTTGCTCTATGACTTCAGTCGATGAAAAAGTAACATTCGTACCTAAAGTGGCATCGCCTTCAGCCAGCATTACATTGCCAAGCCAGGTCATATCATCCGGCGCATTAATGTAATTGACTAAACTATTGCTACTGCCTTGCACGATGTTGTAGGCCATTACCACATCGCGTGGTGGCTTGCTGTAAGTGCCATTATTATCATAGCCAATTTCAATGCCATAATCATTATTGATCAAGGTATTGTTAGCTATGATAGCGCGTTCTATTCTGAAATGTTTGGTCAAACCTGTAGAGCCTTCTTCAGCATCGCCTTCGGTCAAAGTAATAGGTGCATCCCATTTGGTGCCTTTCAGGCCTTCGAAATAATTGTTGATAATGCGATGGTCGCTACCATAAATGCGCACCCCACCGGTACCATCTACATCATCGCCAAAGAAAAAGTTGCCCTCAACGAGTGTTTCATTGCCGTGGCGCAGAGAAAGTGTGCCCTCACAAGCCCTAAAAGTGTTATGAAGAATTTCATTCTTATTACATTTCACCGAAATGATCTCAGGATCACCATTACAGGCTTCAAATAGGTTGTTGGACACACGGCAATAGCCATCGGACTCCGACATAGCACTCCATCCTATCCGTATGGCTTCCATCTCATTATCGGCCCTTGGCCCCATGTTTTTGAAGTAATTATATTCAATTACATCATATTGTGACACATAAGTCTGATCAGTACCATCGATACGGATCATGTTGCCCAGTGTGACTTTGTTTTTAAATACATTATGGTCTATTTGGTTATGATGGCTTAAGGTCACATCATCATCCCAAGAGCCTTGAAGAATAATCCAGGTGGACGAACTTCTGTCCGTAGTATTGCCATCTTTGTAGGCCGGCTCACCTATGCCATCAAACACATTCTGAGTGATACGGATATGATTAGAAGCCTGCACTTTTAGCGTGGTCGACATTTCATTCAGATTGATATTAAACCCTTGCAAGGTTATGTATTCGCAGTGACGAAAATCAATGAAAAAGCCATCGTTAAAGGTCACACCGCCTATTTCTTCAGCCCGAATAAGGATAGGGTATTCCTCGGTTCCTTTGATATCCTCGATGGTAGAAGATTCCCCCTCGTAAGTACCATTGGCCATAATAACCTCATCGCCGGCGTGTAAATCTTGAAGGGCAGCTTTGAACTCTGAAGTACTTGATACATTTATAGTGCGCGGTGTAAAATCTCCTTTGGTAAAAATGGCACTTACAGTGAGATCCGAGCTCAGTTCTAACTCAACAGTCGTGGAACTGCCACTTATCCCCTGCCAGGATGTAAATTCGTAAGCCAAATCGGGCGTCGCCGTAAAAGTCAGCATTGCACCTTCGTAATAAGGGCCTGATTGAGGAGAAACAGTCACCGTACCTCCCGTGGTTTGCGTCAACGTTACATTATAAGAAGTCGGAGGATTTGAAACATCAATAATTACATCAGCGCCAATGGTCATATTGCCCTCTACCGTAAAGGTCACAGGCGTTTCGTTACCTGAAAGCGATCCGGTCCAACCATCAAACACATAATGCTCCTGAATAGCACTTATCGTTGCCACCACCGTATCACCCAATTCATAAATGCCCTTTTGCGGATCCAATGTAATGGTGCCATATTCAGGTTGCGTAACATTGATGCTTCGCTCTACAGAAGGGGGTGAAAAAGCAATATCAGCAATGGCATCTGTACCCACATATACATCATCTACTGCAATAGAACTGATGTCGGCATCATGGTAAAACCTGAGAGAATGGTATTCCTTCACCTCGGTATCGCGTCCTTTATCTACAGCGCTATAGCTTTCTCTGAAATCGTAAGTGCCGATCACCGTTCCGTTGATGGCTGCCTCATAGCTTGCCGCTTCGTAATCGATACTGGCCGATAAACGTATCCAGTCGCCTACAGTATAATGCGAGGTGCCAACCGATACCTTTGAGCCTCCATTGTAGACCCGCAATTCACCGTCGTAGGTAATGTCAAATTCACAAGCACGGCGACTACCGCTAGGCAGTAAATCATAAACTCTGACTGAAAAAGATTTACTTGAAGGTGCGGTAATGACTTTTACCCAACAGTCCATGTATATCTGACCTGTAATACCCGTTGAACTTTTGTCAAAGGCCACGTGGTCAGTTTGTAATTTTGTGGCTGTAGCACTCCCCAACATCAGCCCTTGTGTACCGCTATGCACATAAGCAGCATCGTTCACCACAGAGGCACCACCATCGCTCACTTCCCAGTAGCTGACAGCATCGATAGAGCCCAAAGCATAATCGTCAAAGGAAGTCTCAATGAGCGTTTGGGACAAAAGGTTGAATGAAACAAACGCCAGAAGAGGTAGTAAAAAATTCTTCATGTGTTTAGAATTAAATTAGTGAATGGTTAAGTAATTATTACAAATAAACATGAGCAAAAGCTCACAATTCAAGCAAACTATAACGAAGGCATTACTATCCAATAAAAAAAGGGCCGTTTCTTATTGGTATCAGATGGAGAACTTGCCATACAAACACAAGCTCTACAATAATCTATATTTCCTTAAAAAGACAGAACGAATGGGGGCCGTTTCTATCTTTTCAATTGACCATTAACTTTTCAGTTAACACTTTATCTGAATATACTAGATTAACAAAATAAGCACCTTGTTTTAAATTAAAATCCAATGTTTCATTCACCGGAACAAGGGCCATAGAATGGAGTATTCTACCATTCATATCGCAAAGCACCAAAGCAGCTCCTGGATCAGCAGAAAGACTAAAACACCCCTTGCTAGGGTTAGGACAAAGCCGGAAGCTTTCGTGAGAAACTGCATCCAAAGCCGTTTCGTCCAACTCCTGAATGCTAAAATCGTTGAAAAGCAATATTTCGTCGCGCAAATCTTCCCAGTTATCCAAGCCGCGGTATATGCCCCATTTGGGGCGTAGAAAATCGGCATCGGTTTTCCACATTCTTAAATCATCGTTGGAATAATTCAGCACAGAAACACCATCGCTGATACGTTTTATATCAATACTGTAAGTGCCATTTTCACCAAAGGTGATGCGTTCCGTAGCTTCCACCCATTGACCTAAAAAAGGCGAAAGCGCGACTTCATGGATGGTTTCCTGCGAGGAATATTTAGCATAGCGTATTTGCAGTTTATCAGTAGAGCGCGCGGTTAAAGTAATGAGCGGCATACCTTCTTCACTACCACCTACAGCTTTTATCTGATGCAGGTGTGTAAACGAAGAAGAGGTTTGAAATGCGGTATCGAGCTTAAATTTCCACTTGTATTCTACCGTTTCGCCGGCTATGGCTTTTAAATTATCTGGCGATTTATCGTAAGTCTTAATTTCGGTGCGCTGACGGTCGTAATTCTTACAACGGTCGTTATCCTCATCCACGTGGATATGAAAACGAAAGACGTAAACCCCTAATTCTTCATCCATTGCCTGATCAATGTGATCGCCAAATTCCTCATGACTACAGTCCGGGACTTCCACCACATTGCCACCGGGTGCCAACACACTATTGATTAAGGTGTAGGTGTCGGTTTTTCCATCTGCAGACAGGATGGTTTGGGCCAGTACATTTTGTGGCAAAGTCAACGTTATCAGCGTAGAGCAGATGACGAAGATCCAAAAGTTCTTATGTTGTTTGCTTAAACAATTTTGCATTTCCTTTCACTCTTTAATGCTTGTGTATAGACGCGATTAATCGCGTCTTTACTACAACACCTAAATCAAAACTAAGCGATCTACAAAAGTCCGCTCTTCACTGTCTACCATTACCAGGTAAATTCCTTTATCCAATTCTGTAGACACTAAGGTTTCGCTATCAATATTCGCTTGGTAATACACGTGATGCCCGGCTATCGTAAAAATATTTAGTACGCCGTTGACACAGTTTTTAATCCTAAAAGTCCCCGTACTTGGGTTGGGGTAAAGTTGCATAGCCAGAGCGGTACTTTCTTCCAGCGAAGTCGTTTGTTCCCAACCATAAAGCTCAAATTCGGTATAACTATTCCAGAGCCCAGTTCCACCTGAATATCCTAAGCCTACAAAGCGAATAATATCCGTACTATAGTCTTCAAAATCATATGTAGTAAGAGCATCAGATGAAATGTCAGATGTGACATTGCTTAGCAAAGTATCAAACTGCTCTATCTCACTATTCCATCCTAACAAATGAAAATCAGAGCTACGTTCATCACCCTTATAGTGACCGACCTTGATATAAGAAACAAGGCTTTTTTTTTCCAGACTTAAATCGATATAGGCACCAATACCTTCACCCGACCAACGGGTGGAAAAGTCACCATCGATGGCATTGGCTGCTACATTATATTTATCCGTTTCGTTTTGTTCGGTACTAGCTACGGCATTGATGATGTTCAATTGCGGAATACTGTCTTCGGTTATGCCTCCCGTCTCCCCTGTTTCATAAGCTGCCCCTATCAGTTCTCCAATATCATCTTTAGATAAAGGACGATTGCTCATCTCATCATCAGACAGCTGGTCGCACCCGGCATCATTTGTCGCACCACGGCTTTGTCCGTCAATGTCGGAGCTCAGGTAATCCACTGTACTGCTTCCAAATGCAATCACAGGACTGTTATCAGCCGGACGGTAAAAATCATCCTCCTCTTCCAGTTTCGGATCAGAGTTATCCACCTCGTCAGGCGTGTCGCCTAACTTAGAAGCATAAAACATATTGCTGATATAACTAATACCATCAGGTGTATCGTCGTATTCCACCGCTTTTTGAGTGCGCCCGGCATAGTCTGCTATCACATTATTGATCACCTTCACATTTTGTGGCGGTAAACTCAGCTCATCGCTTTTGCCGGCTCCCAATGTGATTCCATATTTACAATTCACAATGGTATTATTCACCACTTCAGGATTTTTGACCTGGAAGTAACGGTTCAAAGGCGAATCCGGCACGCCGTTGGTCAACGAGATAGCCGAGCGAAAACCACTTCCTGTCAAGTCTTGAAAATAGTTGTTGTAAACTTTATGATCTTCGCCTATGATGCGTACACCGCCACTATTCTTGTTGGTATCGCCATAGAAAAAGTTACCATATACCGAGCAACGATTACCGTGACGCAGTGTCAGCGTGCCTTCACAATGCAAAAAGGTGTTGTAACGGTAGATATTTTCGCAGGATTTATTCGAGATAATCTCAATCTCGCCATCACAATTCTCAAAGAGGTTATTTTCAACTATGGCATAAGAATCCTTCATACTGTTGGTACTGGTACCAATGCGGATGGTTTCGCCACCATTTTCACCCAGTTCGGGAATGTCAGCAAAGTAATTATTATTGATGCGGTGATGGTTGGCCGTTTCGCCTATCCATATGACCAGCAGTGCTCCCGCGTGGTTTTTCCCTACAAAGGAGCAATGATCCACTTGGTTATTTTCGCCATAAACTGAAACCCACTTGTATTCCTCAGCCGGATCCCAGGGATTATAATTGATAATGGCCGTATTGGTCAGGCGACAGTTATTGGCCAAAGAGGAACTGGAGGTACGGAAAGCCACTACGGGATCGCCTTCTAATTCTCCATCTTGAAAAGTTAAGCCATCCACCACAAGGTATTCACCCGCCATTTCCAGGCGTGAAAATCCGGTAAGGATAACTTTGCCTTGTGTTTCGGCTTTAAGCGTTATGGGATTATCGGCCGTGCCGTTTCCCTTAAATTCTAATTCTTGGTTTGACCACGTTCCATTGGTCATAGTCACTATATCGCCGGGCGACAATGATAGATTTTTAAGCTCGCTGGCAGAGCTAATCGTATATTCTGAGGCCAGAACATTCTGAAAAGCAAAAATGCTTATCAGTGTAACAAGGAGGGTTTGTATTTTTTTAAGATTAATCATATTTCAAATATGAGGATAATAATTATTCCGGAAAAACCCCGGCACAAAATTCTGATAATTTACACCAGATGCGTTCATCACTATTTATTAAACAAAATGGAACAGAAAAATATTGTTCAATTCATATCATTCTGTTCCATTTATATTTCATCTTAGGTATTTGGACATTGATAATATCCGGGAATGGCTATGTTTACTCACCAAATGACCTTTAGTATATACATCTACCATTGTCCCGAACATTATCTCCCAAACTAAAAAAACCTAAATAATATCAATTTTATTTTGAAATGATCCTTAAATAATTTTAGAAATTTTGTGTTTTATAAAGGCAAAAAATAAAGGCATAGCCATAGCTAGGTTGAAGTTTTTTGCCGCAGAGAAAATGCAAAAGAATGAAATTATAAGGTTCATTTTAATATAATATTGATAAAACTATCGTACTACAATTTTACTTACAGTATCATCTACATTCAACAAGTAGATACCTGATGACAAGTCAACATCGATCACTTCCTGAACGGCAATGTTTGATTTTTCGTAAAGCACCTGACCTGCCAATGATACAATGCGGATGTCAGCACCTTGTGCATTATCAATAGTGAATACACCTGCCGATGGATTAGGATATACGCTGTAATCCATAATACTCATCTCATTGATAGCGCTTGATGTTTCAGCTCCCCAAACAGATAGTTCAGTTACTGTCAACCATCCTGATGCTGTAGAAGGATCTGTTTCTGTTGTTCCGGCATTACCATAAAATTTAAACATCACCGTATCGGTATTGATAGCACTTGGAAGAGCATAAGCTACTTCTGAGTTATCAACGGCCTGCAATGGAGATAGCTGAAGCGGTAATGTTTCCACATATTCAGTTCCATTCCAATAGTCTACACTAAAAGCTGTCAGACGCTGACTGTTCTTATACTCCGTAATTTTAACCAAAACAACTTCTGAATTAGGCGCTACAGCAACTTTTACCCATTCGTGCTCTCCATTTACAATACCTTCAGAAGGTACCCAAGAAGTGGTGTTGTCACCATCGATAGCGTTTGTAGCCGCCTTGGTTACACCATCTTTTACTTGTGCAGAAGAAGCAGAAGCCCCTGTTGCAGCAATCAGTACCGCTTTACCTTCTTGCGTAATAGTCACTTCATCCATTACATCAAATCCGATGTAGCCAGAGATAGTAGCAATACGAGGTGCAGCAGCTGTATGCTCTTCGTAAGAAACAGTAACAACAGTAACACCGCTATCGCCAGACAATGGAGATATAGACGTAATCCATGAATCAGAGCTGGAAACACTCCATGCAGCATTAGCATCTACCTCAATCTCAACAGAACCAGCCGCTGAACCAACAGGCACATTTATTTCGCTAAAGCGCATATAATCAGGAACGACAACCTCACCACCTGTTAAAGGAGAAATCACTAAAGAACTAGGGAAGTCAGAACCTTCGCCCGGGCCATAAGCACCTGTTTCGTCCCAGATAACCCAGTCGATATAGCTGGCATAAGTCATACCAGAGTTACCTTCACCAAAACCAAAGTTTGTTGTGGTTGTAGACTCATACGTTGTTTTAATATCGAAACCAACTTGTATTTCATTCACCCACATGTTAAGTACAGAATCAACAATAGAGAAACGGTACACGTTCCAGTCCAGCATATCCACTCCATCAGGAACAGGATAACTTACCTTGCGGGTATCTGCAGTTCCTTTTTCCACGTTCAACTCACCTTTGTCAGGGTAGAAACGGATTTTTTCATAGCTGAAACCAGACTTAAGAGTCACCTCAACAAGGTCGTGATCAACTGATTTAGCTTTTGCACGCATAATAACAGTAAAACCTTTAGTACTATCAATATTCAAAGACTGATTGAAAGAATACTTCGATTTAGTAGTATCTATAGTAGAGAAATCAAGAATATTATTTCCCGCATTGTCAGGGTCAGCCATAGGCACAGCTGTCTCTCCGCTATACAGGTCAGAGCTTTCGCTGAAACCAAAATTCTGAGGTGTTTCATCAGCAGCATAAATATTCCAGTTACCATCTCCTACCTCACCTGCAGTCAATGGAGAAATAATTAAACCTGCAGGGTAGTCAGCACCTTGTCCCGGCGCATAAGCATCACCATTATCCCAAATAATCCAGTCATATTCTATACCATAATCGGCTGAACTGTTAGAATCTCCGATAACAAAGCGCGAATCGCTATCACTAGAGGTTGTAGACGCTGCAACAGACTGATCCACCATCACATCATTGATATAGACAGTAGTAATACCTTCTTTGAAAGTTACACGGTATATATTAAATGCATAAGAGTCATGACCATCAGGGTAGGCTTTAAGTTCCTTAGAATTTGCTTTTTCAATATCTAAGCCTTTTTCAGGGTAAAATCTTACTTTGTCTCTGATTTCACCATCTTTTACTTCTACTTCCATAAAATTCTTGTAAACAGAATCCGCACTAAATTTATAAGCTCTTGCGCGCATTACGACAGTAAAAGCTTGTTTAGTACCACCACCAGAAACTTTAGAATCAAACTTTGGAGCTTCTAATGTGTTTTTATCAGCTGAGCCAGAAATAAATTGAAGAATTTTATTACCAGAGTTATCAGCATCATCAACCAATGTCAATATGGCGTCAGCACCAGCACTGTTTTTAACATTAAAACCGGCATCTCCCGGCAAGGTGGATGCATCATAAGTAGTCCAATCAGCCGAAGCTGTGGCTAATAGTGCAAATAGTGCAAAGACTACTGCAAACATTCGTTTCATACTGTTTTGTGTTCTCATAGTTACAAAAATTAGGTTAATAAAAAGGTTTAAAAATTTAAAATTACACTCACTAATTATCACTTTTCAAGATGTCCAGTTCGCTTAAAAACTGTTTTATATCATCTTCCATTATGTCTTTATACTTTTGCGAAAAGCTGCCATGTTTTCCTCCCGGAACGGTTCTGAAAAAGCATTTCACACCAGCCGCTTTCAGGGCTTCTTCCAGCATCACAGATTGTTCGTACCCTACCGTAGGATCAGCATCGCCATGGATGATGTAAGTTGGCGGCGTTTTTTCATTGATTAAATGAAGTGGGGAAATCGTTTTTATAAATTCGTCATTATCTACTTGAGCTCCCAACCAGTTGCGTAATGAACTGTAGTGTTTAAACTTCAGCAAATCGGCCGGAGCATAGTTATCAAGCACAGCAGCTACGGTAAAGTCAGAACCGGTAAAACTGCATTTATCGTAAGGGCTTGTTTTGCCCAGATAGCCGGCTGTCAGTGCCA
>DHQI01000073.1:0-11357 GCA_002408065.1 Bacteroidales bacterium UBA5342
TGACAAAGCTGAACTAAAAAGATACTTAGTAAAATCTACGATTTGGCTCTGTGGGTATTCCGAAGGAAAGTGATTTCTAATGCCATACTATCCATCTAGCAATCGTTACCGCCCAGGTACAATGCACACATAATAGATTAAATTTCTATAAGTTACAACATTCATAATGTATATAAATATGAACGTAAAATATATTACAATTATACTAACATTATTTAGCACACTTGCTTTTTCTCAAACAAGTCCATACGAATTGCATAAAGAGTTAGGCTTTAGTATAAGCAAATCAGAAAGATACTCAATTACCTTTTTCAAGACTTATTAGACAGTACTATATGCGATGTTCAAATATTCACCAGAAGGGACAGTTTCTTCTTATTAGCATATCAGGGGAAGGATACTTTCAATAATTTTTTTCAGAAAATAAAAACCAAACAGAAATGAAACAGTTATTATTAAGTGCTTTTTTTGCAGTTTCAATGCTTTGCAATGCTCAGCAGTTCCACGAAACAATTTCATTCGCCAGCTACGAGAAATGGATAAGTACAACAAAAATCCCTGATTACAAGCCGTATGCTGTAGAAAAAGATGGCGAAGCTGAATATAACGAAACGGTGACTTACAAAGCCACATTCATTAAAGGGCAAAGCGACAGATTAAGTATTAACCTAAGATCTATTGATGGGTTTAGCTCTATCGCGGCAATGGCAAAACAAAAGGGCGAAAGTGAGTTTGAGAAAGATAATTATCTAATGGTCTATGTCCCTTTAGATGCACAGTTTTCAAGTGCTTTCCTTGCAGTAAAGCTACCTGAAATAGCAGCCTGCCTTACATTGCACTGTGTTCCTTTACAAAACAAAGAGGACATCTTAAAACTATATTCAACCCTTGACATAAAACAACTTATAACGAATCAATAAGCCGTCATTTCGCGCTAACCTACGTCTCCATCTGCCCCCTCGTTTGCAATGAGGGGCTATTGCCGATGCATTTGCAATGCTATTTCGAATATCAAAAATTACTTAATAGCACAGTGGCTTATTCACTGTAAGCTAAGGAATAAGCCATGCTGACCAAGAGGCACAAAGTAAGTAATTAGCCTTGTTCATTATAATACCTTTCCACCTCATCAATCAAGGCCGCTTTTCTATCTTCACTTAAGAAAGAACCTTTAAAGGAGTTAATGGCAAAATCGGCCAGGTCTCTTTTGCTGAGCTTAAGGGCATTGTCCAGCGCCAGGTAGTTGTCGTTGATGTAGCCGCCAAAATAGGCCGGATCATCAGAGTTGATGGTGATGATAAGACCTTCGTCGTGCAATTGCTTGGCCGGGTAGTTGTCCAGATTTTCCGACACCTGTAGTTTTAGATTTGAGAGCGGACACATCGTTAGAGCCAGTTGTTTATCCTTTACTTCTTGTTGTAAGCTTTGACTGTTGGTAATGCTGTTGCCGTGGTCTATGCGGTCAATGTTGAGCAAGGCAATGGCATCAGCAATGTTTTCGTGAGTGCCTTCTTCGCCGGCGTGTGCTACGGCCAGAAAACCTACTCTTTTAGCAGCTGCAAATACCTTTTGGAACTTAGCTGGCGGGTTGCCTTTTTCCGAAGAGTCCAGACCTACGCCTAAGATAAGTTGCTTATAGGGCAAAGCCTGTTTCAGGGTATCAAAAGCTGCATCTTCGCTCAGGTGGCGTAAGAAACACATAATGATATGGTAGGAGATGCCAAAATCCTTTTCTCCTTGTACTAATGCCTCGCTGATGCCTTCTATCACGGTAGCGAAAGCAATGCCGCGGTCGGTGTGCGTTTGCGGATCGAAGAATACCTCTACGTGACGCACCTTGTCTTGACTGACCCGCTCCAGGTAGGCGTAGGTCAGCTCGTAAAAGTCCTGTTTGGTGCGCAAAACATCGGCGCCGGCATAGTAAATGTCCAGAAAATCCTGCAGGCAGGTGAAGTTATAGGCGGCCTTAAGATCGTCGATACTGGTGTAGGGAATGTTTACAGCATGGCGTCTTGCCAACTCAAACATAAGCTCCGGCTCCAGGCTGCCTTCTATGTGTATATGTAACTCTGCCTTAGGCAGGTTTTGTATAAAGTCTTTGTTGTTCATTCTTGTCCTGATAAATGGACTGCAAAGGTAGAAAAAAACCGTTTTAGTGACTTTTGTGGGCTATCATCATCAATAATGAACTTCTATTCTTACTTTTGTGTTCTCACACCAAACAATTAAAAACGACATTATGAAAGCAATTTCAAAATTAATGATGGCCGGCCTTGGGGCTTTGGCCTTTTTCTCGTGCAACAATACAAAAACATTAGACGTGATATACCCCGAAACCCGCAAAGGCAATGTGGTCGATACCTATTTCGACACACAGGTGGCTGACCCTTACCGTTGGCTCGAAGATGATATGAGTGATGAAACAGCCGAATGGGTCAAAGCCCAGAATGAGGTGACTTTTGGTTATTTGGAGCAGATACCTTACCGTGAAAACATCAAAGAGCGCTTAACTAAGATACTTAACTATGAGCGTGTTTCGGCACCTAAAAAACATGGCAAGTATGAGTATTACTACCGCAACGATGGTTTGCAGAATCAGAGTGTGCTTTACCGCAAAGGGGCTGATGGCAAAGAGGAGATTTTTCTGGATCCTAACAAATTTGCCGAAGACGGAACCACCTCTTTAGCAGACGTGAGTTTTACGAAAGACGGTAGCCTGGTGGCTTACTCTATCTCGGAAGGCGGCTCGGACTGGCGAAAAATCATTATCCTGGATGCTGAAACAAAAGAGCAGATAGAAGAACCTCTGATTGATGTCAAGTTCAGCGGTATTTCATGGTATGGCAACGAGGGTATTTATTATTCCAGCTATGATAAGCCGGAAGGCAGTGAACTCTCGGCCAAAACAGATCAGCATAAACTTTATTATCACATATTGGGCACGCCACAAAGCACGGATAAAGTGATTTTTGGTGCCGATGTAAAACGTCGTTATGTGCAAGGTTACCTAACCGAGAATCAGCGCTTCCTAATTATTGCCGCAGCTAATTCCACTTCAGGGAATGAGATGTATGTGATGGATATGAAAGCAGCAAAGCCTGAGATGGTGACTTTGGTGGGCAATTATGACAACGACTATCACGGCGTGTATGCCGACGATAACTATTTATATGTACAAACCAATAAAGATGCACCGAATGATCGTTTGGTACGTATCCCGGTGAGTGATTTGGATTTTGCGAAAGCAGAAGATTTAATCCCGGAATCCGATGCCGTGCTTAGCTGTGCTACCGGTGCTGGTTTTTTATTTGCCAAATATACCGTGGACGCCATCACTAAGATGCAGCAATACAATATGGACGGCACATTGGTGCGCGAGGTGGAATTGCCGGGCGTAGGAACGGCAGGTCTTTTAAACGGCGACCTGGAAGATAAAGAATTGTTCTACTCATTCTCGAACTATACCACACCAAGTAATATTTATAAGTTTGATCCGGCCAGCGGTAAATCGGAATTGTACATCAAACCTGAGATTGCTTTCGATTCGGAGCAGTTTGAGTCTAAGCAGGTCTTTTATACCTCGAAAGACGGTACTAGAGTGCCGATGATTATCTCGTATAAAAAAGGAACTAAATTCAATGGCCAAACGCCTACGATTCTTTATGGTTACGGTGGTTTTAATATTCAGTTGAACCCGGCTTTCTCAAGTACACGCGCCGTATGGATGGACATGGGCGGTATCTATGCCGTGGCCAACCTGCGTGGTGGTGGCGAGTATGGTAAGGAGTGGCACGATGCCGGTACCAAGTTGCAAAAGCAAAATGTGTTTGATGACTTTATTGCGGCAGCAGAATATTTGATTGACGAAAAATATACCTCTTCGGATAAATTGGCCATAATGGGTGGCTCTAACGGTGGCCTGCTGGTAGGCGCCACAATGCTGCAGCGTCCTGAACTGTTTCAGGTAGCCTTGCCTGCTGTGGGTGTGTTGGATATGTTGCGTTACCACACCTTTACGGCAGGGGCCGGTTGGGCTTATGATTATGGCACGGCTCAGGATAGCAAAGAAATGTTTGAATACCTGAAGGGCTATTCTCCGCTTCATAACGTAAGAGGTGGCTTGGAATATCCGGCGACTTTAGTCACTACGGGCGACCACGACGACCGTGTAGTACCGGCGCATTCCTTTAAGTTCGCGGCAGAGCTACAGGCTAAGCATACAGGAGCCAATCCTCAGCTGATACGCATTGAGACCAATGCCGGCCACGGAGCGGGTACACCTATCAGCAAAACGATAGAGCAATATGCCGATATCTTTGGTTTCACACTTTGGAATATGGACGTGAAGTCAATTAAATAATTACGAATCACGAATTACGAATTGGGGCTCTGCAGTTTTCGCAGGGCCTTTTTTTTATCCCCCTCCCCCGTTTTTCTCCCCGAAAAAAGAAAACCCTATTCCGTCGACAATCTTTTCTTATTGGTCGAATGTGTTTTATTATAAAATAAGACCATAATACTTTCGTAAGCGAAATAAGAGAAAGCAACGCCCCGTTTATTAATTCTAAACACATTCCCAATTATGAAAATTCTAAAATTTAACGAAACATCTAAGATCATAGCAATGGCTTTTGTCATTATGATTTTGGCGGCGTGCGAAAACAGCAACGATTCTAACGAAACAGTAAGCATTCCTGACTTTACTTACCCATTAGTACAGTCCGGTCAAACCATATTATATGACAATGACGGTAATGTAGTAAGCAGTATCTCTGTAGGTGAAGATTTTTACGGACAAGATGCCAACTACCTGAAAGGATTAGCTATGAGCTACATAAACAATGGCGATGGCACCATCAGTGATTTTAATACCGGTTTGATGTGGGAAGAGATCCCCATCCCAACAGGCCTGACCTACGAAGAGGCAATTGCATATTGCGACAGCTTATCATTAGGGGGCTATGAAGATTGGCGTATGCCAAGCCTCAAAGAACTCTTTTCTATCAGCGATTTTGGCAAAGGGTGGCCCTACCTGGACACAAGCTATTTCAAGCTGGCTTCTGGTATAGTAGACAAATCGGAGCAATTTTGGTCGAGCAACCGCTACGTGGGCGTCACTACCGAAGGGGGAGACAATGCAGCATTCGGAGTCAATCACGTAACCGGACACATTAAAGCTTATCCGGCGGCATCTACAATGACAGGTGGTGATGCACCTACAGATGGGGCACCTCAGGGTACTGGTGACCTGCCAACTGACACCACAAGTACGGCAACTACGCCGCCATCAGGAACTGATGATGATAGTGCAGGACAAATGCCACCGGCTGACGACGACATCGCAAGCTTTAGTCCTCTGACTAAGCATGTACGGGCTGTACGTGGTGATGTATATGGTGAGAATGACTTTTCCGACAACGAAGACGGCACCATCTCAGATAATGCCAGCGGTCTAATGTGGACACAAGACGATAGTGGCGAAGGTATGGACTGGGAAACAGCCCTTGAATATGCAGAAAGCGCAACAATTGCCGGATATACCGACTGGCGCCTGCCTAATATAAAGGAACTTCAAGCTATTGTTGATTACTCCTATGCTTCTAACGCACAAGACGAAGCACAGGTAGGCCCGGCCATAAACCCTATCTTCAATTGTACGCCGATTGTCAATGAAGCAGGCAATGATGACTACCCTTACTTCTGGACAAGTACTTCAGCGAATTTTAGCAGTGGTCAACCCTATTACTATGGATGGTATGTCGCCTTTGGTCAGGCTGTAGACGGTGATGGCAACGACACTCACGGTGCAGGAGCTGTACGTTTCGACACCAAGTACGAAGGCGGCCCGCTGGGCGAAGGCGGAGAGCGTTACTATAACTATGTACGACTGGTGCGCGACATTTATTAATTAATCACTCTTAGAGGTGTAAAAGGTCATATAATATAACCTATATATGCCTCTATTATAAAAACAAAAACACATTATGAAAACATTAAAAGCAACAATTATCGCAGCGATTTTAATTGTCGGTCAAACACTATTAGCACAGCCTCCGGGGGGTGGACAAGGAGGACAAGGAGGACCTCCAAAAATGGAAATACCCAACGCTAAACAGATAAAAAAAATGGTGAGCAAACTAGCTGACGAGGTAAAAATGGACGAAACTCAAGAAGAAAAAGTGGTGGAAATATACACTGCTCATTTCGAAGAGGTGGAGGAAATGACCTCTGGAAACAGCCGTCCTAATCGTGAAAAAATGGAAGAACATAAGGCCAAATTAGAAAAAGAAATAAAAGCGCTTCTGGACGATGATCAAGCCAAACTCTATGTTGCCTATCTAAAAAAACAAGAACAAAACCGTCAGGGTCCACCACGCCAGTAAGAGAAAGTGATAGAAAAAGATAAAAGAGAGGTGCAAAACCTCTCTATATCTTAAATTTCTGTAAAGGTAACCTTTCGGTCTTTAGTTAAATTTATCAATTATGTCAATAAACAAAATCAGCGGATGTATCGGTTGTGGCGAGTGCGTAAAAGCCTGCCCTACCGATGTCATACGCCTCAACAGCAAAGGGAAAGCGGAGATTACCTACCCCGCAGATTGTCAAATCTGCCATCTGTGCCGTATGTACTGTCCGGTAGATGCCATCAGCATCACTCCCGAAAAAGCGATCCCTGTAGTTGTCTCTTGGGGTTAATGAAAAAATCATCATATTATGAAAAACAGATTACGTAACTATAACCGTTTACTGCTTATTGCTGTCTTTATCTTGCTCCCGGGGCTATTGTACCTGCTCGGTGATTTTCCGCGCCGTACCTGGCTTAAGGAGTTGTTCTCTATCCTCACCATCTGGGGTTTCTTTATGATGCTGATGCAGTTTTTTTTATCGCGCGGCAATCAAAAAAGCATACGCCAAGGGCACAAAATGAGCCAAGTCATTAAATGGCACAAAGTATTGGGTTATGTCTTTGTAAGCATTTTACTGCTCCATCCTTTTATGATTGTTTTTCCGCGCTATTATGAATCCGGCGTAACACCTCAGGATGCGCTAAACACCATTTTGGCAACAACAGATAGCAATGCTTTAGTCTTAGGCATGGTGGCCTGGTGTCTGATGCTTATCATCGGCATCACTTCGATATTTAGAAACAAGTTAGGTCTTTCATATAAAACCTGGCGTGTAATTCACGGTGTTTTTTCAATCATTTTCATCATTTTAGCTACCATTCATGCCACCAACTTAGGCCGACACATGAGCACTGCAATGATCAGCCTTATTTATGCCTTAGCAACAACTGGTGTGCTCTTGATACTCAAGATTTATATTTTAAAACCTAAAGCCCCAAAATTATGAGCAAAGAATTTTCAAGAAGACAGTTTCTTAACCTCAGCGGCGCTACACTGGGTGCTGCTGCCATTGCCTCTATGGGCATGAACTCAGGCTGGGCTCATAACAATAAAACTTTGCCGGTAGGAGATACTTCAGTAGCCGATTACAGCACCGATGTATTGGTGATAGGCGGCGGAATGGCAGGACTCTTTGCTGCCGTTAAAGCTCACGATGCCGGAGCTAAGACTCTTATAGTTTCCAAGGGACGCCTGGGGTCATCAGGTCAAACACCTTTTGCCAAAGGCATCTTTTCTTTCGACGCTAAAGAGGCCGGAATGAGTATTGACGAATTTGTGAATAAAGTAAGCTATTCGGCTATTGGCACCAACAACCCGGTATATACGCGTCAGGTAGCAGAGCATAGCAAAGCCCGCGTGGAAGAGTTACGCGAATGGGGTTTCTTTGATTCCGCCATTTACAACAAATCGTTTATGCGACCTATCAATGAACGAAATATTGAACTGATAGAACGCGTCACCATCACACATCTGGTCAAGGAAAACGATCGTATTACAGGGGCAGCGGGCTTTAGTATAGACGAAAGCAAAGCTTACTTTTTCTCAGCCAAAAGCGTGATATTATGTACCGGCGCAGGGGGATTCAAACCCAACGGCTTCCCCATCAATGACCTGACACACGACGGCACCATTATGGCCTATAACATAGGTGCTAAGGTCACCGGAAAAGAATGGAATGATGGTCATCCGGGACGTTCCACCAATCCGGCTGCTTGTTATGATGGCTGGGGTAATATGTTTGAACAAAAACCCTCAACTACCAGTGTTGGTATACGACACGATTTAGGAATGGAAGCTAATGTAATGGCTTATGCTAACGGCAACCCTTCTCAGATGCGTCCGGGGATGAATAACAAATCTTCATATAGTAGCTTGAAAGCCCCTTACCGTCCGGAAGGTTTACAGGAAGAGCAGCGTCAGAGCCCACCACCGGGAGGCGATGGTAGAGATGATAAGAGGCGTCCTCCACGCGATGGCCAGGGCCCCGGTAGTGATGGACAAAGACCTCCACAACAGAAAGCTAAGGGTAAAGGCAAAGGAGACAATGGAGGCCCTCCGGGAATGGGCGGCAGTATCGTAGGAGGTTCTTCTGCCGGAATGGCCATCCACAAATCCGAAGGCTTAGTACCAATCAATGACAAATGTGAATCCAACATTCCGGGTCTGTATGCTGCAGGAGACGCTTTAGGTTCCTATATGGCAGGAGCTATTTACACACAGATTGGATCTTCATTAGCAGGTTCAGCCGTACAAGGAGCCATTGCCGGCAAGGCCGCTGCTGATTATGCAACAGGACAAAAAGGAAGTAAGATATCTTCGGCCAAAAAGCAAGAAATAGAAAGCGAGATTTTTGCTCCACTGAAACGTGAAGCGGGTTATAGCCCGGCTTGGGTTACACAAACCCTGCAAGGTATTATGATTCCAAACTTTGTGTTATATGTGAAAAAAGAAAGTTTGATGAAAGCCGCACTGGCCTATATAGAGGAATTGCGCGACCATCATATGCCAATGCTCCGGGCGGCAGATATGCACGAGCTGCGTCTGGCACATGAAACACGCCATATGATCATTAGTGCCGAAATGAAACTCCGTGCCTCCCTTATGCGCAAAGAAAGCCGCTGTAGTCATTACCGAATAGATTACCCTGATTTGGATAACGAAAACTGGGAAGCTTGGATAAACATTTACAAGGGTGCTAACGGCGACATGCAATTGGAAAAACAGCCCTTTAATAGTTGATAAAGGAGCCATTTTAGAGAACTAACACATACAGAAAAACAAGGCGTAAGAATACGAGTGAAAAATTTAAAGAAATAACCACTTTCATATTGGTTTTTATTTTGGTTGGGAGAGTCCTGCACTGTAAGCGAACAGAGCAGGACTCCTTTTTTTACAGTGATGAAATTAATATTTCTTCAACGACAATTTTATTCTGAGTTACAATATGAAACTGTTTGATCTTGTGTTAACTTCAATGCTCCTTAGTCTTTTTTCAAAAACTATTTAGTCCTTTCACATGTCATTCGTGAAAATATTTATTAATTTTGGTTTCTTAAATTTTTCAACCAATAGTCGAATCAAAGCGTTTTCAGAAACAAAAAACACCATAACCAGTGTTATATTGTTGCAATGATTGGACTGACTAACAAGCAAATTAATGGATTATTCTATAAGTATTGACCACGAACTTAAACTAATTCGCTACACACACTGCGGTTTGATTAAAGCTGAAGACATCGGTCAGGTATGGAAGGAATTTCTTACCATAAAAGAATTCACTGAATTAAAATACAACCTGTTTTCCGACTATAGTAATAGTAAATTACAGATAGATCTCGATTTTGCAACTGAACTTATCAAATTCCTGCAAAGTATTGAATCCATTATAAAGAAGAAAAAACAGGCACTCATTGTTACCGACCCTCATTCTGTGGCATTATCCATGATTTTTGAACGTGAGCTTAGTGAAAAGGTCGATTTTAATAATAAAATATTTTCAACTAGAGAAGCAGCATTAGAATGGCTACAGTTCTAAACTTGACAGTAAAACACCCTTAAAACCGCACCTATATTCAAAATGCCTCCTCTTTAGCACAGCAATATTGAATGTTAACGGAACCATGGCGAAGCGTGTAACAATAAATGAATCGAGACGATTTTATCTGACATCATGGCATGAACTTAAAGCCCCTATGGGTAGGCTTAAAAACATTTTTTCTAATACAAACACTCCACTCTGCTGTTATGAAAACACTTGCCCTGACACTCCTTTCCTTTATCTTCTTTAATGTTACAGCCCAAGATATTACAGGTAAATGGCAAGGAGCTATTGAGGTACAGAGTTCGTCTCTCAAATTGGTCTTCCACATTACGCAAGAGGGTAACAGCTACAGCGCTACTATGGACAGTCCTGACCAAGGCGCTTATGGTATCCCCGTGTCTGAGATAAGTTATGCCTTAAAAATATTAAAGCTAAAAGTAGCGGTGGCAGCTCTCAGTTTCGAAGGTAATCTAAGCGATGCTAATACTATCGAAGGCACTTTTCAGCAAGGTGGTCTCACACTTCCACTGGTATTAAAAAAGAAAACAGAAGAAACAAAAGAGATAAAACGTCCTCAAGACCCTAAAACACCTTTACCTTACTACAGTGAAGAAATAATCTTTAAAAATAATAAAGCCGGTATTACACTGGCCGGCACTTTAACATTACCTGAAAAAGAGGGCAAGTTTCCCGCTGTGGTGCTTATCAGTGGCAGCGGCCCCCAAAACCGCGACGAAGAGCTGATGGGACACAAACCCTTTCTTGTGTTAGCTGATCACCTTACACGCCAAGGGCTTGCCGTGCTCCGATACGATGACCGGGGCACTGCTGCATCCGAAGGCAACTTTGCAAGGGCTACCACTTATGATTTGGCTGATGATGCAGCTGCGGCCTTTGACTATCTGCAAAGCAGAAAAGAAATCGACACGAATAAAACAGGCCTTATAGGCCATAGCGAAGGTGGCATTATTGCCCCCTTATTAGCTTCTGAAAATACTGCTATCAGATTTGTAGTACTAATGGCAGGACCAAGTCTGCGTGGAGATCAGCTATTGCTTCTTCAAAAAGAAAAAATCGAAACAGCTATGGGAGCTCCTGCAGCAAAGGTAAAAAGTAACCGTGAGATTTTTGCCGGCATATATGCCATGATCATTGAAAACAAACTCCAGGGCAAAGCATTAAGCTCAACTATAGATGCGCACTTACAGAAGAATTATGACCAATTATTACCAACAGCGCAACGCCAACAAGCAGTAAAGCAAATCACCAACCCTTGGATGTTGGTGATGATCCGTTTAGACCCGGCCGTTTACCTGAAAAAATTGAACTGTCCGACCTTAGCCCTCTATGGCAGCAAAGACCTACAAGTGCCTGCTAAAGAAAACATTGAAACACTAAAAAAAATAAAA
>DHQI01000073.1:11514-20511 GCA_002408065.1 Bacteroidales bacterium UBA5342
GAAACACTAAAAAAAATAAAACTGCAAACAGGAAAAAATAATATTGATATCGTAGAATTAAATAATCTTAATCACCTGTTTCAGGAATGCGAAAACGGATTAGTGAGTGAGTACGGAAAGATAGAACAGACCATTTCTCCCGTGGCTCTGGAAAGCATTAGCATGTGGCTAAAACAACAAACGAGATAGGAACATATATTCACTACCTTTGCAGCTTCAGAAAAAAATGAAGCATGAAAGAAAGTAATACTAAGAAATTTCAAACCGGTAATGTGACGCTTGTAGCGGTGTCGCATATGCTACACGATATCTATTCCTCTTTTTTAGCACCGTTACGTCCTTTGCTCATCGAGAAATTTGGCCTCAGCCTGGCTCTTGCCTCTCTCTGGGATTTAATCATGCGTGTGCCCTGGCTTCTCAATCCCTTCATTGGCGTATTAGCTGAGCGCACCGTTCCGCGTTATTTTATTATTATCACTCCAGCTATTACCGCTACAGTAATGAGCTTGCTGGGCGTAGCCCCATCGTTTACAATTATCTGTATTTTACTGTTTACTATGGGAATAAGCAGCGCTTTTTATCACGTGCCTGCCCCTACTATGGTCAAACGACTTTCCGGAGAAAAAACCGGCCGTGGCATGAGTTTTTATATGTTTGGCGGTGAAATGGCACGCACGCTTGGCCCATTAATCATTACCGCATCGGTATCTTATTGGGGACTCGAAGGCACCTGGCGCCTGATTCCTTTTGGTTTGCTAGCCTCCTTCATTCTCTTTTTGAAGCTCAAAAATGTTAAAATATCCGACGAAATAGTCCGTAAACAAAAAGAAAAAGGTGCCGAATTCAAAGCCCTGAAAAAATATATGCCTTTCTTTTTGATCTTGATAGGTTTTACGCTCTTCCGAGCCATTATGAAATCCGGATTAACGGCCTTTTTGCCTACCTATTTCTATTCTGAAAAAGGGGAAAGCCTTTGGTTTGCCAACTCCGCTCTCGCTGTATTTCAGTTAGCCGGCGCTGTAGGCACCATCGTTTCCGGCACCTTGTCCGATAAATTTGGACGAATCACTACGCTTATCGTTATAAGCATCTTATCTCCTCTTATGATGTTCTTGTTTATCAACTCATCAGGCATACTATCCTTTGTTTTTTTAGTCCTTTTAGGCTTCTTTGTTTTTGCTCCGGGGCCGGTTCTTATTGCTTTAGTACAGGATCACTCTACAGAATATCCTGTTTTCATGAACAGTATCTATATGACCATCAGCTTTGTGACTTCAGCGTCAGCCGTTTTCTTTGCAGGTGCTCTTGGCGACTGGCTTGGTCTGGAAAAAACTTATCTAATATCTTCGGTTTTGGCCTTGGGAGGCATTCCTTTTGCTCTGTGGCTAAGGAAAAAATAATGGTTTATTCGGAGCATTATCGGCAAATTGCTACAATATGTCTGTCCCCCTTGCCCAACAGCTCTACATCATAGAACAGGGGAATTACCTCCACATCTTTTTTTGTACATTTGCAGTCCTTAAAAAAATAAAGATATGTCACAAACGCGCGAGCTATCAGCTTTAGCACAACTTCTACTCACTATAGGCTTAATGCTTGGTGGCTTAATACTTACCCTTATAGTAGCCATACTCGTTTTGATTCCACTTATGGGATTTAATGGCGCCCTTGAGGTTTTTACAAACCCTACAGAAAATATTGCAGCCATGAAAACCTTGCAAATCATTCAGGGTATCAGCCTCTTTATCGTCCCTGCTTACTTTTTTGGGCGTTTAATTTCCGGTCATAGCTTTCGTTTCCTTAAGCTCGATAAAATAATAGATCCTAAGGCTGCCATCGTCGTCATACTCATTATGCTTGCCGCTATACCGTTCATCAATTTGCTCGGTTTTGTGAATAGCAAAATGGTACTGCCAGAAGCACTTTCGGGTTTAGAAACCTGGATGAAGGAGGCAGAAGCCCGGGCAGCAGAAATGACCGTATATTTGGTATCGGGTAAAACTATTGGCACCCTATTAGTTAACTTACTAATGATAGCCATCATTCCTGCCCTTGGCGAAGAAATGCTCTTTCGCGGGGTCTTACAGCCCATTATGCTAAAAGCCTTTCGTAACGTACATATTGCCGTTGTAGTCACCGCCTTTGTTTTTAGCGCTTTTCACATGCAATTCTATGGCTTTTTACCCCGCTTTTTTATCGGAATAATACTGGGCTATCTTTTTGTTTATTGTGGCTCTTTATGGTTGCCGATTTTAGCACATTTTATCAATAATGCGACTGCTACCATTGCCTATTTTATGTACAACCAAGGCATCGTTGGTGACGCAATAGAAAGCATCGGAACCGGCGAAGGCTGGACAATGGGGGCTCTGAGTGCCGGCATTTTAATGATTATCTATTTCTACATAGAACGTAACAAAGTACAACTCAAATTAAATGAATTTAAGCAAACACCTCAATCATAATATATTTTCCACTTTATCGGAAGTGACTGACGAACTTAGCCTAGAGAGTTACGTCATAGGCGGCTATGTACGTGACCTATTCCTAAAGCGTGCATCAAAAGATATCGATGTGGTAGCCGTAGGTAGCGGCATAGCCTTGGCTACAGCCACCGCTAAAAAGCTGAATACGAAGGTTAATGTTTTTAAAAACTTTGGTACAGCACAGCTGGTATATAAAGGAATGGAAGTGGAATTCGTTGGTGCCCGCAAGGAAAGCTATCGTGCTGATTCACGTAAACCTATAGTGGAAGATGGTACGCTGGAAGATGACCAAAACCGCCGCGATTTTACGATTAACGCCTTGGCCTTGGGCTTAAACAAAAACAACTTTGGTGAATTGCTTGATCCTTTTGGTGGCTATAAAGACATGGAGGAGCAACGCATTATCACACCGCTCGATCCGGATGTCACTTTTTCGGATGATCCACTACGTATGATGCGCGCCATTCGTTTTGCTACTCAGCTTAACTTCTACATTGACGATGACACTTTTGCTGCCATTAGCCGCAACAAAAACCGCATCAGCATCATTTCTGCAGAACGCATAGCCGATGAAATGAATAAAATTATGGCATCACCGAAACCCTCTATAGGTTTTAAACTTTTGCAAAAATGCGGTTTACTGAAAATTATTCTTCCTGAGCTGGAAGCTCTTAAAGGCGTAGAAGTCAAATACGGTATAGGTCATAAAGACAACTTCTACCACACCCTACAAGTGCTTGACAATTTGGCCGACACAAGCGACAAATTATGGCTGCGCTGGGCGGCTCTTTTTCATGACATTGGCAAAGCATCTACCAAACGTTTTGATCACAAACTGGGCTGGACTTTTCACAACCACAACTTCGTAGGAGGCAAAATGCTTAAAAGTATTTTTAAACGTATGAAGTTACCACTGAACAAAGAACTAAAATATGTAGAGAAGATTGTGAATCTGCATATGCGCCCTATTGCTTTGGTGGAAGATACCGTGAGCGACTCAGCTATACGTCGTTTACTATTCGAAGCGGGCGAAGAAGTCGATGACCTAATGACCCTTTGCGAGGCCGACATAACGTCTAAAAATGATGAGAAGGTAGCGCGTTATCTTAAAAATTTCAAGATAGTACGCCAGAAAATGGTAGCCATTGAGGAAAAAGATCGTGTGCGCAATTTTCAACCACCAATCAGTGGTGAAGAAATCATGGCCACCTTTGGTATCGCTCCCTGTCGCGAAATTGGAGACATCAAAAAAGCTATCAAAGATGCCATACTGGACGGCGCCATACCCAACGAATACGAAGCGGCACGTGAGATGATGATAAAGGTGGGGACAGAAATGGGATTAAAAATTCAAAATCCTTAATTCCGTATTCAAAACTCATTGTTCCACTACGAACGCCAAACTTTCAAAACACAGACCCTACAATCTTGAAACCCCAGCTCCTAAATACCGCTGATGGCAGCCTGACCCTTCGTCTCGAAGAGATGGACGAGACCTACCACTCTACCAATGGAGCCCTAACTGAAGCACAGCACGTTTTTATCCGAAACGGTTTTGACCTTTGCGTAAAAACAGATATCCGCATCTTAGAAGTGGGTTTTGGCACCGGACTTAATGCTATCGTGACTTTAGACGCCTTTCAGAAACAAGATAGTATTAAACGGGTCAGCTATACGACGCTGGAGAAATATCCGGTGAAAGAGGAAATCAGTTCCCAACTGAACTACGGCACCTTATTCTCTCCTACCTTAGACAAGCAATACCACAAGATTCATCAGATAGAATGGGAAAAGGACTGTGAAATAACACCCGGCTTTTCCTTATACAAAAAAGAGTTTGATCTCTTGCAACAAGACTTAGACGGCGAATATGACTTGGTTTATTACGATGCCTTTGCGCCAAGCAAACAGGCAGCTATGTGGGAAGATGATATCCTGAAAAAAGTGGTTGATAGTATGGCACCAGAGGCCATCTTCACCACCTACTGCGCCAAAGGCAGCGTGCGCCGTGCCCTGCAGAGCTTCGGTTTGAAAATGCAACGTGTCCCCGGCCCTCCGGGTAAGCGGGAAATGCTGCTTGGAAAACTTATCTGACACTATAAAGCCCTGAAATTCTATCTAATACCAATATTACATTAAGATGAGCCTTATAATTCCATTCTTTTGCGCTTTCTCTGCGTTGAAAAATCTCAACGTAACTATGGCTATGCCTCCATTTTTCGCCTTGATAAAACACAAAATAACAAAATTATTTAAGGCTCACCTTAAAATAAAATTGGTATAAATACTCAAAAAGCATGAGAAAGGGGCGTTTTTTTTATACAGAAGTTAAAATCCTACAATTTTGCTCTGCATTCTCAGTTTTATCTACTCAAAAATAATACAAAGCGATAATTTTATCTCCCAAAAAGTGTCAATCCGAAATCTACACCACTAATTACCTACATATTAAAAATCCCCGAAAAACCATTAGTTTTCCGGGGATTTTAAGTTCTGTTTCTGTAACAATCTAATAGACGTGAGAATCACTTTTTAAGTCATCCTTGGTCATTCTTTTTTTACTAATAGCGCGCCACATATACCAGATATAAGCCAGCACAAACGGAATCATCAACGACACAACAGACATTGTTTTCAAAGTAAACAGACTCGAAGAACTATTCAGAATATGAAGGGATGATTGCAAATCGGCCAATGAAGGGTAATAGCAGGTATTATTAAGTCCGGCTAACATCAATATAGCCCAAACAGTAAGCACAGTACCAATACCGGTAAACCATGTTCCGTTGATACTTTTAGAAAGAATACCCTTATAAATACCTATCAAAACTCCGGCAACACCAAGCAGCAAGAGAACCAAAACTATTGGCATCTCTAATAAATTATGGAGATACTTATACGGCTCCATACTCACCTGTAAGGTTTCAGGATCATAAGCAAAACCATCCTTAAAGAGTAAGGCAATCAAGAAAAATAAAAAAGTTACCAAGAATGGAATTACGTTCCAAAGCATCAAACTACGTGCACGTTCCACCAAAGCATCATCATCAATACTCTTGATAAAGAAAAGCAAAGCCTGAATACGTGCTAAAAAGAAGATAGCCAAACCTAATGCCAGGTTATGAATATTAAGCAATGCTTCTAGTCCATGCCAGGCACTCGCCCACTCTGATTGATTAAAGGCATTGAGCGTAAAGTTAGCCCCATTGAAAAAAGTACCGACAGCTACCCCTATCACCAATGTCCCTATAACACCATTAATAATTAGAAAAATCTCAAAAGTCTTTTGCCCCAGAAAATTTTCCGGTTTAGTACGGTATTCATAAGAAACCGCCTGAATGATAAAACTAAAAAGGATAATCATCCATACCCAATAAGCCCCGCCAAAACTCACAGAATAAAACAGTGGAAAGGACGCAAAAAAGGCTCCGCCAAAAAGCACTAAGGTCGTAAAGGTAAACTCCCATTTACGCCCTATGATGTTAATAAGCAAGGTACGCTCCTCTTCCGTTTTACCTAATGTGTATATCAAGGTTTGTCCTCCTTGTACAAACATCAGGAACACGAACAAAGCACCTACAAGTGTAACTATTAACCACCAATATTGTTGAAAAAATAAATAATCCATTGTGATACAATTAAAAATTTAAAATGTAAAGTGAAAATACAAAACATCCCTTCGATGATACTTAGGGTAAGAAATTGCAGACTATTCGTCGTGCTTTTTTCTAATTTGTTTTAACATAATTCGCACTTCAGCGATTAACAGCACCGTAAATATAGCTAAGAAAGCAAATGAAGTAATTTGCACCGCTGCAGTCTCCAGATTAGTCACCGCTACATGTGTTGGCATCAAACCCTCGATAACCCAAGGCTGACGGCCTACCTCTGCAACCACCCAGCCCGACATCGATGCAACATAAGCTAATAAAATAGTCCATATACCGGCATGTAGTAACCACTTTTTATCAGAAAGTTCATCACGCCCTTTACGTGTAAACCAGAACGCTATGGCAAAGAATAACACAAAGTAAGTTCCCAAGCCTACCATTATGCGAAAAGAATAATATGTCAATGGCACATTAGGCACTAAATCAGCTTTATCCTGAAAGTAACCATAACCAAAATAAGCAAAATAATTTTGCTTAAAATCATCACTTTCAAACAAAGCAACCAAACGGTCTACCTCTGCATCATTATTCACTTCTTCTGCGGCTTTTAATGCTTTTAACTGATCGATAGCATAGCGTCCCCGCTTTATTTTTTCATCGGCAGAGAGAATCCCCTGCTCAGGATTACCTTCCAAAAGATCATTAATACCTGCCACATAAGCATTAAAATCACCATAAGACAAGAAAGACAAGGCTTTGGGTAATTCCACCCAAGGAATACCTACTTTATAACCTTGTTCTGTTTCAGTAAAATGTCCCCAAACAGCTAATCCCATGCCTTCGCCACCTTCTTCCAAACCTTCCATAGCAGCCAGCTTCATAGGTTGATATTGAGCTACGTGTTTGGCAGAGATATCGCCGGTTCCTATCACTAAAACCGAAGCTACACCACCAAATATCGCTGATACCCGAATACTTTTAAGTGCTAGATCTTTTTGCTTTCCTTTGAGTAAAAACCAACAAGAGATACCAATAACAAAGATGGAAGCCAGTTCAATACCAGAAAGCACAGTATGAGTAAATTTACTCAAAGCTACAGGATTAAGAGCTACAGCCCAGAAATCAATCATCTCGTTACGCGCGGTAAGCGGATTAAAATGCATACCTTCAGGGTTTTGCATCCAGGCATTAGCCACCAAGATCCACAATGCAGATAAATTAGCTCCGATAGCTGTAAGCCAACTGGCCGTCAGGTGCATTTTCTTACTCACCTTATCCCAACCAAAAAACATCACCGCTATAAAAGTAGACTCCATAAAAAAGGCCATAATACCCTCGATAGCTAATGGAGCACCAAAAATATCTCCTACAAACCAAGAATAGTTAGACCAGTTAGTACCGAATTCAAACTCCATGATAATACCGGTAGCCACACCAATGACAAAGTTTATTCCGAACAATTTCATCCAGAATTTTGTGTGTTTTTTCCACTGTTCATCTCCGGTACGGACATAAATGGTCTCCATTATGGCTATAATGAAGGTGATACCCAAAGTAAGAGGTACAAAAATCCAATGATATAAGGCCGTGAGAGCAAACTGCCCCCGGGACCAATCTACCAAAGCAAGATCAAATTGTTCTACCATAGCGTTTTAGTTTTCATTGTTTATAAAAAAAGAAGCTTTACTTCTTATAAATTACAAAGCATAATTACTCAACAACAAGCTATATAAAGCTCATTATAATATAATTTAATATGATTTCGAATATTCATAAGACCACTCAGATATGTGTGCATTCTCCTCATACGAAGAATATCGTAAAAGAAAAAGTCTATGAGTTGGCATTGGTTCTTAAATGGCATAAAATGTGGGCAGATATGGATAACTGCAACAAATTAACAAAAAAATCTACGTTTAGTTTATGTCATAAGGTGATTTTTTTTGAAATGGTTACATTTTATGTGTTTTCATTTCTATAGTAAGGAAGGAGAAGGGGTTTCCGTCCTAAGCAGACCTCGTGATATACAAAGCCATACTTTTAAGACAAGGATGTCACTACGACGAGAGCGTCTATAACATAGCCTCAGCCTCAGCTAAATCCTCTGGCGTATCAATGCCTATACTGCGCTTGGTGGTTTTACCGATATATATATTGTATCCGTTCTCAAGCCAGCGAAGTTGCTCCAGACTTTCTGCTTTTTCTAATGATGAAGGCAAAAGTTGTGTGATTTCCTGCAAAACACTGAGACGGTAAGCATACATACCTAAATGATGGTAATACGTGTGATGCTTAGCCCACAGCTTAAAATCCTCATCTCTATAATAAGGAATAACAGAACGGCTAAAATAAAGGGCTTTCCCATTTTTTGCAAAACTTACCTTTACGTTATTGGGGTTAAAAATAGCCTCCATATCATTAACGAAAGGCGAAACTAAAGTAGCAATGTCTACCGTTTTATTGTCAAAAAGTGACTTTAGAAGTTCTACCTGCTCCGTAACAATAAAAGGTTCATCACCCTGCACATTAATCACAACATCAAAGTCAAGGCCATTGTAGGCCATATAAGCCTCAGCAGCTTCCAAACAGCGATCCGTACCGCTCGGATGATCAGGCGAAGTCATAATAGCAATACCACCAAATTCGTCAACGGCTTCTGCAATACGCGCATCGTCTGTAGCTACTACTACATGATCACAAGCTTCCTTTGCCCGCTCATACACCCATTGCACTACGGGTTTAGCACCAAGTAGAGCTAATGGCTTACCGGGGAAACGTGTCGAAGCATATCGGGCGGGTATAACGGTTAGGAAGTTCATAATTAAAACTATTCAAGATTAATTATTCAAAATTGGCTCATAACTTATAAAACGAAAACTCATTAGATCATTGAATCATTA
>DHQI01000021.1:0-17302 GCA_002408065.1 Bacteroidales bacterium UBA5342
ACTGGGGTCTGGGGTGTTTAAACCCCCAGATTAAAAATTGAATTGTTTTGTGGTAAATTGCCACACTCTAAATATAAAATAGTAAATCATTTATAATAACTTTTTAAAATGAAAAATAGTTTTATCATCCTTATTGGTTTAGCCTTATCATCACTTTTAGTTTCCTGTAAAGAAGTAGAAAAACAACCAAACATTGTCGTTTTCCTTTGTGACGATTTGGGCTATGGTGATTTGTCCTCTTTTGGTCACCCAACAATCCAAACGCCTAGTCTGGATAAAATGGCGGCATCGGGTATTAAGTTGACCAATTGTTATTCGGCAGCACCAGTCTGTTCTCCTTCACGTGTAGGACTACTTACGGGACGTAGCCCTAACCGCGCTGGAGTCTATGATTATATCCTTAAAGGAGAACCCGGTAATACTAACTTACGCAAGGGTGTTCACTTACAGGAAGATGAAATTACGATTCCGGCATTGCTCAAGACGGTAGGTTACTCGACGTGTACCGTTGGGAAATGGCACTGTACATCCATTTTTAATTCGCCGGAACAGCCACAGCCTGGTCATTTTGGCTTTGATCATTGGTTGGCTACCCATAACAATGCAGCGCCAACTCATAAGAATCCTAAAAACTTTGTCCGTAATGGTGAGAAAGTTGGTGAAGTGGATGCCTTTAGCTGTCAGTTTGTGGTCGATGAAGCAATGAATTGGTTAGATAATAAGGAGTCGGATAATCCTTTCTACCTTCAGGTATGGTTTCACGAACCTCACGAACCTATTGCATCTCCAGAAGATCTGGTAGAGAAATACCTTCCAATGAGTGAAAATAGAGAACAAGCGGAGTATTTTGCTAATGTGGAGAATATGGATAAAGCTGTTGGGCGTTTGATGCAATACCTAGAAAAAAATTATGGCGAAAATACCCTTGTGTTATTCTCCTCTGATAATGGTTCTGAGACTTTGAACCGTTATGCTAAAGCCAAGCATTCTTATGGTTCGCCTGGTGAACTAAAAGGAATGAAACTATGGACCACCGAAGCCGGGTTTAGAGTGCCGGGTATTATCTCATGGATAGGTCAAGAAAGCCATACCGGTACTTCTGACGCTGTGGTATCATCGCTCGATTTTTTACCTACTTTTTGCGAATTGGCAGGAGCTGATTTGCCAGAGCATGCATTGGATGGTGAATCATTTACCTCTTTGCTTAAGACCGGAGAGTTTGATCGCGAAAAACCACTGCTTTGGTGTTTTTACAATGCCATTAATGAGCAAAAGGTAGCTATGCGATATGGCGATTGGAAGATTATGGCGAGATTGAAAAACGAGAAAGGCTATTTGCCTAAAGTAAACAACCTAACGAGTCAAAATGAAGCTATGGTAAAAGGTGCTGAAATGGCTGACTTTAGCTTGTATAATATGAAGGTAGATATGAGCGAGTCGGTAGACGTGGCAAATGAAAATCCAGAGGTCCTAAAAGAGATGAAAGAGCTTTTGTATTCAGAGTATGAAAACTTGCTTAATGATAGCCACATTTGGCGATAAAGAATATACGATAAAATACTAAAAATGAAACCTATGAAATCTAGAGTGTTAATAATCACACTTCTTGTGCTGGCAGGTATCATTTCTGCGCAAAGCAATAGTGCCGGATGGCCAGTATTGAAAACATATGACCAAGAGCATATCCAAAAAATTAAAATGCCCGTAGGAGGTATTGGTACCGGAACCATTTCCCTGACAGGTCGCGGATCTTTAGAAGACTGGGAAATTATGAACCGTCCGGCTAAAGGCTTCAACCCAACGCTTGAAAACTGGGGACCAGTACGCGAGAAAGGACCATTCTTTGCTATTTATATCGAGGATGGAGAAGGGAAGACGCATACCCGTTTGTTAGAAGGTATGCCTGATGAGTCTAACTATGAATCGGCTAATGGCGCATTGGCCAATCAAATTGGTTTACCACGCTTTGGACATGCCGAATTTAAGACGGCTTACCCTTTCGGACAGGCCATCTTAAGTGATGATGTGCTTCCGGTAGAGGTGGTAGTTGGTGCTTTTAATCCACTGATCCCGGGTGATGTGGATAATAGCAGTATCCCAATGATGGTGCTCAGTTATAAAGTTAAAAATACCAGTTCAAAAGATATTAGCATCTCTTTGTCCGGTACTATCCAGAACTTTATCGGTTTTGACGGTACACGAGGCAAAGCCATTAAAAACATCAATACTATTCGTGAAGAGAATGGACTGAAAGGCATTCATTATAGCTCAAACGGTGTTGACCCGGAAAGCGAGCAATGGGGAACAATGAGTTTTGTGTCTCTGAACGAAGGCCAAACGACCTACCGTACGGCTTGGCAGAAGAAAACCGGGCGTTGGGATAAGAAGCGTTTGGATTTTTGGGATGATTTTAGCGAAGATGGCGTGCTGGAACCTCGCGAAAATGATGAAGCCAATGCACCAATGGGCTCTATGGCGGTGAAAACAACTTTGAAAGCAGGGGAAGAAAAAAACTTTCGTTTCCTGATAGCGTGGCACTTTCCCAATCGTCAAACTTGGGATAAACCAGGGTTTCAGAAAATGATAAAACAAACAATGGGAAATTATTATGCAACACTGTATGATGATTCCTGGGATGTAATAACGAAAACACTACCACAGCTTCCTGCTTTGGAAGAAAAGACGAAATTATTTGTCAATTCTTTAATAGAAAGTGATATCCCTGAAGAAATCAAAGAAGCTTCTTTATTCAATCTAGCCCACCTGCGTACACAGTTAGCTTTCCGTATTAAAACGGGACAGTTGCTAGGATGGGAAGGTATTTTTGATGATCGCGGTAGCTGCTTTGGATCTTGTACGCACGTGTGGAACTACGAACAAACTACGGCATTTCTATTTGGTGAACTTGCTAAAACAATGCGTGAAGTTGAGTATAAATACGCTACTGATGATGAAGGAATGATGAGCTTCAGAGCCTATTTACCTTTAGACTCTGCTCAAAAATGGAACAAAGCAGCGGCTGATGGCCAGATGGGTTGTGTGATGAAGTTTTATCGTGATTGGCAACTATCAGGCGATGATGCTTTCCTAAAAGAGCATTGGCCCAAGGTGAAACAATCGCTTGAGTTTTGTTGGATACCCGGAGGATGGGATGCCGATAAAAACGGCGTGATGGAAGGTTCGCAACACAACACGATGGATGTGGAGTATTTTGGTCCTAACCCGCAAATGGGATTTTGGTACTTGGGGGCCTTAAAAGCAGCCAGTGAAATGGCCAGCTATTTAGGCGATAAGAAATTTGCCAAGACTTGCGATCAGCTCTATGCACAGGGTTCAGCGTGGATGGACGCCAACTTATTTAATGGTGAGTATTATGTGCAACATATACAGCCTCCAATGTCAGCCGACAATGTGGCACCATCACTCTTAGGAGCTACAAGCGGATCTAAAGCCATAGATCTTACTTCTCCTGATTATCAGTTGGGTGAAGGCGTTTTGGTCGATCAATTGATAGGGCAGGTTTTTGCGCATATTGTAGGTTTAGGTTATTTGGCCGATGAGGCTAAGGTGAAGAAAACCACCGCTTCTATTATGAAGTACAACTATATGGACAAGATGTATGCCCACGCCAACTTTCACCGCTCATATGCAATGGGTGATGAATCGGCACTACTGATGGCAGCTTATCCGGGTGAGCGCCCTGAAAAACCCTTCCCATATTTTACGGAAGTAATGACGGGCTTTGAGTATACTGCAGCTATTGGTATGTTACAAGAAGGCCAAACAGAGGATGGTCTAAAGTGCATTCGCAACATACGCGATCGTTACGATGGCAAAAAACGTAGTCCTTTTAACGAAGCAGAATGTGGTCACCACTATTCACGTGCTATGATAGCTTGGGCGGGGGTATTGGTGACATCTAATTTCCAATATTCAGCAGTAGAAAAGTCGATGTCGTTTACCTCTGAGCCGGGAACTTATTTCTGGAGTAACGGTTACGCTTGGGGGACGTGTAATGTTAAAGAAAACGGTGCCGAATTAACCGTTCTATCAGGCGAAGTAGAATTAGATAGCTTCTCTTTAGACGGACTCGGAACTAAGAAACTGAAAGGGAAAATGATCTCTAGTGGAGAAAGCCTGAATATTGAAATATAAATATTGACGGGTGAAGTTATACTTTGCAGGGAGTATTTTTTCCGCCTTTGAAAGTAGGCGTTAAGAAAATTGAAGAAATGGAACGTTAAGAAATTTTGGCTGTTTGAGGACGAAGGACGAGTTTCAAAATTTTAGTGGAATGGAGTCAATTTTTAGCCTAGTTTCAACAGCGGCGGCGTTTTTGGTTACTTTTTGCGCTGTAGCAAAAAGTGACTTCAGGGTATGGGGCTGCATAAGCCCCAAACGGAAAAAATTTGAATAAAGATTAAGAGAAAAAATGTTATAATGAAACAAATCATATACATACTTACAGCGCTAATCTTAGCCTCTTGTAGCTTTAAAAAAGAAGAAAAACCTAACCTTGTCATCATCTTCACCGATGATCAAGGTTACGGCGACCTGAGCTGTTTTGGTGGTACAAAGGTCTACACGCCAAACATTGACCAAATGGCTGAAGAAGGAGCGCGGTTGACAAGTTTTTATGTAGCTGCGCCTTTGTGTACACCATCCAGGGCGGCATTGATGACCGGATGTTATCCGCGACGTGTAAGTATGGAGCCACCTTCAAGCTTAACCATTGATGCTCCGAATTTACCCAAAGATAAAAGATTTCCGGTGTGTCTGGCTGCTGATGGCCATGGTCTGAATCCCGATGAAATAACCATAGCTGAGGTAGCACAGTCGGTAGGTTACCGCACAGGGATGTTTGGGAAGTGGCATCTGGGAGATCAAGCTGAGTTTTTACCGACTAAACAGGGTTTCGAAGAATATTTTGGCATTCCTTATAGTCACGATATCACACCGCGCCATGCCCGTCAAAAATATTTTAACTTTCCTCCCTTGCCAATGTTGGAAATGGATAAGGTCATAGAATTGGATCCGGATAAGAACTATCTGACTAGAAGAATAACGGAGCGGGCAGTGAAGTTTATAAAAGATCATAAAGAGGAGAACTTTCTTCTGTATGTGGCTCACCCGATTCCGCACGGACCTCAGGCGGCTTCTGCTGAGGCCAAAGAAGCCTATAAGCAAGTATTGGACGGTGGTGTAAAGGCAGATAATAATATCTATTCAACAGCCATATATGAAATTGATTGGTCGGTCGGTCAAATTTTAAATGAATTAAAACAACAGGGCATTGATGACAATACATTAGTGCTATTTACCAGTGATAATGGCGCTACCCGCAAGGGGAATACAAAACCTTTGCGTGGCTACAAAGGACAAACATTAGAAGGCGGAATGCGTATGCCTACCGTTATTCGTTGGCCTGAGAAAATTACCGCTGGTAATGACATTGATGAGCTAATGACCACGATGGATATTTTGCCAACCTTTGCCAACTTAGTGGGAGCTGACTTGCCACCAGATCGTATCATCGATGGTAAAGACATTTTGCCCGTATTATTAGACGGTGCAGAGAGTCCCTATGAGTATTTCTTTTACTCGCATTGGGGTATCTTGGAAGCCGTGCGTTGGCAGGACTGGAAGTTACGCATTGTAAAAGATGAAGTAGCGCTTTATAACCTTAAAACAGATATTGCGGAGCAAAAAAATCTTAAAGATCAGTACCCGGAAATTGTAGCTAAGCTAATGGGTGCAATGGCTAATTTTGAGAAAGAGATTAACGAAAATGCACGACCTGTTGGTCACGTTGATAATCCGGTGGCTTTAACAATGGAGTAGTTGTATTGTCTTGTTATTGATAGGAATATGAATTTTTAAAATATAATTGTATATAGTTATTATGAAATTAAGTGTTAATATAATGAAGAGTGTATACCTATACTTTGCTTTTATAGTCATAAGTCCCACACTTCTGGGTGCTCAGGCTATATTTGTATATGCTACAGATGTTAAGCAAAAGATAGATATGATGGGAGGGGATATGGAGCGTAGCTCTAAAGCGGTTCAAAATATTCCTAATACTGAGGACGTGATTCAGTGGGGTTTTGGTGATATTAATTTCAACTATTGTCGCGTAGAGTTTGATAAAAATCAGGAGCTCACTGAAGGGGTGAAGAATTGGGCATTTTATGACAAACAAGTGGCGACGATGAAGCAGATAAAAGCTATTAACCCAGATATTAAATTCTATGCTACTATGAGATCGGATTATAATGGCTACAAAATGGGTAATAGAAATAACCTTCCTACCTTTATTTACGACTATGCTTACGATAAAACGACAGAGACATATATAGGCACAAAATCATTGGATCTCAATAAATATGCCATTTTTCTAGCTGATTATTTAGAATATATGCACAATCAGGGGCTGACTATTCATACCTTGGCTACTCATAAAGAGTGGTCAGCTGTTGTGAATGCTGCAAAATCTCGAGATATTATTAACAAGCTAAAAACCGAGTGTGCTTCTAGAAACGTACCTATGCCTGAGATGAATGACCCGGGATCTTGGAGTATGGCTGCTGGTCTTAGTTTTATGAAAAGTGTTGCTAACTTGGGGACACAAGATTTGTATGCCGGTTTTTCAAGCCATGAATATGCTTCTAATGATACACCTGAACAGGAATGGCCAGTCTTAGTGGCCCAGGCTGCTTCTATGGGCAAAAAACTATATCAAGATGAGACTATTACGGGTACATCTACTGATGGTGTAGCGCCAACATATCGTTATGCTCAGCGCGCTGTTCTTTATCAGTCGGGACTATCTGGTGAGATTTTCTTTGAAATATGGAACCGTGGTATCAGTAGCGAAGTACGTGCTATTAATTGGAAGAATAATGGGACTGCCTACAAGCTTAATGGCTACTATATTATGAAGCATTTCGCAAACACTGTTGTGGATAATTATTATGTAAAAACAACGCTTCAAAATGTCATTGATGGAGGATTTTCTGCCAAGCAATATGGTGGAGTATCTACTATGGCATTCCGCAAAGGAAAAGTTATGACTCTATGGGTGATAAATCACACATCAGCGAAACAAAGTACAGTTGACTACCCGGAAATGAGCATCAAAGTAAATAGCCCTATTGCTAGTAATGTTCAACGAAGATATTGGCATGAAGATGTGGGCATAGAAGGGCCTGTAGATATGATTGTGCCGACGTCTGCTTATGAATTTAAAGCAGATATTAAGGAGAATAGCATTAATGCTTTTACCTTTTATGTAAATGACAATGTGTTATCTATTGATGAAAATGAGGAGGTGGACAATCGGATGTTTATTGATACTGTTGTTAAAAATGAATTACTGTCTGAGCAAGATATACAGTCTTATCATATCATCAACTTGAATGGGACAGTCTTGAAATCTGGAGACGAATACACATCGAGTATTGATGTTTCAAACCTGCCAACTGGTGTTTATATTATTCAGGGCTATACCTCAGAACAAAAGATGTTTACACAAAAGTTTATTAAGCAATAATTAATATTAAATCTTTCTTTTTTTATGAAATCAAGTAACAACATAATGAAACGAGTTTACCTTCTTTTAACTTTTATAGGTGTCAGCCTTACAACTTTAAGTGCTCAGGCCATACTTGTTTATGCTACAGAGATCAAGCAGAAGATAGATATGATGGGTGGCGATATGGAGCGTAGCTCAAAAGCCGTTCAGAATATCCCTAATACCGATGAGGTTATTCAATGGGGATTTGGAGATATTAATTTTAACTACTGCCGCGTCGATTTTGATAAAAATCAGGAGCTGACTGAAGGGGTGAAGAATTGGGCTTTTTATGACAAACAAGTGGCGACGATGAAGCAGATAAAAGCTATTAACCCAGATATTAAGTTTTATGCCACTATGCGTTCTGATTATTATGGCTATAATGGTAAAAATAATATGCCTGATTGGATTGTGAATTTTGATACTAAAGTCGTAGATACTGATAAATATGCCATTTTTTTAGCTGATTACCTTGAATACATGCACAATGAGGGGATCACGATACATACTTTAGCCACAGCAAAAGAATGGGGAGGTTTTATTAAAGCATCTCATTCGCGCGATATTATTATGAAATTGCAAGAAGAGTGTGATGACCGTAATGTCCCTATGCCTGAAATGAATGATCCTAACTCTTGGAGTATGGCAGCAGGTCTCAGTTTTATGAAATCGGTAGAAAGCCTGGGTACAACAGACTTGTATGCCGGATTTTCAAGTCACGAATATGCTTCTAATGATACACCGGAAGAAGATTGGCCTGAATTGGTAGCACAAGCAGCATCTATGGGTAAAAAAGTATACCAGGATGAGTCTTTAGCAGGTGCTAGTGCGGATGGGACAGTACCAGTATATAGCTATGCACGCCGTTCTATTCTATACCAATCGGGGCTGTGTGGCGAGATTTTCTTTGAGATATGGAGCCGTGGTAATAATAATGAAATACGTAATATTTATTGGAAAAATAACGGAACAGCTTACAAGCTTAATGGCTACTATATGATGGAGCATTTCGCTAATAATGCTGCAGATAGTTACTATATAAAAACTGATAAACAAAACGTAATAGATGGAGGATTCTCAGCTAAACTGTATGGTGGGATAACTACAATGGCTTTTCGCAAAGGGAAAGTGGTTACGCTGTGGGTGATGAACCATACATCTACAGAACAAAGTACAGTGGACTACCCAGAAATGTCGATTAAAGTGAATAGCCCTATTGCTAGTAATGTGCAACGGAGATATTGGCATAAAGATGTGGGCATAGAGGGACCTGTAGATATGATTGTGCCAACATCGTCCTATGAGTTTAAAGCAGAAATAAAGGAAAGTAGTATTAATGCTTTTACCTTTTATGTAAATGACAATGTATTATCTATTGATGAAAATGAGGAGGACAATCGGATGTTTATTGATACTGTTGTTAAAAATGAATTACTGTCTGAACAAAATATACAATCTTATCATATCATTAATTTGAACGGGGCAGTTTTGAAATCTGGAAACGAATACACAACAAGTATTGATGTGTCAAACCTGCCTAATGGTATTTACATCATTCAGGGCTATACCTCAGAACAAAAGATGTTTACACAAAAGTTTATCAAACAATAGATAGAGTAAGGAGATAATGAGATTCAAAAGTAAAGGGATAATGATCAGCTATAAGCAACGCGTTTTAAAGGCTTTGATTAGCTTTTTCTTTTTGGCACAAGTAGCCAGCTCTCAGCCAGCTCTTAAAGTGCTCAACTTTCAAGCCGACAATGGTTATCAGCACAAATCAAAGAGCGCTGGTAAGCGGATGATAGAAGGCTTGGGAGCGAAAAACAATTGGGAGGTGATCAGTTCTTCTGACACATCTATTATTACATTTAATACGCTTCGTAATATTGACGTTTTAATTTTTAACAATAATTGTGGCAGTGGTGGTCGTATCTTTTCTGATGCGCAACAGTTGGCTTTGCAGAGTTTTGTTCGCAATGGTGGCGGTTTTGTGGCTATTCATTGTGCCGGTGCCATTTGGCACGAAGAGGGTGCTTTTCAAGATTGGTACGAAGGTCTGGTAGGGACGCGTTTGATCACCCACCCTAAGGTACAGCCTGCACTTATTCATGTTGAGGACCAAGAGCATATCAGTACAGGTCATTTACCCAAAGAGTGGCACGTGAGAGATGAGTATCATACCTTTACATATAGTCCTCGCAAGCATGTGAATGTCCTCATGTCACTTGACGAAAGCACTTATGAAGGTGAACCTAAAATGGGTGGCGATCATCCCTTTGCTTGGTACCAATACTACGATGGTGGACGTTCTTTCTTCACTTCTTTGGGGCATACTTTTGAGACTTATGCTGATGAGGATTACCGCAAACTAGTAGAAGGAGGCATCATATGGGCTTCGGGTTATGATGAGCTAGCAGAATTGCCTATAGAGGAAGGCTTGTTACTCGACCTAAATGCGGACCAAGGCATAAGGCTAGAAGATGGAATGAGGGTGTCATCGTGGAAGAATAGTGTAAACAATACGATCAAATCTTTTGACAAACAAGATAAAGGGCGCCAGGTAGCAGGAAGTGGTAGACCTCGCCTAAAGGCTAACGTACCGGCCCTAAATGGCCATAACTCACTCGTTTTTCATCGTCAGGAATTAGTGAATCATAACGAAGATGCATTTGATCATCTAACGACAGGTAGTGGCTATACTTGGCTGGCGGTGATGAGTGCTTATGAGCAGATAAAGGGAAAGCCGGGTGTCAATTCTTTTTTTGGTAATCTGCGTAATACCAATGTGGACAAAAAAGGACAATACGAAGGTTTTTGGGGTGGTTTGAGTGGAGATAATCGTCCTTGGTGTGGTGCTAGAAACGCCTTACATAAGGGACTTTGGAATGAGAATAGTCCGCACGTCATAGCTGATGAGGCTTTACAGAAGAATAAATACTACCTCGTGATGGGACGCTTGGGAGCAGGACAAGATACAGTGCCAATAGAACTGTTCGTTAATTCAATAAAACCTGTAGCCAAAGCGCTATTTCCTGTAAATCCGGAGGCTAACCCTTCGAAATTGTTAATAGGACAAGAACGTGATGCGACCAATCATCCGGGCGCGGAATCCTTCGATGGTGAGATTGCCCGTTTTATGATTTTTGAGCGTCCCTTAAGCAACGAAGAATTGGAACAGATGAGACTTCATCTAATGAGTATGTATAATATCAAAGAATAGAGTATGCATGTAAATTACGTATGAAAGATTATCATTGGAAGATAAGCGTGCTGGAACTAGTTAATCCGCCTTTGAAAGTAGGCGTTAAGAAAATTGAAGAAATGGAACGTTAAGAAATTTTGGCTGTCTGAGGACGAAGGAGAGTTTCAAAATTTTAGTGAAATGGAGTCAATTTTTAGCATAGTTTCAACAGCGGCGGCGTTTTTGGTTACTTTTTGCGCTGTAGCAAAAAGTGACTGCAGGGTATGGGGCTGCATAAGCCCCAAACGAATAACATATATACAGCATAGAGGAAAAACAACAGCTATAATATGAAAACAAATTTTATAACACTACTACTAGCAATTACAAGTGTCATCACTGCTCAGAGCAACGATTGGCCAGTACTAAAAACCTACGATCAAGATCACCTTTCACGCATAGCCATGCCGGTAGGTGGTATCGGCACCGGAACTATTTCACTCAGCGGCTATGGCGCATTGATAGACTGGGAAGTGATGAGCCGTCCGGCCAAAGGCTATGCCCCTAAATACAATGGTGTAGCAGTCATCAACCGTGCCCCGTTTTTCTCTATCTGTTATCAGGAAGAAGGGCAAAAGGCGCAAGCCTTATTGATGGAAGGACCTGTGCCAGAGCGTTACGACGATGGATTTTATGGTTCAAGAGCGCCTAACCACGGTTTGCCCCGTTTTGCTGAGGTAAGTTTTCAGACGGCCTATCCTTTCGGTCAGGTGGTATTGCGCGACCAAGAGGTGCCCCTCGATATCACAGTAGGCGCTTTTAACCCTTTGATCCCTGGTAATACTGACGATAGTAGTTTGCCAATGGCTGTTTTAAGCTATAAGGTGAAAAATACCAGTGATAAAGCCATCTCGATTTCATTGGCGGGTAACATCCCTAACTTTATTGGCAACGATGGCAAAGAAGGGAAAGCCTATAAGAATGTGAATACCTACAAAGAAGAGAATGGTTTGAAGGGGATTCATTTTACAGCAGGTCCTGAGGTGGACTCAGCAAGTATGCAGTGGGGCGATTTTAGTTTGACCACCGATGGTGAAGGTGAAATAAGTTACCGCACGTCATGGGTAGAAGGCGAATGGGGCAATAGTACCTTGGAATTTTGGGATGATTATACTGACGATGGCATCTTAGTAGAGCGTTCTACAGAGCAAAAAAATAATATGGGCTCTCTTGCCCTTAAAACTACTTTGGCTGCCGGCGAAGAAAAAGATATTCGCTTTTACATCACTTGGCGATTCCCAAACCGTGCCAACTGGAAAAATCAAGGTAATGTAGGCAACTACTATAGCTGTTTGTATGCTGACTCTTGGGAGGTAGCTCAAAAAGAAGCAAAGCGCATCCCGGAATTAGAGAAAGAAACCAAAGCTTTTGTGGACGCTTTCGTACAAAGTGATTACCCTGAAATAGTAAAAGAAGCAGCCTTGTTTAACCTGGCACATTTCCGTACGCAATTATTGTTCAAGACGAGCTTTGGTTATTACCACGGTTGGGAAGGCATAAAAGACCAGGATGGTAGTGGTTCTGGTACCTGTACGCACGTGTGGAACTACGAACAAACGATTCCTTTTCTCTTTGGCGATGTGGCGCAAAATATGCGTGAGGTGGAGTTTGCCTATGCCTTGGATGAGCGTGGTATGATGAACTACCGCATTCATTTACCTCTTAAGACCAAAGGAACGGAGTTTGCCCTAGGCGCTGCCGATGGTCAGATGGGCTGTATTATGAAATACTACCGCGAATGGCAACTCTCCGGCGATGATGACTTCCTGAAAGACAACTGGGAAAATGTGAAAAAAGCTTTGGAGTTTTGCTGGATTCCTAATGGTTGGGATCCGGATAAAGATGGTGTGATGGAAGGCTCTCAGCACAATACAATGGATGTGGAATACTACGGGCCAAACCCGCAGATGGGATTCTGGTACTTAGGAGCCTTACGGGCTACTGAAGAAATGGCCTGCTATTTAGGTGAGAAAGAGTTTGCAAAAACGTGCCGTTCACTTTATGACAATGGCTCGGCCTGGATGGATGAAAACCTTTTTAATGGTGAATACTACATTCAGGAAGTCGTACCACCGATGCACCTTGACAGTATTGCTGATGGCTTAATCCGTGTGAAGAAACGCTTGGTGGCTGATGACCCTCAATATCAGTTAGGCGAGGGCTGTTTGGTCGATCAACTGGTAGGTCAGGTAATGGCTCATATACTAGACTTGGGCTACTTGGCAAGTGAGGATAATATCCTTAAAACCAACGAGGCAATTTTAAAGTACAACTACCGCGAAAACTTATTAAAGCATCCTAACTTTATGCGTTCGTATGCTTATAAAGATGAATCTGCTCTTTTAATGGCCGATTATCCCGGCGCACGACCAAAACAACCCTTCCCGTATTTTACCGAGGTAATGACGGGTTTTGAACATACCGCAGCTGTAGAAATGCTTTACGATGGTATGGAAGATATGGGACTAAGAACAATGCAGGATGTGCGCGACCGCTACGATGGCCAGAAACGTAACCCTTTTAACGAAGCAGAATATGGCCACCACTATGCCCGCAGTATGATGGCCTGGGGTGCTGTGTTAGCCACTTCAGGGTTTCATTATTCAGGGGTGGAAAAAACGATGCGTTTTACTTCTAAACCCGGCACCTACTTTTGGAGTAACGGCCACAGTTGGGGAACTTGCAAGGTGAAAGAAAATGGTGCAGAACTTAGCGTGCTTTTTGGCCAATTGGAATTAAACACCTTTACTTTAGAAGGACTTGGAAGCAAGAAGATAAAAGGAAAAACCATTGCTCAAGGTGAAAGTATAAGCATAAAACTATAAATAGATGTAATATTTATAACAATAGCTTTTGCCCAATAGATGGTAAACTTAATATTTTCCGAAGTGCGGATGGTCATAGCAAAAGTTTCATCAATTGTGAGATTTGCTGATACAAGAATAACGCACTATGCACTGAGTTGTACCGAGCGTGGGGATGCTGAATAGGCGGACGCTGTGGCGTAGGGTAGGGACGTTGGGTTGGCTTGTGCAGTTTTGCCCGTCCCGTGCGTTTTTTATTCAGCTTGTCCCGATAACTATCGGGATTGAATACTTTTTCATCTAAGGAATTGCGAAGCATATCACGATTACAAATAAGATTAACAAGAATGAGTAAAAAGTATTGACTGGGGGTATGGGGGTGTCAAACCCCCTAAACGAAAGAATAATAGTTAATATCAACAAAAAAAAACAACAACAAGTGAAACATTCATGACAAAAGGTTTTGACACATACCTGTACCGGACTTGATTCGGGAAGCAGGTGGTCGATAATATTCACTTTGCGTCTTAGCGTCTTAGCGTGAAATTTTTAAACACATGAAAAAAACAATTCTAAAAATAAGTATAATTCTACTTGTGCTTACATCAGCAGGCGCCCGACAGGAAAAACTAAAAATCCTTATCATTGGTGATTCCATCTCCATAGGCTATACCCCTTTTGTCAAAGAAAGTCTAAAAGATGTCGCTGAAGTCTACCACAATCCGGGCAATGCCCAGCATACCGGCAAAGGCCTCCAATACGTAGAAGCCTGGATTACTGCTGAGGATTTTGATATCATCCAGTTTAACTGGGGACTGTGGGATATGTGCTACCGTCATCCTGACTCTGAGGTGCAAGGGCAACGTGATAAAATTAACGGTACGGTCACCTTCAGCCCTGAGGATTACGAAAATCAACTAAGAGCCATCGTGAAAATTTTGAAAGAAAAATCCGATGCTGAACTCATCTTTGTGACCACTTCTTATGTGCCTCAAAGTGAGCCGGGCCGTTTTTCATCAGACCCTAGAAAATACAATAATATTGCAAAACAGGTAATGAAGGAAAATGGCATCAAAGTCAATGACATTAATCACCATTCTGTAGGGATTCATGCAAAATATGGCAAAGGAGACGACGATGTGCATTACCATCCGGATGGATATCAGGCCTTGGGAAAGTATATTACTGCTTTTCTAAAGAATAATATTGAAGAAACGAAGTCCGGAATAAAGACCATAGCGGTCAACTACTCTGCTGTTTCCGGTATCGGACAAGAAAAAGGTGTCATGCGCCGTGACCCCAGTGATATCATCAGGGTGGGTGATTTATACTATGTGTGGTACTCTAAAGGACCTCAAAAAACGGGTTACGATGCTACGGTATGGTATGCTACTTCTCCGGATGGTCTTGATTGGACGGAGCAGGGGATGGCCCTTGGCAAAGGCGAAGCTGGTTCTTGGGAATTTGGTAGTGTTTTTACGCCAAATATCTTAGTTGCCGAAGGGCGCTATTGGCTATTCTATTCTGGTGTATCTACAAACTACGGCAAAGGCTTTCAGCCGGATTCTAAAATTGGAATAGCCGTTGCAAACTCCCCTAACGGACCTTGGGAGAAGTTAGGAAATAATCCTATACTCGGTAATAGCAAAGATCCTGAAGCTTTTGATAGCTATTTAATTGATGATGCTTGTTTGGTAGCCCGAGAAGGGAAATATTTTTTCTACTATAAGGGCCGTAAAGTGGGAGAAACACCGCACTACACTAAGATGGGTGTGGCCATAGCCGATAAGCCACAAGGACCTTATGTAAAGTACGAAGGGAATCCTATTATAAAAGGGAACCATGCAGTGCTTGTATGGCCTCAGGGAGATGGTGTGGCAGCGATGATAGATGGCACAGGCCCGGCAGATATTACGCGCTCAGTATTGTACGCTGCTGACGGACTTAACTTTGACCAAAAACTGTATAAAATAGATGGTCCCGTAGCAGCAGGAGCCTACAGACCAGAGAACTTTGTAGAAACGAAAGAGGCAAAACCTATTAATTGGGGTCTTGAAATTAGAAGTAATAAAGGATCCCTCCCATTCCTTCATCGCTACGATATTGTATGGGAATAAGCGATGCTGATTAATGAAAAAAAATATTACATATACATAGTTGCTATCAAACATCAAAAAGCTTTGTAATTTAGCGACTTCGCAAAAAATGATACATTATGAAAACACTAACCCTACTCAGCGCTTTGTTGCTACTCGCAGCTTGCACTTCAAAGCAACAAGCCCCCGGAGCCTTTGCTTCTGATCAAGCGTTTCTAAACCAGCATACCAATGCCATCACCTTATCAGACGGCGATGCGGCAGTGGTCGTGGTGCCTGCCTATCAGGGGCGCGTAATGACCAGTACTTACGACAAAAAATACGGCCCCACTTTTGGTTGGATCAACCGTCCCGTTATTGAGAAAGGCTTCCTGTCTGATGAAGAGAAAAAGGGGAAATTAGAAGAACATATTTACATTTTCGGGGGCGAAGAGCGCTTTTGGTTAGGCCCAGAAGGGGGACAATATGCGCTATACTTTAAACCCGGCGATGAGTTTGTATTCGACGACTGGAAAACGCCGGCAGTAATAGATACTGAGCCTTTTGATTTGCTTAAAAGTACGACTTCATCGGCTACTTTTGGCCGTCAGGCTACTTTGGAAAACTATAGCGGTACAGTATTCGAAATGGGTATTAAACGTACCGTAAAATTACTGGATAGAACAGTTGTTGAGCGTATAATAGATGCAGAACTGTCAGAGGGTATCCGTTTTGTAGCTTACCAAACAGATAACCGCTTAACAAATACAGGAGAACAAGCCTGGACCCCAGAGGGCGGCTTGCCTTCCATTTGGCTTTTAGGAATGTACAATCCATCGCCTGCAACCACGATTGTTATCCCCTTCAAAGAAGGAGCGGAAGAAGAACTTGGCGCAAAAGTTAACGATACCTATTTTGGCAAAGTGCCGGCAGAGTATTTAAGCGTGGGAGAAGATGTTTTATTCCTGAAAGGTGACGGTACTTACCGCAGCAAAATAGGGGTGAACGATAAACGTTCGCTTGGCGTGGCAGGCAGTTATGATGCTGACGGAAAAGTATTGACCATCGTGAAATATAGTGTACAGCCAGCACCACATGGCTATGTCAATTCTATGTGGGAATTTCAAGAAGAACCTTATAGCGGTGATGTCATTAATGCTTACAATGATGGGCCACCAGCGCCGGGTGTCGCGCCTATGGGGCCTTTTTACGAAATAGAATCGTCCTCACCAGCAGCAGCTTTAGCGCCGGGTGAAACAATGCAACACGTCCAGAAAACCATTCACCTTCACGGCACAGAGGAAGAACTTAACCCGCTTGCTCAGAAAGTTTTTGGAGTAACGTTAGGTCAGATAAAGGAGGGGGTGTAAAGTGATTTTAATAACTAAAGTGGTAGTATTATAGCAATATTTAATTATGAAGTAAAGATTTAAAAGCAGGAGTATGGGGGCGCAGCTCCTAAACGAAGAACAGGAGCGTTGGCTTAGCAGAAAAGGCGGGCGTATGGTGGGGTGAATTGGTTTTTAGCCCGAAGTAGCCGTAATACATAGGGCGTTAAGAAATCCAAGAGAGCGCATGGCAGCATTTTTTCTGCTAGATTTTTTGC
>DHQI01000021.1:17572-25212 GCA_002408065.1 Bacteroidales bacterium UBA5342
GCGGTGTTAAAGCCCCTAAACAAAGAAAATTTTAACTGTTGAATATCAGTAATAAAGAAAAATGAAAATTATAAATAATTGTACCGTATTACTTCTTGTACTACTCAGCTTAGCTTGTAGCAAGCAGCAGGAACAAAACCCCAACTTTGTAATCATCTTTACTGATGATCAAGGTTATCAGGATCTTGGATGTTTTGGTTCGCCCAATATCAAAACGCCCAACATAGACCAAATGGCTGATGAAGGGATGAAGCTCACCAGTTTTTATGCCCAAACGGTTTGTGGTCCCTCACGAGCCGCATTGATGACCGGATGCTACCCTCTGCGCAATGCCCGTAATGATAATGGTGAGCCGCCACATCCTAAGTTGTCGCTGAGTGAAGTAACGATTGCCGAGGTACTCAAACCTGCAGGTTATACCACTTGTATGTTAGGAAAATGGGACTTGGCGGGGCATAATCCTGAAAAATTTAATCCCGAACTATTGCCTTATAACCAAGGTTTCGATTATTCGTTTGTGACGCCTACAAGTAATGATAATCGCGTGCATCTTATTCGTAACAAAGAGCTTGTAGAGCGCAATGCTGATATGTCAACACTGACCCGTCGCTATACTGATGAAGCCATCAATTTTATCGAAGAAAACAAAGAGCAACCCTTCTTTCTCTATTTGGCGCATACCATGCCTCACGTCAAATTAGCCGTTTCAGAAGACTTTAAAGGAAAGTCAGCTGGCGGTTTTTACGGTGATGTGATAGAGGAAATCGACTACAATGTTGGTCGTCTGATGGATAAATTGAAAGAGAGCGGACTGGATGATAAAACCTATGTCATCTTTACCAGTGATAATGGTCCTTGGTGGATAAAGAAAGATCACGCCGGACACTGTGAACCACTGCGTGGAGCTAAGACTTCGGCTTGGGAAGGCGGCTTACGTGTGCCTTTTATTGTGCGTGCTCCAGGTAAAATTCCAGCCGGGACTAGCAGCGATCAGGTCTGTGCAACCATTGATATGCTACCTACGATTGCCCGCTGGGCTGGTGCTGAGGTGCCTACAGATCGGGTTATTGACGGACTGGATATTTCTGAGATTTTGACTACTGAGAAAGAGCATTTGGAGCGTCCTTATTTTTATTATCAGCATAAGGAGTTGAGAGCGGTGCGCTTGGGCAAATGGAAACTGCACCTACCTCATCACCCGGAATCAAAAATTATCAACTATACCAAATGGCCGATACACGTAGCGCCAAAAGACAGGGTGCTGTTTACAGAATATACATTGTATGATCTGGATAAAGATATTGCAGAAACGACCAATGTGGCTGTCGAACATCCAGAAATAGTAGCGCAGCTAAGCGAACTTTTGGATTGGGCTAAAAAGGATATTGGCGACTATACCGGCCGTGGCGAAAATGCAAGACCTTTAGGTGATGAGCCTTATCAAATGCCTAATGATTTGATTCCGGTAAAGGCTAAGAAATAAAATATGATTGTGCGCTTGTTTGCATGTGGATCCTTAAATAATACAGATATAGGCTGATAGTGAGCTTTTAAGAAGAGAAGGTCTCACCTTTTCCTCTTAAAATTCGTGAAATTAAACTCAGCGAAGCTGCTCAATCAAATTCGTGTAATTCGTGTAATTCGTGGAGAAAAAATAGAATTTTAGAGTTCAATTTTCTGTGCTAATAAGTTTACCTGCAAACTACCGTATAATCGTAAAATAAGAATATTAGAATAAAAATAACAACAATGTACAAAACTTCAATTTCACTAAAACTATTATTACTGTTGCTCATTAGCAGCACTATGGCTTGCGGCCAAAACCTAAAACCATCCAATATCTTTACAGACCATATGGTCTTACAACGTGAAAAACCGGTGCCAGTTTGGGGGCAGAGTGCGCCAAAAGAAAAGATTACCGTCAGTTTTGCCGGACAAGAGAAAACGACAAAAGTCGATAAGCAAGGTCGTTGGCAGGTGACATTAGACCCTATGGCGGCTACAAATACAGGACGTGAGATGCGCATTTCCGGTAAGGAAGAAATTGTCCTAAAAGATGTTGTGGTGGGTGAGGTATGGATTTGCTCCGGCCAGTCCAATATGTTTATGGGAGCTTCCGGCGTTACTGATATCAGAGGTTTAAAGCCTTTGGCTCAGAATATTCGTAGTTTTTATGTCAAAAACTTAGTGGCTCTTGAGGAGCAAGATAATGTAGTGGGACAGTGGAAAAAAGAAAACCCGGTCAGCGCTGTGGCTTTTTCTTATGCCTATTTTTTGCAAAACTTGGCCGACGTGCCAGTAGGTATCATTCAGGCCGCATGGGGGAGCTCATCTATTGAGGCGTGGATGCCAAAATCTATGCGCGAAGAGCTGCCTCACTTCGATACGATTATGGCTGAGATGGATGCTGACACTGCTCGCCTTAAGAAGATAGAAGAACTGGCGCAGCGTCCTGATGACTGGACGAATAATGAGAACATTTTCTTGCGGCGCCATTCTAATATTATTTATAATGCGATGATGCATCCACTCATACCATATGCTTGCCGTGGGCTATTGTGGTATCAGGGAGAGCGCAATACACGCTATATGCAAGGACTCCCTGAGGTTGAAGCCAAAGATTGGTTTCACCGTGTATGCGGATCAAAAGATTATGAAGAAGTACTTCAAAAATGGATGCTTAACTACCGTGAGCAATGGCAAGATGACGAGATGTACTTTATGGTAGTGATGCTGCCGGGCTATGGAAAAGGTCCTGAGACAAAGAAAGAAATCGATATTGAAAGTCCTACCGAGCCTTCTTGGGCCTGGATGCGTGAATCGCAAATGGCGGCTCAGAATTTGCCCTTCGTTTCGGTGATTAATACCATCGATTTAGGAGATGCAAAAAACATTCACCCCCTTGATAAGTTACCCATTGGGCAGCGGGGTGCTTTACTCGCTGCCAAAAATACCCTTGATATGGATGTAGCTGCTTCAGGTCCTGTTTTTAAAAATGTTGAGATCAAAGATGACAAGATGTATGTCCATTTCGACCATTCGCAAGGTTTGAAAACAACGAACAACAAAAAACCTTCAGGATTTTGGATTGCTGATGAGTCTGCCAACTGGGTCAAGGCACAAGCCAAAATAGAAGGTGAATGTGTAGTTTTAAGTTCTCCCGAAGTGAAAAATCCTAAGTACATTCGTTATGCTTTTGCTGGAAAACCAGTAGTTAATTTAGTAAATGGTGCAGAGTTGCCAACTTATCCTTTTAGAACGGATAGTTGGGAGAAGTAAAGTTTTATAGATCTTAATAGTTTGCCCTCAGTAATAAAAAGTTATAGCGAAGAATCTCTACTCTGGTGTCTTTTTTATTAATACCAAATCTCTAAAATTAATGATCAAATTTATTACCGCTTCTCTTTGTTTGTTAAATTTTTTGTTTGTTTCAGGACAGATACGTTTTGAACCAGCCTATTACATTAACGAGAAGCACGAGAAAGTTGAATGCTTTATTAAAAATACCAACAGTAGAAACAGTCCGACACAGTTTTCTTATAAACTTCAGAGCGAAGGTGAAGAGTTTACAGCTAGCATTGATAGTATTCAGGAGTTTGGGTTTTATGATGATTATATATATATAAGGTACGATGTGGATGTGGATGCTTCGGAGTTTGATATTGATGAAGGTCCTTCGGATGGTAAACCGTTGTATGAAAGTAAAACTGTTTTTCTAAAACCACTGGTGTTGGGCGAGGCCTCTTTGTATGTATATACCTATGATGGTGCGATGATGTTCTTTTACAGTTTAGAAGGTAGTCATCCTGAACAATTGTATTGTAAGGAGTATCTTACCCCTTCTCAGACGGTAAAGGTTAATAGATCTTTTGTGGGACAGCTGAGTAATTGTATCACATGTAGTGATATTAGCATCCCGGAGTTATCTCAGTTAAATTATTCCAAACGAGAATTAGAAGCTGTGTTCTTAAAATACAACAGATGTCATACGGTTGATTATGTCAACCCTGTTGTTGTCAAGAAAAAAGGTAAATTTCGTATTGCAATAAAGCCTGGTATACGTCATTCTTATGCAGAGTCGTCTCGTTATGCTTCAAATGCTCAAGATGCTGAATTTGAGACGAAAATCAATCTTAATTATGCTTTTGAGTTTGAGTTTGTTTTACCTTTTAAAAGTAATAAATGGTCCATAGCTATAGAACCTGGTTATCATTCCTATGTGAGTATGAATACCTTGCCTAATGATGACGTAAAGATAGATTTTAAGGCCATAGAAGTACCTGTGGGATTAAAGTATTATATGTTCCTCAATGATTGTTCTCGTTTACGATTGAGCATTTCTTATGCAGCACACATTGGTCTTAATTCTAGTGTTTTTTACCCCGGTTTCTATCCTTATAAAATAAACACGTTGTTTTCTCCGCGAGTTGGTTTAGGATATAGTTACAATCAAAAATATACGGTTGATTTTACTTGCGGTAAGATTGATAATTTATTTAATCCCATGGCATTTGATAGCAGATACGTTTTCTATGAACTATCCTTTGGTTATACTCTTTTTCAAAAATAGACTATCGTTTTTGCTTAGTATTTTGTCTTTATGTTGTTTAATAAAATAATGTTGCTGTGACAATTTAACACTTTGACTAGGCTGAACGCAACGCTTCATGCACTTTGAGCACAGAGCGCAGTCGAAGTGTAAATAGTTAAATTCACTATAGACACTTTATATACTTTAGTTTACTTTGCCACTGTCAGGTTGGCTTTAGACACTTTTGTTGTTTTATAATTGGATATGTAACTTAGCGCTTTATTTACTACAAACTATTGTATACCCACCAATTGATTACCAAGATTGGAATTCCATATAAAATGAATGATTTCTGACAGACAAATGAGGGGTGATTGCTTAATCTTGCAAATGTAAATTAAGCAATGATTAAATCTAAGCAATTTAAGTAATGAAAAAGGCCCTCACAGATCTCAGAAGAGTACTAATCCTTGTAGGTATTTCTGTCTATATACTTTCAAGCTACGCTCAAGTCTCTTTTGGCGAAAGCCAATTGCTCAACGATAATTGGCATTTTACTTTAGACAATCCTCAGGATGCTCAGCTTGCTGATGCTGATTTGGATAATTGGCGTGAGTTAGATTTACGCCACGATTGGAGCATTGAGGCGCAGCTGAGCCCTACACTTTCGAGTTGTACCGGTTATTTGCCTGGTGGTATTGGCTGGTACCGTAAAGCTTTAGATTTTTCTACCCTTGCCGCAGACGAAAAGGCTTACCTTTATTTCGAGGGTGTATACAACCGTAGTGAGGTGTATGTCAATGGACAGCTTGTAGGTCAGCGTCCTAATGGCTACATCTCTTTTTGCTACGATATCACGCCTTATATCACCCGTTCAGAGAATAATGTGGTGGCTGTAAAGGTCGATCACAGTCGTCAGGCCGACTCCCGTTGGTACACGGGCTCTGGTATTTATCGCGATGTTTATCTGGTCACATCAGGACAAGTGCATTTCGACCTTTGGGGGGTACGTTACACCACGCCTGAGGTGAGTGATAAGAAAGCCACTGTTGCGGTCAAAATGGATGTGAAGAATGAGAGTGAACAAGCCCAAAACCTATCCTTGCATAATGCTTTGTCAGATGCTGAAGGAAATATGATTTCTGATACTAGAGTGTCCGTTGCTGTAGCTGCAGGTGATGTGCAGGAGGCCAAGGCCTTACTCAAAATAAAAAATCCTCTGCTTTGGGATTTGGACCATCCTTACCTCTACACTTTGCAAACAACCCTGCAAGATGGCGATAAAACCATCGATCAAACATTAACAAAAGTAGGTATCCGCAGCATCCGTTTCGATGCCAACACTGGTTTTTACCTCAATGGCGAAAATATGAAGCTCAAAGGCGTGTGTATCCATCACGATGCTGGTTGCCTGGGTAGCGCAGTACCTCGTGAGGTATGGGAACGTCGTCTGAAAATTCTAAAAGACTTAGGCTGTAATGCCTTGCGCATGAGTCACAACCCACAAGCACCCGATGTGTACGAGATCTGTGATGAAATTGGACTCTTGGTCAAAGATGAGGCTTTTGATGAATGGGAGTTTGCTAAGCGCAAATGGCTCACAGGTTGGAACAAAGGAACCCCCGGCTATGAAGGATCCTATGATTTCTTCGAAGAATGGAGCAGCCGCGATGCCGCTGATATGGTGCGTCGTGATCGCAACCACCCTTCCATCATTATGTGGAGCATAGGCAATGAGGTAGACTACCCCAACGACCCTTATTCACACCCTGTGTTAGCCACTCAAAAAATAAAGCAAAAGGTCTATGGTAAATACTTACCTGAGGCTCCACATGCCGATCGTCTTGGCGAAATAGCCATTCGATTATCGGCCGAAGTACGCAAGCACGACACCTCACGCCCAGTCACGGGAGCTTTGGCTGGTGTGGTAATGTCTAATCATACCGATTATCCCGGAGCACTGGACATTTGTGGCTATAACTATACAGAGAGCCGTTATGCTATGGATCATAAGTCATATCCTGAACGTGTTATTTATGGAAGTGAAACGGGGCACTCAATGGCCTCTTGGAATGCGGTACAAGATAATGACTATATCTCGGGTCAGTTTTTATGGACGGGTATCGACTATCTCGGTGAGTCAGGCAAGTGGCCTTCGCGGGGTGGCGCAGGTGGTTTGCTTAACTATGCTGGTTTTGTAAAACCACGTGGTGAATTCAGACGTGCGCTATGGAGCGAAGAGCCGGTAGCTTACCTGGGGACTGTGGCGCTGAGTGAAGGAGATCGTCAAATTACCAGAAAAGCTTGGCCCGTGTGGAATTATACAGAGGGTGAAATGATCAGAGCCTTGGCCTATACCAATTCGGCGAAAGCCAAACTAATGCTCAATGGCCAGCAAGTGGGCGAGGTCTTGCCTTACGATAAGGAAAAAGGTTACTTCTTATGGGAATTGCCTTATCAGGCAGGCCGACTTGAAGTTTTGGCCTTAGATGAGGAAGATAATGAAATATGTCGTTCACTGATTCAAACAACTAAGCGTCCTGCAACCATTGTTCTTAAGGCTGATAAAGAAGAAATACTTAGAGATAAAGGATTAGTACAGATAGAAATCAATATCGTGGATGAAGATGGATTACCGGTAGTATTATCCGATGATGAAATTACTTGTGAAGTAAGTGGCCCCGCCAAGATATTGGGACTGGAAGCAGGAAATACCCTTGATATGGGCAACTATCGTGATAACAAACAACGGGTGTACAAAGGAAAAATGATCGCCTACATCCAAGCTACAGGAGAAACTGGACAGTTAGAAGTGACCTTTTCTTCCACGTGGCTTCAAAGTGCTAAGTGTAAAATTGCGGTCAAATAATTGTTTGGACGATCTAAGAGCAGGGTTATAGGGGCGCTGCTCCTAAACGAGGATAAAGGTGCGTAGGCTATGCAGAAAAGGCGGGCGTGTGTAGGAGTGAATTGTTTTTTAGTCTGGAGTAGCAGTAATACGCAGGGCGTTAAGAATTAAGCGAAGCGTATCACGAACACCATTAAAATTAACAATCGTGAGTAAAAATAAGAGCGCGTAGGCAGCATTTTTTTTCTGCTAGATTTTTTG
>DHQI01000017.1:0-16267 GCA_002408065.1 Bacteroidales bacterium UBA5342
TATTCTCGCGTTTGTTTTGCTTAAATGTTTCAAGTGATTTTCACTTCCTCTTGCCAAGATTGGGTTTGTTCAATTCTTGGGGCAAGGTTGTGCTCTACCACTGAGCTATTCTCGCGTTTGTTTTGCTTGAATATTTTAAATGATTCTCACTTCCTCTTGCCAAGCTTTGGTATATTCAATTCTTGGGGTAAGGTTGTGCTCTACTCTCGATAATCATCGGGAAGCTATTCTCGCATTATGTTGTCCCTTTTTCTAAAGACGCTGCAAAAGTAATAGATTTTTCATAAAATCAAATAAAACATTAAGAAATTATTCAAATTAATCAAAGAAAGCTTGCAGCTTTATAATAAAGGCAGTATTTTTGCAGCCCTTTTGAAAATAAATATTATTTTAAAACTAAGAATATGATAATCGTACCTGTAAAAGAAGGTCAGAACATTGAGCGTTCACTGAAGCAATTTAAGCGTAAATTCGAAAAGACTGGTGTAATGAAAGAAGTTCGTTCTCGTCAGGCTTATACTAAGCAATCTGTAGCTTTAAGAGATCAAAAAATTAAAGCTATCTACGTACAAAAATTGCGCGAAGCTGAAGATTAATTATCGGCGTGTATTGATATAGTCACTTGTTTTCCATAACTTCGTTGTGGTAAACGAGAGTCATGAAATACATCGATAATTATCTGAAATACCTTCAATACGAAAAGGGCGTATCTCCACATACGCTAACAGCATATACGCACGACCTGCATCAGTTCAAGGATTTTATCACAACTGACGCAGGTCGTTTTGTGCTCAAAAATCTGGATCAATCCGATGTGCGCCGTTGGATCTTATCAATGATGAGTTCAAAGGTTAATCCCAATAGCATTGCCCGCAAGATATCATCTGTCAACTCTTTTTTTAAGTACAACATCAAACATGATGTTATAAAAACAAATCCGGCTCAAGGCATCGTATTACCTAAAAAGGCCAAGCGTCTTCCCTCTTTTTTAAAAAAAGATGAAATCAATAATTTATTTGAACAAGAAGATTCCGCAGATGATTTTCAATCATTGCGCGATGATCTCATACTGGAAATGTTTATAGGTCTTGGCGTTCGTCGTGCTGAGCTGGTAGGCTTGAAAGACAGCGATATCGACTACTCAAACGGGGTCATAAAAGTGCTTGGAAAGCGCCATAAAGAACGCATAATACCAGCCTATCGCAAACTGCTGGACAAAACCAAATACTATCAGGAGAAGCGTAATAAAGAATACCCTGATGCCCCCGATGTCCTTTTTTTGACCAACCGGGGTAAACCAATTTACGATAAGTTTGTTTATCTATTAGTAAAAGAACGTATAGGAGACGTTTCTACTATCGAAAAGCGTAGTCCACACGTCTTACGCCACTCCTATGCTACTCTGCTCCTAAACGAAGGAGCCGATATTGAAATACTACGTGAATTGCTGGGGCATTCTAGCCTGGCATCTACACAGGTTTATACCCACAGTACTTTTGAGCAGCTGCGCGAATCATATCAAAAAGCACACCCGAGAGAGAAAAACAGCTAAATGTGCATATTACAGAAGCTGTTTCAGAGAGATAAGAACTGATTTACAAACGAAACAAACACAACGACTATGGATGTAACAATCAAAACTGTTCATTTTTCCATTTCAGAGAAATTGGAGGAATTCACCACCAAAAAAGTGTCTAAAGCCATTGCGAAACACGACGAAGTAGTTTCGGCCAATGTCATAATGAAACTCACAAAACCAGAGACTAATAACAACAAAGAAGTTGAAATTATTTTTAGTGTAAAAGGTAGCGAGTTATTTGCCAAAAAATCAGCCGACACCTTCGAAGAGGCTGTTGACCTATCGCTGGACGCTGTAAAGAAACAGCTCCTTAAATACAAAGACAAATTACAAGCACGTTAAAAAATAGTCATAATATAAAAGCAAAAACGACCGGCATATGCCGGTCGTTTTACTTGGGTATATAGTTACCCCATTCATTTCATCTTGTATTTTTCCAGTACTTCCGTGTCCATATTATTGTCCAGCAAATCCTGTAACACTTCTATTACCCCTTCTTCTTTGTTTGATTTACAACAGTAATGAGCCACCTCTTTCACCGCATCTTGTGCTTCTGCTACTGCAAAACTATACTTTGATGCGTTGAGCATCTCTATATCGTTATGATAATCACCAAAGCAAAGCGTTTCATCAGGTAGAATGGCGTATTTCTCCTGCAAAACTTTGAGTGCTGCACCTTTATTGGTATCTGCGGGCGCTATATCCAACCAATGAACATTAGATTGAGTCGCTATCACACCGGGAATATCATCATTGAAGTGTTTCAAACTATTTTCTTTAACACCTATAAGGTCATAAAACGCCACTTTAAGGGGGATCTCGTGCTTAGTTTCTATATCTACAAACTTATCTACTATTACACATTGGCGGTAAAACTGACGAATAAACGTCACGGTTTCCTCGCTTCCCCTTTCAAAAAAAGTATTCTGTGAGGCTGAAATCAAAGGCACCACCTCCGGAATCTTCTTACCCTTTTCTACCAACTCAAACGCTTTTTTCCATGGAAGAAAGGTGGCGTGAAACTGCTCATCCTGAAAATAACCAAGAGCGCCGTTGTCACCTATAAAGTGTAGCTTCGACGCATGGTTCGCAAAAAGATTTTTAATGTTAAAATACTGACGGCCACTGGCTATAACCACTATTAAACCATGCTCTGTGAGCTGATCTATTTGCTTGAAAAATAAAGAGGGTACTTTCTCATCACCATTCAGCAAGGTGCCATCAAGGTCAGTAATAACGAGTTTGACTTTTGGTGTGCCCATCTGTTTGTGAGGTTAGTAATAAGTTATGAAGTTAAATAAATTCAAAAAACGTTGGAGGTTTATACTACAAGTTCTAGTTTTAAACCTTCAACGTTTGTACATAAATTTAAAAATAGGCTTCTTCACCAAGTGATTTCATCAAATCATTAGCCAGACGACTGGCACCTATGCGAAACAAGCCATTGTTCAGCCAGGCTTCTCCGAGGTTTTCTTTAACAATCGTATAATATTTTAAAGCCTCTTCAGTATTAGAAATACCACCGGCTGGTTTAAAACCTACTTTTCTTCCAGATTTTTCTTCAAAAGCTTTAATGGCCAGAGTCATAACATAAGCCGCCTCAACAGTGGCGGCCGTAACCTCCTTACCTGTTGAGGTTTTAATAAAGTCAGCACCAGCTTCCAAGGCCAAGATTGAAGCAATATATATACTTTCCGGCTTGACCAAAGCTCCGGTTTCAAGAATAACTTTCAACTTAGAGGCACCACAGGCGGCTTTTATCTCAGAGATATCTTCGAAAACCTTTTCATAATTACCACTTAGAAATTCGCCGACTCCTAGCACCATATCTAGTTCATCAGCACCATCGAGTACTGCCAATGAAGTCTCTGCCACTTTTACCTCAATAAATGTTTGAGAGGCAGGGAAACCTCCTGTGACCGATGCAATATCCACCCCCGAAGCTTTGAGATTTTCGCGCACGGCAGCCACCATTGCCGGGTAAACGCAGATAGCACCTACATTAGGTAGTTCTGGATATTTTGACTTGAAATTATTTACTTTCTGAGCCATTCCTGCTACTTTCTCCTCAGTATCTGTTACGCTCAAGGTAGTAAGGTCTAAGCAGCTCAAAAGTAGCTTGTAAACATCTTGAACAGCATTTTCAGACGACTTATCTACTATCTTTGCTGTTTTCTCTGCCACGCTAGCAGCATCTATTTGTGGATAGCTTTGTATTGCTTCCTGTATTTTATCTATGAGTTCCATTAGTAAAATGAAAAGTTAAAAATGTAAAAATTGCTGTCGGGCATTAGCTTGCTACCTTGTAAGCTAATAACCTTGCCTTTTTTTAGTATATCTCCAAATCGAATGCCATACGTGCTTGTACCCCCTGCATTCCTTTAATGCGTTCTGCATATTCATATAAGCGATAAGCTTCGCCGTAGCGTACTTTCATCAGGGTTGTTTTTACCTGCCCGTTAAGATTTTCAATCAGTGTTTCGAAAAAAGATTTAGGTATCGGCAATTCCTGCACATCGTACTCCTCCAGTCCGGACATTTCAGCAGCTAAAGCAATGGCGTCATCCAAACTACCCAGCTTATCGACTAGTCCAATTTCTTTGGCATCTTCACCAGTCCATACGCGGCCCTGACCTATTTTGTCAATCTCGTCTTTGCTCATCATACGTCCATCAGCACAACGACCAATAAAACTATCGTAACCTCGCTCAATGTAAGCTTGGAGCATTTGCTTTTCCTCGGCTGTTACAGGACGGTTAGGGTTAAGAAAATCAGCCATTTTGTTAGTTTGAACACCATCAAATGTTAAACCCAGTTTTTCGTCCAGCTTGCTAATGTTAGGGAAGGCTCCAAAGATACCAATAGAACCCGTAATAGTGCTTGGTTGTGCCACGATGCTATGCGCTGCACACGCGATATAATAGCCACCGGATGCAGCCACATCACCCATCGATACGATGAGTGGTTTACCTTCTTTTGCTAACATTACCTCGCGCCATATCTGTTCACTACCATAAGCTGAACCACCCGGGCTGTTTACTCGCAGCACAATAGCTTTGATGTCATCGTCCTCTCGGGCTTTGCGGATGTCTGCTGAGAGTTTTTTAGAGTTAATACCTTCATTACCTCCTCCATCGATAGCGCCAACGGCATATATAATCGCAATTTTATTTTCCGGCTTATCTTTTTTCACAATACTCTTAGCATATTTAGTTGTCAGGATACGTCTTGTTTTTTTATCTTCACGACCCGAAAGGACCTTAAGCTCTTCTAACATCTCGTCGTAATACTTAAGACCATCTACTAATTTATAATTAACCGTCAGTTCTGTTTTCTGTAAGCCCATCATCTTGTCTGCATAAGCGTTTATCATTTCATGGCTTAAGCCACGTGATGCGCCCACCTCTTCACAATAAAGACGCCAAAGATCATCTAATAATACAGTGGTTTGTTCACGGCTGGCATCGCTCATTTTATCTGTCATAAAAGGCTCAACGGCAGATTTGTATTTACCGTGCTTAACCACAACCATTTCTACACCTACTTTTTCCAAGGTGTTTTTTACATACATCGTTTGCGAAGCTAAACCGTGGAGGTCAAGCATACCCATTGGATTGAGGTAAACTTTGTCAGCTGCAGAAGCTATATAATAACCTTTTTGGCTATAATTATCGGCATAAGCAACAATAAATTTACCACTCTCTTTAAACTCAAGAAGAGCATCACGAATCTCTTTAGAAGTTGTAAAGCCGGCTGAAAACATATCGGCACATAAATAAATACCTTTAATATTATCATCTGTCGCTGCGTTATCAATAGCCTTCAGAATATTGTTCAAAGCCTGAGTATTGATGCGGTCATCCTGTCCCGGGAAAGAAAAATTCGCCAACATTTCATCATCGTCGGACAAGCGTTCAACAATCTCACCTTGTAGACGCAGTTCAAGGATGGTATTGGATTTGACTTCAGAGGTTTGACTCTTAGAAGCACCAGCCGAAGCTATTACTATAAAGATAATACCCAGAAAAATACTCAAAAAAGAATAAATGAAGAGCGCCACAAGCGAGCCCAGCATCGAGGAGAAAAAGTTTTTCATTGTTTTATTAAGTTAAAATGTTATGCTTATTTGAAGACAAGAGACTTAAAGATGTCAGACGCCGTAAACGGTAAAATAAGACGGATTTACGTCCTTAAAGTTACAGCATGTCTGTTGTCAAATATTTTTTTATCTAATATAAAAGGTTTAAACGTAATAATCGTCCCTTTTGTTTAGCTTAAAACACGTTCACACTCGGCCAGTAACTGTTGTTTGTCTATAGGTACCACCCCGATTTTTTCACAAACCAGACCTCCTGCAATATTGGCTATTTGGGTGGCTATATTAATAGGCATACCGCTAGCCATACATAAAGTAATGGTACTAATCACGGTATCTCCCGCTCCTGAAACATCGGATATGTCGCGTTTCTCGGCAGGTATATGGAAATCTGACGTTTCATTCACGATAAGAACACCATATTCTGACAAAGTAATTAGCATATTATCAATATTTTTTTCTTCTCGGTACTGCTTAGCTAAAGCTAAAGTCTGGTTAATATCATTTTTAGCAATACTGAGTCCTGTGCCTTCAAGAAATTCCTTAAAGTTGGGTTTAAATAAAGTAACATCTTTGAAATCGCTAAAATTACGATGTTTAGGATCCACTGTTGTCAGAATATTATTCTCGTGAGCATACCAAGTAATTTCATTGATAAGCAGAGGTGTGATTACCCCTTTGTCATAATCTTCGAAAATAATTGCATCTGGTTTTTCAGCATCTATAGCATCCTTTACCACTTGCACAAATTTACGCGTCAGGTTCTCGTTCAGCGGTGTAGCATCTTCTGCATCCAACCGTAAAAGCTGTTGACCATGACTTATCATTCGGGTTTTAGAGGTAGTGATACGTTCGGCATTGATAATATATTTATCCGATATTCTATTCTTCTTAGTCAGTAAACTACGGAGTATTATGGCATTTTCGTCATTTCCTATCACGCTACACATCACAGGTGTAGCTCCCAGAGCTTTGATATTTTTAGCCACATTACCAGCCCCCCCCAAACGGTAATCTTTTTCACTTAGATTAAGCACCGGCACAGGCGCTTCAGGAGATACACGCTCCACAGAACCAAAGTTATAGGCATCTATCATAATATCCCCTACAATGAGGATTTTTTTTTCATTAAAACTTTTAAAGGTTTGGCGTAAGTCTATCATAAATTCTATTCTTCCAAAAGTTCATCAATCACCGTTTTCATCTTCTCGAATTCTTCTTTCTTGAAAAGACGTGTCATAAAAACGATTTTACCCTCACGGTTAATTATTACATTGCGTGTAATACCCGCATTCTCTTGAGCAAAGGTATAGAAAATTTTGCCATCTAGGTCTAAAGCAAGAGGATAAGTCACTTTAGTTTTCTTTTGAAAATCGATGACGGTTTCTTTGTCTTCTTTCAGATCGATGCCGTAAAGGGCAAAACCGGCATTACCGCTATGTTTTTGCCATATATCATTTTCGATATGGGGCATCTCTTTTCGGCACACACTGCACCAGCTAGCGGTGAATTGTAGCATCACTACTTTGCCACGAAGCTCCTGCATCGTAGTTTTAGTGCCGTTCGGCAATTCCAAAGTAAAATCCGGCACCGTTTGTCCCAACTCTACACGGTAAGCATAGCTTTCGGGGATTTTCTCTTGGTAATTTTGGGCTGATAATAAGGTGCTAAAAACTAAAAGAAGTATGCTTAAAAGTTGAGTTTTCATTTAAATAGATATTAGAGTTGTTCCGCTAAGATACGCAAAGATTTCTTTACGAAACTTTATGTCTTCTTAGCGCTGCTCTGCGTTATAGCTTCGTTTAATAAAAGCACAAAGGCAAAAAATGCGCAAATCGTCGAGGCTCGACAATTCACGCATTTAATCATTTATGCCTTCAGTCAGGCATTATATTTTCTTAAACAACTCGCGTAAGCTGGTGCCTTTATTTAATATCGTGTAAAGATCATCGATAGCTACGCGTTCTTGCGCCATAGTGTCGCGGTGACGTATCGTTACGGTGTTGTCCTCCAACGTTTGGTGGTCTACCGTCACACAGAAAGGTGTACCAATAGCATCTTGGCGGCGGTAACGCTTGCCAATGCTGTCTTTTTCATCGTACTGACAGTTGAAGTCAAATTTAAGCTCGTCGATAATAGCACGGGCTTTGTCCGGCAGACCGTCTTTTTTCACTAAAGGCATCACGGCCATTTTAACCGGTGCAATGGCGGCGGGTAATTTCAAGACTACGCGGATATCTTTTTTACCGTTTTTCTCTAATTCTTCCTCACAGTAAGCACCAGCCATCATGGTCAAGAACATACGGTCTACACCAATTGATGTCTCAATAACATAAGGTGTATAATTTTTACCCAGTTCAGGATCGAAATACTGAATTTTCTTTCCACAGTATTTTTCGTGCTGCGAAAGATCAAAATCTGTACGGGAGTGGATACCTTCTACTTCTTTAAAACCAAATGGCATTTTGAATTCGATATCAGTGGCAGCATTAGCGTAGTGAGCCAGCTTGTCGTGGTCATGGAAGCGGTAGTTTTCTTCTGGGAAACCAAGTGCCTTGTGCCACTTCATACGGGTCTCTTTCCACTTGTCGAACCACTCCATTTCAGAACCAGGACGAACGAAGAATTGCATCTCCATTTGCTCAAACTCACGCATCCGGAAGATAAACTGACGGGCTACAATCTCGTTACGGAATGCTTTACCAATCTGTGCAATACCGAAAGGGATTTTCATACGGCCGGTTTTCTGTACGTTCAGGTAGTTGACGAAAATACCCTGTGCTGTTTCAGGACGCAAATAAATTTTTTGAGCACCATCAGCAGTGGAACCAACTTCGGTAGAAAACATTAGATTAAACTGACGTACATCGGTCCAGTTGCATGTTCCTGAAATAGGGCAAACTACTTTGTTGTCTTCGATGATAGCTTTTAGTCCCGCAAGATCGTTTTCATCCAGAGCTTTCACAAATTTGCCATGGATATCGTCAATTTTTCCTTGATTAGAAAGTACACGTGGATTGGTGGCTTTGAATTGCTCCTCATCGAAGCTGTCGCCAAAGCGTTTTTTTGCTTTAGTTACTTCTTTAGCAATCTTACCTTCATATTTTTGGATCAAATCCTCAATCAAAACATCAGCACGGTAACGTTTCTTAGAGTCTTTATTATCTATTAACGGATCATTGAATGCGTCAACATGACCAGAAGCTTTCCATACGGTAGGGTGCATAAAGATAGCGGAATCGATACCCACTACATTTTCGTGAAGCAATACCATGCTCTCCCACCAATAACGCTTGATGTTGTTTTTCAATTCCACGCCCAATTGACCGTAGTCGTATACGGCGCCCAATCCGTCGTAAATATCACTTGATGGAAATACGTATCCGTATTCTTTACAATGTCCTATGAGTTTCTTAAAAATATCGTCTGCCATGATTTGATTCAAGATTTTAAATTCAAGATTCAAAACTGGCTGAAACCGAATTTTGAATTTTGAATTTTGAATTATTTATTTTTTCTTTTTTGCTTGCTGCTTGGCCATTTGTTGTTGCTGCTTCTGCATATCTTCCAAACGTTGTTGGAATTTAGATTTTTGCTTTGGCTTTTTCTTGTTAGCCTGAAGCTGTGCATGTAGAGCATCTTCATCGACCAAACGACGCATCAATACCGTTTGTAGAATAGTTATCAGGGTAGAAATGAAATAGTAATAACTCAACCCTGCCGAGTAGTTATTGAAGATAAACAAAAACATTATCGGCATCATATACATCATACCTTTCATGCCCGGCATCGTCGCTGTACTAGCAGTCATCTCTTGATTGATGCGTGTATAAATAAGGTTGGTTGCGGCCATTAACAAGGTAAATAAACTGATATGATTACCATAGAAACGGGATAACAATGGAATTTCTGCCTTCCAGCTTATAATAGCATCGTAGCTGGCCAAATCCGTAGCCCACAGAAAACTTTCCTGACGTAGCTCTATAGAGCCCGGGAAGAAACGGAACATTGCCAAGAGAAATGGCATTGACAGTAACATGGGCAAACAACCTCCCAGTGGATTAACACCGGCCTTGCGGTAGAGTGCCTGCGTCGCTTGCTGACGCTCCATAGCTTTGTCGGCCGGAATCTTTTCATTTATTTCATCAATTTCCGGTTTCAGTACACGCATCTTAGCTGTTGAAATGTATGAGCGGTATGTGAACGGGAATACAATAGCCTTAATAAAGATTGTCAGCAACAGAATAATCAAACCATAGTTGCCGATAAAACGCTCCAATATATTGAACAGCCATACTACAAGGTATTGGTTAATCCAACGAATAGGGCCACGTCCCATATCTACTAATTGATCCATTCCCATGCCCGCATCTTTCAACACGCGGTACTTATTAGGCCCGTAATAGAACGCATAATTAATATCCTCTCCATTGATTGGGATAGCAATATCGGAGCTCATAAAGTGCGTATAACCCTCTACTTCACTTTTCTTCTGATCCACATAAGCTGAAGAGAAGGCCTTGTCAGCAATCAGCACTGTGGAAAAGAACTGATCTTTGTAAGCAATCCATTTTACTTTAGTAGAAAGCTGCTCCTCTTTATCCTGACCACCACGAAGAAAGTCCACTGCATCTTCGTAATATTTATAATACAGTCCACTATAACGCTGTTCAAAATCGCGACCTTTCTCCACTTGACGAATGTCTTGTTTCCAGTTCAAATCCAGAACCGTTTGTGAGCGCGGAATCAATTGCTCGAGTTTTTTACCATCGATAGAAACACCTAATTGGTAGCTATCTTCTGGTAAATTATAAGCCACTTTCATTTGCTTACCATCAGCCATGTTCAGAACAAAGTTCATGTTATTATCACCTTTTTTTTCAGCGCTATAATACAGGTCTTCAGTGGCTATCTGACGGTTAGTATTTGAGAAAAAGTTGAAATTAAACCTGGCTTCATCGCCTTCAAAAAGGACTAGAGGTTGTTTGTCGGAAGTTAAATACTCCTTGAGTTCTACCGAATAAACTTTAGCCCCTTTATTGCTTAAGATCACTTTAATTTTTTCGTTCTCAAGCGTATAAAACAGCTCTTCTCCTTGAACAAAAGGAGCAAACTCACCATACTTGCTACTATAATAATTACTGTCTGCCACTTCAGCTTGTCCGCTGGTGGTAGCAATAGGTGCTGTAGCTTGGTAAGCTCTTTCCTGAGCCATTTGTTCCTGCTGCAATGCGGCAATAGAGTCGCGTTGCGCCTGCATTTGAGCCATCTCTTCTGCACTTGGCTGGGTAAAGTAGTAAAAACCTACCATTATTAAGCCAATAAGAATAATGCCCGTGATTTGATTTCTATCCATGATTTAAGTTCAAAGTTCGATACTCAAAGTTGGGAAATCGACGTTAATATGCGATAAACCTACTTTGGAATTTACATTTTTTAAGATTTGGAATTTTCTATCGCTGCTTTCACAAAAGCTTTAAACAGCGGGTGGGGATCCACAACAGTGCTGCTATATTCTGGGTGATATTGTACCCCAACAAACCATGGATGCTCTGGTATTTCTACCACATCTATAAGACCTGTTTTAGGTGCAAAACCAACAGGAATCATACCATTATCGATATACTGTTGTTTGTATTTATCATTAAACTCGTAGCGGTGACGGTGACGCTCTGAAATTTCCTTTTGACCGTAGATGTCAAACACCTTGCTGCCTTCTACCAGCTCACAATCGTAAGCTCCCAGACGCATAGTCCCTCCCATTTCAGAAATATTTTTCTGCTCTTCCATCATATCAATTACCGGATAGGCTGTGTTTGCTTTTTCGTTTTCCGCCGTATTAGCCCCTTCTAAGCCAATGACGTTACGGGCAAATTCTATCACCGCACATTGCATTCCCAAACAGATACCCAAGAATGGGATATTGTTTTCGCGCACATATTTCACGGCAGTTATCTTGCCTTCGATACCCCGGTCTCCAAAGCCCGGTGCTACAATAACGCCTTGCATATCTTTGAGTTGCTTTGCTACATTCTCTTCAATAATGCCTTCGGCATGAATTAGATGCAATTCTAGTTTACGATCGTTGTAAGCTGCTGCATGAATCAAAGATTCTATGATGGATTTGTAAGCATCCGCCAGCTCTACATATTTACCGACCAAACCAATATGAACCTCTTCTTCAGCACTTTTTAGGCGCTTAAGGAAATCGTTCCATTGGCCCATTTCAGGTAATCCGTGCTTAAGGACTTTCATTTTTTTCAACACGACCTCTGCAAGACCTTCTTCTTGCATCTTCAGTGGTACTTCGTAGATGGTACTCACATCAATAGACTGAATCACCGATTCACGATCTACATTACAAAAACGCCCGACCTTATTACGAATATCTTCGCCTAAATCATGCTCCGAACGCAGTACTAAAATATCAGGTTGTACACCTTCTTCCTGTAATTTTTTCACTGAGTGCTGAGTCGGCTTGGTTTTGAGCTCACCGGACGATGCCAGATACGGCACATAGGTCAGGTGAATCACCAAGGCTTTACTGCCCAGTTCCCACTTCAACTGACGTACGGTTTCGATATAAGGCAAAGATTCGATATCGCCTACAGTACCACCTATCTCGGTAATAACAAAATCAAATTCACCCGTTTCACCCAAAAGCATAATATTACGCTTGATCTCATTGGTTACGTGAGGAATGATTTGCACCGTTTTTCCCAAGAAATCACCACGACGCTCTTGGTCTATCACATTTTGGTAAATACGTCCGGTAGTAATATTATTAGCCTGAGTAGTAGGAACGCCAAGAAAACGTTCGTAATGCCCCAAGTCAAGATCTGTCTCTGCGCCATCCACTGTCACATAACATTCGCCATGTTCGTAAGGGTTCAAAGTTCCTGGGTCAACATTAATATATGGGTCTAATTTTTGGATGGTGACACTGTAGCCACGAGCTTGTAATAATTTTGCTAAAGAGGCGGATATTATCCCTTTGCCTAATGAAGAGGCAACGCCGCCTGTGACAAAAATGTATCTTGTTTTCTGCACGGTGATTTTTTTTAATCATTAAGCGCACAAAAGTACAGAAAAGTGAGGTATTTTTGGGTGTGAAATAGAAAAAAAAGGAATGAGATGAAAAGACTTAAAGACAACCGACAATAAGACATTAGACTGAGATCGATAGATAGTATTGATTCTTGAGTAAGTATAATGTCCTTATGAGATGAGGTTTCCTACGGCATATAGCGGGATCGTTTTGTAGCTACCTTTGTCTGAGAAGTTTTCCAGAGAGGTGCGGATGCCGTATGCTTTGTTTTTTTCTTTCAGAAACAACATCATACTTTGCATGGCTCCTTTAGTGCCCGATTTTACCTCCAGAGGAACAACATCTCCGTCGATTGATAGTAAGTAATCGACTTCGGCATTGCTTCCTTTTTTTTCTCTTTGCCAATAAAAAAGCTCAGGATAGGTATAGGGCGAGCAATTTTTTAGGATTTCATTACCAACGAAAACTTCAGCAACATTGCCTTTGTTGATGTAGGCAAAATCTGGCGGAGCAAGGCTTAGTGTGGTGTCAAGCTTTAGCATGCGTTGCATTAGTCCGGTATCGAAAAACAAAGGTTTTACTTTTGTGATATTGCTTTCAGCTCCCAGAGGAATACCATTACCATTGCTGTGTGTGATGTTGGTAAACAAGCCGGCTTTGTTTAGTAAGTCATAGGTGTTTTTGGCCTGTTTTACCGTTATGTCCCGGCCTGTTTCGGTATAAACCAGTTTTTTGCCTGACATTTTTAAAGCATTTTGACAGACCTCTTGCATGCGTACTGCGGGGATGCGTTTGCGGTATTTTGCAAAATCGGTGATCATAGTGGTAATGATGTCGTCGTGTACCATAATAGCTTCCATAAGCTTACCGGTTTCCAGGTAGATGTCTATAGCCTCGGGCATTCCGCCTATTAAGATAAAACGGTAGAAATGTTCCAGCATTTTTTTATGATAAGCATCGTCTATGGCTTCGTATGTTGTGTTGTTTTTGATAATATTCCACAGGCGCTCTTCGCCCGCTGCTATGGCATATTCCTCAAAAGATACCGGAAACATAAACATAGACCTGATGCGCCCTACGCCGAAAGAGGGAATCTCTTGCAGGGCAAACTCCAAAAGAGAACCGGCGGCTATAACGTGCAGTTCGCGTTTGTTTTCGTAAAAATAACGCAAGGACTGAATGGCGCGTGGGCAAGCTTGTATTTCATCAAAGAAAATGAGCGTTTCGCCTTCTACGATTGGCGTGTTGAATGTGATGCTAAGGCGTTCGCAAATGCGTTCGATGTCAAAGTTGCCATCGAAATACGCGACAACCTCCCCAAGCTGTTCGAAATTGATCTCAAGATAATGGTCGAATGTTTTGCCAAGTTCGCGAACAGCATAGGTTTTTCCAACCTGTCTGGCACCGCGCAAAAGCAATGGTTTCTTGCGCTTGTGATGCTTCCAGTCTAGAAGGTGTTTGTCGATGTTTCGTTTCATTTTGATAAACTGCCTATTATGAGCAACAAATGTATGATATATTTTTCGAAAAGACAATAAGTCGGGGCGGAAAATCAACTAAAAGGACAAAAAGTAGGGGTGGAAAATGACCATAAAGGACAAAAAAACGGAGCGGAAAACAGGGGCGAAGGATAAAAAGTCGGGGCGGAAAAGGAGAGGGAGAGACTTTGAGACTGAGAGAAAGGGAGACTTTGAGATGTTTTTTTCTAATCCGGAGTGCGACTCCGAGTCGCGCCCCGGGTTCGAAAATACCGCTGTGGATGATCTTGTTATCTGTAATCTTTTGTTTGATTTATAAATTCGTACATTTGTAGTCTTAGAATAAAAAAATGAAATAAAAATGACAATAGTTAGCTCATCAGAATTTGAGAATAATGTATCAAAATATTTTGACATGGCAGAAAATGAGGAGGTTGTTATTAAACAAGCTCAAGGGGCTACTTTTACCTTGCAGAAAAGAGAATACCTAACTCCCGATGAGGATTTAGCAAGAGCTATATCTGCTGATGAGTTACTGGATAGAGTGATTCCAGAAATCGAAAAGATGTTTGATGAATAAACATTGAGAATATGAGGGTTGTATTTGTGCCGGAAGTGGAAGATTATTTTATAGAATTGACTTCACTGCTGTACGATAAAGAATATTTCGGCTTTAAAGAAAGTGCGGTGAAATACATTAAGAATTTAGTGAAAGAGATAGAGACTACTTTGGTTTACAGACCAAGTAAAATGGCACCAAAACATTTCCGTCGATATGGAAAAGGAATGCGGTATGCAATATTTCCAACAAATAAGCACACGCAATGGTATGTATTCTATAATGTTTATGAATCTGCCGGGGAGTTGATTTTTTTTAGTTCGTTACGTTAGTAACAATCATGTATCTGCACAATATTTGTAATCAAGCCCAATCTACAAACTAATCACCGTTCCCACTCCCGAATTAATGTTCTCCACATTCGTAATGATGACTTCTTTTACGCCGGCGTTAAGGGCGTCGAAAGCATTGTCCAGTTTCGGAATCATACCGCTGTGGATGATGTTTTGGTTTTTAAGCTCTTCGTAGCTTTGTGGTGTGATGTGCGGGATGACGCTGTTGTCGTCTTTTTCGTCCATCAGTACGCCGGCTTTTTCGAAGCAATACACCAAGCTCACTTCAAAATGCGCGCTCAGGCCTTTGGCTGTTTCGGCAGCAATAGTGTCAGCGTTGGTATTAAGCATATGGCCTTGTTTGTCGTGGGTAAGCGGTGCCATTACCGGTACGATGCCTGTATTGATAAGTGAAGCCAGGCGGATGCCGTCTACTTTTTTCACATCGCCTACATAACCGTAATCAATGGTTTTGACCGGACGTTTTTCTGCCAAAATCACATTCATATCAGCACCGGTAAGTCCTAGCGCATTACAATCTCTAGCTTGCAGTTGAGACACGACTGTTTTGTTGGCTAATCCGCCATAAACCATCGTAACTACCTGTAAGGTTTCTTCATCGGTGATGCGTCGGCCGTCCACGTATTTGCTTTCGATGCCCAGCTTGTCGCCAATGGTTGTTGCCAAACGTCCACCACCATGAACAAGGGTTTTTTTGCCATCAATTGAAGCAAAATTATCCAATAATTCCAACAATGATTTTTCTTCTTCGAGGATTTTTCCTCCTACTTTTATGATGCTGATCTTCTCCATGATTGGCTATTAGCCTTTAGTCGTTAGCTATTGGCTATTCGGGATTTGTTTTTTTTTGATTTTTGTGAATTTTAGAATAGGCCATGTAGTTGTGCGTCAATCATATCGATTACTTTACTGAGATCTTGAATGTTTTCGTCGAAATTGATGTTGTCTACATCGATCACAAGGAGTTTGCCGCTCGTGTAGTTCTCGGCCCAATCGTTGTAACGCTCATTAAGGCTTTTAAGATAATCCAGACGAATTGACGACTCGTATTCGCGGCCACGTTTTTGGATTTGATTAACCAAGGTAGGAACAGAAGCTTTCAGGTAAATCAAAAGATCCGGAGCTTTGACAAAAGAAATCATCTGCTGAAATAT
>DHQI01000017.1:16373-19240 GCA_002408065.1 Bacteroidales bacterium UBA5342
ATCTGCTGAAATATAGCTTCGTAGTTTTCATAATCGCGGGCCGACATCAAACCCATATCTTTCAAGTTAGGGGCAAAAATGCAGGCATCTTCAAAGATGGTACGATCCTGAATTACATCTTTACCCGATTCGCGTATTTTCATGACTTGACTCAGACGCGAACGCAGAAAAAAGATTTGAAGATTAAATGACCAGCGCTTCATATCTTCGTAAAAATCATCAAGATAAGGATTGTCGTTAACTTCCTCAAAGTGGGGAGTCCAACCATAATGCTTGGCCAAAAGGCGTGTCAATGTCGTTTTTCCGGCTCCTATATTTCCTGCTACTGCAATATGCATAACTTGTTTTCTTTTATAATGAGATTTCTTAATGAAGCTCTGTCCTCCCGACAGAATTATATGTTACAGAAGTATATTCTGCACTCTATGACGGACAAAATTAGTAAAAAATGCCGTTGCTTAGTCGAATTGTATTGATTTTATCGGTGAAATCTTTGTGATTAAAAAAGACGGAATCAACATCATAGCTACAATGACCACAAAGGTACCAAGGTTTAACATAAGAAGGTGTAAGAAATCCAGATTAACCGGTACGGTATCTACATAATAATTAAGAGGATCGAGTGGTATGATTTTAAAATGATGCTGAATAAGAGCAATGCTAAGTCCAATAATATTTCCCCACAAAAGACCACGGAAAACGATAAAACCAGAAAGATAAAGAAACACTTTGCGGATATTCCAATCCGGGTCTCCCATCGCTTTAAGAATACCTATAGTGCGTGTACGCTCCAAAATAAGTATCAGCACACCGGAAATCATATTAACCCCAGACACTAAAAGCATCAAGGATAGAATAATCCACACATTAACATCAATAACCTCGAGCCAACCAAATATTTGCGGATAAAGCTCCTTGATGTGACGAGTCATCATCGATGAGCCTTTTTCATCCAAACGATTGGCCGCTAAGAGGTACGTTTCGTAGGCCACCTGCTCCAGGTGATCAAAATCCTTGATGCTAACTTCGTAGCCACTTATTTGATTTGCTTCCCATTTGTTAAGGCGCTGCACCTGACGAAGGTCACAGAGCATAAAAAGCTGATCAAAATCAGAAAGGCCTGTATCAAAAATACCGGCAACCACAAATGGCCGAATACGTATTTTATCCTGAAAAAAATAAGTCCGGAACTTATCGCCCACACTTAACAATAAAGCATCAGCTGTGCTTTGCGAAATTAGTACAGAATCTGTTCGTTGTTCCTGAGCAAAATTAACAGCCCGCCCTTCTACCAGATTTTTTTTAATAAACGAAGCATCGAAAGAAGCGTCATAGCCTTTGAGCACAATACCCTGCATCTGTTCGTTGGTGCGAATAATGCCTGGCTTGGTAGCATAAGCTTGCACAGCACTAATGTTGCCGCTAGCAAAAAGGGTTTTTACAAAAGCACTATCTTTCAAAACCGGCTTGCTTTCGTAGGTGTTATTACTGTCGAAATTCGAAATGCGGATATGTGAACCAATGCCTGTCACCTTATCAGTCACCTCTTGCCTAAACCCGGTAATAATGGCCACTGAAAGAATCATCACTGCCAAGCCCAGAGCTATACCCACCGTAGCGATGCGTACCGAAGGTGTGGACAAGCGGCTGTCCTTATCACCTGTTCGCAGACGGCGTGCTATGTAGAGTTCGAGGTTCATGAGTTGAGGCTAAGGCTAAGGCAAAGATTTCTTAGTCTAAGCCTTAATCTTAACCTTAATCTTTATTGTATTCTTTTAGTGCCAATTCAAGAATGTCCATACTGGTGGACAAGTCTTCTTTTTCCAGAACGTAAGCTATACGTACTTCGTCTTGTCCCACATTTGGCGCGGTATAAAAGCCAGACATAGGCGCCATAAAAACAGTAGCCCCTTCGTGTCTAAACTCTTCGAGCATCCAGGCGCAGAACTTATCGGCATCATCTACAGGTAATTTAGCAACACAATAGAAGGCCCCCATTGGGATGGGACAGTAAACGCCGTCAATGCGGTTAAGGCGGTCGATAAGAAACTTACGACGATCAATATAGGCATTGTAACATTCACGCATATAAAGGTCAGAGGCATCAAGAGAAGCTTCAGCTGCTACTTGCCCGATAAGTGGCGGACTAAGACGCGCCTGACAAAACTTCATCACGTTTTTCTTTACGGCTTCATTCTTGGAAATCAGTGCACCAATACGAATACCACATTCACTGTAACGCTTGGAAACGGAGTCTACCAAAATCACATTATCAGTAATGCCTTCCAAATGAAAAGCTGAAATATATGGCGACCCGGTATAACAAAATTCACGGTAAACTTCATCTGAAAACAAGAAAAGGTTGTGTTTTTTGACCAAGTCGCGTATGCTGTTCAATTCCTCTTGCGAATACAAATAACCTGTCGGGTTATTAGGATTACAAATCATAATACCACGGGTACGGTCTGTGATTAGCGTTTCGAACTCCGACATAGGAGGCAGGGCAAAACCATCTTCGATCCTGGCAGGTATGGTTTTAATTACAGCACCACAGGCTATTGCAAAAGCATTGTAGTTGGCATAAGACGGCTCCGGCACAATGATTTCATCGCCGGGGTCTACACAGGACATAAAAGCAAACATTACCGCCTCACTACCCCCGGTAGTAATAATGATGTCTTCTACATCCACATCGATATTGAAACTACGGTAATACTCCTTAAGCTTTTGGCGATAGGACAAAATTCCTTCGCTGGGCGTATAGGCCAAAGTGGTGCGGTCAAAGTTCTGGATAGCCTTAATGGCTTCGCGCGGAGTCGGCAAATCAGGTTGTCCTATATTGAGGTGGTACACTTTTACCCCCATGG
>DHQI01000017.1:19436-19832 GCA_002408065.1 Bacteroidales bacterium UBA5342
TTTGCTCGGCTAATGGCGCCAATTTACGAATCGGCGATGCCGGCATAGCTAATCCACGGTCAGATACTTTAGGCATTTTATTATAAATAATTGGTTTTACTTAAAAAATTAGCCGCAAAAGTAGCGAAAAACTATGATTTTTATTCAAGAACAGCCCCCTATCTTTTGTTGCATTAAAATAGCTGCTATTCCGGCCTTTTTTCCATTGCTACCCTGTAGTTTTTTTAGTAGCTTTGCGGCTCTTAAAAAGAAGGGGTGTTTTTCACCATAAAATGATGCCCAATTAATGAATTTGAACATTTTTAATATTCACTTATAAATAAACAAAAACTATGTCAGTAATTGTTGATGTATTAGGACGTGAGATTTTGGATTCACGTGGTAACCCTACTGTAG
>DHQI01000004.1 GCA_002408065.1 Bacteroidales bacterium UBA5342
TTCAATGGTTCAATGGTTCAATGATTCAATGTGCTGTTATAGTGTCATAATCTTCTTTTTACAATAATAAGATTATGGGAAATAGACTTAAGGGATAATATGAAACAGGAGTATGATATGTTTTTCGTTAAAAACAATTCCTTTAGCAAGGCTTTCATTTGTGATTATTGTTTTCTGCTTGAAATTTGACTTTTCTTATTCTTACCTTAATAATCTTGTGTATCTTTGGTGGTATTTACCATATAATAAAGATAGCAACAATGCATGAAGCTATAAAAAAAGCCTTGGAAGTACTTAGAAATGGAGGTGTTATTCTTTATCCAACAGATACGGTGTGGGGGATAGGCTGCGATGCTACTAACGACGAAGCTGTAAAGCGCGTAAGGCAAATAAAACAACGTAACGATGATAAGAGCTTGATAGTGATGTTGGATAGTTTGGCTAAGTTGGACCGTTATGTGGTGGATGCCCCGGACTTGGCTTATGATCTTATTGAAATGTCGGAGAAACCTTTGACCATCATTTACGAGCAGTCAAAAGGCCTTTCGTCTTATGTCTCTTTAAATGATAAGTCGGTAGGTATTCGTATTACGAACGAAGCTTTTAGTCAACGCTTATTGGAACAGTTTAAGCGCCCGGTAGTGAGTACATCAGCTAATAAGTGTGGGGAAACTACACCTTTGTGTTTTGGTGAGATAACTCAAGAGATTAAAGCTGCAGTTGATTATGTGGTAGAATTTCGTCAGGATGACAAGCGTGCTACCCCGTCAAGTATCATTATGCTAAGCAATAATGGTACCGTGAAAGTTTTACGCGGATAATCATAAAATAATATATACCGTACAAAAAAAAATTATAGTGTAATAGAATTAGATTACTATTGCGCTAGGCGCATCACTAACCAAGAAGCCCAAGAGATATGGAGAGGAAAAAACAGAGAAAAAAGTATATGATGGCAGATTTTTTTATGTCGTTGTTGGCCTGGAGCTTATTTTATTTTTATCGTCGCTATTTTGTCGATGCAGTAGTATATGATACGGTACCTTCGCCTTTTTCTGAATGGAAATTTTATACCGAATTGGTGGTTATTCCGGTTTTCTGGATTTTTATTTTTTATATCTCCGGTTTCTACGAGGGGATGTTGCACCGTTCACGAATTTCAGAATTTTTTCAAACCTTTATCTCCGTCATAGGAGGGTCACTCATCATCTTTTTTACCGTAGTACTCAATGATGCCGTACATACCTATAAGCATTATTATTTAATTCTTATGGTTCTGACAGCCTTAGAATTCTTGGCGGTTTATCTTATGCGTTTACGTATCTCTAACCGCTATCATTTGGATCTTTCGAGCGGTGTTGTAGGTTTTAAAACATTGATAATAGGTGATGTGGCTCAAGGGGTTGTAGAAGCTGCCGGTTTGCCACGCCATATGGGAAACCGTTTTATGGGGGTAGTGATGCGTGATAAACGTATTAAGGGGCAGATAGTTAATGGTTTTACTTGTTTTGGTAGTTATGACGAACTGGATGAGGTATTGTTAAAATATAAGATAGAAGAGGTGGTAATAGGCTTGAAAAATGCTGATATAGGGGAGATACAAAAAATCTTGAATGTCCTCTATCGTCGTAATATTTATATCAAAGTCATCCCCGATGTGTACGAAAAACTCATAGGTAGTGCTAAGTTACAGCCCGTTTATGGTTGTAATATGATGGAGATTTCACACGAGCTGATGTCTTCTTTCCAGATGCGCCTTAAGCGCCTTATGGATGTGAGCATTGCCTCGGTGGTCTTGGTATTATTGATTCCTGTTTTTATTTATATCACTATACGTATAATGATGGATTCCAAAGGTTCACCTATCTATAAACAAGAACGTATAGGTAAAAATGGCAAACCTTTTATAATGTATAAGTTTCGCTCTATGGTGGTCTCTGCCGAACAAGAAAAACCTCTGTTGGCAAAGCCCGAAGATGAGCGTATCACTAAATATGGCCGTTATATGCGCAAGTACCGCATCGATGAGTTGCCACAATTCTGGAATGTGCTCAAAGGCGATATGGCCATCGTAGGGCCACGTCCTGAGCGTCAGTTTTTTATCGACCGTATGGTGGCCTCGGAGCCCGACTATTTTTTCCTTCAAAAGATTCGTCCGGGCATTACTTCACTGGGAATGGTTAAATTTGGCTATGCCGATACGGTAGAAAAAATGCTGAAACGATTCAAGTACGACCTTATCTATGTAGAGAATATGTCCTTGATGCTCGATTTTAAAGTGTTGTACTATACTTTTTTTGTTATTCTTACAGGAAAAGGAGTGTAGGCTATTTTAGTTTTGGAGGATTAGGCGCTGAATCGGGTAGGGGGGCAAATTTTTATTGTTATGCTATGGTTGTGCAATTTGTCAGTGTTCTTTATAATTTAATTGATCAAAATAACTTTTATGAAAACGATAAATGCAAAGAAAATACTGGCAGAGCGCTATGGCAAAGAAGGCTCAGTAAGTAGGGAGAGATTCCGTGAAGAAGCATTCTCTTATAATTTTGGAGAAATCATAAAAAATCGTCGAAAAGAACTTAATATGAGTCAGGAAGAATTGGCTGATGCAGTCGGAAAAAAACGTCCCTACATATCACGTATTGAATATGGAGAAGATGTAAGAGTTTCCAACCTCTTATTGGTCGCAAATGCTTTAGATTTATCAGTGCAATTAACGCCTAGGTAGAAGGGTGAAAAAATACCATAGTTAGCCTCCATTGTTGAGTAATTATGGAAAGTGGAACCAAAAGAGATCTTATCAAGTATGAGGGGAATTGGAAGACGTTTGTGTCGTTTTATTGTGAAAGATCTTCTATACCTTATTATTTAGGAATTAGACTTTTTGATATGGATGGGAGTGATATAAAGTGGTATGATTTAGCTATGAAAGTTGGTTTGTCGCATAAATATATTTAATATATAAAGCTTCGAGATGTTGAATCAATTAATTGTTGTTGTATATTATTTAATCAAAAAGCTTTTGCCTATTGCATTAGTGTTATCGCTACTGTTGTTGATTTTGGGACTATGGCTCAATAACAAAACAAACAAGGACTATCAGGCACATTGGGATAGCATTGCGGTGGGTGATAGTCTCTTTTTTAAAGAATCGTATAGGAGTGGTATTGACTTTTACCGTAAGGGCTACCGTGAATTGAATCATTATGAACAAGAAGCCATTAACTTTGCCCGTGAGGATACGTTGGAGTTTATCAAGCATCAGACTATCAGTAAAAAATATTTTTATACCCGGCTTACCTCTTTTGTGGGGTTTTGCATGGCTAAAGATAGTAGTATAAGCCGTGCAGGAGAGCTAAGCGACCACCGTTGGATACAGCTACAGGTGAGTGAGGATATTAAGAGCTTGCCGCAACCCGAAGTCGTTGGTGGAATGGTGCAGCGAGACCTTGATGGAATGACTTGGACTGATGAAGTGCTCGATAGCTATGGTGCTAGTCGTCAGTCTAAAGCCCTTTATGTGCCTTACGATTATGTGACTGCTGTTAATCAGGATAAAAATTATCAGTAAATGGGATGGGATGTTAGTACACGCGGCACGCATCAGCTTGATGTTTCTGGTTTAGAGGTTTTAGCGCAGGATTTATCGCAGCGCTTACAGGCTAATGTGGTCTATGGTGTATTTGACAAGTTTTATTTTGATTGGGATGGCTTTTGGCGTGAGCCCAGTTATGAGTATTGGATTTTTGGTCGTGTTGAGTTTTCTGGAGCCAAAAAAACGCTAATGTTATGCGATGAGTTTTATGCTTATCATATAGTTTATAGCAAATACGGTGAATTGGCTTATGAATTGCCGGTTTTTCGGGATTATGATAGACAACAATTAAAAGATAGCATTGGAAGTGTTTGTTATGAATTGAGAGATAAGGATAGTGGAGAGGATTATGCTACTATTTACAATGATGTATTCGACGACTGGTACGATCATTATGGCCCTCGCTGGTTTTGTTTCTGCGCTTGCTTTACTAGTCAGCAATACGGTGGACTATACGAATGGGATGAGGTTTATAACACTTCAATGTATGAGTTTCGAAAAAATGTCCGGGACTTTTACAAAAAAATTGGTGGGACTGAGGTGTACTACTTAGCTGACCAAGGTCGTTTGCAGCATTTGGCTTGTGAATACTATAATATGGACGATTTGAGGAGAGAGATTAAAGAGTATATGGAAGAGGGTTTGCTTAATGTTTCATCTTTTATGAAGAAGAAAGAATTATTGTCCTCTGATGAAGGGGTTTTAGGGTTTTTCGATGATTTTGATGATTTAATATAAATGATGCTATACACCAACGAATTAAATAATGAATTTTGTTTTAAAACGGCGCGCAGCAGCGGGCCCGGAGGGCAGAATCCCAATAAGGTGGAGAGTAAGGTGGAGCTAAGTTGGCGGGTGGCTGACTCTTTGGTGTTGAGTGAGGACGAGAAGGCTCTTGTTTTGGGAAAATTGAGAAAGCGCATCAATAAAGATGGTGAGTTGATGTTGAGTTCGCAGACCGAGCGTAGTCAGCTTCGGAACAAAGAAATAGTAATCGGGCGCTTTTATGTTTTACTAAATGCCGCACTGAAAGTACGAAAGAAGCGCAAAGCAACCAGGCCTACCAAAGCCTCCGTACAAAAACGCATTGATCAAAAAAAGAAAGCCTCTGAAACAAAAAAGTTGCGAAAAAGACCCGATTATTAGTGTTTTGTAGTGTTTTTTCTTCTAAGTTACGGAATGAAAAAACAGAGGCGTGAAAACAAAAAAAGCACCCCGACTGGGAGTGCTTTTCGTATTTGTTTGTGTGTTGCTTTTTTATTCAGCGTCTTCCTTTATCTCTTTTTCGGCTTCAGTCGCTTCGTCAAAATTAAGTAAGCCTTTTTCCAATAGTTGGTTATACCAGCGGATTACTTTTTTGATATCTGAGGGATAGACACGCTCTTTGTCGAATTCAGGGAACACATCTTCAAAATATTCGTTCAGTTCGTTGTTAGAATCTTTGGGAGAGACAGAAGCTTTCGCCTTGTTTTCCATTTTATACATGGTTTTGAATATCTCTTCAAGTGGTTTTTCCTCCTCTTCGCCGTATATAGCTACATCAGCCAGTGATATAACCTGATTGGTGGCTGTGGCTACATTGCGTTTTCCATCGCTTAAAGACTCTACTATTAGTCGTGTACCACCTTGTGAGATGGATTTGAAAAGCCCGGGTTTACCTGAAATAGACAGGATGCCCGCCAGTATTGATTCTCTATTTTCTTCCATAGTTATCGTTAAATTTTGCACAAAAATAATCAGTGCGTCGGAATAATAAAACTTTGGCTGTAATTTGTTAGAAATTCAAGCAAAGAAACGCTAAAATTGAGATCAAGATTAAGGTGTTCTGAACTGAAATATTGAATCCATATTTTCTTAACCTCAACCTCAACCTTAACCTCAACCTCAACCTCAACCTTAACCCGCTAACTCTTTATAGCGATAGCAATCGGTGGTATGATCGTTCACCATGCCGATGGCCTGCATAAAAGCATAACAGATGGTAGGACCAATGAACTTGAATCCGCGTTTTTTTAGTGCTTTACTCATTTGGCGCGAAAGATCTGTTTCGGCAGGTATCTCCTGTAAGTTGGCATAGTTATTAGTCATAGGCTTTCCATCAGGAACAAAGCCCCAGATGTATTGACTAAAAGAGCCGTATTCTTTCTGAACCTCCAGAAAAGCTTGAGCGTTAGAAATAAAAGCATTAATTTTAAGTTTGTTGCGTATGATACCGGCGTTTTGTAGCAGCTCGTCTACTTTTGATTGATTATAGCAGGCGATCTTACGTGCATCGAAATGGTCAAATGCCTGACGGTAAGCTTCACGTTTTTTCAAAATGGTGATCCAGCTAAGGCCGGCTTGTGCTCCTTCCAAACATAGAAATTCAAATAAGCGATCATCATCATACAGTGGTGTTCCCCATTCCTTATCGTGATATGCGCGTTCTATTTCGGAGCCCAGGCACCATTGGCAGCGTTTTTTTTCCATAGTTCTTTGACATATTTTTTTTTGACGTGAAAAAATCATTCTATCATTTATGCATTTTATCATTTATGCATTTTATCATTCATGCATTCTATCATTCATGTATTCTATCATTCATGTATTCTATCATTCATGCATTCTATCATTCAAGCATTATCTTATTCACGCATTGAAATATTACTTTTGTCAAAAATAGAACAAATATGTACACGAAGGAAGAGGCCAAACAGTTACGCTTAGATTTTTGGGAAGGCTTTGGCGATTATTCCAAGACCTTGGATTATCTGAAAACCAATAAAGGACGATGGATATTGTATTATACAGGCACTAAGCATCTGGAGCTTAAGTTTGATGTAGAACGTCACCGGATAATTGTTGCATTAGAACTAAATCACAAAGACGAAAATGTTCGTTTTGACCTCTACACTAAGCTGGAAAAATACAAAGTGATTATAGAAGATGAATTTGCTGCCCCGTTGATATGGGATTATGTATACACCACGGCTTCAGGCAATGAAGTGTGTCGCATTTATACTCAGGGCGATGGTTTCGATTTTCACCGTCGTGATGACTGGCCCGGTATCTATGCTTTTATGGCCGGGAATATGATAAGAATGGAAAAAGCTTTCCTTGAAGTGAAGGAATTACTGGAGTAGATAGTGCCCGATGCCTGGTAAGTCAGTCAGAAAACTGCTTGTCTGTGTCGAAATGGGGGGAACCGTTCGTTATTTCTCGCCGTTAAACCCCATGCCGAACGTGATTATTTAAAAAGAGTAACTTAGCGAGTTTTGTAAAGAATAATCAAAATTATCAATATCGTCCGGCACCATCGATACATAGTTGAAACGGGCATATAGTTTATAACTTAGGCGTTTATTGAATTTTGCCTGAAAGGTCGTTTGGCTATCGATGCGGTAATCTGAAGGGTTAGCGTAATCCGGCTCGTAATAAGTGTTGTGCTTTATCGAGGTATTTTCCGATAGTTTAGTATAAAAGCTGAGCATCGTACTAAATTTGGCCATACTCTTTTGGCTCGTAACGGTAGATTCGTACAGCTCATTAAAGTAAATTGTATAAGCTACCACACTTAGTTTTAATCCATCTCTATCAATCATTTTCCAGCGTGGTCCACCGCCTACGATATAGCGGTGCCTCAATTTTTTATTACCATTGTACTGATATTGCATAAGTGCTTCGGCTGATATGACACGGTTGACAGCTTTATGGTTGTAGATGGCTCCAAAACTACCGTAGTTCAGGTCGTTAACGTCATCCGTACGACTTAGGCTTATGTCACTGTATACCATGTAAGTGTTTAGACTGTCGTTAAGTTGTAAGTTGAGTTTATTGCCAAAGTTAAGGACTTGGTTTTCGTTGTTGATAAAATTGAGTGTAAAATTGACATCGCCCTGTAGTCCACTGGCGGCATCTTTAGTACGTCGTTCGTCCAGGCTGACAATTTGAGCTGTCAGGTTTTGTGAAAAAAGAAAAAGGAGAATAGCGCTAATGAAAGGATTGAATCTAATATGCACAGCAATAGGTTTTGTTATTCAACAACTTTGTTACGTTCTGTTGTATTCAAAATTCGTACCGGACGGCTGCCGATAGTAACGATACGGTGAGCCATGGCGGTAAGTTCTTCGCGGTGATGTGTTACAAGTATCACGGTTTTAGGGTAATGGCGCCACATACGTATCATTTGACGAAAAATTCTTTTTTTCAAGGGGGTATCCAGTCCTATAAATGGTTCGTCCATTATTAGCAAGTCTGAAGGATAGGCAAAGGCGCGAGCCAAAGCCACTCGCTGCTGCATGCCACCGCTGAGCTGGTATGGATAGCAGTCGGCCACTTCGCTTAACTCTAATAGACGTAATATGTTTTTTACTAAACGTTCGTCAGGAAAAGGTAAGACAAAACGGATATTGTCTGCTACTGTTTTCCATGGCAAGAGGGTAGGAGTCTGAAAAACAATAGAAATAGAATCCGTTTTAGCGATGCGTTTACCTTGATTATCTTTTTCTAATCCGGCAATCATGCGTAGTAAGGTCGTTTTGCCACAGCCGGATGCTCCTTCAATGATGTTGATTTTATTTTCTTCAAAATCAATCGAAAAATCCTTGTAAAGCTCTACGTTACCAAAGCTTTTATTAATATGTTCGAAGCTCATTATTGCCATTTGATCAATCGTTTGCTGATACGGTCTATCAATTTATCAAAAAAATAACTAATCACTATCAGTACCACTGTCCAGGCAATCAATTCGTCGGCATTAAAATAGTTTTGTGACTGTGCCATACGGTCTCCGATGCCCCATTGAGGACGGCTAAGCACTTCGCCTACTACCACAGCGCGCCATCCATAGCCCATACCTAAGCTAAAACCGCTGGCTATGCGGGGTAGGAGTCCTGGTATTATGACGTGTTGGAGCTGTTTTTGGAGTTTTACTTTATAGATAGATATCATTTCGCGGTAGCGACCATTAATGTCGATAATGCCTTCAGACACCTCTTCGGTAATAATTGGAGTGACAGTGATGAGCATTATAAAAAAGGGGACAAAACCCGGCGCTAGCCATATAATAGCAAGAAGTATGACAGAAATAACAGGAATGGAGCGTAGCAGTACGACCCATGGCATAATAAAACCACGCACAGAGGAGTTAATGCTGGAAAGCAGACCTAATAAAAACCCCAATATCAGCGAAACAATACCACCTAATATACCCCTGAACAGTGTGGTACCAATATGTATCCAAAATTTTTCCGTCAAGGATAACTCTATAAGTGTAACAAAAGATTTCAGCGGGGAAGGGAAGATGTCGGTATTGCCGGTAAACTGTGCCGAGAGTTGCCAAGCAGTAATGATACTCACTACGCCCAGAACATTAAAGATGGCATTGTTCTTATTCCCTAATTTCATGGTTTCTTTATTTTTGTGTCGCAACGATGTGTCCGAGGCATCAAAAATAGATGCTTTTTGCATAAAAAACCTAATTACGCACCACTTTATTCTAAAGATTTGAGTGTGTTATTTTTCTCTTTTAATCCTCTTGAAATACTTTTATATAAAAATTGTAACACTAAACTATTGTATTTTAAATTAAAAATTCGGTACTTCGCAGTGTCAAGTGAAAAATCTATTATCATCATTAACCAGTTGATAAAGGATTTATTCAGCTTTTAATTAGTCGTTTTTACTATGAATTGTTGGTGAAATGTGAATAAGCATAGCTGATATCCGTTTTTTACTTTTTGAACTTTGAATTTCTGTGGAACATTATTAAGATTGAAGAATCTTATTGTTTTATAGTGTTTTTTTATTTTTTTCAACCAATTAATCTTTATTATGAAAGGTAAATTTAAATTTCTGCTTGTCGCAGCGCTTGCGGCATGTAGCGTGCTTTCTGCACAAACTGCTTTAGAGGATGAAGAGTATAGTTATGTAACTATGGATCTTCAAGGTGTATTAGATCTAACCATGACTACCAGTCCTCAAGTTGACTTCTCGTTCAAAACCATTCAAGACTATCAGAATGGTATTATCAAGTTCAACGCTGTACAATTAGAAGTAGATGCTACTGTAGCCTGGGACTTGTATGTGTATGCTGCTGCTGACCTTTGGACACAGGTGGAGTCTTTTTCTACTAATGGTGCTGCTAACTTGCCACCGGAGATTTTAATGATCTCTTCTAGTGTTGATAACACTGGTGTTGACGGTGCTGCTATCGAAGTAGGTCCTGCTTTGCAGTCGCTTCGCGGTACTACTAATGCTGGTATTGTAGCTGGTGCTCCTGCTGCAGCCACTCAATTTTTGGCTGGTAACTTAGGTACTGTAGAAGCTGGTGTAGCTACAGATGCTGAAGCTCCTGGTACTGCTTCTGGTAACCCATCTACTCACAAGTTTCGTATGAACTATGCATTGTACCCAGGTGTACCTGCAACGTTCAACAATCACGGTGAAATGTATGCCGGAGCTGCTCTTGATTTATCTCTTCTTGCCGGTAATACTCCTGACTATGCGCAGGCTGGTTACTACTACATGGAAGTTGTTTACAGCTTAGTAGAAGACTTATAGACACTTATTACTTGCCCGTGAGGTAAGTTATCAAACAACAAGAGATGACTTGTTTTATTGCAAGTCATCTCTTTGATTATAAAAATTATTATATTCTCCTAACGGTGAAGTTTAGATATCATCCTTTGTATCTTTTTGTTTTAAGCCTGTTTGTGATAACGGGCGGACTTCATCAACTCTGTGCCCAGAATTTGAGTTTTGAACTAAAGGTTTCGCCATCAGTTAATATGGTGTTTAATACCATCGAAAAGTATCAAAATGGTCTGGTGCAGTACAATTTTTCTCAACTGAACATCGATGCGGACATGACCTGGGATTTGTATGTAGGTGCTAATACCTCTACTCAGGACGAATGGGACGAAGATATGCGTTATAGCAACTCAGGTGCTACACCGGATGTCTCTATCCTACAGTTACGCTTTCGTAATGCTGGTGCTACATCTCAGGAAAATGGTTTTTTCCCTTTACAAGATATTAATAATCCTGTTTACATCATTGGTTCAGCTGCTTTAAATCCGGAAATTGCTTGTGGTAATGTAGGTGCTAATGCTGCCGGCGACTATATCACCAGTCCTGGTTGCCATCAGTTCAATCTGGATATGCTCATTAAGCCTGGCTTAACATACCGTCCCGGTTTGTATAAGTTGGAAATAGTTTTTACGCTGGTGGAGAATCTTTAGTCCACCCTAAGATGTAGAATTTAGTTGAAACGATTAATAACCATAGTTGTAAGCCTTATTGTGTTCGCAATGACAGCCCTGTCTTTGCAAGCTCAGAACTCCGGTGCCAAGCGTTACGGTATCTATATGGAGTATGTCAAGGGCTATAGCAAGCACATTGATGATGGTATTTCGTCCAACATTCTTAAGATACATAATAACACAACGAAACACCGTAAGTTTAACTTGCGAACGGTTGGCCCGGTCAACTGGATGAGTATGGGGAGTGCTGAGCGCATTATCGATATAGCGCCTGAAGACTCTGCTTTTATTCCTGTCAGGGTGATACCTCAAGACAGAGTGATGGGAGGCGAAGTGGTGCGTTTCAAAAGTTCACTATACAACGAAGGCATGTTGATAAGTACCGCTGATTGGATTATTGAAACAGAAACGGTGCATAAATGGAGTGCCCGCATCCTGAAAGAAGATACCCACTTTTTTCATGATTCGGACTCCACCACCGTTTCCGTTTATTTCAAAAATGATGGTAATATCAACGAGCGTTTTAATCTCGATTTTTATCCCAGCCGTTTGCTTCAAATCACCGATCATTCCCGTCAGGAGAGCTTTACCTTGGGGGTGGGGCGCGACACCACTATCGGGGTGAGTGTAAAACTGAAGGATGAGGAACAAAATGCTGTTAAACTATACGAGAAAGCCAAACGCTCTTATGACAAATATAGTCTGAAAATAAAGGCACAGGTGGCTGGACAGAAAGCCAATCCCTGGCAGCGTAGCGCTACTTTTACAAAAGCTAAGACAGAATATAAGGAGAACAAGATGAAGTGGGAGCATTTACCATTGACCATTGATTTCCAGACTTATGATATCCTGAGTGAGAATCCTTATGCTTCATTAGGCTTGTATGGCATTAAGTATTTCGATGTAGACCGTTATCTGAGTTATAATTTTCAGTTTTTGGGCGCTACAGGAGAGAATGCATCACTTCAGGCTAACTATCAAAATGTGTTTTATCACTCGCGTCGGCTTCAGATAGAGCTGGGGGATATTGCCAACCGCCACCTTGGAGGTATCTCTATGCAAGGTAAAGGGGCTATGATACGAACCGTTTTAGGAGGTCAACATGCTTTTTCAGGCTTGTATACGCGTAGCTCACGTTTGTTAGAAAACAATAGAATTCGTAACTACAGTTTTGAATATGCCTTTGACGCTAAAAAGCACCATTTTGCATCTAATGTTTATTATCAGAATCAGCGTAATGTGATTGAAATGTATACCCGTTCATTGGCTGGTATTCATATGAGTGCGAGACCTTTTAAAGATCAGCAGTTATCTTTACAAGCTGATATGAGTCAGACACGCTACGGGTGGCCTACTAACACTGACACCATAGCGGGGTATAATGTGATTGCTAGTTATAACGGGCGTTTTTTCAAAGTACTGAATCTGGGGGCTAACTATCAGTTCAGTTCACCTGATTTTGTCAGCTATGCCGGGGCCGAAAACATAAAGGCTTTCCTTAATATGAGTATAAAAGACAACCAAGGTGTTATGGGGCATTACATCAACCGTAAGTACAGCCCTCATGTCTATAATTATACCGGATTGGTGCAGAGTGGCTTGCGTTCACATCAAGAGGAGGCTAAGCTAAGTTATCGCTACCGTAATGGTAAACAGGGCTTAAGCTTTTTTAGTCAATATAACGACTTTACCATTCCCGATTATCATCTGATGTGGTACGGTGGTGGTTTAGATTATATTAATACTATTTCTCTGTATTCACGTTTTAATACTTCACTGAGTATATGGCGTAATAAGCTGGATGTGCTACCAGATGATTATACCTCTATTCATTTCAGAATGTCTTTGCGTCAGCGTAACTTACGCTTGTCGGCCTTGTATTATTATGGTGCCCGTTATATGATGGATCATATCAATTATGCTGAAAGCTTAGAGGTACCACGTTCTTATTTTGTGAATGCAAACTATGAGTTGTGGATGGGCCAAAAGAAAAACGTTTTGATGGATGTGGGGGCTAACTTCAATTACCGGAGTACTATTGGCCGGCTTCAGGTGAGCGCACGCCCTAATTTAGAGTATTATGTAAGTCAGGGATTTAAATTAAAAGGCTATGCTAATATTGTGCTCTTCAATCAGGAGGAGCGTATCTATGAGCTAAACAATGAGGATATCATAAATCCTTCGTTTACCGGTAGCCGTTTTGAGATGGGCTTAGGTTTTGTGAAAGATATTGGTTTGCCGATGTCGCGAAAAAATAATTTTGACATCAAATTTGTAGCCTTTTGCGATGATAATGGTAACGGGGTGAAAGATGCCAACGAAGAAGTCATACCTAATATGCTGATTGTAGCCACAGAGCTGACAGAGGCTCGTCATGTGGATTTTTCCAGTTACGAAGGTACGCTGGAAGTGATCACCAATGAAAATGGTGAGGCTGCTTTACTTAATATTGATAAAGGAAACTACAAAATAGAAACACATCCCTTACAAAAGCTGCAAAGTTGGTATTCTGACCGTAACTTTTCATTGGCGGTGCTTGAGGACAAAACGGTATATTTGCCTCAGGCAAAAGGAGGCAAAATTTATGGTAGTATTCAACTTGAAGTTGGTAACTACACCCGTTTTGAACGTGATATAAGTGTGGAAAATATTCGGGTTTCGGCAACTGACTCTGCCGGTATGGTGTACAGCTGTCTGACGGATAAAAACGGAGCTTTTATTCTGAATGCTCCTATGGGTACTTATAAAATATCTGTTAATGAAGAGCTTTTTAGTGGTGCATTTGAACTGGCTGATAACAATATGGTTGTGAGTATCGACAACCGTTTTTCAGAAAAACAACAAAACTTCTTTGTCAAAGAAAAGGAACGTAAGATTGTAATCACTAAGTTTGCAGACGAGGAAAGAAAAAAAGAAGACAAAAGCAGAAGCAAACGACGTCAGGAGCGTCAGACTGATGTTGAAATTACTGAATAACAAATAAAATATATGAAACGTTTTTTTAGCTCATTATCTTTATTATTAATCGTGTTATCAATTTTTGGTCAAGGGGCATCAGTGTCTCCTACGCGTGTATTTTATAACAATCGTCTGGGGGAGTCGCGTACTCAAACAGTGACAGTGTTAAATAAAACCAAAGAATCACAGTCATATCAGGTTTCTTTTATCGATTTTGAAGTGGATAACCGACAAGGTAAACCAACACTGATGCAGGCTAATGAGAACCCTCACAGCATTTCTCCTTGGATAAGTGCTACCCCAAGTTATTTTACAGTACAGCCGGGAGAATCTATGGAGATAAAGGTGACTCTTGATATTCCCAATACTCCTGAGGCACATAAAGTAAAATGGGGGGCTATGTCTATCAAGTTAGCTCAGGAGCAAGTGACCCCTATTGGAGGCAATCAGAATCAGATAGGTATGGGTATTGTCAATAGTTTCCAAATCATAGTGTATATGTTCCAGTCGCCACCATCCATTACTGAGAAAGATGCGACCATTTATGATTTTCGTACAGTGAACAAGGGAGATCAGAAGCAATTGATGCTTTGTACAGAGAATACCTCGCCAAGTATCATTGATTGCCGTACCTATTTAGAATTCACTAATGTTCAGACGGGATGGAGTCATACCACCAAACGTAAACGCTTTACATTACTGCCTGGAGGCGCTAAAGAAATGATTTTTGATTTGCCTGTAGATATTCCACTGGGAAAATACTCTGTTATGGGGGTGGTAGATTACGGATCGAGTAGCGAGATAAAAGCCGCTGAAATGGAAATGACGGTGGAATAAGTATTCTAGAAAAAAACAAATATTAAAAAAGCCTGCTCCGAAGTTAAACCTCCGGAGCAGGCTTTTTTTCTTAGATCTTGTTTATAAATCTCTGGTAAGGCGACGTGCCATTCCTCCAAAACCAATAGTTATATTGTGAAAACCACCATTGCGCATAGCATATTTATTGTCAAATTGTGGTAGATGATAACTGTAGCGTAAACGTATAAAGCCATAGTTGGAATCGGTCATATAGCGCGGACTTTTTTTTGCACCAAACTTAAGGTTGAAATTAAGCCCCAGTGTATATGTAGCGGTGAAGTCGAGTTCTATGTTTTCCAGTTCGGGAGTTTCTTTCATTGAGTTTTTCGGTGGCGTAACGTTCATCGCACTTATGCCCAAAAATGGAGATAGTTTAAATGTGTTGTTGTCTATTGTTGCATAGCCCAATGAGGCCTCAGGATTAAGGACATAAAGATTAGAGCCTTGGGCGTAAGATTCGCTGGGGTTGTAGGACAGTTTTTGTGCCGCACTGGAGAGCCCTATGTAATTTCTTAGGTAAAGCTCCACCTTGTTGTAGCAGATGTCGAAAGCAAGGCCAATAGGTACCGGATTATTGTAATACTCCGACAATTGATCAGTGAAAATACCATAACCACTAAAGAACTCAAAAGCAAAGCCCCAGATCGAAGGCTGGTATTTGAGTCGTACATATTGTTTGGTGTAATTTTTATATCTACTCTCCGGATGTTTTTCAATAAAAACGTCTGCTTCAGTATTCAGGCTGTCTTGTAAATATGGATTACTGTAAAGGTCCGCAATTATATTTTTGAAGCTTAAAACCAGAAAAGACTTGTCCTCACTGTTCAGATCCGATTGATTAATCTGAGCAATAAGGTGATCCGATGACGCTCTTGATTTTTCTATGAGTTTGTAATAGAGTGAGTCAGGTTCCGGACGTGTTTTGTCTGAATAGTTGCTGGCTTGCGTTTTGTCGTAAGCTTCCAGTCGTTTACATAAATCTTGATAGTCCTGCACCCAGTATTGTATCAGCCATTGCTCGGCAGGGTAAAGAGCGAAAAAGTCATCATCTTCCTGAGCTATAAGATAGGCGTCTATCTCTTTTACCTTAGCCCAATCACCGTCTGTAAATTTATCCATAAGCAAGCCGCGCCCTTTAGAAATAAGCAGAGACTTGCTAACATCAAATTCCAAAATTTCAGCTTCAATATTTTCCTGTGCCAGCAAGGGCAGAGAAGATAAAAGTGACAATAAGAGGATAAACTTTTTCATAATACCGCTTTTTTGCTGTTGAATATCGACTGTAAGATCTTTGGTCGTAAGCTGTAAGTTGTTGGCTTTGGGCCTTTAGACCGGATTCTCAGTATTCGTTTTAACCTCAACTAAAGCCTCAATCTCTAAGAATAGCGTCGAACTTACAAGCTGTGTAACAAGCACCACATTGGATACAAGCCTCCTGATCAACAAAATGAGGGCCTTTTCGTTCACCACTGATGGCATTTGTAGGACATTTACGTGCACAGGCCGTACAGCCAATGCATTTTTCTTCATCCACGGTATAGGTGATAAGTGGTTTACAGACTTTAGCAGGGCACTTTTTATCATAAATGTGTGCTTCGTATTCGTGACGGAAGTAGCGTAGTGTAGCCAATACCGGGTTGGGAGCTGTTTGTCCCAGTCCACATAGCGAGCTGTCCTTAATTTGAGCCGCCAGTTCTTCCAGTTTTTCAATATCGCCATCCACACCTTCGCCATTAGTGATGCGCTCTAATATTTCCAGCATACGTTTGGTACCGATGCGGCAAAAAGTACATTTACCACACGATTCATTTTGTGTAAACTGCAAAAAGTATTTAGCTACGTCCACCATACACGATGTTTCGTCCATAATGACCATACCGCCCGATCCCATGATGGCTCCGGTAGCCATTAGTGAATCATAGTCTACAATGGTATCGCCCAAGGAGGCAGGAATACAACCACCTGATGGACCTCCTAGCTGTACAGCCTTAAACTCTTTATCATCCAATATGCCACCACCAAGTTCGAAGATGATATCGTTGAGGGTGACGCCCATAGGGACTTCTACCAAGCCCGAATTTTTGATTTTGCCAGCCAAGGCAAAAACTTTAGTTCCTTTACTTTTTTCTGTGCCGTTTTCGGCATATTTAGCACCGCCGTTATTGATAATCCATGCGATGGAAGCAAAGGTCTCTACGTTGTTGATGTTGGATGGTTCCTGCCATAAACCCGATTCTGCGGGGAAAGGCGGGCGTTTGCGTGGCATGCCGCGCTGGCCTTCGATGGAAGCCATCAGGGCGGTTTCTTCGCCACAAACGAAAGCTCCGGCTCCTTCTTTCAGTACCATATCAAAGTTGAAACCTTTGATGCCTAAAATATTCTTGCCCAGATAGCCTTTTTCCCGGGCTTGTGCCAAAGCAGTATTTAGTCGTTTTATGGCCAGAGGATATTCCGCACGGCAATAGATGTAGCCCTGGTTAGCTCCTATAGCATAGGCAGCAATGATCATTCCCTCGATAACCGAATGGGGATCACCTTCGAGTACCGAACGGTCCATAAAAGCGCCCGGATCACCCTCGTCAGCATTACAGATGAGGTATTTGGTATCCGATTTATAGCTAGCTGCAAATTTCCATTTCATCCCTGTGGGAAAACCACCGCCGCCACGCCCACGCAATCCGGCGTCTAATACTTCTTGTATCACTTGTTCGGAGCTGATGCTTTCGTTAGCAATCTTTTGGATAGCTTTATATCCTTGGCGAGCTTCGTAGTCTTCCAGTTTCTCCGGATCTATCAGACCGCAGTTGCGTAATACAATACGTTCTTGTCCGGCAAAAAAGCTGTCGCCTTTAGTTTCTGTAACATCCGATTTTACCAAACGATCGAGTAGGGGAGCCTTTTTGGCAATGTGTTGTTCCAGAATCTCCTGTGCCGACTTTTCGTCTACATTACCGTAAAGGTAAGCGCCGCTATCGTCTTTTATTTCTACTAAAGGTTCATTGAAGCACATACCGATACAGGAGGTTTTTTCCAAGCTAATGTCGCCGGGATGATTTCCTAACCAGTTTTCGATGCTTTGGTATGTCTTATTGGCTCCGGCAGCTATACCGCAACTGCCAAGTCCTACTGTTATTGTTGTTTTCATAGTAATAATGTGTGAATGATTCAATGCGCGAATTGACACAAGTGCCGACTGCTACTGCCTATTCTTCCACTTTTCTAATATCTTTAATAATGCGCACTGCTTTAGTACCATTCAGTTTTCCATAGGTTTCTTCGCCTATCATCATTACGGGAGCCAGGGAGCAGCATCCCAGACAGGCAACGGCTTCGAGCGTGAACATTCCATCGTCGGTTGTTTCGCCATCTTCTATATTAAGCTCTTCTTTCAGAGCCTCGGTCAAGGCGCTGGCATTTTGTACGTGACATGCCGTTCCGTGACATACTTTTATGATGTGTTTGCCGGCTTTGGTCAGGCGAAATTGAGAATAAAAAGTCGCTACACCATAGAGTTCACTTACCGGATAATCCGTATGCTCAGAGAGGTATTTAAAAGCTTCTTGGGAAATGTAACCCAAAGTATCCTGAGTGCCTTGAAGCAAGGGAATGAGGCTGCCTTTTTTATCTTTGTACTTGTCTATGATGGGATCCAGAACTGAAAGGTCTTCTTCCGGTGCCAAGGTCATGGTGTTTGTTTGTGGTATGCGTTGTATTCTCATTTCTCAATGGTTTAATGGTTCAATGATTCAATGGTTCAATGGTTCAATGATTCAAT
>DHQI01000058.1 GCA_002408065.1 Bacteroidales bacterium UBA5342
CCTGATTATGAGTCAGGTGCTCTAACCAACTGAGCTATAGGCCCGGTTTTGGTTTGTTTTCCAAAAGGGCTGCAAAAATAACTTTCTTAAACGATATTACAAAATTTATACCAAGGCTTTTTAGTATGAAACACCATATTTCTTCTGTTTAGCAATTAAAAGTATCGCTAAAACGAAAAATGCCAGCCCCACAATAACAAATGCAACATTATAACCATAACCATCGGTCATAAATCCAATAGCAGGTGCAGCTATAATAAAGACCGCACGGATCACAAAATTACGAACCGAAAGCACCGTGGCACGAATATCGGATGGTGTATTGATATTTACATAATCCTTCAATACGGGCGTTGCAATACCGCGCAAGAAATAAAACAGCACCAAGACAGCCAACACCCAAATATTATTTAGCCAACCCACCAAGATAAAACCTAAAGGAATCAACAAAGCTATCATCAATAAAATCTGACGCTGCGTTAATACTTTAGAAATACGGTAAGCTAATATAGAAAAAATGGCCGCTGCCATGTTGAGTACCGCTGCAATAATGCCTATCTGATAAAGCGATAAATCTAAAACCTCTTTGAGGTAAGGATGATAAATCCAGGCCATCGTCAGCGTGCAAGCGCCTATGACCGACGAAAAAAGCAAGAAATAACGTAAAGTATCATTACCCAGAATGGATTTCTTTACCACCTGAACGGTGTGCCTTATCATTTCATGCCCCTGGCGCAAATTGGGTGGTTCTATTAGAGTAAGCGCCGCCGGCACAGCAATAAAAGCAACCCCGGTTTGTACCATAAATGGTGCCTTAAAGCTTAACTCAGCCAAAAGGCCTCCCAGAATAGCCGCCAACGACTCGGCACCATTACCAATGGCCGTATTACGCCCCTCAAACCTACTGTATTTACCCTGACGTTGATCGGCCAACAGGGAATCATACATCATAGCACTGTCAGAGCCGGAAACAAAGCTCTGGCTTATCCCCAAAGCCACCTCAGCCATTAGAAAAGCCCAAAAGCCACCCAATAACGCATAAGTCAGCATCCCGACCACACCCATCACCGCCCCTATAACAAGCGTATTCTTACGCCCCATCTTATCGGCAAAATAACCGGACGGAATCTCCAATATGATAATGATGGCCGAATAAATCGATTTCAAAAGAAACGATTCGTGTGCCGTGAGTCCGCAATCCTGATAATATAGCATCAATATTGGCATCGTGAGCGAAAACCATTTACTGATTTTTATCAGATAAAGACGGGGTATGTTGGAAGAGTATTGAATCATATAAAAAAACAAAGGTGCGCCGAAGCACACCTCTGCAAAGGTATATAAAGATTCATGATTTAAAATTCAAGATTCGTGATTATTATCAGTCAATCTTGAATTTTGAATGAAAAATAAGGAACCTACACCATCTTCTCAATGCCCCACACAAAGGCGCGAACACCTACATCGGTATTGATAGCATCCAGTTTCTTAACAGCTTGTAAAAGCACGTCTACTTTTTCGTCTGCTACAATGGTCATAATTGCGGAATTCATTTCCGGCCATGTGTGCGTTCCCATACGTGGTTCGCCACTCTCATTACCGCGCCCTTTGACGTCTTGCCACATCGTATAGCCACGGATTCCTAATTTGTCAAGCATATATTCCACACGCTCGCTGTGTGCTTGATTGTATGATATAAAAACAGATTTCATTTTTTTTGGGAAAATGGAAATTGGAAAATGGAAATCGGAAGCCCCCCCCCTTAACTCCATTACCCAATTGTTAGTTAGTATTATTAGAGAATTGAAATTGGAAATTGGAAATTGGAAACTTGAAATTGAAAATTAGAAATTGGACCTTCAAGTTTCTAATTTCAAATTCACTTTGTCTTGTTTATAAATGCATTAAGTTTAGGCCCCAGCTCTTCAATAACCTCATCATAATCTTTACCTCTCTCCGGTGATAAGACCTTTCTTCTTTTAAGTTTATTGATCCAAGTTACCGATTCAGAAAATGAACCTCTGGAATAAAGATAAAATCGTTTCCTGTCAGCAGGAGTAAAACGACCGTAACCTTCAGAAATATTAGCTGATATACTATCTGAAGATCTTATCAACTGATAACCTGTGGTATTTTGAACTTTCTTATTCCACGTATCAAAATCATACCAAACCATATCAGCTAACTTCTCTGCCAACTGATAAACTTCCAAATCTTCTAATCGTATCATAACATTATTATTTAAAGTAAATATAAAGAGTAATGAATATCTCTTCGGTCGTGCACCTTCAAATTTCTATTTTCAAATTTCAAGAAATTCATCTTCTTGAAATCCCCTAAGATTCCAAGAAAATAAATTTCTTCTGCACCTTCGCCTTCTTATCGCGGGCGCCGTGTTTGGCCCAGCTGACGTAGATAGCAGGTGTTATTATCAAAGTAATAAGCGTAGAGAAAAGCAAACCTCCGATAACAGTAATACCCATAGGAGCCCATATCTCAGAACCTTCTGTGGTACTCATAGCCATAGGCAACATCCCCAAGATGGTGGTCATCGCCGTCATCAGGATAGGGCGTAGACGTGAACGGCTCGCTTCTATGGCCGCATCATAGAGTTCTACGCCACGGGCACGTAAGAGGTTCATATAGTCAATAAGTACAATACCATTTTTTACCACAATACCCACCAGCAGTACCGCACCAAGAATAGCCACCATACTCATCGTGATACCAGTAACCATAGCCGCCAACACCACTCCCGAGAAAGAGAAAATAATGGATATCATTATAATAATCGGCATCTTTAAAGATTCAAACTGTGAAGCCATCACAATAAAAACCAAAATAATAACGATTAAGAAGAGTAATGCCATGTCTTTTCCTGACTCCATCAGGTCTTCGAAGGCACCACCAACGTTGTAGCTAACATCCGCAGGAAAATCGACCTGATCCAGTTCTGCCTGAACAGCCATAGCTATTTCGCTTAAGGATTTCCCTTTTATTGGAGTAACCGAAATTGTCACAGTCCGTTGTTTCGTTTTACGATCGATGGATGGTGGGGCCCAGTATTCTTCTACTCTACCCACTTCAGACACTTTGACAAAAGTACCCATCGGCGTCATTAAAGAAATATTCTCCAGATCGGCTATGGTATTACGCCCCTCCTCTTCGTAGCGCACCACAATATCGTATTCGTCACCATCTTCGCGAAATTGAGAAGCAATAAGACCTGAGACTCGGTTGCGCACAGCCATTGAAGCTGATGCTGTCGTAAGACCGTACTGCGCTAATTTTTCACGATCGAAGACCACCTGTAGCTGTGGCTTTTCTTTATCGCGGCTAATCTGAATATCACCGGCACCATCTACTTTTTCCAAGCGTTTTTTGATATCGTTAGCTAAAGCTGTAGTGGTAGAAATATCGTAGCCAAAAATTTCCACATCCACCGTATTAGAGGTCGTCATACCAAAGCTACCGGCACCAACAGTGTAATTGATTATCTCAGGAATTTTATCCAGTTCTTCACGCACCACATCCTGAATATCCCATACCGAACGGTCACGCTCACTCACTTCACATAGCTTAACGCGAAGCATGACGGTATTGGTTGCCGACTGAAACATCAGGTTATTAAACCCTCCCTCATCATCGGTACCGGCAGAAACGTATGTAAGCACCACTTCGGGGACATACTCATCCAAAATAGCTTGTATCTTGTCTGCCACCAACACCGTTTCCTCCACGCGAATCCCCGTTTGAAGTTCAGCATCTATCTGGAAATAACTATCATCCGTTTGTGGGAAATTTTCGAACTTCAATTGTCCCGACGCAATGATGCCGACGGTCAAAACAACGACCAGCAAACTAGCAATAAACACTACAACCTTATGATGCAACACCCAAGAAATCATTCGACTATACACCTCATCAAGTTTGTCTAAAGCTTTAATAACTGTTTTATCATAGAGTGTGACTTTCTTATTCTTTTTCAATTTCAGCATCAAAGAACTCAGCATCGGCGTCAGGCTCAATGCTGCAAGCGTAGAGGTTACTACTGTTATGGTTACAATCCACCCCAACTGCTTAAACATCACCCCTGTTTGTCCACCAACCAAAGTCAACGGTAAAAACACAGCTACCACCACCAATGTAGTTGCTACAACCGAAAGCCACACCTCTTTAGTAGCATAAATAGCCGCCTCGCGTGGTGAACTCCCCCGTTCGATATGCTTGCTAATATTTTCCAATACCACAATAGCATCATCCACCACCATACCTATTGCAATGGACAATGAGGCCAGAGAAATAACGTTGATGGAATTACCCGACATATAGAGGTATACAAAGGCTACAATCAACGAAATTGGTATGGTAAGAACAATAATAAAAGTCGCCCTCCAACGGCCCAAGAAAAGCAAAACAACAAAGATGACAGCAATAAGTGCATACATCAATGTAGACGAGAGGTTACTGATAGAAGTCTTGATATCATCTGCCGTATTAAAGATGGTTGTAAACTGAATATCAGCCGGCAGATCTTTCTTAATCTGCTCTAATTCCTCTTCCACCTCAGCGGCAATTCTAACAGAGTTAGCCCCGGATTGTTTCATGATAAACATACGCAAGCCCGGCTTCCCTTTAAAGGTTTCGCGCAATTCTTTTTCACGGTAAGTATCGGCTATGGTGGCCACATCTTTCAAGTAAATAATTTTACCGTTTTTATTGCCTACCACTAAATCATCCAGCTGATAACTATCCGTCAGCTCACCCTCAATACGCAGCTGATAATCAAACTGTCCCATCTTAAGGTGGCCAGAGGGCATATTCATATTTTCTGCACCTATAATCTGGCCTATCTGCTCTACAGTCAGGCCAAAAGCATCCAGTTTTCGCGGATCACAATCCACATAAATACGACGCCCTGGAGCTCCCATAGTAGCAATACTACCAATACCATTGATACGGTTTAGCGGGTTAATAACTTTGTCTTCCAATATTTTCTCAATACCATCATAACTCTCATCTGCTGTTACCGCATAAAAAAGAATAGGCATAGCACTGGTACTAAAACGGAAAATCAAAGGATTCTCGGCATCTTCGGGCAAAGCACTCTTTACCATATCCAAAGCATCACGTATATTATTGACAGCCTCGGTGAGGTCGGCCTCCCAGTCAAATTCTAAAGTTACCATCGATAGGTTATCCTGAGACGATGAAGTAATCTCTTTCAGGTCATCCACGCTATTTAGACCATCTTCGATCAGCTTCGTTACATTAGTCTCTATCTCCTCAGCATTGGCTCCTACATAAGTGGTCATCACCGTGACGTAGGGGGGGTCAATTTCCGGGTACAAATCAATCGGAAGGAATCGTAAAGAATACAATCCGAAGACGATCACAGCCATAAAAATCATTATGGTGGTTATCGGTTTTTTTACGGCAGATTCATAAATACTCATAGCAAATATTTTTGTTTGTTTAAAAAGTGACTAAAGTGAGCTATAGTGAACTAAAGTGACTAGAGTTAGCGCCTCGTTGCACTATCGTGTATCGAAGTAAAAATGGCAAGTAACTCATTACCTTCTTTTAATGCGGGTAGCAAGTCGTCATCAGCTAACCAGTTCATATCCTGAATAACTTCCAGCCAATAAACGTTTTCACAAGCTTCTCCTTCAGCAATCCTGATTTTGTTAATAAAGTCTGCTTTACTTTTAGCCCGGTTAGCTTCACGATAGTTGGCTCCCACACTTGGAACTGATTTAGAAATTTGGTAACGCACAGCCCTGCCTTCGGGAGTATCAGGAAGCTTCGCAGACAATATTAATATCATAATTGCAAACTGTCTTGTTCGTTTCTCTAACTGTTTTCCAAATTCCTTGTTATTCAAATCTTAACTTTTATAACGAAATACTTTAGTTCACTCTAGTCACTTTAGTTCACTCTAGTCACTTTAGTTCACTTTAGTCACTCCTAATTAACCTTCAACTTATCCCCGTTTTCCAGCTTACTCTGTCCGGCCACTACTATGTTTTGTCCTCCCAGCTCCATTTCAGAGAGAATCTCTAATTGGTCATCAAAACGTTCACCTAAACGGACGAAGACTTTCTGCGCCACCCCATTTTTTTCAAGAAAGACAAAACGGTTGGCCGTGCCATCCTGCATCAATACAGCCGAAGAAGGCACTACCAGAGCTCTTTTTTCACCCAACGTCAGCTTTACTTTAGCATACATACCAGGACGCAAAGACATATCATCATTAGGGATAGTTATTTCTACTGTAAAGGTACGCGTTTGCGGGTCGATGGTTGGGTAAACCAAAGAAACTTCACCGTGAAATTCTTTTTCAGGATATATGTCAGTGACCAAAGCAGCATCCAAGCCATTCTTCACTAAAGGAAAATAACGGGCAGACACATTCACATTTACTTTAAGCTTTGTAATTTGCTCGATAACGACAACAGCAGCTTTACCAGCCTGTGTGTTTGGCGCAGCAGAAAACAACTCATTATCATCAAAATAACGTTCAGTCACGATCCCACTAAAGGGTGCTAGCAAACGGGTATTTTCCAACATGTTCTGATAGCTTACTTTATTAGCTTCATACGAGGTCTTTGTTTGATCGTACACCTGCTGGGATACAGAACCATATTGTATCAGCGTGTCCATACGCTCCATCTCTTTCTCAAAATTCTCCAACTGCACTCTCATTTGCAGCAACTGAGCATCATCCATTAGCACAACCAACTGACCTTTTTGAACCTTGTCAGTGACTTCTACTTTTACCTCTTTGATACGCCCCGGCATAGTTGGCGCCAAATACACTTTGTCATAAGCATTGATAGCAGCAGTATATTCCTGCTGTATTTCAATGGTGTCTTCCTCAATAGTCATTACACGCACATTGCGGGCTTTTACTTCATCCACTTCTGCTACTGAATCATCAGCCTTTTTCGGGCTCCCGCCACAAGCTGCCAGCAATAAGGTCAATGAGCTTAAAATTAATACCTTCTTCATTTTTATCGGTTTTATAATGTTTCTTTAATATAAATCTTTTTGTATTTGTGCTTACAGTGTATTCAACAACTTAAAGAAGCTAACACGCGCCTGAAGCAATGAAAGCATGGCTGATAAATAGTCGCTTTCAGCCTGTAAATAGCTACTGTTTGCTTGTGTTAGATCCATCCCCGATGCAGTACCGCTAATAAACTTACGCTCATAGCTTTCGAACACCCGACGGGCGACTTCTACGTTTTCTTTTTGGTTTTGGTATTGCTCAAGCTTACTGATATAATCGAAGCGTAATTGAGATTCCTGCAAAAACAAATTATCTTTTAATACCTCGCGATCAGCCTCTGCCTGTAACAATTCAATCTTTTTTTGGTCAACTCTATTCTTACGCATACCACTTGAAAAAATTGGAATCGTCAACGTAGCTCCCGCTACATTGTTAGGTGTCATATCAAAACCGGAGGTCAGCAATTTTGCATTGTAAGCATAATATGCCGACACATTAGGAGCATAAGCCATTTTCTCCATATCTACCATTTCCTCGCTCACTTCCACTTGTTTATCCACCAACTGATAAGTTAGGTTGGAGGCCACATCAAAAGTTTGTGTCAAAGCTTTTTCTCCTATAATAGCATCCATTATATCGCTAACATCATCTGTGAGTACTATAGGATCATTCACTCCCATTCCTAAATGGAAGCGTAAAAGGTTATATGTAATCTGCACATTACGCACCATAGCCAGACGCGTATTTTTTAGGTTTGAAAGCTGGATACGTAGCTGGTCCAATTCCGTTTCCTCTAATACGCCGGCACGTACCGTTACCTCTGTTTTGTTTACCAGATCCTCCATCTCAACAATGCTGCTATCTATGATTGCCAAGGTTTCTTCTAAGGTCAGAACCGAGTAATATGTATTAGCTACATTAGCGCGTACATCCAATTCCGAAAGAGCCACATTGGTACTGGCCATCTCCATGCCTATTTTAGCAGCACGCATACCCGAAAGAATCTGACCATTGAATAGCATCCACCCCAACTGCACCTGCGCAGTAGAAGAATTACCCATATCAATAACAGTAGGTGGCATGGCTGCCATGATAGCACTCTCGTAGGCTACTCCTCCTGCATATTGTGCCGCATCAAAGGTTCCTCCCATTCCTGCCGCAGTAGTATTAGCGGCACTTAAAGCGTTAGTTACATCCGTAGCCGAAGGCGTGAAATCACTTCCCCCAAGATTAAATTCCATTTCATAACCAAAGTAAGTTTGAAAATCCAAGGTAGCATCCACCTGAGGCAGCCAACCGGCACGGGCTTCTTTGTACGCACTCTCCGACTTCTCAATGTCGTAACGCGTAGCATTTAGCTGTTTATTGTTCTTCAAAGCATAACTCACCGCCTCTTCGAGCGAAAAACTTTGCTGGGCACTCAGCCCCACCGCCCCTAGCAGTCCTATGCTCAACAATTTCCATCTTTTCATATTATTAGTTTTTTATGTTTCAATTTTTTATAACTTAAACCTAGGTACTTCAGCTCCTAGTCTTGTCATCGATTCTAAATACTTAGCTTGCTCTTCCTTTATCAGTCGACGCCCCTTTTCAGTAGACAAGCCTAAGAGGTAAGTAAACAATACATCCTTTTCATAATCACCAAATTTTAGCCCAGCAATCTCTCTCATCTCGGCATGATTATCAAGCAAGGTATTGTTCATAAAAAAAGATACCAGGGGAATATTAATATCATTTCTAAAGATCCCTTCTTCCACACCTCGTGATACCATTTCATTGGTCAGAGAAAAGTTGCGTACTTTACCTTTGCCGGCAATACTCTCGTAAGCTGAAGGGTAGAATTTCCTCATATCGGCAAAGTAATTTGGCGTTACAGCCTGTATCATACCTTTTATATACTGTACCACACGGGTCATTCCCTGCACCACATTTTCCGAACTGCGCAATAACCGTTCCGATTCTTGTTTTATAGCAAGAGCGAAGGAAACAGCATCTTCCATCACCAATTCACGCTTATCTGAAAACTGTTCATAAATCGTACGTTTTGACATTCCTAATGAGTGTGCCAACTCGTCCATCGTTACATTACGAATGCCCTCCTGCACAAATAATTCATGCGCCCTATCTAATATTTTTCTCCTCAACGGCATAATCACATTTTTTACGAGCGGCAAATATAAGGTGAAAACTTTCAAAACGTCAAAAGTTTTCACCGTTCATTGACCGAATTGCATCATTTTAGTCACCAAAGAACACGACATAAGTCCGAACTCAATTCAAAAAATTCACCGCTTCACTAAACAATCTTACCCATACTACCGTTATTCACACATCCCCAACTTAACATTACTTGCTTTCATTAATAACTCAAAGTTCCAGAGGCCTAAAGCCAAGGTTCT
>DHQI01000092.1 GCA_002408065.1 Bacteroidales bacterium UBA5342
ACACTTCGACTACGTGGTTGCTGAGCTTGTCGAAGTACTCAATGACCGAAGTTGAAACTGGAAATTGGAAAATGGAAATTGGAAATTGGAAAATGGAAATTGGAAATTGGAAATTGGAAAATAGAAAATGGAAAGTTGATACTGGAAATTAGAATTTGGAAATTAGAAACTTGAATAATCACTATAATAATTATTTGTCATTTTAAGACTTTAACTATTGGAATTTGCATTTTATGCCTTACTGGGAAAAAGATTTAGAAACACTATCGCGCACCGACCTTGAAAAACTTCAGGTCATCAGATTAAACAAAACCATAGAACAAGCGACTCAATCGCCGTTTTACAGCAAAACATTAAAAGGGAAACAAGTCCGGGACATTAAAGAGATTCAGGATTTGCCTTTCACCACCAAGCAGGATTTACGCGATAATTTCCCCTACGGTTTTCTTTCGGTAAACAAAAAAGAAGTGGTGCGCTTGCACAGTTCCAGCGGTACCACCGGCAATCCCACTGTGGTTTTCCACACACAACACGACCTTAACTCCTGGGCCAACCTAATGGCGCGCTGCCTCTATGCTGCCGGCGTTCGCGACACCGACGTTTTTCAAAACATGTCAGGCTACGGACTCTTTACCGGTGGACTGGGTTTCCAATATGGCATCGAGCGCCTGGGCTGTCTGTCCATTCCGGCCGGTGCAGGTAATTCACTGCGTCAAATCAAACTGATGCAGGATTATGGTACCACCGTAGGTCATGCCATCCCCAGCTACCTGAAGCGCCTTTACGATGTCTTTCTGGAAGCCGGCCTTGACCCGAAAAAAGATACCGACCTCCACACCCTGATGATAGGTGCTGAGCCTCACACCGACGAACAGCGCCGCCGTATAGAAGATATGTTTGGCGTAAAAGCTTATAACTCATTTGGCCTTTCGGAAATGAACGGACCAGGTGTGGCTTTCGAATGCGTTCACCAAGATGGCATGCACATTTGGGAAGATGCCTATGTGGTAGAAATAGTCAATCCGGAAACCCTACAACCGGTGCCTGATGGCGAATACGGCGAACTGGTGATGACCACCCTTGACCGCGTAGCTATGCCGCTTATTCGCTACCGCACACGCGACCTGACGCGCTTCTTGCCCGGCCAGTGCAAATGCGGCCGCACACACCGCCGCCTGGACCGTATCACCGGCCGTTCAGATGATATGTTTATCGTAAAGGGCTGCAACATTTTCCCAATGCAGGTGGAAGGCATCCTAATGAAATTCAAAGAAATCAGCAGCGACTACCTCATTACCCTCGACACCAAATCGGACAACGATGTAATGATAGTAGAGGTAGAACTAGACAGCAAGGAATTTGTGGCCGACATCAACTTCCTGGGCAACCTGACACAGAAAATCACCAACGAACTACGCGACGAAATCCTGATAAAACCAGTCGTCAAACTTGTGCAACCGGGCTCTATCCCTAAAGGTGAAGGAAAAGCAGTGCGCGTGGTGGATAAACGGGTGAAGAGTTAGTCGTGACTATTGGATCCCCACCTACTAGCACCTATTTTCACCAAGCTTCAATGCGCTAGTAGTATCATCGCATTCTTCAAGCAATTGGCTGATGCTTTTTTTTGACACGGGATGGATAAATTCCGGATCCATTTCGTTTAAGGGCTCCAGAACAAAACGTCGTTTAGCAATATGGGGATGTGGAATGCATAAATCCGGGGACTCAATGATTCTTTCTTCGTAAAACAATAGGTCGATATCAATAGGACGATCGGTGTAATGACCATCTATCGTTTTACTCGTACGCCCAAGCAGCTTTTCTATCTCCTGAGTACTTGTGAGCAGGTCTTCAGGACTAAGAGAACTTTGAATTATCAAGGCCTGATTCAGGTAAGAGTTAGTGCTTTCGTACCCCCAAGCTTCAGATTCGTAGACAGAGGAAAGAGAAACAATATCTCCTATTTCCTTTTCCAATAAAAAAATAGCACGCGACAAACACTCTTGTTTATCGGTGCTATTACTGCCTAATATTAGGTGAACTAAATGCAAGTCTTAATTGGTTTTGTAATCGTACTTGACCTGACTCAGTTCCTCATTTGCTTTTACAATCTTAGTTTTCAAATCCTCTTTGAATTGAACTAATTTTTCAGCTATTTCCTCATCACCTACAGCTAACATCTGCGCTGCCAGTATACCTGCATTCTGTGCACCATTGATACCTACAGTAGCAACAGGGATTCCCGGAGGCATTTGTACGATAGCCAGTAGAGCATCCATCCCATCGAGCGATGCTTTGATAGGCACACCAATAACAGGAAGGGTCGTCATAGAGGCAATAACACCGCATAGATGAGCCGCCATACCAGCTGCTGCTATGATAACTTTAATGCCTCGTTCCTTAGCTCCTTTGGCAAACACCTCTACCTGCTCAGGTGTACGGTGAGCCGAAAGGGCATTAATCTCAAAGGGAATCTGTAGGTCGTTTAGCACCTTGGCAGCTTTTTCCATAACGGGAAGATCACTTGTACTTCCCATAATGATACTTACTTGTGGATTCATAGTTGTCTTAAATTTATAGTTGATATTTATTTTTCTAAATCGGATTATTGCCATCTTACAGTTACTTGCAGGCAAAATATTAACACATTCTTTATTTACTTCTTGCTCTCTTTATCAGTATATTATATAATATTCTAAAAAAAAACCTGAGATCCGTCATAAACGGGTGTTTCTTGTAAGCATTTAGATAACGTAACTCTGACGACATTATTTCATCCAATGTCACCGGAGAATCTGCATAAAATGGTGGCAACAATCCGGGTTTAGTAGTTATACGCAGATCCTGAAGCTCTTTAGTATAAAGACTAAAATAATGCTCGCTCAAAGGCCTTACGCCAACAAGTTTCATCTCCCCTTTAAGAACATTTATAAACATTGGAAGTTCATCTAACCACATCTTACGCATAAATTTTCCCAGTGTGTTGATGCGAAAATCCTCGTTAAACTTACCCCCTTTTTGCAAGTTATTCTTCTCATAAATATAGGCTTGAATATACTCTGCGTAAGGGTGCATAGTACGAAATTTAAAAACACCAATCGTTTTCCCGTCCTTACCTAAACGTTTGAGTTTTATCAGGCCACCAATAGCTTCATAGTCGATGCGTTTAGGTTGATCTACTTTTTTAGCAACAAAAACAAAAGTATTATCTAAAATGGCTTCATCTACAACTTCAAAACCTGAGGCATAAAGTCTGCCAAGTAGTTCCGCTTTAGAAAGCGCTTTATTCTTATGCGAAAAACTTTGATATATCAACCTTGTTGGATACATCTTAGCAAAAACCCGATTAAACATATAATCAAAAAAGTTGATTACAGGGCCTACTATCACAGGGTATTTATCCAAAATGCGTTTACGGCGGGTCGTAATAGTTTCAGCAATAGAAAAATAGAGTCCCCCATCGGGTAGACGGTAATTGGTTACCTTAAACAAAAGATTGATATCCTTGACAGCATTAATTTTTTCAAGGTTAACGATGGCTTGGTGTTGACCAATCTTGTTTTCGATATTAAAAGCTTTTCGGGTCGCAGTAAAATATATATCCCTTTCATTATTAGGAATATGCTCCTCTATAAAATGATAAATCTCTTTACCACATATCTTTAAAATACCATCCCGGATAGACGTGCTAAATTGACGCCGCATACGGTCTGCCTTTTGTTTATCCAACACGATTTCTTTCTTCTCCTTACGACTTCCTTCGTAAAAGAATAAACGACTGGATTTTTGATAAACAATAACCTGGTGGATGATAATGATCTCCAAAACTGTGGCAATTCCGACGGTGCCAAATACCATTAGACGGCTAAAATTCATGATTTGCAACAGTGACATCAAAGTCAACATTATGGCCAGTACGGTAACATTAGAGAAAAAAACTGAGGACAGTTTATCACTTAAGGTTTTGGCTCCACGAAAATTATACTTACCAACGATGGCTGAGGTAACAAGCCAAGTAGTTGACAACACAAAGAAAGGACCTATATATTTAGGCAAGACAACTCTGACGGTAGCGGGTTTCCACCAAGCGACAGCAATGAAAGCTATCGTGAGGGAAAGAATGTCTAATATTAAGAAGATTCTGCTTCGTCTTCTGTGTGTATTGGGGTTAGATTTCACTGATAATCTATTATTTGATATTATCTTTAGTTCTTACCAATATTTCAATTCAGTTATATTGGTGTACGATTTAATTGAAACAGATCTTTCTCCGTGATATACGTCGGTATTTTGGTGTGACGGACTTTGAGACAGCATCTACCGTCAAAAAAAGACTGCCCACAGCAAAAGGTCTTCTGAGAGTTCGTCAAAAAACTAACGCTTTATCATCTTACAAATAAAAACAGGAAAGATTCTTTTTATTTATTAAGATCCCCAACCGGGTAACTAATAATCTAAATTGAATCTTCGCTTGGTGTAATTTTGATTATAATCTGCTTAAATGCAAAAGTAATATTTTTTTAGCTATGGGGGCAAAATAGTCATCCTTAACATGCCTCCTAATAAATCATCTTATATATAAGGAAAAAATACCCTCAAAAAGCAATCGGTAAACAATAGATTAAGAGCACCTTGTAACAACTGCCTTGATTATGTTACCACAAGCCATTTGCGGTGCCCTTTTTATTGATTATTTTTGTGGAATTCTGAAAAAATAGAAACAATATTTCTTATTCAATATAACATCCCAAAACAATGATTCAGTTTTTTCAAACCGCTGATAAAAAAATTATTGCAACGCAGGTCTCCGAGGCTCTTTCGCAAGAGAATATACAAAAGCTGGAATGGCTTTATTCCGAAGCCCAACTACTGGATACCAAAGAGCTTGAAGGCTACTTTGTAGGTCCACGCAAAGAAATGATAACTCCTTGGAGCACCAATGCTGTGGAAATCACCCAAAATATGGGCATACAAGGCATCGAACGTATCGAGGAATTCTTTGCGGTAGATAATGCTGAGGCAGCATACGACCCTATGTTACAACGTTTATACACCGGCTTGCAGCAAAATATCTTTACCATAGACGTAAAACCTGAGCCTATTCAGGAAATCGATGATGTTGCATCATATAACGATCAGGAAGGTTTGGCACTTAGCCCCGAAGAAGTAGCTTATCTGGATGAGGTAAGTAAAAAAATCGGTCGTAAATTAACGGATAGTGAGGTTTTCGGTTTTTCTCAAGTTAACTCAGAACACTGCCGTCACAAAATTTTTAACGGAACCTTTATCATTGACGGGGAAGAAAAAGAGAGTTCTCTTTTTGGTCTTATCCGTAAAACATCCAATGAGAATCCGAACTATTTGGTATCGGCATACAAAGACAACGTGGCCTTTTTTGAAGGACCGGAAATGGAACAATTTGCCCCTGAATCACAAGACAAACCAGATTTCTTTAAAATAAAACCGGTAGCTTCAGTTCTTTCCCTTAAAGCTGAGACACATAACTTCCCTACTACTGTAGAACCATTTAATGGTGCTGCTACGGGTTCGGGAGGTGAGATTCGCGACCGCTTGGGTGGAGGTAAGGCAAGTTTGCCGCTGGCAGGTACTGCTGTTTATATGACGTCTTATCCGCGCACGGAGGAGGGTCGTCAATGGGAAAAAGGTATGCAGGAGCGCCCCTGGCTGTACCAAACACCAGAGCAAATCCTGATCAAAGCATCAAACGGGGCTTCTGACTTTGGCAACAAATTCGGTCAACCCTTAATTTGTGGTTCTTTGCTAACCTTTGAACACGAAGAAAACGCTAAGAAATTTGCTTTCGACAAAGTGATAATGCTAGCAGGTGGCGTAGGCTATGCTAAAAAAGTAGATGCCCTGAAAGACACACCAAGCAAAGGAGACAAAGTCGTTCTGTTGGGGGGCGACAACTACCGCATTGGTATGGGTGGCGGAGCCGTTTCATCAGTAAATACCGGCCATTATGACGATGCTGTAGAGCTGAATGCCGTTCAACGTGCCAACCCGGAGATGCAAAAACGTGCTGCTAACGTCATCCGTGCCATGTCAGAAGCAGACGAAAACCCTATTGTATCGATTCACGACCATGGTGCCGGAGGCCACCTTAATAGCCTTTCGGAATTGGTTGAAGATACCGGTGGCGTCATTAATGTAAAAGATTTGCCTGTGGGCGATCCTACACTTTCTGACAAAGAAATTGTGGGTAACGAGTCTCAGGAGCGTATGGGACTGGTGATCAAAGAAAAGAACGTATCCAACATGAAGACTATTGCAGAACGCGAACGTTCGCCGATGTATGTGGTAGGCGAGGCGACAGGCGATATGAAATTTGTGTTCAAACGCGAAGAGACGCAATGTCCTATCGATTTGAAACTGGAGTATTTCTTTGGTAAACCGCCAAAAACCATTATGAATGATAAAACCGTTGACGAAACATACGCCAACGTGGAATATAAACCAGAAGATCTGCACAACTACGTAGAACAGGTGCTTCAATTAGAATCTGTAGCTTGTAAAGACTGGCTGACCAACAAGGTAGACCGTTCCGTAACAGGAAAAGTTGCCAAGCAACAAAATGCCGGTGAGCTTCAGTTACCACTGAACAACCTCGGAGTGATGGCCATTGACTACAGAGGGGAAAAAGGTATCGCCACATCTATAGGTCACGCCCCCATGGCAGCGATGGCTGATTCTGAGGCAGGCTCTGTGCTCGCAATTGCAGAATCGCTAACCAACATTGTATGGGCACCTATGGCCAATGGTTTGAAATCCGTCTCCCTCAGTGCCAACTGGATGTGGCCTTGCAGAAACGAGGGAGAAGATGCCCGTTTGTACAAAGCTGTGGAAGCAGCCAGTGATTTTTGCTGTGAATTGGGAATTAACATCCCTACCGGAAAAGATTCTCTTTCGATGACACAAAAATACGGTGACGAAAAAGTGATTTCTCCGGGAACGGTGATCATCTCGGCCGGAGGAGAAGTATCTGACATCAAAAAAGTGATAGAGCCCGTCATCATTAACAATCCTGACTACCCTGTTTACCATATCGACCTCTCGTTAGATGCTCTTAAATTAGCTGGTTCAGCTTTTGCTCAAACGCAAAATAAAATAGGCACCGATGCGCCAACAGTAACCGATGCCGCTTATTTCAAAACAGCCTTCAACACCATTCAGAAAATGATTAATGAAGGGGTGGTTGTAGCCGGGCATGACATTTCAGAGGGGGGTATGATTACTGCTTTACTGGAAATGACCTTCGCCAATGTAGAAGGTGGTTTGGATGTTAATCTGGACGCCATTGAAGAGAAAGATTTAGTCAAAATCCTCTTTGCTGAAAACCCGGCATTATTAGTTCAGGTTAACGAACCAACTAAAGCAGAAGCTATTTTGAATGAAGCAGAAATCGCTTTTGTAGAAATAGCCAAACCTACTGATGAACGTCAGGTTATGGTAGAAAAAGACGGACAAAACTATCACTTCGGCATTGATTATATGCGCGATATGTGGTTTAAATCATCTTACCTGCTCGACCGCAAACAAAGTGGTGACAGATTGGCTAAAGCCCGTTTTGAAAATTACAAGAAACAGGCCCTAGCTTACCAATTCCCAAGTGATTTCACGGGCAAGTTAGCCGATTATAAGATCCCAACAGACCGCCGAGCTAAGGCAGCTATCATCCGTGAGAAAGGTGTAAACGGCGACCGCGAAATGGCCTACTCTATGTATTTGGCCGGTTTTGATGTGAAGGATGTTCATATGACAGACCTGACTTCTGGTCGTGAAACACTTGAAGACGTTAACTTCATCGTTTTTGTAGGTGGATTCTCTAACTCCGATGTGCTGGGTTCGGCCAAAGGATGGGCAGGAGCCTTCCTCTACAATCCTAAAGCCAAAGAAGCACTTGATAAATTCTATGCACGCCCTGACACTTTGAGTTTAGGGGTTTGTAATGGTTGTCAGCTAATGGTTGAACTTGGCTTGGTGTACCCTGACCACGATGTAAAACCTAAAATGCTACATAACGACTCACATAAGTTCGAATCCATCTTCCTGAATATGGAAATTCCGGAAAACGATTCTGTAATGTTCAAGTCTTTGGCCAATACGCGCCTGGGGGTTTGGGTGGCACACGGCGAAGGTAAATTCGCGATGCCTAAAGCAGAATCGGAATACAACATTATAGGAAAATATGTATCAAGCGGATATCCGGCCAACCCTAATGGATCGGACTACAACACCGCAGCAATTTGCTCCAATGATGGTCGTCATCTGGCTATGATGCCCCACCTGGAACGTGCTATTTTCCCGTGGCAATGGGGGTACAATATGCAAGATGAGGCTGCTGATTGTACACCATGGATAGAAGCCTTTGTGAATGCCCGCGAATGGGTTGAATCAAAATTGTAGTCAATAAACTATAGAATAAAAGAGGGATTGTACACGTATTTTTATGAGTATAATCCCTTTTTTCTTAATTTCGCTTTTTCAAAATATTCACCTGCACACTCTAAACATTAACGTTTAAAGCTTTATGACTGAAAAGACGCCTAAACAACCCATAAAAAAAAGCACCAAAATAGCATTATCAATAACATTCTGGCTCCTGTTTGTAATAGGAGTTGGATCTGCTGTTGGTGTGTTTACAATGATAAATCGTGGTAAGCTAGGGTATATACCGCCTTATGAGGAAATTGAAAACCCAAAGAATAAATTTGCCACCCAAATCTTTACGACGGATGGTAAAGTGATTGGTAAATTCTTTTTGGCCAAGGAAAACCGTACCTTAGTAAGTTACGATGAACTTCCGAAAGCCTTGGTAGATGCACTGATTGCTACTGAGGATGCCCGTTATTACAAACATTCAGGTATTGATTTCCGTAGCCTTGGACGTGTATTGGTAAAAAGCCTGTTGATGGGTGATGCGGATGCCGGGGGAGGTAGTACCATTAGTCAGCAGTTGGCCAAACTACTCTTTACAACCACTGCAAAGAATAAATGGGAACGCGGTTTTCAAAAATTAAATGAATGGGTTATAGCTGTTAAACTAGAGCGTTATTTTACCAAAGAGGAAATCATAGCGATGTATTTTAACAAATACGATTTTCTTTACAATGCCGTAGGCATAGAAACGGCTGCCTATGTCTACTTTGGCAAAACACTGGACGAACTGACACCGGAAGAATGCGCGGTATTTGTCGGGATGTGTAAAAACCCCGTAGTATACAACCCTAAACGCAACCCCAACAATATGTTAGGCCGGCGCAACATCGTCTTATTACAGATGCTTAAATACGGTTACCTAAACCAGACTGAATACCAAGAGTTAAAACAACGCCCTATCAATTTGGAGTTTCACCGGGTAGATCATAAAAGTGGCGAGGCACCTTACTTTCGCGAGTACATCCGCAAAATTATGCAAGCTAAGAAACCTCTTAAAAGTCATTATGCTACTTTTCAATCTTATAAAGAAGATTCCATAGAATGGGAAAGCAACGCACTTTACGGCTGGTTAGAAAAAAACCCAAAGCCTGATGGCAGCAAATACGAGCTTTACACGGATGGTCTTAAGATTTATTCCACCATTAATTATAAAATGCAGACGTATGCCAACAAAGCCATGAAACAGCATTTATCGCAGGATTTACAACCCGCCTTTTTTGAAGAAAAGGAAGACCGTTGGTATGCGCCATTTTCAACGGATTTGGGTTCGGGAGGACGTGATCTGAAGCACGAAATTGATAAAATCATGACCCGCGCAATGAAAGGTACAGAACGCTACCGAAGTTTGAAACGCCGTGGTGCTACGCCGGAAGAAATTGAAGAAGTCTTCAACACGCCAGTGGACATGACTGTTTTCTCGTGGGGAGGAGAAATTGACACGGTGATGTCACCCATGGACTCTTTGCGTTATATCAAGCACTTTTTGCGTTCGGGATTTATGTCGATGGAACCACAAACCGGCCACGTAAAAGCTTATGTGGGAGGTATTGATTATCACTATTTCCAATACGATATGGTAACACAAGGAAAACGTCAGGTGGGATCTACCATCAAACCCTTTCTTTATACTATGGCGATGCAAGAGGGTTACACCCCCTGTTATCAGGTAAAAAATGTGCCTTACACCTCATTTGATGCCTTGGGACGAGCTTGGACTGCAGAAGACTCCGGAAAAAAACACTATGGGGAAATGGTGAGTCTTAAATGGGGGTTGGCAAATTCTAACAACCATATTTCTTCATGGCTTATGCAGCAATTTAAACCGGAAGCGCTCGCTAAGCTGATCCATTCCTTTGGTGTAGAAAGCTATATTGACCCGGTTCTTTCTATGTGTTTAGGACCAGCTGACATCCGCTTGGTAGAAATGGTAGGCGGTTATTCCACCTTTGCTAACCACGGTGTTTACTCTCAACCCATCTTTGTGACACGCATTGAAGATGCTAATGGCAATGTAATATCAGACTTCACATCAACTCACAACGAAGTGATTGACGAACAAACAGCATATTTGATGATTAATTTGCTGCAAGGCGTTGTAGAGGAGGGCACAGGTATTCGCTTACGCTATAAATATGGCTTAAAAAATGAAATTGGCGGAAAAACCGGGACCTCTCAGAACCAGTCAGATGGTTGGTTTATGGGCGTCACCCCTAATCTGGTATCTGGCGTTTGGGTGGGATGCGAAGATCGCTCAGCTCACTTTGACAGAATCACTCTAGGGCAAGGAGCCAATATGGCTTTGCCGGTATGGGCACTTTATATGCAGCAGGTATATGCTGATTCTACTTTGCAATACTCTTCAGAAGACGTATTTGAAGAGCCTGAGAATTTCAACATAAACCTTGACTGTGAACAGTTTAGTGGCACAAGCTCAGATTCTGGCTCAGAGGACCTGGACGATGACTTTTTCTTCAATTAATGTTGAAGATAAAAGCTATACGCCTAAAGAAAATCTATCAATGTTTCCATTTTCATGCTGCGGGAACCTTTTACCAGCACCGTAGATCCGGAAATCGTTTTTTGGTTCAGGTAAGTCTTAAGGTCTTCTGTATTTGAGAAAAAATTGATAGATTCTGGCTTTGTGTCAAGCACTTTAAACTCCTCTCCTACGAGGTATTTTTCCGTAAAATCATCTACATCAACCAAATCCACCAAGTTTTGGTGTTCTGCCTTGCTGTATGCCCCCATCTCTTTCATAGCTCCCAACATCAAGACTTTATTTTTGTCCGGTAAATTCTTAAAATTAGCGATAGCTACCGCCATACTAGCTGGATTAGCATTATAAGCATCGAGGACCACCGTATTCTTTTCTGTCTTCACGATCTGTGACCGGTTGTTAGAAGGCTCATACGCCTCCAGTGCCGATTTCATATCAGAATAAGGCACATCAAAATAATCCCCCACCTCTAAAGCTACAGCCAGGTTAATGGCATTATACTCACCTGCCAGCTGTGTTTTTAATTCATCATCTCCAGACTTCCCTTTTATTGCTACATTTAAAGTAGGAATAGCATTAATCACACTAAGTTCAAAAGAAGATAATTCATCATTATACAATATACGTTCGATGCCTGCCGATAAATTCATTAATAGTTCATCCTGCGCATTAACAAACACTTTACCTTCAGTTTCCTGAACAAAATCATAAAGTTCTTTTTTGGTTTTAATGACGCCTTCTAAACCTCCAAAACCTTCGAGATGGGCCTTACCGATATTGGTAATAATACCATAATCCGGTTCTGCAATAGCCGCCAGCTCCCCTATTTCTTTCGGGTGATTGGC
>DHQI01000008.1:0-2338 GCA_002408065.1 Bacteroidales bacterium UBA5342
TCAGAAATCATGCTTGATCCACTATTACCAGGATGCTGGGGAAAATGTTGGGAAAAGAAAAACGCTAACCTCTTAATAAAAAGCGATTAGCGTTTGTTTTTGTGCCTCCGGGGGGAATCGAACCCCCACTCCCTTGCGAGAACTGGATTTTGAATCCAGCGCGTCTACCAATTCCGCCACAGAGGCCTCGGAATGGTGCTTTTTTCTCAAAGCGGATGCAAAAGTAGCGTTTTAAATTTAAAATGAAAAATGAAATATAAAAAATCTCATTATTTTAAAAATTTTGCGCTGTACGAGCTCACGCCATCACTTAGCACAAGGAAATATAAGCCCCTGTTTAAGTGAGCAATGGGCAAGACACTCCGGGCTGTCAGTGGCAGGGAATTTTCTTGAATAATTCGTCCTGAAGCATCCATTATCCGGTACTCTACCTGCTTGTTAGCCTCAAAAGGATGATCCAGAATCAAGCTCTGGGAAGCCGGAGTATAACGCACTTGCAGAGAAGCACTGCTTGCTGGCTCGTAAATAGAAGCCGTCTGAAGCAAACGCTGTATAAGCTCCTTAGCATCTTTGCTAACCGCCTGTGTGGCAAAGTTATTCGTGATATAAGCTATCTTACCATTCTGATCGACCACGGCGATGTTGTCTGTCACCATACCATAGCTGCTAACGACCGACGAAGCATCGAGCAAGAGTGAGTAGCTGATACCCGTGGTACTCTTAAAACCAGCGACCTGTCCGGCACTGCCATCCCAGTTATCAAGTCCTACAGCTACAAAATTAGGGTTATCTTTAAAGGTCTGATAGATGATACTTTCGGTATTGGGCCCATTCGAGATACAATGACCGCATCCATAACCAAAGCTAAAGAGAAACACCACCTTACCCGAATGATCCGAAAGGGTGAATGCGCCCCCCTCCTGTTTAGATAAAGTAAAATCCGGGGCTGTATCCCCCACATTAAGAGCCATCACCTGCCCGGCAAGCAACAGACTCATCACTATTGACATAAGTTTTATTGTTTTCATCTTGTTGAGTATTTATTATTTATAGTATTATATGACGGGTGACCGATGACGGATGTTATCCCGTAAGCAATCCTTCTCAAAGTTGCTCTCTGATTTTTTTAAAACCGCGACACTAACCTAAGCTCCAGGCCTTCAAAATCCAGCACATCATAACAAACACCTGAATTACAGGACGGGCCTCCTCGTCGTTGGCCTGCAAAAAGGCTTATTTTGTTGTTATTATTGATATGATACGCGACATTTATCGCCGGATAAATATTCACATCATTTCCTTCTTCCAGAATAAAAGAATCATCACTCGTTTCCACAATGGCCGAAATGGCATATTTACCCGCTTTGGCAAAGGTGTAGGACGCATATATATTGGTAAACTGTTCTGTTCCTAAGAGTTCACGCTCCACCATTTGCAGAGCAAATTCGACCTGCGAAGACGTGGCATCATGCCATAAGTCGGCCTGCAAACCAGCGGTATACCGATGAGGCTCATTCATCAAAGGATCTTGCGAATAGTCCGCCAGTACCTTAAGCTGAACATTATCCGACAGCCCGAAAGAGTAGTCTGCATAAAACTCCTGAAATACCTTTTCATTACCAGCAATATAATTCTTGGCCATCGCATTATTCAGCGTCAGGATATGGCCGTTATCAAAATAAAAGAAGAGCTCCACCTGATAACCGCTTTCATCGCTGAGGTGCGGCACATGCGTACTTCTGTTGAGCAAACGTATAGGGTGTTCCTTAATCAGAGTAGGCGGGTCGTTCACCCCGTTTCCTATGACAAAATCCTGGTATTTTTTTAATTCGACACTAGCGCCAAAGAAAGATTCTGAGAAATTCACCCCTAAATAAGCCCCGTAAGATTCTTCATCGGAGAAAGAAAACGGCTTGCCTCCAAACATTTTGGCTACTTCACCATAAAGCGATACCGGGCCCGCATTACCGTTGTAATATAAGGCCCCATAGCCCTGAGACGTTCCGGAATTGGTATGTCGCATAGCCATTATACCTAAGCTTTGCTTGCCCAGTTTAGCGGTCAGCTCCCCCCCTTCTATCACATCAGGACGGCGCTCAGAACGTTCCAACGTTGGCGGAAGGTTAAGCGACAAGACCGCACCATGCACCAGTTTCACATCTACATATTTGCTTTTATACTTAGCCGTAAGGCCTAATATATCTTTGTTGTATGCATAACGAATACGATAGCCTCTTTCCTCAAAAATGGAGGAAGGCAAGCTATAATTGCGCATCAGCAAGCCACGCCCCAGCGAGGTATAGCTATGGCCCACTTCCAGACTCAACGACTGGCTGAT
>DHQI01000008.1:2497-10767 GCA_002408065.1 Bacteroidales bacterium UBA5342
TCTCAACGACTGGCTGATATAAGCGGCACGAAACTGACTCAGGCTCACATAGTCTTTGTCCTCGCCAAAAGAGGGTTGGTAAAGCTCTACCTTAGTAAAGAGGGACAGGTTTTTATGACGGTATTTCAGATCCAGCTGATTATAGAGCGAACTCTGATCGGCCGGTTCTAAGCCCGGAATATTACCCATCTGGTATTCGGCCATAGCATTTCCGCTCAGCTGAGCCCACAGCCCAAGAGGCAGCATTACCAAGCAGCTTATAAGTCCCCATCGTATGATCATACTATTTTCTCAGTAAAGCATTTATCTTGGCTTCCAGCTCCACCTCATCGCCTGGTGAAAAGCCCACATGGATGTACAGCACATTGGCCTCTTTATCCATAACAATCAAGGTAGGAAAAGCATTCACATTAAGATCTGAAAGTAAGAGCTGATCGGTATCCAACACCACTTGGTAAGGTATCTTAAGCGATTTAACCATCGGTTTTACCTTGTTCACATTGCGTGGACTATCCTCATTAACACCAATAAACTGCACCTTGGAGTCATCGTATTTTTCCGATAATTCGATAAGCTTAGGAATGGAACGTATGCAAGGTTTGCACCAGGTAGTCCAAAAGTCCAGTACCACCAATTCTCCTCTTATCTCGTCAGCTAAGGTGGTAGGAATACCATCTAAACTTTTTATTTCTATGTTATAAGCCCCTTGTGCCTTAAGCCCCGAAAGGGCTAGTGCAGAAAGAAATAATAATACCATAAATCGTTTCATCGCTTTGTCTTTTATTTAGAATAAAAACACCGCTTGATGGATTTATGTTGCTCTGCAATGGGCAAAATCCTTATAAATGATGAGGTGTGGAAAGATGAAGGACAGGCCTTATAGAGCTGTTAAAAGATGTTTAAACGTCTGAAAGAATTGTAAAGCATTCTAAGGTCTGAGAATTGCGTATTTCTTATATTAAAAGTTCGCCAACCATCTTTATCAGTCTGACTGTTAGATATTTAACAAAGCCTCTAAGTTTATTGCTTGCTGCTGAATATCAGTATGGTATTGGAAACATCGTTCAGCGAAGCTAATTGGGAATTTTTGTAATTGAAAGTTTAATGAAGTGTTGTCTATCAACTGTAATAGAATCATTGATGAATCAAAAAGCATTGATAACCTACAACACCCAAAGCTCGGAGAGCCCCTCTTCAAAGCCCCTTATCCCCTTACATTTTTTCATTTTCTTAATGGCTTTCTTTCCATTAGCATTAAAGGCCGCAAAATACGGAATATAGCTTTTCATTTTAGAAAGTAAGTGACTTTCGCCCGACAGCTGCTGACGGTTTTGCTCTATCAATTCATCGACAAAGGGCTGTAGACGCTTTAATCGTTCGTCCGGTGTAAAAACAAGCTCTCTCACAATCTCTTCCGGCAAAAGCGGGTTTTGCAAAAGCCCACGCCCCAGCATCACACCATCTATACCCGGAAAACGTTGAATAAGTCTATGGTAATCTTCCAAAGTATTGATATCACCATTATAAATGAGCGGATGTTTCATGCTTTTGTAAGCTATAGCAAAGTGTTCCTGATCTGCCTCGCCTTTATACAGCTGTTTTGCAATGCGAGGATGAAGAATCACATTTTTAAGTTTATGCGCATTGAGCACAGGAATCAAAGCCTCTATTTCATCAAAATCCGTCAAGCCACAGCGTAGTTTTACAGAGAATTGAAAAACGTCAGAAAACTCTAAATTCAAAGCCTGTAAAAGTTCCCCGACTTTGTCCGGATGCGGCAACAAAGCACTCCCCCGCCCTTTATTGGTCACCATAGGATAAGGACAGCCCAGGTTTATATTGATTTCAGAATAAACCCCAAGCTCCTTGATGCGTCTGCTGAGCTCAAGCGCTTCTGCAACATCAGCCGGCAATATTTGCGGGATGGGTAAATGCTCATTGTGCTCAGGCAAAATATCGCGCCATGGCGTCTTCTTTATACTGCCATCATTCTGTAAGGCAATATACGGGGCATAAAAAGCATCAATCCCGGAAAAATAATGCTGCCAAACATTACGAAAAGTAACATCGGTAAGACCTTGAAGTGGAGCGAGCAATAGATTCACAATAATGCTTTTTTTTTTAAGGTATCCCTGGGTTTAAAACTCAAGGTTTATCAATAACGCGCTGCATAAGCTGCAAAGAAGCAAACACAACAAGGCAACATTTTACAAACTCTCTACATAACGGATACGGCGAGCTACCTCAGAACGCTTATCGTCAAGATCAAAGTTCACGTGATGGCGGTCAATGTCAAACTCATAATTATAATGAATGTCAGCCATTAAAACAATGGAGTTCAGAATTAGCATAGCTTCAGCCTCATATTTAGAATCGTATAAAGCCTGTGTCATGACTTCTGCAGGATTTTCTTTTGAGACAATAGCTAAAAATTCGGCAGCCCGTACCCTGTTGACAGGAACAGCATCATTATAAGCTATCTCACGCACCATATCAATTAAATCTTTTGCTTGGGAGCCAAAACTACTCGCAGCACAAAGCGCCCAATAACGATCGAACTGATCTTCGGACAACAAACCTCGCTGCAAAAAGAGTTTAGCCTCATCATATTTTTCCAACTGCAAATCAGCAATTTTTAAATAATGCACAATTTTTTCTTTATTAGCCTGACCAAAAGCTATAGGGTTCTCCCAGGCATTTTGAATCAGATAATACTCAGGAAAGAAAGACAAATCCGGCATAGCACGTTCTTGCTTTTGTAAGAGCTCACGCATCATGGCTAATTGCTGAGCATATGCAGGATCGGATGACAAATCTTTTGTTTCATAAGGGTCTGATGACAGGTCGAACAACATCTCCGCCGGGCGAGCCTCAAAAAAAGCCGATTGTACCGCATTCAATTCTCCGGCTTTGTACATCTCTTTCCATTGCTGATAGCCTAATTGTTTGTAGCGGTATTCATTATAAAGACCATCGTAGTTAAAAGGTTGATAGCTGCGGATGTATTTTAAATTTCCCTTGCGGTAAGCACGCACCATATCGTACTTTTCATCGAAACGATCGGCATAGCTATAAGCTTCATCACGCTTATTGACCTCTTTAGCTTTGACTCCTTTTCCTAAAAAAGCTTGTCCATCTATACCCTCAGGTAGTTCTACCCCGGCCAGCTGAAGTGTAGTGGCAGGGATGTCGGTAAAATCAACAAAGGCATCCACACGGCTTCCCCGCTTAAAATCTACCAGATGTTGATATTTTTCCGGCACATAAACGACGAGCGGCACATGAACGCCACTTTCGTACAAATAACCTTTGCTACCCGGCAATACACCACCGTGGTCGCCATAATAAAAGATAAAAGTATTCTCCATCAGGCTATCTTCTTTTAGCTGAGCAATCAACTGCCCCATCTGACGGTCTATCAAAGCATGTTTGTCACGATAGCGCGCATTGGTATATTTAAAAAGATCGGTCTGGGGATGATTTGGAAAAACAAAAACATTCTCTTGGGGAAAATCCGTATGGCCCGCCTCAACATCTTCAGATGTAAAATGAAGACGCGATTCGTGGGTATCAAAATAGTTTTGCACGTGAAAAAAGGGCTGTCCCTCGGCACGGTTGCGCCACGACGCTTTTTTGCCCGAAGCATCCCACACGTCTTTCCCGGTATAAATGTTATAATCTTCTTTGTAATTATTAGTGGTATAATAACCGGCCGCCTTCAGATAGGCAGGATACATCTCTATGCCATCGGGCATAGGCACTTTCTCCAACTTACGATGATAGTGCGAGCCGACACGCGGACCGTAACATTGAGAAATCAAAGTAGAACGGGCAGCACTACAAACAGCAGCATTTGAAAAACAGTAATTAAACGTTAAACCTTGGGCAGCCAAAGCTTCGATATTAGGCATAGCCACACCGTGTTCGTCGTAAAGCTTCATATAATGAACGGAATTATCCTCAGAAGTCAACCATACGATATTGGGCGGGGGTAATTGTTCCTTTGCCGCGCAAGATGCCAATAAGCTAAGAAAAATGGTGACTAATACACCTTTTAATGTTTTTAAGTTTTGCATTGTTTGTTCTAATTATAGTGGTTTGTTATTTGAAGCCACAAAACTACAACAAAGACCGAGTAAAGAATATGAAAATTCTTTCAAAAAGAAGGGCTTTTTAGTCATAACGGCATTTTTTCACCTTTATCATACACACGCCAACTAACATATCGTTACTTTTTCCTGTTTTTATGGGGTATTATTTGACATTTTAATGTAAAACAAGACTTTTTACCAATCCTTTCGCTTTGCCAACTCTATGTTAAATCGTACTTTTGCAGCCTTTAAAATTCAACATTTCAATAAAAAAACATGAAAGTATTAAAATTCGGAGGGACATCGGTAGGATCGGCAATGCGCATCAAAGAAGTGGCGAAGTTGATCAACGATGGGGAGAAGAAAATCGTGGTGCTTTCCGCGATGTCTGGAACAACCAACAGCTTGGTAGAAATATCTGATTTGCTCAAACGAAAACAGGATAAACAGGCGGCCGAAAAGATTGATACTCTCAAACAGAAGTATACTGCTGTAGTTGAAGAATTATTAAACACCGAAGCACTTAAAGCGAAGGCTCACACTTTAGTGGAAGCCACCTTTGACCACCTGGCGTCGTTTACAGGCCAGGAATGTGGCTTAAAAGAAGAAAACGATATCTTAGCCCAAGGGGAATTGATTTCGACCAACTTTATGTGTTATTACCTGACAGAGCAGGGCATCAAAAATGCCTGGCTTCCAGCGCTGGACTATATGCGCACTGACGAAAAAGCCGAACCAGATATGCCATTCATAACAGATAACATCATAGCTCATCTAGCGCAACATCCTGAAGCAGATATATATATAACGCAGGGTTTTATCTGTAAAAATATTGCCGGAGAAATAGATAACCTGCAACGCGGAGGCAGCGACTACACAGCCACTATACTGGGAGCAGCAGTAGAAGCTGAGGAGATACAGATATGGACCGACATCGATGGTATGCACAATAATGATCCACGTTTTGTAGAAGGGACCAAACCCATTGCTCATCTATCCTATGACGAAGCAGCCGAGCTCGCTTATTTTGGTGCTAAGATACTGCACCCTACTTGTGTGCGCCCGGCCAAAAAAGCTCAGGTACCTGTCAAACTACTCAATACTATGGAGCCTAAGGCCGAAGGTACTACCATCAACGGCGATGTAGAAAAAGGACGTGTCGCCGCTATTGCCGCTAAAGATGACATTACAGCCATTAAAATCAAATCAGGTCGTATGCTTTTAGCTCACGGTTTCTTGCATAAAGTTTTTGGTATTTTCGACGATTACCACACTCCTATTGATATGATTACCACTTCGGAAGTAGGGGTTTCTTTAACCATTGATGATCACAAAAACTTGGATGCCATCGTTTCGGCGCTTGATCTCTGGGGCGATGTAACGGTAGACAAAAACCAGGTAATCATCTGTATTGCAGGGGATTTCACCCCTGAAAATATTTGTTTTGCCAATAAGGTTACTGAAGCATTAAAACATTTACCGGTACGTATGATCTCTTATGGTGGAAGCAACTATAACATTTCCGTACTTATCGATAAAGAATATAAAAAAGAAGCACTTAACCTGCTGAGTAAAATGTTCTTTTAAGAAAAACAAGAAAAATGAATCGCCGAAATGCGCTGAGGAGCTGAGATACGCTGAGAAATATTTTAAAGGTCGGTATAATTGCCGGCCTTATATTTTATAAGTTCACCATCCCTTATCTTTGAATAACAAACCAAGAAAAAACTCTGCGTATCTCTGCTCCTCAGCGTATCTCTGCGATACCCATTGTAATCTCATCATATGAAACTCAAGAAACTCCTCCCCGAGCTGGCCTCTAACATCATCAATAATAAACTGGATCAGGAAGCTAAAGAAATCCAGAGCCTTTGTATTCCAAAAATTAAATCCGGGGCTGACGCTTTTGTTATCGCTCCCAAAGATGCTGGTAAAACAACGGCATTGGCTATAAGCTTGGTTCAGTTTCTAAAAAAACCTTTTGAAGAGGCGCCCCGTGCTATTGTGATGGTGAATTCTAAAGATGAAGCCTTTGCCCTGGAAGAGCAATTCCAAATGCTGGCCAAAGGCCTAAAGTTACGCAGCTTTGTGGTCTTTGACGAAGGCCTGATACAATATCAGAAAGACAGCATTTACGAAGGTGTAGATCTCGTTATTGGAACGCCTCTTCGCCTTAATGAGCTGATTAGCATCACGGGGATTCCTCTCACCAAAGTACGCCTCTTTGCAGTAGACGATTGCGACCTGCTCTCCCTGAACCAATATGCCCAAATCTACCGCATAGCAGATAATGTGGAAAAAGCTCAATACCTCATCTTTACCAACGAATGGAAAGACAATTTTAAACGCATCGATGAGCGAATAATGAAAAGGCCTTTGGTGATAGAAGCTTAAGGCGTCAAATGAATTCCTTCTAAGGGCTCAATACAGCATTGCTTCATAGTGCTAAGCCATGGCACAACTATGCTGTCCCTGCACCTACACTTGTGTGTTTTCGTTACGACGAAGATAAGTGGTGGTCTAAAATTGCGCCACTATAATGATGCTTGATCAGCTTTCTACACCCTTTATAGTTTACAGCTTACAAGCAAAAGCAACAAAAAAAGCGACACTGAAAGAGACAGTATCGCTTTATAAAAATTTCAGTAAAAGACCTAATCTTCAATTTTAGGTTTCTTCATAATAGCATAAATTTCAAATACAAAACCAGCCAATACTAAGATAGGAGCTAATGTTGTACGACGAAAGCTGTAGATCTCTTCGCTAAAACGATATTCTTCGGTAGAGCCTCCACCAGACATTAAAATCAAACCAATGATAACGACTACAAAACCAATAGCCAGTAGTTTATAATTCTCTTTTGTCAGAGCAAAATTGCGGTGTGCTGTTTGTTGTTCTTTCATAATATTTTGATATTGAATAGACGTATAGAAAAATTAGTATTGTTTAATAAAACGTATTAGCATCAGGCATAGAGTTCATCTTTTTTCATTCTGAGATAACGGTTGACAGCAAAGAATGCGGATACATTAGTGAGCAATATTCCCAGTAAAATCATCAACACAAAAATGGCTGATATCATATTAAAATCTTGTAAACTGATGATGTTGTCAAACTGTTTTTGCAGAGAATAAAGCGCCCCGGTCATAATCAAGATAGCGATAAGCGACGAAAGCACGCCATCCATGATACTACGCGCAACCAAGGGACGACGAATAAAACTATTAGTAGCGCCCACTAACTTCATGGTATTTATGGTAAACCGCTTGGCGTATATCCCTAGACGAATGGTATTATTAATCAATGCCGAAGAAATAATGAGTAAAAGAGCAGCAAAAGCTAAAAGCACCAAGGATATTTTATTGACATTTTCATTCACGAGATAGATGAGATCTTTCTCATAGACCACCTCTTTGATTTGCGAATTGGCCAAAAATTCTTTCTTGATGGCCTCAATACTCTCGGTATTGGTATAGGCAGCATAGAGCTTAACCTCGATAGAAGCCAACAGTGGGTTGTAACCCAAAAAATCAACAAAATCTTCCCCCAGCGTTTCCTGCAACTCTTCGGCTGCCTCTGATTTAGTGATGTAACGTGTCGATTTCACATATTCGGTGGCATCCAAATACTTTTGCAAACGCTTAACCTCCATCTCACGTGCATCCTCGTTTAAAATAATGGAAAAGCCAATATTTTCTTTCACATAAGTGGATAATTTATTGGCACTCATCAACAAGATACCTACCACCCCTAAAAGAAAAATCACCAAAGTAATACTAATAATACTGGTAAGATGCGAAGTAAAGATGCGTTTTTGAGTGCTTTTAGAGGCCATACTTGTAGCTTGAAAAATGTTAATGATTGCAAATATAAAACATTAGCGCGAAAAGCCACTCCGCTGTTAGACCTTTGTTGAGATATCAGACAAGAATCAGCCATATTTAGTCCTTTTTTAATGCGCGCAATACCAAGATGTAGGCTAAAATATCCCCCCACAGACAGGTGATGGGAATACTCCCCCAGGCGGATTGTCCTAATTGAACATTTTATACACAAGCACTTATCATTATTCTTAAAATCACGTAACATCAGGGATTAAACCTTAACAATAGAGAGCCACAACGTTTTAAGATTAAGAAAACAGCGGGCCTTTTCACCAGGGCAAACGCATTTAGAATA
>DHQI01000008.1:11090-17421 GCA_002408065.1 Bacteroidales bacterium UBA5342
AGTTAAATGCGTTTGCCCTGGCCTTTTCACGGCTCCGACAAATTCATTACTTTTGGGCTTTATATTACAATAAACATCAAAACCGACAAAGGATGAAATACCTACTCTCCTTCCTTTTTATTACTTTTTTTTCGCTCTCTCTTTTAGCCCAAAAGAAAAGCTTCACACTGGACGATGTTGTGAACGGCGGGACGAATTACCGTAGCTTCTATCCGGAAACACTCGCTTCACTTCAATGGATAAATGATGACACTTTTAGTTACCTGCAAGATGATACAACTCTAGTTTGTCAGAGCATTACAGGCAGCAAAAAAAAGGTACTCACACTGGGTGAATTGAAAGAGTTGACCTCCAACTATAAAGGCCAAAAGATACCATCTCACCAGTGGCACAATGGAGACGTATTAGAGTTTCGTCTGCCACAGGAGCGTCTCTTTTACAAGGTTAAAGATAAAACAAGCTGGCGTATTACCTATCCTGAAGGAGCAGCAAACACGGATCTTAACTACGCGGCCGGACGTTTAGCCTATACGATGGATAACAACCTTTATTATGCCACAAGTCAAGAGGAAAAAATCGCTGTATCAGAAAACGAAAATCCCCACATCATCAACGGACAAACGGTACACCGTAACGAATTTGGCATTCACAAAGGAACCTTTTGGTCGCCTAATGGTGATTTTCTGGCTTTTTACAGCAAGGACGAAACCATGGTGGAAGATTATCCGCTGGTTGATATTCTTGCACGTCAGGCCAAAGTCCGGATGATCAAATACCCAATGGCCGGTATGAGCAGCGAAGAGGTTAAGGTAGGCATTTACAATGTGGCTAACGGCAACACTACCTATCTGGACACCGGAGAACCTAAGGACCGTTACTTTACCAATATAGCGTGGTCTCCTGACAATAGATTCCTCTACATAGCCGAACTCAACCGAGGACAAGACACGATGATGTTCAACTGTTATAATGCCAACAGTGGCCAACGTATAAAAACCTTGTTTACTGAAACTGATGAAGAATATGTGGAGCCTCAAAATCCTATGGTCTTTTTACCAAGTGATCCGGAAAAATTCATTTGGCAAAGCCGCCGCAGTGGCTACAATCACTTATACCTTTACAATACTAATGGTGAATTGATTCGTCAGTTAAGCAAAGGGAAATGGGAAGTCACCAGTATTCTGGGCTTTGATAAGGCCGACAATCGAGGCTCAGGCAAAACCAAACTAAAAGGACTAAAAGAAAAGCATATTTATATCTCTGCCACCAAGAAATCACATCTGGAGCGTCACGCGTATGCCGTGTCTATCGACAAAGAAGAGATGCGGTGCATGACAGACAACGAAGGTGTTCACCGCCCCCAACTATCACCTAATGGTCATTATATGTTAGACACCTGGTCCAACACCGAAACACCTTTAAAGATAGATCTGATAAAAACGAAAGAGGCGATGACACAAAACCTTTTCACCGCCGGTAATCCTTACGATGGCTATGAACTAGGTGAGATGAAACTACTGGAAATACCTTCGGCCGACACCTCTCTGCTGCTTACCGCCCGTATGATTTTACCTCCTGATTTTGACAGAAAAAAGAAGTACCCAGCCATTATTTATGTATACGGCGGACCACACTCCCAAATGATAAACCAAGGCTGGCTGGGAGGCGTGCGTATGTGGCAGCATTATATGGCACAAAAAGGCTTTGTGATGTTTACCCTGGACAACCGGGGCACCTCCTATCGCGGAGCCGATTTTGAGCAGGTGATACACCGCGAGCTGGGCAAACACGAGATGGAAGACCAAATGAAAGGGTATGAATACCTGACAGCACACGCTTTTATCGACAGCACACGCATTGGCGTGTTTGGGTGGAGTTTTGGCGGTTTTATGACCACCTCGTTAATGACCCATTACCCCGAAGCTTTTAAAGTAGGGGTTGCCGGCGGCCCCGTCATAGACTGGAGCAACTACGAGGTGATGTACGGCGAACGCTATATGGATAGCCCTGCTGATAATCCCAAAGGATACAGTAACACTACAGTAAGCCACTATGCCAAAGATTTAAAAGGCCGTTTGCTAATGATACATGGGGCTCAGGATCCCGTGGTGGTGTGGCAACACAGTCAAAAATTTGTGCGTCAATGTGTAAAAGACGGCGTTCCCCTCGATTATTTCGTATATCCTACCCACGAACACAATGTACGTGGCCAAGATCGTGTACACCTGATGCGGAAGATAACACAGTATTTTGAAGATTTCTTATAACAAGCTATTAGCCATAGTTATTGGCTATTGCCCATATACTAAGCGTTAATAGTTAAGAGCCCCAAAAACAGCATGCAATTACAAGACATAGGCGAATTTGGATTTATCCGGCGTTTCGCCCCACAATTTGAGCATTTGATCAGCAATGCTGACGGCGGTATTGGTGACGACTGCGCTTTGCTATCTATCAATAACGACGAATATCACTTGGTATCTACAGACTTGCTCGTAGAGGATATTCACTTTCTGAAAGATAAAATCAGCCCTGAAGAGTTAGGCTATAAAGCTCTGGCCGTTAACCTGAGTGACATCGCTGCAATGGGCGGACAAGCACTCTATTCATTTCTTTCGGTAGGCATCCCCAAGGATACAGGAGTCGACTACCTCGACCGTTTTATGGCAGGCTACCATCAGCTTTCACAAAAATATAAGGTAGCCCTGATGGGCGGTGACACCACCCGTTCCGAAGACAAGCTCATCATCAACGTCGCCGTGATAGGACGCTGCCACAAAACAGAGGCACACTTACGCTCAATGGCTAAAAGCAATGACCTCATCTGTACAACAGGATATTTGGGCGATTCGGCAGCAGGACTCAAAATCCTCTTAGACAAAATCGAAGTATCAGACACACACGCACAGCTCGTAGCCCAACACCACCGGCCAGAACCACGCCTCCACGAAGGACGCTTCCTGAGTGGGCAAAAAGGCCTTAATGCTATGATGGATATTTCTGACGGCATCGCTTCGGACCTGCAACACATCTTAAAAGCATCCGGTAAATCGGCATGCATCGATTTGGATAAAATACCACAATCCGGTATGATGAAGCAAGTAGCTGCCAACAACAACTGGAATTCTGATGTTCTTTCCACTTCAGGTGGCGAAGACTACGAATTACTATTAACCATCGAAAGTGCAGAATTTGAAAGAATCAATAGAGAATATCAAAATGAATTTGGCAAGCCATTGTATCCTATCGGACAAATTAATGATGGCCACCCTGAAATATGCTGGAGAAAAAATGGTGTAGTCTCTACATTGGGAGAAAACGGTTTTGATCATTTTACATCAAAAAAGATGAGTGATTAAATGGGCACTCTGCATACCTTTAATAAAACCTTGAACATGAAATATAACACGGTACTCACCATAGCAGGTAGCGACTCGGGCGGTGGCGCGGGCATACAGGCCGACATCAAAACCATCTCGGCCAACGGATGCTATGCCACCTCAGCTATTACAGCTGTTACCGCTCAAAATACCAAAGGGGTCTTCGCTATTCACCCTGTTCCACCGAGCAGTGTGGAAGCTCAAATACATGCCGTCCTGACTGACATAGGCAGCGATGCCGTTAAAATAGGTATGTTACACCATGCTGAAACGGTAAGAATAGTCGCCTCATCGCTTGACAAGTACCTTATTAACAACAGCGTATTGGATCCGGTTATGATTTCCACATCGGGCAAACAGCTACTCCAAAATGATGCCATTGAAGTGCTCAAGGAGTTATTAATACCCAAAGTCAGGATTTTGACGCCCAACATACCCGAAGCTGAGTTGCTGCTCAACAAAGCTTTAGAATCGGCAGCTAACATGGCTTCTTTTGCTCAGGAACTCTCTCAAAAATATGGTCATATCTCCATTCTACTAAAAGCAGGCCATGCCGCAGGAGAAATGCTCACCGACGTCTTCTACAATGCCGAAAGTGACGAGATTACCGAACTTAAAGCCAAGCGCATAAGCAGCCAAAACACACACGGTACCGGTTGTACCTTATCGGCTGCTTTGGCAGCACAGTTGGCTAAAGGAAAAGAACTAAACGAGGCCGCTATAGCCGCAAAAGACTATATCAATGAAGCCATTATTGCCGGAAAAGATTATGAAATAGGCCGTGGACGGGGGCCCGTTAAGCATTTTTATAAATATTGGTGATATAAAAGCAATAGGTCACAGACTTTAGTTTTCAAGTAAAATTTCAACAGTAATTATTTAACGACGAAAAATTTAAGACAAATCACTAGCGCACAAAATTAATGTCCGCTTCGCTCCCTCGCCTGAACGTTTTCCGAAATAATTTGTTTTTCACATAGGGTAAAACAACATCTCCCGGTCTTAGAATTAGAAACAATAAAAGTTAAGGCCATGAAACGATTCAATAAATATTCCGTCATCCTTCTCGTGCTACTAACGTTCACAGCATTTGCAGAAGCCAAAAAATCCGATCAGGATAACGCCGCTTACGTCTTAATAAAAGGACGTATAGTCGATAGTGCCAGTGGTAGTGCTTTAGTATTTGGTGGCATTGCTATTCAAGGCACTAACCTAAGCACCGTGAGTAATTCCGAAGGACGCTTTTCCATAAAAGTACCCCAAGATAAGCTTAACAACAAGCTGGAATTCACCTTTCTGGGCTATGAGACCCAACTCGTCCCTGTTTCATCATTAAAAGCAGATAAAAACAACACGATACGGATGAAAGCCCACGTGGTGCACTTATCAGAGTTCGATGTTTTTCCTAACGACCCGCTGATTATCATCAATAATGTACTGGATAATTTGGCTCAAAACTACCCTACCGAAAACCAGCTCATGACAGCCTTTTACCGCGAAACCATCAAGAAACGAAGAAATTACGCCGCACTTGCCGAGGCCGTAGTGGAGATCAATAAACCATCGACTATTATCAGTAGATCGGAACAAATACGTATGCTCAAGGGACGAAAAGGCGTCGACATATCAAAAATGGATACCGTACTTTTTAAACTGCAAGGCGGAGCTCACTCCATGATGGCGATGGATATTGCCAAATACCCCTACGCCATTATTGACCCTGAAGTTCAGGATGACTACCATTATTACTTCGACAACCTGACCCGTATAAATGATGAATTACACCTGGTGATATCATTCAAACAACGGCAACACATTACATTACCGATGTTTTACGGAAAATTGTATATTCACGCTGAGACAATGGCTATTTCAAGTGCCACCTTTAATCTGAATACCACTAATAAATCATTGGCCGGCAGCTTATTTATACGTAAAAAACCCATGGGATGCCAAGTATACCCCGAATATGCCAGCTATCAGATAAACTACCGCCGGCAAGGCGACAAATGGTATTATAACTATGCCCGGGGCGATGTAAAATTTAATATTAACTGGGAAAAAAGACTGTTTAACACCAGCTACACCACCTCTTCAGAACTGGCTGTAACAGATCGTCAAGAACTTAAAGTAAAATCTTTTAAAGGAAACGAAAGGATTAAAAAATCGGCCGTTATGAATGAAGAAGTAGAGGGTTTTTACGACCAGGACTTTTGGGGTGAATACAATGTGATAGAACCCGAAAAATCGATTAATACAGCCATAAAAAAGATAGCGAAAAACATCGAGAAACTGAACTAGATGCCGAAAAAAGCCGTAAGCACAAATCAATGGAATAAATCGTGTAACGAGAAAGATTTCGAACAAATTTTTTCTCATTATTACGCTCCCTTGTGTGCTTATGCTTCGCATTTTTTAAACGAAAAAGAACGCTGTGAGAGCACGGTTCAGAATGTCTTTATGACCTTATGGGAAAAGCGCCGTAAGCTAAAGATAGAAAACCTGAAAGCTTACCTTTACCGTAGTGTCAACCATCAGTGTTTGCACCTGCTGGAAAAAGAAAAATCGGCAAAACGTTATATAAAACTGCACCAAGAAAAGGCCCCCTATCCCAGCCCGGAAGAAGGCCTTATGATGGGCGAAATGTATAATGCCTACCAACAGGAATTAGAAAAATTACCTGATCAAACCAAGCAGATATATTTATTGAGCCGCCATAAGCAACTTAAATATCAGGAAATAGCAAAACAACTGAAAATTTCAATAAAAACAGTAGAAGCCCATATAAGCAAGGCTCTAAAGAGTTTTAAAATACGATTTACAGAACAGGGGTTTGGCAATGAGAAATGATGCTTCCCCGATCCCGAAGTACATCGGGAGAGGCTCAGCAGGCTAAATTAAAAAAGTAACGCAGATATCAAATTTCTAGTATCAAATTTCAAATATCAAAT
>DHQI01000074.1:0-292 GCA_002408065.1 Bacteroidales bacterium UBA5342
TCTTCGGCATCATAGTCATTGGCCAGGATATCCAAAACAAAGGCCTCGTCTTCCAGTGTAGAAAGTGTATCATTCACCGCCACAGGTGCATCATTCACCGGTATAATATTATAACACAAGTAAGCTACAGTGGTATCATTTTCACCATCGTGAATACAATAGACAAGGGTATCTTTTCCGGAGTAGTTAGCTTCCGGAGTATAAATTACTTGTCCTCCTGAGATAGTGGCTGTGCCTCTGTTACCTGACGATACGGCAAAGAGTGTCAGTGCAGAGAAGTCAGGACTCTGAG
>DHQI01000074.1:592-21011 GCA_002408065.1 Bacteroidales bacterium UBA5342
ACTGTCGATGGTGATGTAAACAAAAGCCTCTTGAGACTGTAAACGCCCGGCATCAGTCACAACGTAAGACAAGGTATCGCATCCCCATACATCCTTCTGTGGAGAATAGATGATATCAGAACCTTCTATTATAGCACTTCCTAAACGAGGATGAGACGTAATATTGAAAGCCCCCGGAACAAGATCTTCCACATCGTAATCGTTGTGCAATGGTGATATGTGCAGTACATTATCCTCCATAGTCTTCACGGTATCAGAGACAGCTACCGGAGCATCATTTAGCCCCTCAATAGTATAATAAATACTAGCCCAGGTCGTATCATTTTCAGCATCAGCTACAGCATAATGCAGGGTATCTTTTCCAAAGAAATTGGAATTTGGAACATAGACAATAGTGTTAGCACTCACACAAGCATTACCATTAACCGCAGCACTTACTTCTAATAAGCGTAGTGCTGAGAAATCCGGACTCTGAGCCGTATTCATAACTCTAGCGGTATCCTTATCATCCTCCTGTAAAGTAACAAATAAATTATTCAGAACAGGCGCCTCATTCACAGAGTCAATATGGATATAAATCGTTGATACATTAGAATTAATAAGCAGGCTATCCTGTAACACATAAGTCAGCGTATCAGTTCCCCACACATTAGCATCGGGTGTGTAAATCAGCGACATATTGTCTTGTAAGAGTGCCCCCATAGCGGCATCACGCAGCACTATCAATTGGCATCCGGCCACTCTTTCGGCTGCCATATCATTCAGAGCCGGACGGATAACTACCGCATTATCTTCTAATATGGTAAGTGTATCATTGGTGCTTACCGGAGGTTCATAGAAGGATTTCACCTGATAAAACACACGTGCACTGCTCGCATCACCGTCGCCGTCGCGTATTGTATAAATCACGGTATCTTCACCAAGAAAATCTTTTTCCGGCTTATAAACCAAGCTATTACCATCAATATTTATATCTCCATTTTCAGCACCATCCGCCGCCCACAGAGTGAGTCCGGAATTATCCGGATCATGAGCAAAAGTGAGAACTTCAGAAGTATCGCTCGTATTCTCTTCCACTACCACATGGATATCCGACAAAACAGGAGCTTCGTTATAGCTTTGAATGTCAACATATATTGTAGCAATATTAGAACTAGCATCAGCAGAATCGCGCAACACATAAGTCAGGGTATCTTTTCCCCATACGTTGGCGTGTGGGGTATAAATGAGTTGAGTACCTTCCCAGCGGTAAATTCCTAAATCCGGCTCACGATAAATAGTGATACGGGTCAGTTCTTCATCTTCAAGCTCTACGTCATTACTGGTAGGATAAAAACGTAAGACCGAATCTTCGACCACCTGAACCGTATCGTTATGCGCTACAGGTGCATCATTCACAGCAGAAATATGAAAATAAACCTTTGCTGACGCGCTTTCTCCGGCTACATCTTCAATACTGTATTCTACAGAATCAAGGCCATAAAAATTGGCTGCGGGCTGATATAAATAGCTCCCGGCTTCGGCAGTAATTGTGCCGTGCAAAGGCGCTCCGAAAGTAATGATAAAATGATTATCATCCGGGTCAATATCGTTAGCCGTAGGAATAAATTGTTTGGCGACATCTTCATCAGTCCAGATAGAATCCGACACAGCCAAAGGAGCATCATTTACCGCTTTCACAGTAATGTATACCATAGCCTCGCCTTTATCGCCCTCTCCATCAATAAGGACATAAGCAAATGAATCTGTTCCAAAATAATTACGTTCCGGAGTGTACCACAAACTATCAGCCACCTTATATAAAGTTCCGTTTTCGGGACTGTACATCGTATCAATGGCCAGCGAACTGAGATCGACATCAACATCATTGGTCATAACAGTAAAAGGCAAAACTTGATCTTCGAGACAGTTAAAAAAATCGTTTACAGCACGGGGATCATCATTCACTGCTAATACCTCAAATACAACAGATGCTGTATCACGGTCCCCCTCATTATCCACCACAACATAATCAAGCGTAGCAAAGCCAAAATAGTCTTTTACCGGACAGTAAGACAGTTTATTATCTTTAATCAAAGCACTTGCATGAGTAACATTAATCAGTTCGATCAAGGTCAGCGGATCTTTATCTACAGCCGTATCATTAGCTACTATATCATAACTTAGCACAGAAGCATCTTCCTGAATCACATAGTTATCGGTAAGTGCTACCGGCATATCGTTCTCTTTTTCCAGAGTCAGGTTGACACTCGCAGTGACACAATCACCCTGAGCATCTTCTATGGTATAAGTAAATATATCCGTGCCGAAATAGTTGCTCTCAGGAGTGTATATCACCTTACCCGCTTCAAGGCTCAAAGTGCCGTGCTGCGCCCCTTCGGCAGACACGATGGTCAAGCCTTCTCTATCCGTGTCTATATCATTAGCCAACACATCTATAATAAGCCACTCATCCTCTTTTCCGTTCACCACATCATTATTGGCAACAGGCATATCATTGCGCGGTGTAATGTCAAGATAAATATATGCAGTATCCAGGTTGTTTTCACCATCGGCCACTATATAAGACATCGTATCCAGACCAAAGAAGTTAGCCTCCGGACTAAAGATAATGCGGTTATTTTCTACCGAAGCAGCCGCGCCATTAGTGCCAAAAGCTGCAAAAATGCGTAAACCCGAACGGTCAATATCCACGTCATTTTGCAATACATCGAGCTCTGTAAGTGGTGCATCTTCAGACAAAGTATAACTGTCATTATGAGCTACCGGAAACTCATTAACGGCACGTATCTGCACTTTAACCCAAGCTTCAGAAATATCACCATCAGCATCATTTATTTCATAGCTAAAACTGTCTCGGCCAAAGTAGTTACTTGCCGGGGTATAAAAAAGCTTTTGCTCCTCGATAGTGACCACACCATGAAAAGCATCACTCACCTGATCCAAGAACAACCCGGTATTATCCACATCGTCGTCGTTACTCAGCACATCAATGATAATGGCTTCATCCTCATCTATTATAGCCATATCATCATACGCTTCAGGGGCATCATTTTGGGCTAATATATTCAGATAAACGTAAGCTGAATCGTAGTCATTTTCGCCATCACGAATCACGTAGGTTAAAGTATCTTTCCCGAAATAATCATCTTGAGGCGTATACACCAACTGATTACTGAAGATGTTGCTTACTCCGCCCTTAGCACTCCATACATCAAAAACAAGCAAACCGCTTTTATCCACATCTACATCATTGCCCAACACATCGAAAGACACAGTGCCGGCATCTTCATTAATGGTATAAGCATCATTCTCAGCTTGAGGGAGTTCATTAACTTTCGACACATCTATTTTCACCTCTGCCATAGCAAGGTCACCATCAGCATCAACGATATAATAAAAGAAAGAATCGCGTCCGAAGAAATCCTGATCAGGTTGATAACTTATTATATCGTCCGAGATACTAACAGAGCCAAAACATGCTTTATCGGTATGGTCTATGAACAAACCGTTTAGATCAATGTCCACATCATTAGCTAAAGGCAGAATCTGCACAGATACATCTTCCTCTGTAGTAGCATTATCATTTTTAGCAAGAGGTTGATCATTTTGAGCTAAAATAGTCACAAAAACCTGAGCCGTATCACTTTCCAGTTCGCCATCTTTTATAATATAGAGAATAGTATCTTTCCCGAAATAATCAGGATCTGGCGTGTAAGCCAATTTATTGAGCTCTATCACGGCTCCTTCAGCATCGATTATGGTCAAGCCACTATGGTCTATATCCACATCATTATCCAGCACATCTATCAGCTGTTTTCCGGCATCTTCGTTAATCGTAATACTTTCATTTTTAGCCAAAGGAGCTTCACTTACAGCATCTACGTTGACCACTATCTTAGCCTTGGCCGTATCGCCTTCCCCATCTTCTATTTGATAAATAAAAGAATCCCGACCAAAATAATCAGTTTGTGGCGTATAAATCACATCATCACCTTGTATACTGACGTTTCCGTGCAAAGCAGCACCCGTAGATTTTAGGCTTAATCCGCTATGGTCATAATCGGCATCATTGCTTAGCGGAGAGATTAGAATGCTTTCATCTTCAAGAGTATTGACTTCATCATTTTGAGCCATTGGCGCATCATTAACAGGATCTATAGTCAGTAGTACACTGGCTGTATCCAAATCATTCTCGCCATCTCGAAGTACGTAATACAAGGTGTCTTTTCCATTAAAATGGTTAGCAGGTGTAAAAGCTATCTTACCGCCTTCTTTTATTGCCACACCTGCATCAAGGCCATAAATTTCAAAAATAGCTAAGCCACTGTGGTCAATATCAATATCATTAAGTAGTACATCCAAGAGAGTTTTTCCGGCATCTTCAGCCAAAGCGTAGACATCATTAGAAGCCAGAGGCACGTCACTAACGCTGTTTACTGTAATCCTTACTAAAGCCTCTGCCTCATCTCCTTCAGCATCCTGAATGGTGTAGTTAAAAGAATCCACACCAAAGAAATCTGCCTGCGGAGAAAAGCTTATCTCATCGCCAATCATCTGAACTGAACCGTGCTTGGCTTCACTGACACTTTTCAGACTTATACCATTATTATCAATATCCTTATCATTAGCTAATACGGCTACTGTAACAGCATTATCTTCTTCGGTCGTTCCCATATCTTTGTTGGCCACAGGTGCTTCATTTACGGCAACTACGGAGATCCAAATCACAGCCATACTTTGGTCGCCCTGTTCATCTGCTATGGTGTAGGTCAACGAATCAGTACCATAAAAGTTAAGGTCTGGTTTATATTTGTAAACATCTCCCGTTTGGGTTAGGGTTCCGTGCAAAGGATTAGCTATATTCACCACCGACAAACAACCACCATCAGGGTTTTTATCGTTTGTCAGCGGATTGAAATTAAAAGCTATATCTTCAATCACCTCTAAGGTGTCGCGTTTGGCCAGGGGAGCTTCGTTCACACTATTGATAGTAATTAGCAGTTGGGCCTGAGCTTCATCGCCCTCACCATCTATCATAGTGTATATTAACGAGTCCTTACCATTAAAATCAGTGGCCGGAGTATATAGAATCTTATCATCAACAATGCTCGCGGTACCATTTAGAGCCGCCACAATAGCCGACAGGTGCAAGCCACTGTTATCAATATCTTTATCATTAGCCAACACAGCTACTGTCACAGCTTTGTCTTCAGAGGTAACAGCTACATCGTCAAAGGCCTGAGGTCTATCTTCTTGTGCTGTCACACTTAAATAAACCAAGGCGGTATCCAGATCATTATCAGCGTCCTTCACCACATAACTTATGGTATCATTTCCAAAATAATCCGCTGCCGGAGTATAGGCTATTTTTTGATTCTCTACAGCAGTAAGCCCTCCATGGGCTCCAAACACTTGTTGAATACTCAAATTGCCATAGTCGACATCTTCATCGTTAGCCAATACATCAAAAAGAGACTTCGCGGCATCTTCTAATATGACGTAACTGTCCGGCTTAGCCACGGGCTGATCACTAACAGCATTCAGGGTAATAAGTACACTGGCGCTGGCTACATCGCCTTCACCATCACTAATTTCATAAATAAAAGAATCGACACCATTAAAATTAGCATCGGGAACATATTTTATCTTATCACCAAACAATGTAGCACTACCGTGTAACTGAGCACTAAGGGATTTCAAACTAATGCCACTATCGTCCACATCCACGTCATTAGCCATCGCATCGATAAGCAACTCTTCATCTTCATTACCCACCACCTGATCTCTGACAGCAAAAGGCGCATCATTAGTGGCCATAACCTCAAAGTAAACCCAGTTCATGCTTTGGTCTCCTTCGGCATCAGCCACTGTATACATTACCGAATCATGACCATAAAAGTCAGGCTCAGAAATGTAGTAGCAGTTTCCATCTTCCCGGGTAATAAACCCATGTTTCGGCTGGGCAAAGTTAGTCACGGTTAAACCTCCGCCATCAGGGTCATTATCATTTTGCAGCGGATCAAATTGCTTTTTAGTATCCTCATGAACCGTTACATGATCAGCCATAGCCTCCGGCGCATCATTACCCTCATTTACTACAACATACACTTTCGTATAAGCCCCTCCATTACCATCAGATATGGTGTAACCAAAAGAAAAACTTCCGGAATAATTAGCTTTAGGTGTAAAAGTCACTGTATGTCCGTCAGTAGTGGTGGTTCCATACCCTGTTCCATCTACATTAGTAATGGTCAGACCAGTATTATCCCAGTCGTTATCATTTGACAACACGTCGATTACCACAGCGACATCTTCGTTGGTAACAGCTGTATCAGGATTAGCTCCAGGGGCATCGTTTATTGCATTTACAGTGAAATATACACTGGCTACGCTCTGGTCACCTTCAGCATCTTTTATGGTATAAATTAAAGAATCCTTTCCGTAGTAATTAGCCTCTGGAGAATAAGTCAACTGAGAACCATTAACACTTATCGTGGCATGTTTCGGATCGCTGATGTTAACAATACTGAGACCTCCATCATCCGGGTCATCATCATTACTCATCGGTGTAAAGACCTTGGCCTGATCTTCGTAAACCACAACTTCGTCGTCAAGAGCTACAGGAGCATCATTCACACTATTAACAAAAACGACCACACGAGCGCTGGCATAGCTGCCTTCGCCATCCTTCACACCGTATTCAAATGAATCACTACCGTTAAAATTTTCTTTCGGTGTATAAGTCACCCGATGACCATCATGGCTTAATGTTGCGTTTGGCGTATACCCCACATGGTTAATAAGCAAACCCGAAGCATCCACATCCACATCATTATCAAAGATACGAATAACAATGCTGTTGTCTTCGGCCACAGTGACGGTATCGTTATTGGCTATGGGGTTATCGTTACGTGCGTTTACCGTCACGATTACCAGTGCGGTGTCCAAATCGTTATCCACATCTTTGAGCACATAATGCAGAGAATCTTTTCCAAAAAAGTTGGCATTTAAAGTATAAGCCAGCTTATTATCTTCAATGGCTACAGTAGCACCCTGCGAGCCATATATCTGCTGCAAGCTCAAACCACCCTTGTCAGGATCTTCATCGTTGGCCAGCACATCGTACAGCACTTTGGCGGCATCTTCGTTCAGGCTGTAAGCATTATCTACAGCTACAGGCTTATCACTGACACTATTCACCCTCACCTTAATAAGTGCATGAACCCGGTCGCCTTCCCCATCTTCTACATAATACAAGAAAGAATCCTGCCCAAAGAAATCAGCCTGAGGCGTATATTCTATTTTATCACCTGTAATGACAGCAGTACCGTGCAATGGTACATCTACCGCATCCAGGCTCAAACCGCTACCATCCACATCGGTATCATTATTCAAAGGCGCTATTTGTACCTTGGTATCTTCAGCTGTAAACATCATATCGGCTACAGCTTGCGGTAAGTCGTTAGCTTCTGCAATCATAAAGATCACCCGGGCTGAACTCTGATCTCCTTGGGCATCATTAATGGTATATAACAAAGAATCAAGTCCATTAAAATTAGCATCCGGCACATAACTGTAAATTCCTCCCGGCAGTGAACTAACTTCACCATGAAGAGGAATGGTCATATCCACTACTGTCAGACCTCCCCTATCATGATCCAAATCATTTTCCAAAGGGTTAAAATCAACCGACATATCTTCTAGTAACTCTAGCACATCACGTTGGGCTTCGGGAGACTCATCAACCGCTACAATGCTTACTTTTAACAAGGCCTTAGCCTCATCACCATCTCCATCTGAGATGTAATATAGCATAGAGTCTGCTCCAAAATAATCACTATCAGGCGTGTATTTTATTTGGTCGTCAATGATTTCCACAGTACCATTAAGTGCTGCATCTACTTTATCCAGCGTCAGCGTGCTGAGGTCAGGATCTTGGTCATTAGCCAATACATCCAATGTAATACTATGATCTTCGCTGATGCTTACCTCGTCGCGTAAAGCCAAAGGCTTATCATTTACCGGGCTGATAGTTACTCTTACCTCGGCGGTATCTTTTAGTCCGGCAGCATTACGTATTTCGTATAGCACTATGGCTGTTCCATTGAAATTAGCTTCTGTTGTATATTGTAGCTTATCAGATACTATCTCCACTTCCCCCTTACTAACCAAAATAACGCTACTCACAGACAAAGCTACACCATCATCATCTATATCATTACTCAGCACGTCCCAGATTTGTACCGCAGCATCTTCGGCCATAGTAAAATCATCATCATTAGCTAGAGGCTTATCAGGCACACAGTCGATGGTAACATCAATGCTTGCCACTGCAACACTACCGTTAGCATCTTTTATTTTGTAAACAAAAGCATCACTGCCACAGTAGTTTGCCTGGGGTGTATAAATCAAATTAACACCATCCTTCACTACCGTGCCATGATGAGGTGTACCTAAGCTATCAATACTAATACTCACATTCTCAATATTAGCATCGTTCTGCAAAGGGAAGAATGTCAATACATTATCTTCATCCGTCGTTACGGCGTCATTCTGAGCTATTGGAGGGTCAATCACCGAAGCAATGGAAATATTAACGGTAGCCGTATCCTTATCCCCTTCACCATCGCTAATGATATAGGTCAGTGAAGCATTGCCATTATAATTTGCCTCCGGTTTATATTTTATTTTATTAGCTTCGCACAAAGCTGTTCCACTAGTCACACTATATACCTTCACCAGCGTCAGACCACTATTATCTTTATCTTGATCATTCAGCAACACATCCCACACGGTATAAGGATCATCTTCTGTTATGGCATAACTGTCATCCTGAGCTTCGGGTGCTTCCCCTATACAGTTCACCGTCACATACACAAAAGCCTGTGCCTTGTCACCATTATAATCAGATATTTGATAAAGAAAAGTATCTAAGCCACAAAAATCAGGATCAGGCATATAAGTAATCACGCCGGAATTCTCTGTTAGCGTACCATTAGAAGCAAGGCCCAAACTATCGATTTCCAAACCACGCTCATCATCATCACTGTCATTATTAAGCACCGCAATAGTCCTGGAAGCATCTTCGTTAGTATGCAAGGCATCATTATTAGCTACGGGCACATCGTTTACTCCCTCTACAGTAATATACACAGTAGCCGATGCGGTATCCGTTTCAGCATCTTCCAAGGTGTAAGAAAAACCGGCATCGCCCCAGAAATTTTCAGCCAGAGTAAATTCTACTTTGTTATTTTTTATGACAGCCTCACCCCCTTCTACATTGTAAAGGCGCAAGAGTGTTAAACCACTTTTATCACTATCCACATCGTTGCTCAAGACATCAAATACGGTTTTAGGATCTTCCTCTCTCAGGTTATAATTATCGTCTACACCTTCAGGAGCATCATTATTAGGAAGTAAATCAATATAGATATAAGATGTAGCACCGTCCCCTTCGCCATCGTTGATAAAGTAGGTAATAGTATCACGCCCAAAAGCATCAGCATCAGGAATGTAAGTAATATATTCCACATCTTCTATTACGGTTCCTTTTTGGGCACCGCTGGTAGAAACAATACGCAGAGAACTTCTATCGATATCTTCGTCATTAGCCAAAGGGAAAATAACCATCGTGGTATCTTCTTTTCCGGCCACAGTATCCGGATGAGCCACAGGCACATCATTATCATTATTCACCATAACATAAACCGTAGCTGTGCGGGCATCGCCACTGGCATCGGTCACCTTATAGTCAAACTCGGCCACGCCATAGAAATCAGCCTCTGGCTTAAAAGTAAAGCCTCCGCCGCCCAGGTTAAGCACCTCACCATTCACCACATCTAATAATTCAACCACAACCGGGGTATCACCCAATATTTCATCATTAGTCAGCACATTGCCACTAACGCTTTTGTCCTCGGTACATTCAAGGTTGTCGTTGGACAAGCTGGGAATATAATCATCGTTTTGTATGCTAAATTCTAAAGCCCCGGTGCAGCTACGAGCATTAACAACGTTAGTCAGCGTATAACTAAAAACTTCGTCGTTTTCCGGAACGGTATCCTGTACCGTCTTAATGGTAAAGGTGGTGTCTGTAACCCCCGGTTGGAGGACAAAAGTCATATCGGCAAGCGATACAAGATCCGCTGTGTCAGTGGTCATGTTATTCAACACCAGCTGATAACTCACCTCTATTCCTTCTGCTTTTTCGAGGATGACTTTGAAACTAAGCTCCTCTCCTTCTTTCACCTCGTCCATTATGGGGAGTAGGCTCAAACAGGTGGTCGTTTCCTCATCATCGTTGATAGTGATATCCGTTTCGGTCTCGCTAAGGTTTACATTTTCTTCATCAAAATAACGCAGCGCAAATTCTAAAGCATAATTATTAATATCATTATCAATGATCGGAATATAAATATATTTTACATAATCATCGGGAGCAAAATAAAGTGTACCATTGGTATTAATATAGTTAGTCCCCGCTTTAGCAGATCCGTTAGTGGTCGCATAATCAAACCACAAAGAATCTTGTGTAGCGCCGTTTTTGGTTAGAGATATGGCCAGCGTATCGCCATTCTCCTCCACGCTTACAGATGAAGCTGCCGATACTGTTGGCAAAGGATCATTATCTAACAAGATAAACTCAACAAGGGCATTCTTTACTGTAGCATTATCGGAATAATAAACGTCAAAATAGAATTTCTCGTCCTTTGCTTCATATTTACTGTCATCTTTTATCGACAAATAAACCGTATCGGCGGTAACACCAGCAGGAATAATTCCTAAGCCCACACTGGATACATAATCCTCCCCTTCGAAAGCTGTAGCAGGCGTAGTACGGTACCAATAGCGTGTATCCTCTTCGGAAGGTAAACCCAAACGCATAATAAGCATTACATCGCCGGTATCCTCAGCATAAGTACCACCACCATCTACCGAAAGACAGGTTTTTAGCTCATAAGGATCAGAAGCTTTCGTCACACCACAAGCCGTGCGACCACTTACACTATAACGGCCCGTTTTAGTAGGAATCAGCGTACTTAATTCCTCACCTTCTATCAATACATTATTATAATACCACTTATACTCATCATAACCGGAAGCCTCTAAAATGGCATTGGCCGGATAACAAGCCTCAGTACCTTCTACGGTAGGTGCCGCCTGTAGTTGCGGACTCACCCCAAAACCGGAAAAATAACCGGCACCACCAACTACTCCTGATTCAAAATAAAGTGCTGCATTAATAGCACCTGTAGACACAATTTCAAAATCTGTTGGCGGATTATCGTAACCTTTTACATTATCATTCGAGAGTTTATATGTCACCCAATTCTCATTTCCGGATACCGTATCACTGGTTTGCGATATACTATTACCATTGATGCTCACCTCAGCCCCCACTTCGGTTATAAGACTCAGCATAGGGTCGCCCACCTGGTTAGCATAAGAAATATTGACTTCGCGGTTAGAAAGACATGAAAGAGGTGGAATGAAACACAACCCTACCGACACATCCGAATTTTGACCGGAAAGCGTCTGGAAAACATAAATATTATCGGTAGCCTTCAGATACATATTCTGATTGACTGAATACTGATCTTTACCTACAACATAATATTCCCCCTGATTTTGAAATGTATGACTTAAAACACCATTTATATAAAGCTCAGTACCTGCTATAGTTGCAATAACCACCACCTGTTCGCCCCTGGTGGTTCCCTGTCCTTCGACCAAAATATACTCTTTGCCTACAAAATTGACTGGCACCAATTGATCAATCCCTATATCCTGCTGATTACCGGTATTAGCACTACCACACCAAGATCCGGTATTAACCGCTACGGGCTTATTACTGGTCACCTTAGTGCCATTATAATCGTTCAACACATAACCGGCATCTCTGGCAGCCTTATTACTGGTACCTACCACATAGCTCTCCCCTTTATTTAAGGTGAAACTAATGGTGTTAGACGCTTCATCTTCATATTTTATCTTGTTATTTTTTATGGTAACAGTAGTGTTATCAAATGCAGCCATAACTGACACAAAGAGTCCACGACGCTTATCTGCAGAAGAATACTCCGACACAATGTGCCCGGCATAAAACTCTGTACCTAATGCCGTTGCACCCTTACAGGTTAACACATCTCCCTGTGCACTTGACTTTTGATAAACAGCGGTAAAAAATGGGTTTTCAGCGGTAAGCTTATAAGCTTGTTGCTTCAGTACAGTGTTCAAACTATCCTCGTAAACAACACCCGTAGGATTGGTAGAAGACGTAAAACCATAACCTAGTTTTATAAGCTTTGGAGTGTCTTTAGAGATGCTGACGGTATCGTATACCAAATTGCCGCGACTAATAGCCACGTCAAATGGTTCTGTTTCTTGTGTAGATATCACAAGCCACTGATTTCCCACATCTCCTTTTGCACCATAGGGGGCAAAAAACGGCGGGACGTAATGGGTCTTATCCAGCTGTGCGGACGTACTTAATGAGAGGATGGTTAGGCCTATCAAAAGTACAATTCTAAGTGTTGGTTTCACTTAATATGTCTTTTGGTTGAAAAAAATCTACTACAAAGGTAATTTTTCTTCTGACATATTTTTGGTTTCATTCCATTTTTTTGTTGTGGAACAAAAATTTTTATGAGAATGAAATATTGAGCGGGAGGATTGTAACGAATGAATTGAACAAAAGGACATAGCTATTTTACAAGTATTTGTAAAAACAGCAAAAAACATCTCCCCGTTTGGCACCGTTTGGCGCAAGCATCCGCTTGTGCCTTTTTACAATGGCAAGTAATTCGACAAAAGCTCAATGACCACCTATGGCTTAGCAGAGTGAGCCTGTACAATTTATTTCACGCAAGCCTATACGACCTGGTTCATCAGGGCAAACGCATATGAAATAATGAACTACGAGTCGTATAATTATAATCCACTAATTCCACCGATTACACCAATCATTGTTGCAAACAATCTGAAATTAGTTTAATATCTACTTGTTTTTATCCTTTAGGTAGATTGAAATTAGTGTCCTTAGTGAAATTTGTGGATTTAAATATTTCACGAATGGACTTTTGGTTAGCCAAAAGTCAAATGCGTCCGCCCTGCCTGATTCATGACTCATGACAACCTAAGAACAAAAGGCGGGGGGGACGCTTATCTGGTTATGAGTCCAAGCGGACGCTTGAACTAAACGTTATTCGTCACACTTGGATCAAAGGGGAATTCGCGAATACAATTTGCTTCAAGTATCAAAACTAGGGCCGCGGAAAACTCACCTTCATAACACGGTGAACTTCTTCATCCCAAATAGAGCTAAAACGAATGAAATAAAGGCCGTCTTGAGCAAAATCCATAGGGATGGTTTCACCTTGACCTCCAACAACTCCCGCACGCATTAGTTCGCCATTGATGTTATAGATATAATAGTTGACGGTTTCATTAAGCTGCTTAAAACGGACATCCTCACCTTGGAATATGACTTCAGAAGCCAGCTCCATCACAAAGGGCTCCGGATACTGAAACGAAAGGGTACGCATATCCGACCAGTTCCCGGCACTATCTACCAAAACCATATCGAGTAAATAGATGCCCTTCAAAGGCAATTTTTCCGTCTTTATGCTGGTCACACTATTTTCTCTTACAGCAGTCCTTTCATCATAGAGATTCATAGGGTCTGGTGTTGTAAAATCAGAAAGTCCATGGTAATTGTCGCGCAAACGTGCCAGCAACTGTCCTCCTTCGGTAAGGCACACCTGATAGTTGATAACAGAAGCATTGATATCCAACTCCTGCGCCATAAATGCAGGTCGCAACGTATCGTTTGTGGTAAAACTCAAACGACTCTCTTCGCCCACATTACCCAAAGTATCCACCGCAACAAACGTCACCTCATACCTCATCTGAGAGCACAAACTATCCAGCGTGATATAGCTGGTACTAAAAGCATCGTCCAGCAATAAACTATCCGTGCCAATATGAGATGAATCCACACACATAGAATCTACAAAATATAAAGTATCATTTTCGTAAACACTATAATGTAACACGCCTATTTCATCCAGCTGCACAGCTAATACCGCTGAATCAAGTCCCGCACTGTGTATATATGGAGCCGGCCATACTAGCTCAGGCCCCGTCACATCTAAAGTACGGAAATCAAAGAATGAAACATCGGAGAAATAACCCCCTGAAGTATCAACCAAAGAAGCTATAAAAGTATAATCCGTTTCGGAGCTCAAACTGTCAATAGAGATAAGTAGTTCTTCGTTCGCTTTTATCGCCAACTTATTATCGTACTCAAGCGCCAATCCGTGTGGTGGCAGCCAATCTTCATTGCCTAACAGCATAACGTCATAAGTCACCCAACCCGGCTTATCAGCTTTCACAGCTACTACAGCACTATCACCATATACCTCGAGCAGTAGAGGATAAGTCTCGGCCATAGCCGGCATCAGATCTAAGATCATAAGCAGTGAGAGTTCAAACGAAGCACTTAGCTGTGCCGGTCCGTCATCCTGCACCCTTACCCGGAACTTATATTGAGAAGCATCCATAAAAAAGGCAGCAGTGTCTAAAAACAAAGAATCGTCTTCGATACGCAGATATTCTCCTCCTGAAACCAAGGAGTAGGAATGACTCTGGGCTGTATCCGGATCCTGTGCCTGCAAAGTAGCGATAAAGCTGCCAGCCACTGCAGAACGATAGAGAGTATCCTGACTCAGCGTAAGGCCACGCGGTGTATAATTGGCCGGTGCCAGCGTATCACTCAGTGCTATAGCCGAAGCTGCGGGTAAAGGATAGCCGCGATCCGTAGCCCTGACCGTACACCATAACCTATCAGCATTGGCCATATCACCGCTAATCACTAAGGAATCAGCACAATCAGACAATACAGAAAAAACTCGCCCTCCCCGGGAATAAGCCCAATTAAAACAAAAATCGACCTCAGCCTCAGCATCGTACCAGCTACCCGGTTCACAACGCAATACCGAATCGGGCAAATAAGTCCCTGTTATATACGGACGACTTAGGTTGACGGGGACATCGTTGACCGGAAGCATTTTCAGCGTGCTGTATAAAGTATCAGAATGCGACAAAGGCGTATCCCAAAGCACGATGTTTAGCTGACGTGTCAAGGTATCGTTATCCTCGTGGTTGATATACGCAAGGCTGTTGATGGCCTGACGCCACTGCCCGGCCGTATGCTTACCACTCAGCTTGAGATGGTAAGCCGTAAGCGAGCTATCTGTTACTATTTGCATCCAGGGTAAAGGATCTACCTTTATCCTGCTATTGCCGCGTTGGGCAGCTACTATCTTAATATCGGCACGCCACAAAGAGTCACTATCCACATCGTTCAGGTCAAAATTATTCAGTGCCTTGTGCCAGGCTGAATTTTCTTCATAAGAAACGTCACCAGACTGAACACTTAAAGTAGGAACATCATTCACCGGAGCTACATAAAAATGCAAACGGGCAATGCTTCGGCCTCCTTTTACATCATGCACTTCATAATAACCGGAATCACGACCATAAAAATCAGTCTGAGGATAATAGCGCCATAAGGTGTCGTTATGTAGTTCTACAAATCCATGTTCGGTAAGCATCACATCAAAAGGACCATCCGTTGGTGCCAAGTGATTAACTACCGGCCACAAAGAGTCACCATGAATATCCCAGTCGTTGAGCATAGGGTTGAAATCAACGTATTGATCCTCGTCTCCTGTGACAGTATCATTGACAGCTCTGGGCACATAATTGAACGAATCGGTAAAAATAGTAACCCAAGCCTGATTAGAAGCCGCACTGAGGGTATCCTGCAAACGGTAACTGAGCGAGTCATAACCCACAAAGGCATCATCAGGCATATATATTAAAGTCATATTATCAGTAGCATAACTGATTGTACCATGGCGTGGCAAACTATCAATTACCAAGCTCCCCTGCAAAGGCTGCTCATCCACATCTGTATCATTTTCAGTCACCGGCAAATGTATCATAGCCGAGTCTTTTATGCCTCCTATCACATTGGTGTAAAAATCATTTTGCGCCAGCGGAGCATCATTTACCGGGAGGATGTCGATGGTCAAAAGTGCCTCAGAGATGTCGCCCTCACCATCCTGCACCTTAAAATACATCGAGTCTTTGCCATAATAATTGATGTTGGGATGATAAACGATCTTATTGTCCATCACCCGGCTACCGCCATATCTTGGCATATAGGTATAATCAGGAGGACAGTTGATACATTGTTCTATTTCGAGCAGTTTTAAAGGTGAAAAATCAGGAGACTCAGCCATAAAAAGAACATCGATAGTATCGCTTGTATCTTCGTTTATGTTGACGTGTACATCCTGTATTATGGGCGCTTCGTTCACCGAATCGATAGTCATATAAATATAAGCCTGATTAGAGGCAGCGCCCTGGCTATCATAGGTCACATAGATGATGGTATCTTCTCCCCACAGATTCTCGTAAGGCAAATAGGTCACTTTAATACCCTCTACACTATAGTTTCCCTGCCGGGGTTCTGAAACAATGACTACACGGCTCATCATCAAATCCTCAACATCTGCATCCGATTGTGTGGGATAAAAAGCTACCGGCACATCCTCTATTGTACCTATCCAATCGTTGTCGGCTACCGGCACATCATTTACCGGCGTTACATTATAAAAAATCTGCGCAGCACTGACGTCGCCTTCCCCATCCATCACATAATAGGTCAAAGTATCAGTACCAAAATAATTTTCATGGGGCTGATATATGACATCATTACCCCAAATGCGTGTCAAACCGCTGCTTGCTTCACTCACGGCATGAAGTGTCAAACCGGAGAAATCCGGATCAAAAGCTAACTCTAAGGCATTGATAGTGTCGGCATCATCCTCCATCAGACTACCATAGAGATCGATAAGCACCGGATCTTCGTTCACACTATCTATGGTAATATAAATATAGGCCACTTCAGAAGCTGCACCAAAAGCATCGCGTGCCACATAAGCCATGGTATCATTCCCCCACAAGTTACGATCTGGCATATATTTGATCTGATCTCCTACCACCTGATATTCACCCATCTTAGGCTCCTGATAAACAAGAAAACTCAAGGGACGACCATCCTCTACATCCACATCGTTTAACAAAGGATGAATGATTATTTCTGTGTCCTCATTCACATTCAATACATCATTCTGTGCCACGGGATAGTCGTTCACAGCTATGACTTTAATAATAACTTTAGCATTGCTCTCATCGCCCTCGGCATCCACAATGGTATAAGTTACGGAATCCCATCCGTTGTAATCATTGTCCGAACGGTAAATATAGGCGTCACCATCAGGAATCAAGGTACCATTCTCAGGATGGGTAATTTGCTTAATGCTAATGCCACCGCCATCCGGGTCTAAATCATTGACTATAGGATAGATCTTAGTACTGACATCCTCCGTGGCAAAAACAGAATCAGGCTGAGCCAGAGGATCTTCGTTAACACAATTGATCTGTAATCGTACCATAGCCGTAGCTCTGTCTCCCTGTGCGTCTGCTATGATGTAACGAAACGAGTCCATTCCACAATAATCAGGAGCCGGTTGATAAGTAAACATGGTGTCATTCTGCTGCAAAACACCATGGTATGGCATCCACACCGTATCGATTAACAAACCGTTTTTATCCTTGTCATCATCATTATCTAACACATTAAATAATAGCGCACTATCCTCGTAAAGCCACAAATTATCATCCATAGCAACAGGCACATCATTCACCGCATTCACCTGCACAACAACCTGGGCGGTATCACGGTCTCCCTCACCATCTTGCAACACATAGGAAAATTGAGCATTACCATAGAAATCAGGAGACGGCGTAAAATCAATCTTCTGATTTCGAAGCAGCGCCCCTCCACCACTGACGTTAAACAGTTCGGACAACGATAATCCACTGGCATCAGCATCTTCATCGTTGAATAAAACATCAAGGGAAGTCAGCCCGTCATCCTCAGTCAACACAAAGGTGTCAGGCCATGCGCGTGGTGCTTCGTTGACACAATTCACTGTCACTTTTACCCAGGAAAAATCCGCATCACGGTTCCAATCCTCTATGTAATAACGGAAAGAATCTACGCCGCAAAAATCCGCATCCGGCACATAAACCAAAGGACTAGCTCCTATAATAAAAGACCCATGAAGTGGCTGGTCATAAGCTACCATGGTGAGACCACGTTGGTCATCATCTTCATCATTATCCAAGGGGGAAAGACCAAAACTGCCATCTTCATCCATGGTATAAGCATCAGGATGCGCTACCGGGAAATCGTTAGCCGGCAACACCTCGATGGTAGCTGTTGCAAAAGCCGTATCTCCTTCGCCATCAGCTATTTGATAATTCACCCTGGCATCACCCCAAAAATTAGCATCAGCCAGAAATTCTATCTTATTATTTTCCAAGACAAAACGACCGCCAATGAAACCTGATATCTGCGTAATGCTGATACCACTGCGATCCTGATCTTCATCATTTTGCAAAACATCTAAAGTCGTTTCGGGCGAATCTTCATAGATGGTATAGCTATCATCCTTAGCCAACGGCACATCATTCACCGCTCTGATGTTCACATAAATTTTAGCATACGACGGATCTCCTTCATTATCCTGAATCTGATAAGTGAGCACATCTAATCCGTTCGCATTTAGATAAGGCTGATAGTCGATATAGGTATTAGTATTAGTCACAGTACCCAGGCTATTGTCAAACACCGACTCGATCACCAAACCGGACATATCCACATCGATATCATTGGCCAAAGGAAATATCCGACATGGGGTATCTTCATCGGTATATACCGTATCGCTGTACGCAATAGGCACATCATTGACAGGCTCTACCACTATCTGCACATTAGCCAGCGCACTATCGCCACTGGCATCTTTTACCTGATAACTAAAATTGACTGCCCCTGAATAATTGGCCGGGGGGACATAGCCGAAGGCCCCAAGGCCTCCATCAGTTTCTCCAAAAGTGCCTATATTAGGTGGAAAAAACGTCAGTGTAAGCGGATAATCCCCTTTTATGACATCATTATCCATCACATTAGCAAATACCTCCTTATCTTCCTTACAATGGAAGTTGTCTGAAAGCAACTGAGGTATATAATCGTTGTTTTTAATAACGTAGGTCGTGGAAATTTGCCCGGGTATGGCATTTTCCAAGTTTGAGAAATTAAAAGATATCACTTCGTCCTCTTCGGGTATCTTATCGTCTACTGTAGCATACGTACAATTAAATTCTGTCTTCCCGGCCTCTATAATACACCTCAGCGGATTATCTACCACCACAATATCAGCGGCATCAGTTGTTTCATACACCGGAGAGATGTCAAAGGTAACATCCAGCGCTACAGGCTCCGTCAGTTGCAGATTGAGCCACAAACTGTCGCCCTCTTCTACATTCTCCATGCCAGTTGGCATAAAATTGAGTCGGGCTGAAGCCTCGTCGTCATCATAAATGAATATTTTTATTCCCCCCTTATCAAGACGAGTATTCACTTCATTTTCAAGCCAAAAATAAACCACTCGTCGATTATTCAATACATCGTTATCAATCAGTGGTACTTCAATCACTTTATATTCTTCTCCCGGCTGAAAGACTAAAGTTCCTTTTGTTTCTTCATAATGCTCTCCGGCAAATGTATCACTACCATCACGTGTATAATAGTCCACACTAACAAGTTGATCAGTTTTCCCAGTCTTCTTAACGCCTACCCTGGCTACACCTTCGCCTTCTGTCACATAAAGATGATCTATCAAAGTAACGACAGGCAGGGTATCATTATCTTCTATGCTTATATATAGTTCAGGATTTTGAACTGTGGCATTTTCCGCATCATAAACTTCAAAAAGAAAACCTTCCTGTTGTGATTCATAAATATCATCCTCTAAAATTGTCAGGTATAATTCTGTTTCAGTAGCTCCTGCAGGTATCGTACCAACCCCTGTCAGCGCCTCATAATCGAGGCCTTCGCTAGCCCCATTTTGCGGTACAGTACGGTACCAAAAATTCACATCATCTTCACTGGCCAAGCCCAAACGAAAAGTCAGCTTCAGATCTCCGGCATCCTCATGCACCAGCGTATCGTCCAGATATTCCATCGAGAGACAAGTCTTTAGGACAAAAGGGTCAGACGCTTTGGTGATACCACAGCCCGTCTTACCGCTCACACGGTATTGGCCTGTTTTGGAAGGAACCAAAATAGCAGACGTAAGCCCTTCCATTATTTCGTTGTTGTAATACCAAATATATTCGTCGTAACCATCGGCCTCCAAGGTGGCATTAGAAGGGTAACAAGCCACGGTACCTTCCACCGAAGGTGCTGCCAGGAGCTGGGGACTCACCCCAAAACCGGAAA
>DHQI01000074.1:21222-32682 GCA_002408065.1 Bacteroidales bacterium UBA5342
TGAAAAGCCAATGCAGCATTAACAGCATAATTGGAGACTACTTCAAAAGACTTCAACTCAGAATCAAATATCGACATACTAGAACTATCAAGCCGGTAAGTAACCCAGTCGGAATTGCCCACAACAGCCTGAGAAACGGCTACTTTAGACAAAGACTGACCGTTAATAGTCACTTCTGCTCCTTTTTCTGTAATCAGATTGAGCATGGGGTTACCTACCTGATTGGCATAGGAAACATTGACTTCACGGTTGGATAAACACGACAGTGGCGGAATAAAACACAAGCCCACGGAAACATCTGAAGCACGACCGGAGAGCGTTTGAAAAACATACACATTCTCGGTACTCTCAATGGCCAGATTATCGGCATCGCTATACTCATCACGTCCGATAATATAATACTCCCCAGCTTGCAAGAATGTGTGCTCCAGCGTATCATTCACATAAATCTGTGTGTTAGGACGACTCGCTACCACAATGACTTTTTCGCCATTCTCGGTCCCGTAACCTTTTACGGCAATAAAGCTTTTCCCGGTAAAATTCTGAGGTACGAGCTGATCAATTCCGATATCCTGCGAACCTCCATTATTACCACTACCACACCACGATCCGGAATTAACAGCCACAGGCTTGGTCGAACTTACTTTGGTGCCATTATAGTCATTTACTTCATAACCTTTCTTAGCAATATAATTGAACGATGCTCCCAACACATAGCTTTCATTCTTATTCAGAGTAACCGTAAAAGTATTAGAGACCTGATCTTGCCAGCGCACACGCGGATTACTAAAAGTCACCTGCGTATTATCATAAGCAGCCATGACCGACAGAAAATTGGACTTGCGGGAGTTATTCGTTAACTTATTGAAAATGTGACCGGAATAGAATTCATTACCAAGCGCAGTTTCCCCTTTACACGTCAGCACATCACCCTGTGCACCAGAGCGTTGATAGATAGCCGCAAAGAAGGGCTTTTCGGCTTCGAGCATAAAACCTTGCGTCGTAAGCACACGGTTCATTCCTGTTTCATTAACGATGCCGGTACGGTTAGCCTCAGCATCAAAACCACTACCTAAATAGATGAGCTGCGGACTACTTTTAGACACTGCATATGTACCATAAAGCGTACTACCACGGTAAATACTTACAGGAAAAGAAGAGCTCTCTTGGGTAGTGAGAACAATCCACTGCTTGCCAACATCATTATACCTAGTACTTAAGGAATCAGGAGCAAACATCGGAGGAATATAATGAACCTTATCAAGCTGAGCATATATTATATGGCTCATAAAGCTCAACATGACAAGCAATAAACACTTGATAAAAATGCTTGACTTGATCTGATTCACGACATTTGGTTAGCTGGTTACTTCACAAATGTATATTATTACAATTTCATATCAAAACAAAGTCCTGCTTTTGGTGTAATCCTGATAGATTTTGACGAAAGATTCATAGAAGCCGGTGCTCCTTCCTCAGCGTGAATTGTGAGGTACGAGCCATCATTATCAAAGCGATCCCCGCTTTAATTTTATCCTTCTGAACGCTCCTTACTGCGTCAGAGAGAATCTGAAACTCATACCAAAGTTAGAGTTCATAGTACGGAACGACGTTGACACAACCGGGTTGGTAATCTGACGATCGTAGAAGAGAGAAACATCAAGATTCTTGTTTACATTATACTCGGCAGTCATCTTCAGGGCGGTCACTTTATTACCAGACGAAGGCTGCACGTTATCTTCATCTATACGGCGGATAATGCTCACCACATCGCGTATGCTGAAATCAGCACTCAAACGCAGGTCATTACTTACCGAGCGCCCTTTAGTATCCTTGCTGGTACGTAAGAAAAGCTGTAGATTCTCAAAACGATAACCAGCCCCTATCACTAACTCATCATTACGGTTTTCTATCAGTTGATTACTGGCTATGTTGAGCGACAAAGCACGCGTTTTATTCATCGAGAAGCTGAAATCAACATTATTCTTCATCGTGATATCCAGCCCGATCAGCGGGTTTAGCCCTTCCGTCACCGTCACCGATGCAATATCGTATTGAGACTGGTAATACTGATAAGTCACATCATCCTGTGTAGAAGTGACAATTCCCGGATTAGTGACATCATAATCGGTCAGTGAAATATAATTACCCACACTGTAAGTAGCGGTATAAGCATGCGATAGCGTCATACTCTTCACATATTCTTTCAGCAATTTTGTTTTAGCTAAACCGGAATAGCTTACCGACCAGTTAGGCAGCATACTACGCCACGATGGTGTAGGGTCCAGAGATATTTTGTCCAAGTCAGGATCTTTCTTGCTATACGCCGCTAAAAAGGCAGGTATCAGCACATCGCTGCTGTTAGGATCAACTACTGCATCTTCATAATAAGTTTGATCATTGACCCTACCATACAAGCGCTCCTGTTGTTTTCCTGCAAAATGACTCTGATAAGTTTTAAAGCGTTCAAAAGCCTCAGAAGTATAAAACTCATCATTTTGTTTTTCGAACAATGTTCCCAAACCTATCCAGGTGTGCGAATAACTCCCCGATCGCGACAGGTTAGTCATTGGATCAAAGTTATCATAACCTTTCATATAATAAGCCGACATACGCTCCTGGTGTGTATAATTAGTGGTCAGCTTAATGCTCAGCCCGGCCAAGGGCTCAATAGTCGCACGTCCTGAGATTTGTTCACCATAAGTCACCAGATAGGGTTCTGAAAAAGTCGTATCGGTAACCAACCAACCTTTTTCGTGATAATCCCTTATTCTTCCAAACTCATCCTTTGCCTTATACTTACTATCAAAGAAATCCCCGTTAATGATATTATAATTCTGCTGCCCAAGAGCAAAGTCCCAACCCGGCGCCGTATTATCGGCAAAGAGCTGATTCTCGGGTTTAAAACCGGGCAAGGTAGTACTACCATCGCGGGTCATATTAATGCCCACATTGCGCACACCCATCAAGGCATTAAGGGTATAACCCAGTACTTTTTCGCTAAAGCTATCTTTATCTTCCACTCGTGCAGATACCGTCACACGTCCGCCTTCGATGTTTTCGTTAGGGACGAAAAGAACCACATTTTCGTCTTGGGTATCTTTACGTCCATAAATGGTTTTACCATTAGCATCGTACACTTTTACCGTGGCTTTTTTAGAACCTAACTTATGTTGTATGGTGAGCACTTCACCTTTTTTTACATTAATATTTTTGTCTTCGTACTTCTCTGTTTTATACTGCTTGCGCGATGTACCACCAACACGGCCATACTTGCGGCTCACATTCGATAAATACTTCGATTTATTATACAGTGTAGTCATACGGAACGAAGTATTCAAGGTTCCCCGTTGCGTATTACGAATGGTATTTCCATTATCTACCCATATCGTGCCACCATCGTCCGTTTCCATCTCAAAGCCCTCACTACCCCGTTCCCAGCCATACGTAGCATTATAAGCAGCATCCATAGTGATAAAATCAAGCATTGGCAGCTTAGACACCGGCACGGTATAACGCACATTAAAGGTCTGGGCATAATCCATCATACGACCAAAACTCATAATGGAATCCATCATATCGCGTTTCCAGGCCTCATACTGTGTAGAGTACACCTTGTCATGCAAATCACGAATAGAAATCAACTCACCGTCATCCCCCCAATTCCAATCATTTTCGTCCACCACAGCATAAGTTTTAGCACTATAGTCTACACTTAAAGACTTGGCCAATTTATAGTTGAAATTAAAAGTACTGTTCCAGAAAATATTCTTACTTACCAGCAGAGGCGACTCATAACCGGTACCACTCAAGTCGCGGTTTTGCTGTTCGAAATAGCTACGGTTCATATTAGAGGTAAAGGCCAGCTTCGAAGGTTTAACATAGAAGTTGAAATCTCGGATTAAAGCCAGATAATCAGAACTAAAAGCCTCCATCTTTTTAAAGGGCTCGATAGGTTTTGGCGATGGCGAGAAATTATAATTAAGACCAAGGTTACGCTCACGCTGTATCTCTTTCTCTATGGTCTCGTTCTGTGCCTCACTCTCGGTATAGGAATAATTCAGCGCCAGGTTAACCGGATCATAAAAACGTTTTTTCTTACCCGATATATTCACCTTAACATTGGAAAAATTGATGCTTTTGCGTTTTTCATAACTGGAAGCTTCTTTCAATATTGAGTCGCGGTCGCTTTGCGAATCGGCAGCATCCAATTGATCCTGCAACAATAAATCCTGATTCAGCGGGTCATATTTCGGTTTAGAGGTTGCCTTAGAATAGGAATAATACATGGGCATCTGTATCTTAGCTTTACGCGGCAACAGTTTTCCTACTTCTAAAGAGGTCGATACATCAAAAGAGTTATTGTCTTCCAGCTGACGCTCCATTAGCGTTTGTTCTATAGTTCCCCAACCTGTAGTAGTAAACATACCCGATGCACTTGCCGAACCAATATCGGCTATTTTGACCGTCATACTACCATTACCGGCCCATCCACCATCTTCTTCCAGACCATCCAGACGCAACTCATTGACCCAAATCTCGGCAGAGCGTGAATCCGTAGTATTGCTCTTAGTATTGCGTACCCCTATCATTATCATACGCACATTGCTCAGACTTGGGTTACCCTTCATACTTACCTTTTGCTCCGGTTTATCAGCGACTATTTGCGTAAAGCTTTCAGCATAAGATATATCATTATCATTACGTTGTAATTTAAGATCTGTGAATAGCTCCAGAGGAATATCCATACGGTTATCGGCCGGCCATACGATATATCGATCCGATTCTTTTTCGCCATTATAATAACCTTCGGGTGTAAGGTACAGCGGCAATTCGTACTCGTAATAGTTATCATTATAGTCCGATCCCAGACGAACAAACAAGGCTAAATCGCCATCTTCCAAATCAGTCCTATCCTCGTTACCCATAGGCAGCGCCTCAGCGTGCACCCACATCTGCAGGTTTTCATATTGGCGGAAGTCCATTTGCATAACCTTATAAGCGGCACGGCTATCGCGTCCGCTCAGCTGACGTACACGCATCACCATCGACTGCTCATTGAGCTGAGTAATGGTAGGCTGAGAAGGATCTGTCATACGTGTCACATCAGGAGGCAGTATATAGTTGATTGGTGAGCGGTCACTATTCTCTTCGTAGTTTACAGCCTCAATATCCAACTCACCGTTTAGTTCGTCAAAAACATCCGGTTCTACCTCCAGACCATAGCGGCGCCATTCACTACGCACCAATTCCAAGTTAGCCAAACGCATCACAATAGGATCTTCGAACCCGGTCATATACATACGCATAAAGCGAATAGAAGTAAAATCGCTAATAGAACCTACCGTCTTAGTCGGATCATAATCGTGCACCGGTATGCGGTACTGATACCATTTTACATCCTCAGTATTACCGTTAGGCAGATCTACCGTTTCGATACGGGTATCCACAATATAGTTTTCGCCAACAATGGTATCCGAAGGACTTACTTTGAAAGCATATTCATAATAACTATCGCTCTCGCTCAAGGTGAAATCCTGGTTAATATCCTCGCCATCAGGCGTCGACTTACCCGCTGTAGAATAACTCTCGTCTGAACCCAACGATGATGGTGAGTTACCCTCATGGTTGTTAAAATCTTTATAACGATCAAGCACTCCAGCCTCTATTTCATCATAACCACTACCACGGAAGTAACGATAATCATCCTGTGAAGGGTCAAGCTTCAAACTATCCAGATAACCGTGAAACTGTGGCAAAATATCAGCACGCAAAGCTTCCAAAGCAGCCAAATAAGAAGCAAAGTAAGATTCTTCACCTTCTTGATCCAAACCATCTAAACCAATATCTTGGTATTGTCGGGCACTTTCGTTGTTATCGAAGGCATTGACTAGCGATTGCTTAGTCGAAACGCGCCCCCATACCGTTGAGTCCACATCAGTAACATCAGCAGTAGCCGGCAGTCCGTTCTCAAAAGATTTACGTCCATCTCTTAACACATCTTCTGATATATTACCCAGGTTAATGTACACTTCACCACCACTTACGGTACGATCATAAATAAATGGGTCCATCATCCAGAATTCGATGTACTCTATGTTGGTATTTTCAAAGTTCGTGCTTTCTATCTTACGGGTAATACCAGCCCAACGTTTCTCCGGATTATTAAGGCGCCCACGGTTATCCAGATCGGTATCGTAGTTATATGGTCCTTTTTCTTCAGGATAATAAGCCAGGTTAAGCACCGGCACATAGGTCGACTCTCCGTAGTTTTGCTCTGCTTTAGGAAAGAGGTCGCGGGCATCTACACTACGCACATAGTGGTTACTCTGTTCCTCTTCATTATTTTTAATGTTATCAGGTGTTTGTGAAGTGTTTTCCTGCATCATACGGTCGATGGAGTACCACGCCAGCTTAGCACGGTTAAAGCCATATTCTAAATCATTCGACTTCTCTGATTCGTCAAACCGCTTTGGCACCGAAGAAATATCCCAGGCATAATAATTCTGGATGTTTATTCCAATCTTAGTAGCCTCAAAATCATCAACATATACAGCACCACTCTCACCTATAGAGCTATGGTGCCCCGCTATAAGCTGGGCCACCTCACCACGCACGGTCATAGATGATGGTGCCTTAGTATCTGTAAACGGCAACTTATCCACGGCTTTGGTAAGGAATGGCAATTCCGTATACCAACCTCCGGTAAAACCCCATACGGTATTAGCAATAGGGTCGCTACCTACAGCTACTTTCGTTGTAGTAGGGCGCTCACGCAAATGGGTAATAGAAGCTCCAATCTGTAAATCATCACTAAACTTATAAACCAGATTGGTTCCCAGCATCGTTTTCTTTTGCATAGAAAACATCGCCTGATCTTCCATCGATACAGACACACTCTGCCCCGATTCCAAAATGCCTTGATTCAGGATACGCAAATAACCGGAGTTGTAATCTACGGTATAATCTACATTCTCCACCAACTGACGACCGCCGGCGGTAACCTTCACCGATCCACGAGGTATATTAATGGCATTCAAACGTATTTCAGAACCTGAAGCTGATTTGAAACTACCTACCAGTTTGAATTTATTTTTCTCTGCAACCTGCTGTGCTACGACCAATGTCGTATCGTAAAGTTCCTGATACACGTATTTATCAGCTGTCGCATCATTACCTATCTTGTCCCTCAGGTGACTACCAAATGGCTCCCTTACCGGGAAAATAATATTCCCTCCCTGCACCGTGTAACCATCTACCCAGTCAAAGAATCCATCAGCTCCTTTTTCATTGGAACTGTCCAAAGTATCAAGCCCCATAACACGCAATAAGAGTTCATTAGCGATATTACCCTCATTGATATAAGGTTGGTCGGTACCTACTTCATCATCATTATAAACAATATTAAAGAAAAAATCATCCTGACTAAAAGTACTGTAAGTCAAAGCATAAACATTCTTCATCATCAAGTCCCAAGTCGGCAATGCGGGCGATTGATTCGTAGCTTTAAGCAGCTTAAGATACAAGGAATTAGGCGAAGTAATACCACTACCCGAAGAGAATTCACCGACTTGGTAAACTTCTCCTTTGTAGGTGTATTGGAAAGCCACAGCCAGTACTTCATCTGCATTGAGCGAACTACGCAGCGAAATATATCCCAAAGTGCTGTTAAGTGTATATTCAGAAGCTGATAATAAGCGGGCATTTTCTACCTTTTCATAATCCACACCATTAAGAAAATTATTGGCCGATAAAGGCCCCAGCACCGTACTTACTTCGTTAATGTCTCTCACATCACTATAAGTAGTGGTCATTTCTTCGTAAAGCGTATTGGCCGCATTTTGCGGTCGGTTTTCACTATTAACAGCCCACATAGGGTTGTGGATATTTTCGGCCAGAGGCTCACCAAGATCCATAAATCCCAGCACATTACGGGCCTGATCAAAATCACCTCTTTTATTGGTCACCCATACTTCTATTTTATTGATGTTAAGGCCTGAGATATCGACATTAGGCATATATTTCATCCACTTGTCGTAATTTTCTTTGAAAAAATGTGTCAGGAAAAAGTGTCGGTTAGCATCGTATTCGTCCACAGTTATTTCAAAATCTTGAGTCGTAGCACCACCTTCGAGCGTCATTGTTTTGGTTTCAGACTCTTGCTGTGACACCACCCAAGACCACGTCAGTTTACCATATTGCTGAGTATTCTGAAAACCCCACAGTTTCTGATAACCGGGCAACAACACACTGCTCTGTCCGCCACCTGATGAGGAGCCGCCAACAGAAATCATAGACCCTACGCTGGGCATCGAGACATTACCAGCCTGAAAATTTTTCAGAATATCATCTTCTTTTCCGTTAAATTCCAGTTTGAACTCATTATCGAAATCAAAGGTCGCCTCGGTATTGTAATTCATATCTAACTTCACCTTATCGCCCACCGAGCCCAGCACGTTCATCTGAATCTTATTATCCAAATCAAAATAGGTGTTCTTGCGGCGGTCTTCAGAGATGGTAGGATTATCGGTCTTACTGGTTTTGATCGAAAAGGTAAGGTCAGCATAGCCCTGAGGCTGAATATTTACGGCTCCTTTGCCAAAAAGCTTAGAACTGCCACTAAAATCCAAGCCCATATTAAGCAAACTATTGTTGTTAGCATCTGCTTCCTCGGCAAAGGATTTACTGTCCCAATACTGATTCATTGAATTCTGAAGGCTGTAATCTTTATACTCCTCATCACCCATCTGCACAGGGATATTAAGTTCCTCTTCGCCTATTTTATTAGAAAAGATATACTGCCCGCTCAAAGGGTTATACACCACTTCCTGCTGGTTATTGGATGGATTTTTCAGGTCAAGATTTGAAGCCGGCTTATTCTGATACAAATCACTATTTATATCATGCACAGGGAATTCTGCCGAAGTGGTATCCACAATTTCATCACGTGGATCCAGACCTCCAAATAAGTCCTTAAGACTCGGGCCTTTTAATTCAAAATTCAACAGCCGGTTATCTTTCAGCTTTATGCTGCCATTTTCTGTCTCGAAGCCATATTTTTCGAAGGTAGAGGTGAAACTATTCAAAAAAGCAGACGACTTAGCTTTGGTGAGTTGGAATGATTCGCGCCCTTGCAAAGAATCTCTCAATGCGGCTTTCATATCCGGCGGCATATTGGTTTGTTCTTGCAGATAGGCTTCGTCAATGGTGAGACCTCCTTGCTCCATTTGGTTCAAAAAACCGTCAAGAAAATCAGACACCTGCTTATCACTCTGAGCCCATAAACCCTGAGTAAAAACAACAAGTAGCAACAGAAATGGTAATCTGAATAGCTTTATGTGATCAAAAGGTGTGTTCAAGGTACACAACGAATTTTAAAATGGTCAACTACCGGCAAATACAATCAAAAGAAAGTAGCACACAATCATTTACATACTGATGCCCCGACTTTAGACATCCTCCAAAACTTTCCCTATGGTAGATTTTCACTATAAGCTATGAGTTTATTTGGTTTTCAATTTTTTTTTGAATTATCCGTCCTCTTTGTAGCTATTCCAAGTTATATTGAGATCATCCTGATACCAGTCTAAAGACCACTAATGATCAATATATGAAACAACTCCTAAATCTTCTTTGTCTAATACACAATTAAAGCATCTTAAGCGCATCTTTGATCAATGACTCTACGGTATATGAGTTGGGTACACTCAATAGTTTCTTTAGCACTTTTTGTACTTGCACCTTATTAAAACCAAGCATCGTCAATGCTGATAACGCTTCATCCTGAATACTATTGTCCTGCGAAGCAAAAATTTCGCCTTGTTCGCCAGCATTCACACTTGTAATTTTATCTTTTAACTCTACAATGATGCGTTGAGCGGTCTTAAGACCAATGCCTTTGACACCTTTCAATGTATTCACATCGCCACTTGCTATGGCTGTCTCCAGTTCTTTTTCGGTCAGTGACGACAAAATCACCCGTGCCGTATTGGCCCCTACTCCGGACACTGAAATTAAGAGATTGAATAGCTCACGTTCTTCTTTTCTTAAGAAAGCATACAGATCGTGCGTATCTTCACGAATAATCTCCTTGATATACAACTTCGCGTTCTCCGTTTTTCCCAACGCAGAATAAGTATTCACTGTAATGTTACAAAAATAACCAACCCCCTGGTTGTCAACCACCACATAAGTAGGATTCAGTTCCGCAACACGTCCGCTAATATAGTCGTACATAAGGCTTTTTTCTGTTAAGTCTGCAAATTTAAAAATTATCGTCAAAGTATAGTCATATTAATCAAATAAGATTTTAAACAGTGGGCATTTTTCAGTCAAATGGTGGCATTTGGTGCTCAACGGTTGGCCATTGAACGCTATCTAAATGGAGAGTTTTTGATGTATTTGCCGTCTGTTATGATCTAAAACAATACCGCGCACTCCCTACTCAATGTCCGCACATCCTTTTATTATTTCATTTCCCCATCGGCTGGAATAACAACGACACGAGGAAATACAAGCGGTCATTTAATGCAAAAATGATAGAACAATACCGTGGCCAGGAACCACATCTGAACACGACCAAGACTAATGAGCAATCTAAAGCAATAAGTGGATCATTTAGCCCGTTTTTCTGCACAAATCCCTGCTTAAAGAGCCTCTTTCCTATGCAAAAAACCGGCATACCTTCTGACAAGTTAAAGCTTATTTTGTTATTCGGACACATTCTAAACAAGACAACTTTAACACTAACACAAATAACAAAAAGCATACTGTTTTTTATCATTTTGTCATAAAATCTTTTTCGTTTTCACGACTTTTTACATCTTAACCACTGATTTACTGCATGAAAAAGTTATCAATTAAAAAAGTTGAAAGCATGTTAATAACTGAATAAAATCTTTTCTTGTTTGCAAAACTTATAATTCCGTTCTTTGCATGAGCAATCGAAATTAAGGGAAATCCCCTCTAAGATATTCAAAAAACTAACGAATTAATTAACCACACCTGCCATGAAAGAGACGAATACCGTTGTGACCGAAGAGTCAAAAAAAGAGGCAGCAAATGCAGAAAGAATTTACACTTTCGACGAAGCATTTCGGGCCTCAGTGAATTATTTTAATGGAGATGAATTAGCAGCACGCGTTTGGGTCAACAAATACGCTCTGAAAGATTCTGACGGTAACATTTACGAGGAAACACCTAACGATATGCACCAGAGTTTGGCCGCAGAAATTTCCCGTATAGAGAAAAAATATAAAAATCCGCTGAGTGAAAAGCAGGTTTTTGATTTAATAAAGAATTTTAAATACATCGTGCCTCAGGGTAGTCCCATGGCAGGGATTGGCAATAAATACCAGGTAGGATCACTTTCTAACTGTTTTGTGATAGGACATGACAGCGAAGCAGATTCATACGGTGGCATTATGCAAGTAGACCAAGAGCAGGTACAGCTAATGAAGG
>DHQI01000074.1:32912-65180 GCA_002408065.1 Bacteroidales bacterium UBA5342
CAAGGTACAGCTAATGAAGCGTCGTGGCGGCGTAGGTCATGACCTTTCTCACATCCGCCCTAAAGGATCTCCGGTGAAAAATTCAGCCTTAACATCAACAGGATTAGTGCCTTTTATGGAACGTTTTTCTAATTCTACCCGTGAGGTAGCACAGGATGGACGCCGCGGCGCATTGATGCTCAGTGTCTCCATTAATCATCCTGATTCTGAAGACTTCATCGATGCTAAGATGACGCAAGGCAAAGTGACAGGAGCCAATGTTTCAGTAAAAATGTCGGACGACTTTATGGCTGCCGCAGAAGCAGGTAAGGAGTTCACCCAAAAATATCCCATCTATTCCAAAGAACCTAAATACACTAAGAAGGTAGAAGCCCGCAAAATTTGGGATAAGATAGTCCACAATGCATGGAAATCTGCCGAACCGGGCATTCTATTCTGGGACACCATCATCCGCGAATCAGTGCCGGATTGCTACGCTGACTTAGGCTACAAAACCGTATCGACTAACCCTTGTGGTGAAATCCCATTATGCCCATACGATAGCTGCCGCCTATTGGCTATCAACCTTTACTCTTATGTGGAAAAACCGTTCACTAAAGAGGCTAAATTTAACTTTAAGCTTTTCCGTGAGCATGCTCAATTGGCTTTACGTATGATGGATGATATCATTGATCTTGAAATTGAAAAGATTGATAAAATTATTGATAAAATAGACAAAGACCCGGAACCGCTGGAAATCAAACGTACCGAGCTAGAACTATGGAAAAACATTCAGCTTAAGTCGAAGCAAGGACGCCGTACCGGTGTAGGCATCACCGCCGAAGGCGATATGCTGGCAGCCTTGGGCATACGCTATGGCACCGCCGAAGCTACCGATTTCTCAGAGGAAGTACACAAAACTATCGCCGTAGAATGCTACCGCTCATCGGCCATTCTGGCTAAAGAACGTGGTGCTTTTGAAATCTATGACTCTAAACGCGAGCTTAACAACCCTTTCGTTAACCGCATAAAAGAAGCAGCCCCCGAAGTGTATGACAGTATGCTGGAGCACGGACGCCGCAATATAGCCTGTCTGACCATTGCCCCTACAGGTACTACCAGCCTAATGACGCAAACAACTTCAGGAATAGAGCCGGTATTCCTGCCTGTATACACCCGCCGCCGTAAGGTAAACCCTAACGACCCGGATGTGCATGTAGACTTTACCGACGAACAAGGTGATTCGTTTGAAAACTATACCGTATTCCACCACAAATTTGTGGATTGGATGGTCGCTAATGGTTATGAAACAACTAAGAAATACAGCAATGATGAGATTAACGAGCTGGTAGAAAAATCGCCTTATTACAAAGCTACCTCTAACGATGTAGACTGGTTAGAGAAAGTAAAAATGCAAGGTCGTGTACAAAAATGGGTCGACCACTCCATCTCTGTTACCATCAACCTACCTAATGATGTAAAAGAAGAGCTGGTAGGCGACTTGTATATGGAAGCCTGGAAAGCCGGATGTAAAGGCATCACGGTATATCGTGACGGTTCGCGTACCGGCGTATTGGTGTCAAATGACGCCCCGGAAGAAAAAGAAAACAAAAACAGCGAAGTAGTGGAAAGCCGCCCTGAAAGGCTGGAAGCTGACGTACTGCGTTTCCAAAATAACAAAGAGAAATGGATTGCTTTTGTAGGCTTACTCAACGGACGACCTTACGAAATCTTTACCGGACTGGCAGACGACGAAGACGGTATCTTATTGCCAGGATCTATAAGCAAAGGAGCTATCATTAAAGGCATCGACGAAGAGGGCAACAAGCGCTACGACTTCCAATACAGCAACCGCCGTGGCTACAAAACCACCATCGAGGGTTTATCACATAAGTTTGACCCTATCTATTGGAATTATGCTAAACTGATTTCAGGCGTATTGCGTTACAACATGCCTATTGATCTTGTTATCAGCCTGGTTGGCGACCTACAACTGGATACAGAATCCATCAACACTTGGAAAAATGGTGTAGCACGCGCCCTGAAAAAATACATCCCGAACGGCACCATAGCCGAAGGCCAAAAATGTGGAAATTGTGGCAGCGATAGCCTCATCTATCAAGAAGGTTGCCTGATTTGTACTACTTGCGGTAGCTCTAAGTGCGGATAATGCTTAGGCTACGTGCTTGCTAAGCACATTCCGACAAGCTCTCCCTTCTAACGAAGGAAACCAGACACACGAGAAGCTTGTGAATGTGCGGACTGTAAGACACGAGCGAATCTGACATAAATATTTAAACAAAAACCCTGAATCTTTGGATTTGGGGTTTTGTTTTTCTTATTACAGACAAAACTAAGTAATGGAAAAAATAGATGAGATCAAAGTAAATTTCAGGGAAGAAATATCACAAGCGGTCTTACCTGACACTTTTTCACAGAACTTCACTACCTTTGTATTAAAACACAGGCCATCAGAAACCAAAAACACATACTCCCCACCTTAATACTACTATGCGCACTACCTCTACTAAGTGTGGCACAAGACACCATCCGCATCCCCTATAACCAAATGATGATATGCCGCGATACGGTTTATTTTGGGGTCAGTGACTCGGTAATAATATTGCCGGAGGGAGAAAATTATCAGATGCAACGTAATCTATTGCTTCGCAGCAATGTGTTTTACGAAAAATTTCCACAAAAAAAAGCACATGTAGAAGCTAGAGTAAAGCGTTATTATGCGCTTTGGAATCTGGCCTACTCATATTCCACAAAGGATACGACGGTCATTATTGACAAATCTTTTAATGCATCTAAGATTTATTTTAGTCAGTTTGATGGTAAAGTAATACGAAACATTAGCTTTGAAGATGTGGACATGTTTGAGGGGGCGGTGGAAGATCTTTCCCAAAACGCGATCAGCAAAGTCGGCAAACTCCTGAATGATGCACACTTTGACACCCGTAAACATGTCCTGAAAAACAACCTCCGCTTTCGAGAAAATGACCGACTGGAAGCTTGGGAAATGTCGGAAAATGAACGCCTGCTACGCCAATTGGACTACATAGAGGATGCCCGCATCGTGGTAAAACAAAAGAGTTTCTTAGCAGATAGTGTGGACATTGTCATTATTACCAAAGACCGCTTTCCTTTGGGGCTTCATGTTAGTGCCGATGATTACGATAGCTATTATGCCTCATCTTATTTAAGTAATTTTTTGGGAATGGGAGACTATCTGGAAACAGGTGTCAGCCTCAACCTTACCGAGAACCGGGTATGGGGCTTTAATGCCAAATACCTGAGTCGCAATATCGCCGGAAGCTTTATAGATGCTGGTGTCTACCGCACTTCTGATTACGAGAAAAACAACTACGGCTTCCGGTTGGAACGCCCCTTTCGCACTACAGACATGCGTTTTGGAGGGGCTTTTAGCTACGACAGGCTAGAGCAAACCCGACGCTATACGCACGAAAATACCGACAGCCTGCTAAGCAGCCCTTATAAGAGTAATATCTATGATGTTTGGCTGGGCAAAACCTTTGTAATATCTCCCACTGCCGAGCGCCCCAACATCAGTATGGCGGCCCGTTATTACAATGAGAGCTACACGCTAAGGCCAGAAATAAAACAGGACTCTAACCTCATATTTCACGACTGGAAAGTGAGCCTGGCAAGTCTGATGATTCAAAAAGTCAATTTTTTTCAAACAACAAAACTGGGTGAATTTGGAGTGACGGAAGATATCCCTGTGGGATACAGTCTTAAAGTTACTACCGGGCATAGCTGGAACGAGTACGTCAACAGACCTTATCTGGGAAGCGAAATAAACACCTTACATGTGTACCCCAAAGCAGGATTACTACAAATAAGAAGTGAAGTTGGTGGTTTTTATTATCAAGAGAATGCTGAAGATACTTATATTAAAGCAAGTCTCAACTACATAAGTCATCTAAGCAACTGGGGTGCTTTTGATTACAGGCATATCCTTTTCGCTAGCTGTAAGCTTTTGTTTAATGAACGCTATTATTCTTTGCTGAATTTTTATGACCAATACATGGGCTACATTCAAAATAATATTGACGCCAAAAGTTTTGTTGCAATACAATATAAACCTACATTCTTTATTCCCGGTGATATACTCGGTTTCAAACTCTCTGCGTCACCTTTCGCCACCCTGGGGTATTTCACTAAAGACGAGCACTTTAATGGGAAAAATCAGTCGTACGCCGATATGGGTCTTACACTTAGAACAAAGAATGAAAGTTTGATATTTCCGACTTTGGGAGCTGATATACGATACTATCCACGATACGGAGAGAAAAACAATATCGTAACTTTCCGTATTTTTGCACAAAACACTAAATTATTTGAAAATATATTTTCTCCTAAACCCAAATTAATCAGAACATATTAGGCGATCATTTTATCTCAGATAAGAAGCATTTCATCTTATACTTTATACAATTTATTAATAAGCTAAACCCGCATCGTTTCCGTACTAAAACAATAGCCTAAATTTGCCCCCCTAAAACACTGAAATTAAATGAAAAAAAACACCACGATATACATCCACCCTAATTATGAACACCTGAGAAACGAAATTGAGAATTTACCTGATAATTTCTTGCAAGAAGGACGTCTGATCAGAAACAAACGCAACCACCTGAGAGAGACTCAGTGGCAAGGCATATCAATCTGTATCAAATCATTTAAAAAACCAACAGCTCTCAATCAATTCGTTTATTCATTTTTCAGGATGGGTAAAGCACAACGCTCATTCACTTACGCCAAAAAATTATTAGAATACGGAATAGATACCCCGGCACCAATTGCATATATTATAGAACGTAACCATTTAGGTCTACTAAGCCAGTCATACTATCTCAGTGAATACGAGAATCACCAATTATGCATAAGCCAAGTCAGCAAGGTAGGTTTACCTGTAGACGAACAGAGAAAATTAGTGGATAGCTTTATGGCAGAAGTGGTAGAGAAATTTCATCACAACGGCATTATAAACAAAGACTTTAACGGGACTAATATATTAATAAGTGAGGCTGAAAACAACTATCACTTTTCATATATAGATATCAACCGCATCCGTTTCAAAAAAAAAGTAACACATCGTCAGGCACTGGACCAGTTGAGTATGTTGAGTAGTGAACCTAACCTTGTTATCCTCTTTGCCGAAGCTTATGCCAAACTCAAGCAACTTGACAGTACAGAAACTATTTTCGAATTATTTACAACTAAATACTTCAACCGTCGCAGACGACGTAAGAAGGAAAAAGCAAAAAAAACCTTAAAAAGTCTTATAGGAACAAAAAGAAAGAGGAACTAAAAGAAGACTAAACCTTTACATGCTAAAGACAAACAGGTTGACGACGGTAATTATAAGCTCCACGTAATTGTTCAAATTTATCAGTAGCAGCACGCAAAGCCGCATCATCATCCATGATAGCATAAGAGCGGCGCACCTGCTCCATCAAAGGTAAATGAGCATCAGCAGCGTTAGGATTTTCGGGTAATTCGACTTTCCATCCATCTAATCCTAATTGAAAAAATTGATTAAGGGCTTGCACTGCCATAGTAGTAGCATTAGCCTTGCCCTCCATAGAATATCCGGCAATATGAAAGGTGGCAATATCTGCTTGCTCTAAAAGCCTAGCATTCAGACGAGGCTCGTTCTCCCAACAATCGATAACGAGATGCGATAAGCGAGCATTTTTTTTACCATCCAGCAAAGCCTCACTATCGGTCACCTCACCTCTCGCAGCATTGATAATCAATACTTTTTGAGCTAAAGCAGCCACAAACTCCTGATCACATAAATGATAAGTTGGATATTTACCATCGCGTGTCAACGGTGTATGAAAAGTAATAATATCAGCTTTCTGCTGCACTTCTGCTAATGAAACAAAACCCTCCGGCCCTTCATTTTCAACACGAGGCGGGTCATTTCGAAGCACCGTCATACCTAAACGCTCAGCAAAATTAGCGACGCGGCTTCCAACATTTCCCACGCCTACTACGCCTAAGACTTTTCCGCTTAAATCATTCCCCAACAATTCCCCCAAGGCAGCAAACACATACTGCACTACAGCATCGGCATTACAACCGGGGGCATTTTGCCATTTTATATTATTATCAGCACAAAAATCACGATCAATATGATCGTAACCAATGGTAGCTGTAGCAATCATCTTCACGTGACTTCCACATAACAAATCAGCATTACATTGTGTACGGGTGCGGGTAATAAGGGCATCGGCATCCCTTGCCATAGCAGCAGTTGTTGCCTTTCCGGGCACATACAACACCTCGGCAAAATTTTCAAACACACCTTGTATATAGGGTATTTTATCGTCTATTATTATTTTCATATCAATGAGTAAATGAGTGAATGCGAGAATGCCAACCTTGTATTTAATCGAGTTCTATTACCTCTAGGTCTTTCATATTTTCACCATCGATGGTAAACCTTATCAAGGTACGCTTCTGATGAAAGCCAAAATTACCGGCAGCACCGGGATTAATATGGAGCCATCCCAGCTGTTTGTCAAACATGACTTTTAGAATATGAGAATGTCCGCATACAAAGAGTTGGGGGCTATGCTTCATCAGCGCGACAAAGGCCTGCTTGTCATACTTACCGGGATATCCACCAATATGGGTCATATAAACCCTAACACCTTCAACCTGAAAAACGAGCTCTTTATCTACTCGGTTACGTATTTTATGACTATCGATATTACCATAAACTATCCGCAAAGGTCTGAAATTTTTGAGTTCATCGATGACTTCGTCAGAACCAATATCGCCGGCATGCCAGAGCTCATCACATTCCTTAAAAAAAGAAAAGACACGCTGGTCCAGGGTGCCATGAGTATCTGATAATATGCCAATTCTTGTCACTGAATCAGTTTAAAATTATTAAGTCTGTACAACTATCCTGAGGCCCTTTCACTTCGTTACAATGCTCTGTTAAAAACCCGAATCTCTTTGTAAACGGGGGTCAACAGCTAGCCTATCGTATGCCTTTTTCACGTATCACATTAAGGTCTCCTACCAAGCGGTATTTCTCGCCATCAGTTCCCTCTGCTTGTATGGAGTAATAGTAAGCTCCCGGCGACACGTAAGCTCCGGTAAGTGGTGAACGTCCGTCCCAGCCTTGACTAGGATCATTCCATTTGTGCATCAAACGACCTTTACGGTCATACACAGCCGCTTTAAATGTTTCAGGATCTATGGATTGATAACCCACCTTAAACTGACCTTCAGCACCAAAACCCAGCACCAATATATTGGGCACCTCAAGCTTCGATTCGGTCACTTTTACCTCTGTTGAGTCCGTCGCACTACACATATCGTTACCGACTACAACCCTCACAGTATACCCCTCTTCGGCGTAGCGTGTGAAGGAGTGCGTAATCTTTTCTGCTGAGTATAAGGCTGAATTAGGCTGCTCGCTTCCTTTTTCCCATATCCACCAATCGACATAATTGTAAGCCCCTTCTGGAGTCACCGTATAAGTCACATCCAATGGCGCCGAACCACTGGTTGTAGAAGAACTTACCAGCTCGTTACTAAGGCCATCCTCATCCGGTATAGAAGCATCTATGGCCGACATTGCTACAGCAATAGCAGTATAAGGTTCGGCATAAGCCGTATCAGGCTCTGTATACTTAACCTTCAAATTATTTCCACTAAAAAAATCATCCGTGAAAGGAATGCATGTATATGTAATATCCTCTAAAGGAGCATCTTGCTTTAGAGGTGATTTTTCATCATCGTTTTCATTACTCCAGACATAAGTCGTTGTAGCAGTCAGGTGTAAATGCGTGGTGTCATTTTCTTTGTCATATACCGGGATAGTATCGCGCAACAAACTAGCATACAGACGCACATAATTACAGCTATCGCCACTATCATCTACCCAAACAGAATCGACCACCGGCTGGTATTCCGAAAAATCCACGATATAATAATAATATGAAGTAGTCGCATCTAACTTAAGCTCATACAAGCCTTGCTGCAAACTATCCAATACGGCTACGGTATCATTCAAAGTAACAATTAGGGAATCGGAAGCAGCCGTATGATAATGCCATTCTGCCAAAGTAGAATCTGTAAACTGATAGCTTATTTCTGCAGATGAGTCCACCTTTTGCAATACCACCACAGCATCTACTCCGCTTATCTTATTATCTTTTCCATAATCATAACTTAGATCAGTAGATACCGAAAATTGCGCCACTAAACTTAAAGGCAATAATAACAGTATTGAAATGATAATATTCTTCATAGATTAAAGTTTTATTAGGCAATATTTAGCTTTACGCAAATACTAACAGTGTGTGTCTTCACCTCTCATCGGTTTATCCATATGTTACCAGCTAAGTCGTCTGCGGCTCACTTTTAACTGTGTGAGCTGACAGCGCTATGCTTTTCACCTAAGTGTACCTAAAACTGCCAAACACCCTATTTCACTCCGCCTTCCTTTACACCATCAGCAGAGGACACCGCTATTAACGTTTTAAAGATACATTTAGTATCAAAAAGCAGGCTTCTTTTGTCAACATATTCACCATCCAGCTTGGCTTTTACACCAATGGGCAACTCATCGCGGCCATTGACTTGAGCCCAGCCTGTCAGGCCTACAGGCACATCATTTGCTCCGTATTTATCGCGTTCTTCTATCAGGTCAAACTGATTCCACAAAGCTGGTCGAGGTCCAACAAAACTCATCTCACCAGCCAAAATATTAAACAATTGCGGCATTTCATCCAGACTCGATTTTCGCAGAAACTTACCTACTTTAGTAATGTACTGCTTCGGATTTTCCAGTAAATGAGTGGGCGTATCTTTGGGTGTATCAATACGCATTGTGCGGTATTTCAAAATATTAAAATGACTCTTATGAATCCCCACCCTTTTTTGCTTAAAGAAGATTGGCCCCGGAGAGTCCAACTTAATAGCAATATAAAGCGCAATAAATAATGGCAACAAAAGCACCACCATTATCAAAGCTGCTACAAAATCAAATGAACGTTTTAAAAACAAATACATAAAAATGTCTAAAAATTAGTTCGAAGCTAAAAGTTCGAAATTCGATGTGACATCACCCTGTTTCCTTGTTAGACTGCCACCTTTTTACCTTATGATCTACCGATAGAAATATATTCGTAACCAAACTCTTTCATCTGCTTTGGATCATAAATATTACGACCATCGAAAATTACTTTTTCTTTCAAAGCATTCTCTACAAAGGTAAACTTAGGCACTCTAAAATCAGCCCATTCGGTGACTACAATCAAGGCATCAGCCCCCTGAAGAGCCTCATATTCATCATCAGCATATTTCACCTTATCGCCCATACGGCGTTTGGCCTCTTCCATAGCAATAGGGTCATAAGCAACAATCTCCGCACCAGCAGCTAACAAATCATCAATAACAACCATTGACGGAGCCTCACGCATATCATCAGTTTGTGGTTTAAAAGACAAGCCCCACAAAGCAAACCTTTTACCTTTCACATTACCTTTGTAGTAATCCAATACTTTCTTAGCCATCAGGTGTTTCTGGCGGTCGTTGACCTCCTCTACCGCTTTTAAAACCCCCATTTCGTGGCCATATTCTGCACCTATTTTTATTAATGCTTTAACATCTTTTGGGAAACAAGAACCTCCATACCCACATCCCGGGAAAAGGAATTTTTTACCAATACGAGGGTCGGCACCAATACCTTTACGTACCACATTTACATCAGCTCCTACCAACTCACACAGGTTCGCAATATCGTTCATAAATGATATACGCGTAGCTAACATAGAATTAGCGGCATATTTTGTCATTTCTGCCGAAGGGATATCCATGTTTATCAACTGAAAACCTTGTTGCGTAAAAGGATGATAAAGACGCTCAACCACTTTTCTTGCTCTTTCACTCTCGGTGCCTACCACTATACGATCTGGTTCCATAAAGTCCTTTACAGCACTACCTTCTTTAAGGAATTCAGGATTAGAGGCTACATCAAAAGGAATATTAACACCACGCTTATCCAATTCGCCCTGAATAGCCGCTTTTACTTTATGAGAGGTTCCAATCGGCACCGTAGATTTAGTCAATACCACGATGTAATCTTCCATATTTTGACCTATCTCACGGGCTACATTCAGCACATAAGTCAGGTCAGCACTACCATCCTCATCCGGTGGTGTACCCACAGCAATAAACAAAGCATCACTTCTTTCAATGCTTTCCTTTAGGCTGGTAGTAAAACGCAAACGGTTTTTTTCTACATTATCAAGTACCAGCTCTGACAAGCCCGGCTCATAGATAGGAATAATTCCTTCTTTTAATTTTTCAATCTTAAGCTCATCGATATCCACACAAGTTACCGTGATGCCACTTTCGGCTAAACATGTACCGGAAACCAGTCCCACATAACCTGTCCCTACTACTGAAATTTTCATATTTAAGTCTTTTTACGTAAACATCAAATAAAAAAGCCCTCAAAAGTACAATTTTAATTACTTCTGAAGGCTATATAATGCTTTAAAAATGCGCTGGTGACGTTCTAATTTTCCAGACTAAAAGTACTAATCACAATCCAAAAGATTAATTACATAGGTTAAAATTTCAAACGCCACCATTTTCTTCCACGCATTCTTATCCCTTTGTTCTTTTTATCTTTCGACTGCGAAAATAAACTATTTTTTCAATTCTTTGTTATGTTCTGGTCTAAAATCCGAATTATTGACCCATCCGTGGTTTACTTTTTCCTTATTCACAAAGCGATCATAGAAGTTAATCTGCTTAGGCATAATAGGATACTCATCAAACACATCACCATTGCCTAAAACACGAGGATCCCCTTGCTTTTCCAACAAAGCCATCATTTTAGCTGACAAATAATCTTTCTCTGCCCTGACCTCTTCATTTTGAGCAATATTATTCAGACATTCTCCGTCGGTATTCAAGTCGTAAAACTCTTCCATTGGCTTACGCCCAAAAGAATACTGGTAGTACTTATGGTTTTCAGTGCCGTAAGTATCCAGCATCATCGTTTTGGTAGGACTTCCATCCACATCCAGATAACCTGTTTCAGGACGACCAGCCGGCCAACGTTCGGGTTTGAAATTTTTCAAATAAGTGAAGTTATCTGTTATAATTGCTCGTATCGGGTAGCCAACATCTTCCGGACGACCGGTATCGTGACGCTCCTTGCCTACCAATACAAAATTACGTTCCGGATCTACACGTCCTCCCTTTTCTGTTTCAAAAAGATAACGCAAACTCTTACCCGTAATACTCTGCATACCACTTGCTTCTTCTCTTACCTGAGCCAGATCCAACCAAGTAGCAGCAAAATCGACAAAGCTCACAAAATCGGTGATCGTACGTCCGGGTTTTTTAATCCCTTCAGGCCACATTATAGCCAGAGGCAAATGGCATGAGGAAGGATATTCCTGAGCCTTACAACGCGGGAAAGGCATCCCATTGTCCGATGTGACTACTATGATCGTATTATCCAGCATACCACGCTTTTCTAAGGAGGCTATCATACGCCCTAAATGACTATCAAAATGCTCTACTTCGAAAGCATAATCGAGCATATCTGTACGCACCGTATCGTTATCGATCCAATACGCCGGCACACGATCTATATCACAGATTTTTTTACCACCGTATTTTATACCGGCGCCGTATTCGTAGGCGCGGTGTGGCTCAGTGCCACCAAACCAAAAAGCAAAAGGCCTCCCCTCCTCACAATCATCCAGAAAAACCTCGAAATTAGCGGCATAATCAACATTGTTCATATACTTAGCCGGGGGTGTGGTGGTGATGTCTGAATAATCTTTCCCAATCAACTCACGCGGCTGTCCATTGACAGGACGAATAACTCCCGGCGACCAGCCCTTAGCCGTGCGTCCGGTGGTATAACCAAAATCACCTAAAGTCTCAAAAACAGTCTTGAATTTATTAGGAAAATACCCCACATGACTGGCCGCTTCCTCCAACTGCCATGAGTTACGCCCGGTAAGGATGATAGCCCGCGACGGCGCGCATTTAGCATTGCCGGTATAGGCATTGGTAAAGAGAAGACCATTATCCGCCACCTTATCAAAAGCGGGTGTCTCTACCCAGGTACAACCATAAGCTCCGGCGTGTGGAAACGACTGATCATCGGAGATACAAAACAAAATGTTCGGGCGCTCCTGCACCTCAGATTTCTCGCCGCAAGACAAAACAAAAAAGGCCGTCAGCAAAACAAAAAGAGCATTGATTTTCTTCATTTTAATCGATTTATATTTTTCAACAACCAAAAATAAAACAAAGAGAAACAAGCGCAAAACGTCATCATCAATGGTGTACTGCCAAACACTTTTTATGTATGGGGAATTACAAAAGAGGCCCTTACAAGCAAGCTCTTTTCATATCACAGAGATAGGTGAAAACTTTTATATCGGCACACTCCCTTATGATAGCAACACAAAAAAAAGAACCTTAAGTTTTCAAAAGGACCTTAACATCGTATGCATACCGTAGAAAAGGCTCCAACTCTCTGCCTCCTTTATGGGATAAAAAAATGCCGACGCAATTATGGCAAAGTCATAAAATAACAGGAGCGGTTATATCAAATTAGTCTTTCACAAGATATTTACGCGCCTCTTCCAGGTTAGCTTTCATATCGGCTATGCGAGAACTATTAGAGGGGTGAGTAGAGAGCACCTCAGGCACTGGATCACCACCACTCAGTGCGTCCATTCGTTCCCAAAGGGCAATAGCATGCACCGGATCGTAACCCGCCATAGCCATTATGATTTGTCCTATCCTGTCGGCCTCACGCTCGTGCAAACGACTATAGGGCAACAAGGCCCCATATTGCGCCCCTATCGCATACGAAGTATTAAAAATGGTTTGCGTTAATTCTGGTTTTTGCTTAATAGCCTCGCTTAACGCAATGCTCCCAAACTGTGCCATCAACTGCTGAGTCATACGCTCATTACCATGACCTGCCAACACATGAGAAATCTCATGCCCCATCACAACGGCCACCCCATTTTCATCTTGGCACACAGGCATTATACCTGTATAAAAGGCTATTTTACCCCCCGGCATTGCCCAGGCATTCACCTCTTCACTTTCTATCACGTTGAATTCCCAGTCCAGTAGTGCCAACTGTTTTTTATAACCATTATCAGTCATATACTGTTCCACGGCTCTTTTGATATTAGCCCCCACCGTTTGCACCATTTCATTATACTCCTCGTTGGTAGATAGCGCACTCGAGTCGATAAACGAGCTGTAACTTTGCACCGCCATTGAAGCCATTTCAGACGCCGGAATCATCTTCATTTGCCTACGTCCTGTAAACATCACACTGCTACACGCTGCCAACACCGTCGCGAAGGCTAAGAATAAAATTATTTTTTTCATCTGTTTAGAATTAGATAATAGACTAAAAGACATTAGACATAAGACGAGATTGCTTCAATCATTCACCTATGTATCAAAAGCCTTTGTCTTGAATGTTACATCTGTTTAGAATTAGATAATAGCCTGAAAGACATCAGACACTTAGATGAGTGCTCTCTGATTCTGTCTAATGCACTCAGAACACCGCCCAAGTGTAAAGCTAACTCGCGTGGCTCGCTTCATCTTTCCCTATTTTGCTTTTGTGTTTAAAACATAATTTTAGAGAAATTGTTCTGTCATACTCACTGTTCACACCATTAATCGTGGAGATGCCAGCTCTGGTTGAAACCTTATAATGCTTATGCCCCTCCCATTTTAGTAATGACCCAACATTGTGCGCTGCATATACCACAAAAAAAGGCCCGCCGCAGTGCGACAGACCTTTTTATCCGATTTCAGTATTTTTTTATAAGGTTATTCTGCAACAACCTCTACTTCTACTTCAGCTACTACTTCTTTGTGAAGTTTAACGTTAGCAGTATAAGTACCAACATTTTTGATGCCTTCTGAAAGGGTGATATAACGGCGGTCAATTTCATAACCCGCTTTACCAAGCTCTTCAGCTATCTGGATGTTAGTCACAGAACCAAAGATTTTACCAGACGAACTTGTCTTAGTCTTGATTAATACTTTCACTGCACCTACTTTTGTTGCAAGAGCTACAGCATCATCTTTCATTTTTGCCAATTTGTGCGCACGCTGCTTAAGGTTTTCAGCTAATACTTTCTTAGCCGATTCGCTTGCTACAACAGCTTTTTTCTGAGGAATCAGGAAGTTACGACCGTAACCACCTTTCACCGTTACAATATCATCCTTGTAACCCAGTCCTGCTATATCTTCTAATAATATAAGTTCCATTATTCTTGTATTTTCAGTTTATTGTTAAACTTCAGCTTACTTCATCAAGTCTGTTACATATGGTAACAAGGCCAGGTGACGCGCACGTTTCACAGCCTGAGCTACTTTCTTCTGATATTTCAGAGAAGTACCTGTCAAGCGACGAGGAAGGATTTTACCTTGCTCGTTCAAGAAACGCTTCAAGAACTCCGGATCTTTATAATCGATGTATTTAATGCCTGCTTTTTTGAAACGGCAATACTTCTTTTTTGAGCTATCTACTGCAACAGGAGTAAGATATCTGATTTCTGATTGTTGTGCCATGGTTTACTTCTTTTCAGCGGTTAAACGTTCAATTCTTTTCACTGCATACTCTTGAGCATACTTGTCAAGACCCATAGTGAGGAAGCGCATAATGCGGTCGTCACGACGGAATTGCAATTCTAACTTCTCTACAATCTCTCCACTCTCGGCAGTAAACTGGAACAATTGATAAAACCCTGTAGACTTCTTATTAATTGGATAAGCCAATTTTTTAAGTCCCCAGTTTTCTTCGTTCACCATTTCAGCACCATTCTCAGTAAGAATAGTTTTGAATTTGCTTACCGCTTCCTTCATCTGTTCGTCAGACAAAACGGGAGTCATAATGAAAACGGTTTCGTAATGATTCATTTGTTTAATAATTAAATTAATTCATAAAAAAATTCGGGCTGCAAAAGTAGACATTCTTTTTGGCAATACCAAACGACTTTATTTACTGTTCTGTTTTTCGCAAAAAGACATCATAGAATAAGCCCTCCCTCGTTCAAAATCTCATAAGCCATCTTCGACAGTTAAAATTCACCATAAATTTGCATACAACAAAAGCATTCATCGTAAAAAAATTATCTTTGTAAGCATAAAATCACAACACGAACAAACACTATGAATAATACTCCGGCTAAAAAGGGCTTTGGAACTATGGAGGTCTTTGTGACCTCAATATCTACCATCTTAGGCGCTATCCTCTTTCTGCGTTTTGGGTGGGCTGTTGGCAACCTTGGTCTGGTAAAAACACTTATCATTATACTATTAGGACACTTGGTCACCATCCCAACAGCACTGGCCGTAGCAGAGCTATCCACCAACCAAAAAGTACTGGGCGGCGGAGCTTATTTTATCATATCCCGCTCCTTTGGCCTCAACATTGGGGCAGCAGTGGGCATATCGCTTTACTTCTCGCAAGCGGTAAGTGTTGCCTTTTACATCATCGCTTTTTCAGAGGCTTTTGCACCGGTTTTCGACTGGCTCGGAGCTAACTACGGTTGGCACTTCACCGATATATGGCGCGTACGCATTGTCAGTCTTCCCACCATGGCACTCTTGGCTGCTGTGGTATTGAAACGCGGAGCCAATGTGGGTATGAAGGTCCTTTATTTTGTAGCAGCCCTCATCGGTGTAGCCATTATTATGTTCTTAATGGGCAAACCAGCCGAAGAACCACTCTTCAACGCAGTAAACAAAGGCATAGCTGATCCTGAAGACTTTTTCATCGTTTTGGCCATCATCTTCCCGGCCTTTACGGGCTTGGCAGCAGGCCTAGGGCTATCCGGCGAACTAAAGGATCCGCAAAAATCTATTCCACGAGGCACACTCATTGCCACGTTTGTAGGTATGATTGTATATGTTATTGTAGCCTATAAACTAGCTATTTCAGCAACACCTTACGAGCTCTCCAGTGATTATCTGATCATGTCTAAAATCGCTATTTGGGGACCAATTATTCCTATCGGATTAGCGGCTGCCTCACTGTCTTCAGCAATTGGTTCTATTTTGGTTGCACCACGTACGCTACAAGCTATCGGAGCCGACGACATCTTCAAAAGCCAGCGTCTCAACCGCTTTTTTGCCCAAACAAAAGGCAGCAACGAAGAGCCACAAAATGCCAACCTCGCAAGCATCATCATTGCTTTTGTGGTGGTCTTTATGGGCAGTATCGACTCAGTAGCCGAAATTATCTCGATGTTCTTTATGATCACTTACGGCTCTATCTGCCTGGTATCATTACTGGAAAATTTTGCCGCTGACCCTTCGTACCGTCCTACCTTCCATACCCGTTGGCCGCTTTCTCTGATTGGGGCTTTCAGTTCATTCTGGTTTATGTTTCAGATGAACCAGCTCTACGCTATCTATGCCGTCATTGCGATGAGCATTATTTATATCATCGTGTCGCGCGGCAATAAAGAAAACGGCTTCGCCAAACTCTTCCGTGGCGTTATCTTCCAGCTAAGCCGCCAGCTACAAATTATGGCCCAACGCACCAGCAAAGAGGACAAAAATGAAGAATGGCGTCCTTTTGCTATCTGTATTTCGGAAGATACTTTTGGCGCTCACAGTGGATTCACACTACTAAGCTGGATATCTCACCGTTATGGCTTTGGCACATACATCCATTACATCAAAGGACTATTGAATAAAGATACAACCAACGAATCAGAAAAGGTACTGGATAACCTGATACAGATGGCAGATGACGAGAAAAACAAAATGTACCTGGATACCATCATCTCACCGAGTTACACCTCAGCCATTGCGCAAAGCATACAGTTGACGGGTATCTCAGGAAAAAGCAATAACCTGATCTTGTTCGATTATAACCTAGGACAAAAAGAATCATTAGAGCACGTGATTAATAATTACCCAATGATTCACGATGCAGGTTTTGATATCTGCGTACTCAATACCAACATCAAAGGTTTTAGTAATAAAAAAGAAGTACAAATATGGATAACACCAGATGATTACGAAGATGCTAACCTGATGATTCTGCTGGCCTACATCATCACAGGTCACCCGGACTGGAAACGACCTAGAATTAAAATCAATGCCCTGTATCGCGAAGCCGAACTGAAAGAAAAACAGCAGGAACTCAAAACGATGATAAGCACCGGACGTATTCCAATATCAGAAAATAACATCGAAGTAGTGGCGCTAAAAGAAGATGGTAACGTTAAACGCCTCATACAGAAAAAATCGACCAATGCAGATTTGGTCATTCTCGGTTTTCAGAAAAAAAACATCACAGACAAAGGGGTAGAAATATTTAGCGGCTATGATAGCCTATGTAATGTGCTATTTGTAAACTCCAACCGTAAAAAAGAGATTAAGTAATTTAAAAATTATTGATTCAATATTCCTTATTTTATCCAAAACCTGCTTTGCGCAAAGACACAATTGCTTATTGAGTTTGTTGTAGGTGTGGAATTACGCTTCTTCACAACGCCTTTTTCAAAAAAAAACGTTTCACAAAGACCCAAACACAATGATTCTAAACAAGAACCATAAATTATTCACCCCTATCCTCACCGTAGTATTAGCTATCTTAGTAGCGCTTTCGCCCTTTGCCATTGACACCTACCTGGTGGCTATGCCTGACATGGCGGCATTTTTTGGTGTTAAAATAAATATTATACAGCTAACCATCACACTGTATTTTCTGGGTTTTGCCATTGGCAACTTTTTTGGAGGTCCTATGACAGATGCTTTTGGCCGTAAAACCATTGCCCTTACAGGAATCAGCATCTATGGCCTTTCGGCCTTTTTTATTACCATTAGTCCTAGTATCGAATGGGTCCTTGCCCTAAGAATACTACAAGCTTTTGGAGGAGGCTTTGCCACCGTCACAGCTAATGTGATAGTACGCGATATGTACGAAGGACGTCAGGTAGCACGCATCATCACTATTATGTCGATGATAATGATGCTGGCACCTCTGTTTGCTCCGGTAATCGGAACCTTTTTGCTACAGCATTACGAATGGAAAGGCATCTTTTCATTTCTTTACCTCTTTGCCATTTTTATCTTTACCCTTCTGTTTCTCTTAGTCCCGGAAACGCGCCCCAAAAATCTGATTACAAAAAAAATAAACAGATCACAGCTCATCGATAAATACAAGGTCTTTTTCTCTGACCCCTTATCGGTTATTTTGATGTTTTCCATTAGCTTTTCTATGGCTGGTCTTTACGTTTTCCTGTCAACTTCTTCTTTTGTATTTCTGGAGTATTTCGGTGCACCTGCCGCGCATTTCCCGATGATTTTTGGAGGCATTATCAGTCTGAATATAGCCATGTCTTTACTCAACACCTTCTTGCTTAAACGCTTCACGCCACGTCAAATACTTCACGTAGGGCTTCTCATACAACTAACAGCCGGCCTCGCATTGTTTGTGCAAACAGCAGCAAACCTCCAGAGCATTTACACGATCTTTGTCAACCTGATGTTTTTTATCGGAAGTCTGGGATTGATTTATGGTAATGGCAGTGCAGCCATCCTCAATATCAACCCTAAAGTGAGTGGTTCAGCTAATGCTACCTTGGGCATCACACGTTTCCTTATTAGCTTTGTGATTGGCAGTTTGCTATCCATCTTTCAGAGTAATAACCTGCTACCTATTATGGTCACCATGATGTGCTGCTCTCTGATAGCCAATGGTCTTTATTTCTGGATACGCAAACAATAAATGGCTCATAATATACGTATTGCCTTTTAAAGGATGGTTAAATGTAACATTATTATTTCCTGGTTCATAATTTCTTATCACAAGGAATGTAAGAAAACTTTTAGAATTCATTCATCACCCCCATAAGCAGCAACAGCCTTAACAAAACGGCGTGGTACATAAAAACAAAACACCCCTGTTTCATGATATGAAACAAGGGGTTATGTTTAAATTCTCCACCTTCGATACACATAGCTCCTACAAGTCGCTATGCACTCAGGCATCGGCCTCACTGCAAAACAGAGGTGGCTAAGCGATTCCGATAGATATCGGAATTGTATCGAAGCCCCGGTCTTAAACCAGTTTAAGATCTTTAGCAATAGCCTCCACTTTTGCATCAGCCTTAGCTTCGGCATCGCGGTACGCTTCGTTACTTGCCAACTCACCTTTCACTTCCATATAGAATTTAATCTTAGGCTCTGTTCCCGAAGGACGTACCGACACCTTAGAACCATCCTCAGTAAAGAATTGAAGCACATCAGAAGTGGCAGGGAAATCCAATTTCTCTACATCACCGGTTTCCGTGTTTTTAGTCGTAAGTGCCAAATAATCTTTTATCAAAGTCACCTTAGACCCCGCCAAAGTCTTAGGCGCTTCGTTGCGCATATCCACCATCATCTGACGGATCTCATCAGCACCTTCTTTACCTTTACGAACAATGTAGATCATTTTCTCTTTTGAATAACCATATTCCAGGTAGATGTTTTGTAGCAATTCGTACAGAGAAAAACCTTTGTCCTTGGCCCACGCAGTCATCTCGGCAAACATAGCACAAGCCGAAACAGCATCTTTATCGCGAACGAAATCCTGACACAAGAAACCAAAGCTCTCTTCGCCACCACAGATATATTTTTTCTTTCCTTCGAAACCTTTAATCACCGAAGCAATCCATTTGAAACCAGTATAACAATCATGAGACTCTACCCCGTTAGCTTCAGCTACTTCTTTCAATAGTTCAGTAGAAACGATGGTTTTCACAAAGAACTCATTGCCTGTAATCAAACCATTTTCTTTCCACTTAGTAATCATATAATAGGTCAGAAGTAAAGCCGTTTGGTTACCGTTAACCAAAATCCACTCACCTTTATCATCCTTCATAGCTACACCAATACGGTCAGAGTCAGGATCCGTTGCCATCACTATGTCAGCGTCTGTTTCTTTTGCTTTCGCAATAGCCAACTCAAGTGCAGCGGGCTCTTCCGGGTTAGGCGAAACCACCGTCGGGAAGTTACCGCTTACCACATCTTGCTCCTCGACGTGTATCACATTTTCAAAGCCAAAGGCTTTCAAGGCCATAGGCACCAACTTAACACCGGTACCGTGTATTGGTGTGTACACAATTTTAAGGTCTTTGTTGTTAACAACAGCCTCAGGCGAAAGTGACAAACCTGCTACACGGTCAATGTAAGTCTTGTCCATTTCTTCTCCAAGAATCTCAATCAGGTCGTTGTTCCCTTGAAATTTGATATCATCGATAGAGGCAATGGCTTCCACTTCTGCTATTATATTTTTATCGTGAGGCATTAATACCTGCGCACCATCCTCCCAGTAAGCTTTGTAACCGTTGTATTCTTTAGGGTTGTGCGATGCGGTCAGGATGATACCACTCTGACATCCCAGCTCACGAATAGCGAAAGACATCTCCGGCGTAGGGCGAAGCGACTCAAACAAGTACACTTTTATACCATTAGCCGAGAAAATATCCGCTGAAATTTTAGAAAACTTCTCACTGTTGTTACGGCAATCGTAACCAATACAAACTGAAATCTGCTCTTTGTCAGGAAAAGACTTCAACAAATAGTTTGAAAGTCCCTGTGTAGCAGCGCCTACAGTATAAATATTCATACGGTTGGTTCCTGCGCCCATAATACCGCGCAAACCACCGGTTCCGAATTCAAGATCACGGTAAAAAGCATCAATCAAAGGCGCTTTATCCTCTGCCTCTAACAAGGCTTTTACTTCTGCTTTTGTTTCAGCATCATAGTTACCTTCCAACCACTGTTCGGCGCGGGCAACGACTTCATTTAATAGTTCTTTATCACTCATTTTATATAGTGTTTATTGGGTTTCAATTTTTGGAGATGCAAAAGTAGTATTTTTTGAGGAGAGTGATACAATACTATTGCTCTCTTATTACCTTCCAGACGCGATTATTTGTACTAAGCACCGAGAGCTCGAGAAAATTATCGTGTCTCATTAATTCGCCCCCTTTGTCACCCAAAATCCCCATCCGCCACACCTAAGGCCAAAGCCTAAGGGTAAACCATCAAAAAGCAATCTAAATTTTGTAAATCTGAAAAACCACTTTATATTTGGCACGGAAATTTATCGAAAAAGATGTTTAAACCGAATTACATATCTTTAAATACTGCGGAAGCAGCTGCTTACAAATAAGCATTTCCTATGGGTGGCCTCTACTCCTATAGCCATCAATCCATACCTTGTGTCTCATTCCTGAGGCTTATTTTATTTTGATATTTTAATTTTTGAATAGTACTGTAAGTGCAGATCTATTCTAGAATTTCGATCTATCTATTCATATAACCCTATGGTTGACAATGCTATGACATCGTCATTTCCCAGGGCACATATTATTTTTATGATTCTCAATATTAACAACGAAACAGACCGGCTTAAAGCTGTTGTGCTGGGGCAACCCGGCTCTTTGGGGGCAGCACCGACTCTGGAACAGGCCTATGATGCCAAATCCTACGAGTCGGTTAAAAAAGGCACCTACCCCAACGAGGGCGCTGTTTACAAAGAAATGTCAGCGTTCGAAAACATCTTATTGAAGTACGATGTGCAAGTATACCGCCCCTGGGCTATCGACAATTGCAATCAGGTCTTTGCCCGCGATGTGGGCTTTGTAATCGACGACAAAATCATCAACTCCAACATCATACCTGATCGTGAGGATGAGAAAGAAGCCTACGCCGTAGTCTATGACCAAATTGCTTACAACAAAATCTACAACCTGCCGGAGCATGCTCACGTGGAAGGCGGCGATGTGGTACTGTATGGCAACACCATCTTTGTGGGCTTGTACACAGAGGATGATTATCCCAATTACAAAACAGCCCGTACCAACAGGAAAGCTTTCGACTTTCTGTGCGAACTATTCCCGGATAAGCAATTCATTCCGCTGGAACTAAAGAAACACGACACCGACCCACGCCTGGGTATCCTGCACTTGGACTGCACCTTTATGCCGGTGAATGGCAACAAAGCAATTATTTACAAGGACGGATTTCGCTTTGAAAAAGACTACCAAAAACTGGTGAACATTTTTGGCAAAGACAACATCTTTGAAATCACGCAGGAAGAAATGTATTATATGAATACCAACGTGTTTTCCATCTCGCCCCAAGTGGTGGTAAGCGAAGAGCGCTTTACCCGTCTTAACGATTTTATGGAAAGCAACTGGGGCATGACTGTAGAGCGTGTGCCCTATCACGAGATATCCAAAATGGGTGGACTTTTGCGCTGTTCCACTTTACCTTTGATACGCTCTGTTGAATCTTGAATTTTGAATCTTGAATTTTGAATCTTGAATTTTGAATTAACAAATGTATAAACAAGTCACCAATACACTACTAATGATAGAACCGGTCGCTTTTGGCTACAATGCAGAAACGGCTGGAAACAACTATTTCCAGCAAAAAGATGAAAATGCACCAGAGCAAATTCAGGCAAAAGCTTTAGCTGAGTTTAAAGCTATGGTACAGCTTCTTAAAGATAAAAACCTGAATATAATCACCGTAAAAGACACCATAGAACCTCACACACCGGACGCTATCTTTCCTAACAATTGGATTTCTTTTCACGAAGAAGGTGTCATTGCCTTTTTTCCGATGTATGCCGTAAACCGACGTCACGAGCGACGCACCGATCTGATTGAAAACATCAACGCACGTGGATTTCATTTTACAGAACTGAATAACTACACCACCTACGAGGATGAAAATCGCTACTTGGAAGGCACCGGCAGTATGATACTAGACCGCCGCATGCGCATTGCCTACGCTGCTATTTCTGAAAGAACTGACCGGGAGCTTTTTGAAGAATTCTGCAAAGATTTCAACTTTAAACCCTGTGCCTTTAGTGCCAACCAAAGCGTGGACGAACAACGCCTGCCCATCTACCACACCAATGTGATGATGACTGTAGCCGAAGAGTATGTAGTGCTTTGTCTCAGCGCTATTGATGATGCCGAAGAACGTCAAAATGTGATTCGCACCATCGAAAAAACAGGTAAAGTGATTGTAGAAATCAACGAAGAACAAATGCACCACTTTGCCGGCAATATGCTGCAGGTAAAAAACAACGACGGCATCCCCTATTTGGTCATGTCCGAAACAGCTTACAAATCTTTAACTAAGGAGCAAACAGAACAACTAAAATCATTTAACGACATCATAACACCAGCCGTACCGACCATAGAAAAATATGGTGGCGGCAGCGTGCGCTGTATGATGGCCGAGATTTTTGGATAAAAAAGATTAATAATAGTCATTGTAAAGACGCTATTAATCGCGTCTCCACAATAACATAAAAAACACAAAACGATGAAAAATACAAACTACACAGCCATAGAGCTGATGAACATGGAGAATGAATACGGAGCGCATAACTATCACCCGCTACCAGTCGTACTGGATCGTGGCGAAGGCGTTTTCGTTTGGGATGTAAACGGTAAAAAATACTACGATTTTCTGGCAGCCTATTCTGCGGTAAACCAAGGGCACTGTCACCCAAAAATTGTGGATGCCTTGATAGAGCAATCAAAGCGCTTAGCTCTGACCTCACGTGCTTTCTTTAACAGCAAACTGGGCCCTTACGAAAAATTCATCACCGAGTACTTTGGTTTCGATATGATGCTACCCATGAACACCGGTGCCGAGGCGGTAGAAACAGCCTTGAAACTAGCCCGCAAATGGGCTTACGAGAAAAAAGGCGTAGAAAAAGATCAGGCGCACATCTTGGTGTGCAACGATAACTTCCACGGCCGCACCACTACCATCGTTTCGTTCTCGGTAGATCCGGTAGCCACCGAACACTACGGTCCTTTTACACCGGGATTTACAGTAGTGCCTTACAACGACGTAGAAGCTCTGGAAAAAGAATTGACAGCCAATCCTAACATCGCAGGATTTTTGGTTGAACCTATCCAAGGAGAGGCTGGTGTAAATGTACCGGACGATGGTTACCTGAAAGCCGCTTACGAGGTGTGTAAAAAACACCATGTGCTTTTCATTGCCGACGAGGTTCAAACGGGGATTGCCCGGACGGGTAAACTATTGGCTTGCCAGTACGATGATGTGCAACCTGACGTACTTATTTTAGGCAAAGCCCTTTCGGGTGGTGCTTATCCGGTATCGGCCGTTTTGGCCAACAAAGACATCATGGAAGTATTCCAACCAGGGCAACACGGCTCTACCTATGGTGGCAACCCGGTAGCTGCTGAAGTAGCAATAGCGGCCCTTCAAGTGGTGGAAGAAGAAAAACTGGCTGAGAAATCGTACGAACTAGGCCTTTATTTCCGTGAGGAAATGGAGAAGATTTGCGAACGCTCGCCCATTGCCGAGAAAGTACGCGGTAAAGGTTTGATGAACGCACTGATTATTGACAACTCAGATCATAAAAATCTGGCCTGGGACGTTTGCGTGAAACTGGGCGAAAATGGTCTTTTGGCTAAGCCAACACACACTAACATCATCCGTTTTGCGCCACCGCTTGTTATCACCAAAGAACAATTAGGCGACTGCATTAAAATAATTGAAAAAACCTTGCGTTCTTTTGAGTAATGTCAAATGACAACTTTTAAAATTTGTCATATTATTTGACGATATTGTTTCAATCATTGATTCTACAAATAGCTAGGTTTGCAGAGTAAATCAAACAGCTATTTACTAATATTTAACATTATAAATTCTTATTGCCGTGGATATAAAAAAAGTTATAAAACGCGCCGGTGAGATTCAAACCAAGGCGAACGAAGCCCTGACCATTCAGGACAAAAAAGAGCAGATAAAATACTCTGAAATGATCAAGCATCCGGAGGATAAAACCTACTTGATGAAGCTGATGGACGAAAGCACACAGATTACCAACAAACGTAAGCTGGTTCAACGTATCAAATTTCTTCATAAGAAATATGGCATGTTACACTTTCTTTCGCCTTGGGAGAAAACCCTATTTAACGTCTTTGTGTGGTTTGGCGAAATGGCGCCCGGCCTTTCGGTGCCTGCTTTTCAGAGCTATCTGCGCTCTACCACTGCCAAAGTCATCATCAACGAAGCACCTAAGAAGTTGCATTCTCACCTCAACCAACGCAGAGACGAAAACATCGGACAAAATGTGAACCTGATAGGCGAAGTGGTACTGGGCGAAGGCGAAGCTATGAAACGCTACCACCACTACCTGAAGAGTCTTGAAAAACCGGAAATCGGCTATATGTCCATCAAAATATCAGGCATTTATTCACAATTGCATCCGCTTAATTATGACCAAAACAAAGCCGTGCTGATCGAACGTCTTTCGGCACTTTACCGCAAAGCCATGGCGCATCCGGTAAAAGATCTGGACGGTAATCTTTCTCCCAAATTCATCAATATGGATATGGAGGAATACAAAGATGTGGAGCTGACCTATGAAGTCTTCACTGAGACTTTAGAAAAAGAAGAATTCAAAGACCTGTATGCCGGCATCGTACTACAAGCTTACCTACCGGATGCCGCTAAATTGCAAAAACGACTGGTAGCCTGGGCGCAAAAACGCCGTGCTAATGGTGGTGCTCCTATCAAGATGCGATTGGTAAAAGGGGCTAACCTGCAGATGGAAACGGTGCATTCCTCATTGAAAGACTGGGAAGTGCCCGTACTGGATAGCAAGACAAAAACGGACGCCAATTACCTCAAAATGATTGACTACGGTTTTGATGCAGAACGTATGGAGGCGGTTCATATGGGTATTGCGTCGCACAACCTGTTTAGCATTGCCTATGCACAAACATTAGCGAAAGCTAACAAAGTTGAGAAATACGTTTCTTTTGAAATGCTGGAAGGTATGGCCAACAATCTGGTGCGCGCTATGCACAGTTTTGGTTTTAACATTGTGCTGTACACCCCGGTGGTGACCAATGCCAACTTTCTGAATGCCGTCTCTTATCTGGTACGTCGTTTGGACGAAAATACCGGCGAGGAGAACTTCATCGCGCACTCTTTTGACCTGAAAGTAGATGATGAGTCGTGGAAATATCTTTTGGGACAATTCAATGAGGCCCTGAAGCTAAAAGAAGGTTTGAGCGAAGAACCTAAGCGTCAGCAAAACCGCATCAATGAAAAATATGAGCTCACTGCTACCGATGCGCCTTACCACGGCGAGCCGGACACTGACTTCGATCTTCCGGTCAACTACCAGTGGACTAAAGACATCAAAGCTAAATGGCAACTTTCAGCCGATGACAAAGCCATCGAATACCCGGTTCAGGTAGGCGCAACTGATGCCAAAACAGAGCAATTCCGCTCATACACCGACAATTCTCAGGGCGGTGAAATTGAAGTCTTCAAAGTAGGACAAGCCACTCCTGATCAGGTGGAAGAAATCATAAAAACAGCAGAAGAAGACCTTAGCGGATGGCGTAGTATGACAGCCGAGGAACGTCACGTCATCATGGCTAAAGTGGCTAAAAAGATACGCGAACATCGTAGCGATCTGATTGGTGTCATGAGTGCGAGCACCGGTAAAACGATGATGGAAGGTGATGTGGAAGTGAGTGAAGCCATCGACTTTATAGAGTATTACCCACGCACAGCCAAAGCATTTTTCGAAATGGAAGATGTTAAAGTACAAGGCAAAGGCACTATTTTGGTGATTCCACCATGGAACTTCCCTCTGGCTATTCCGGTTGGTGGTGTCATCGCTGGTTTATCTGCCGGCAACACGGTGATCATTAAGCCGGCCACCGTTTCGGCTCCTGTAGCTTTCCATTTCGTACAACTGATGCACGAAGCGGGCATTCCTAAAGAAGCCTTGCAGGTTGTACTGCCGGCCGAACGTTCGTCGTTAAACTATTTGACCAAACACGAAGCCATCAAACACATCATCCTGACAGGTGGTACAGAGACAGCTTACCGCATCTTGGCTAATAACCCTAAAGTGCCGCTTTCCGCCGAAACGGGGGGCAAAAATGCCATCATCGTGACCTCAAGCGCCGATAAAGACATCGCTATAGCTGCCGCCGTACAATCTGCTTTTGGTAACGCAGGGCAAAAATGTTCGGCTTGTTCATTGCTTCTGTTGCAAAGTGATATCTACGACGATCCTGAGTTTATAGCTAAGCTAAAAGATGCCACTGAGAGTTTAAATGTGGGAATGCCTTGGGATTTATCTTCAGAGATTGGCCCGATGATAGGTGCCGACACGGATAACAAAGAACTGATGTACGCCATCGAACATATGGAAGAGGGGGAAAGCTGGCTCGTAAAACCTGAAACCATTAGCAAAAACGGCTTCTTAATGAAACCGGGGGTTAAAATGGGGGTTAAGCAAGACAATTATACTTTCAAAACCGAGCTATTTGCTCCACTGCTTTCCGTGGTTCGCTTCAACACCTTAGAGGAAGCCATTGACATGGTGAACTCTACCGGTTATGGTTTGACCTCTGGTTTACACTCGCTGGACGAGCGCGAGCACCTTATTTGGCGCGACAAGATAGAAGCCGGTAACCTCTACATCAACCGTGGCATCACAGGTGCTATTGTTCAGCGCCAGCCATTTGGCGGGATGAAAGAATCGGCTTTTGGCAACGGCATCAAGGCTGGTGGCCCTAACTATGTGAGTTGTTTTATGACGGTTGAGGAATCCTCACGCAAAGAATCAGTAGCAGAACTCACACAACTGGGCTTAAGTGCTGCTCTGCAAACAGCGATTGCTAACCATGCCAAGGTTAAAGAGCTCACAGCAAGCGTTCATAATTATAAAAAAGCTTATAACAACGTATTCTCTCAGATGAATGATGTTTCGGGCATTGTGGGTGAGGATAATCATTTCCGCTACATTCCGGCTATGGGGCTGGGATTGCGTGTGCGCAAAGGAGATGATTTAAGTGAAGCACTAATGGTCGCTGCTGCCGCTGAAATAGTAGGAGCCAAAATTGATGTTTCGGTTTGTCCTGAATTTGTCGGCAAAGAAGTTCTGGCAGATGTATTCCCGCAAGCCAAAGTAGAAAAAGTGGAAGCTTTTAATGAGAAAGCCGGTAGCTTTAAGCGCTTGCGTCTGCTTGGTGGAGAACTGTCGGAGAACTTTTACACCTATGCCGCAGCAAAAGGAGTTTATTTAGCGCATGCCAAACCGCTTCAAAACGGACGTCTGGAACTCCTCAACTACTTACAGGAACAAAGCATCACGACGGTGTATCACCGTTATGGCAACCTGGGCGACAGGGAAAATTAAAATGATAAGTTAAAAATAAAAATGCCTTTTCACGTCAAAAAAAGAGCCCCGAAAGGCTCTTTTTTTTATTTTAAGTCGTTCTTTTAAAAAAGAATTACCTTTGTATAAAATTATCAAAATGGAAGTTTTAAAAATATATCCCAAAAACAAAGCTCAACTAAAGGGCTTAAAATCTTTTGCACAAAGCTTTGACCTATATTTTGAAGAAGTGGAAGAGGAATATAATCCTGCATTTGTAAAAGAGGTTCTTGACAGAAAAAACAATGGTGAATTTATCGAGTACGATGATGAATTAGAGAAAAGACTTTTTGCTGATGTATAAATTGATTATCGAGAAGAAAGCGGCATTAGAAATTGAGTCTTATGCAAAAACCGGCAACAAGGCAACTATTAAAAAGATAAAAAACCTTCTCGATGAACTAAAAACACACCCCAAAACCGGCACCGGACAGCCAGAACAATTATAACATCAACTTTCAGGATTATGGTCGCGTAGAATTGACAAGAAGAATCGACTAATCTATGAGATTAAAGATAACGAAATAATTGTCATAGTCATTAAAGCTAAAGGACATTACTAAAAAAGAGCCCCGAAAGGCTCTTTTTTTTCAAGTTTACTAGTCTCATATTTATTTACTTGGGATACGGCCGGGGGTCCATCCTACCCCCAGTTCATCCAATTGCTTTTCTATGCTTGGTAGTTTTTCCGTTTTAATCGTTTTCAGTGCATCAATAACGTCATTAAGCTCTTCCTCAACTATAGCATAAGCCGTTTTTTCTGTTTCCGTCACATCAGAGCTCGAAGCATAACGTGTGTACTGAATGCCACCGATGCGCTGACTAATAGGCATCTGTGCCGGTGGTATTTCTTCCCAACTGGCTTTGGCAGGTACACCATACATCTTATGGTTAAGCAACTCCAACTCTACTGACAACTCACGCAATTCGTCCATCAAGTCCTGAGGCACTTCAGCCAAAGCATACAGACTTTGTTTCATTGATTCAAGCTTTTGTGTCGTTTCTTTTATCCATCCTGCTGTGCCGCTGTATTGGCGGTATAATTCAGCCATTTTTTGATCAAAATCAAAGACTCCCTGAGGATCTTTAGCTGCAAAAGTGCGGTTATCCAACTCTTTTACAATAAAAGGAAGGGCTTCTGTCAATGACGACATCTCCCCTTTTTCCCACATAGCCAATTCCACAGTATAATCTCCCGCCATAGCACGAATGCCTGAAGCTGTCTTCTTCACCGGGTCAAAGCTTTGGGACGAGATCGTACTGGTAGATGGATATGTCAGATTCCACGTCACCCGGTTAATCCCTTTAGCAGGGGCTTGCACAATGCGTCGAACCGCCTTGCCCTCTGAATCACGCACCGTGAAAATCAAATGAGCCTTTTCTTCCTTAGACTCCAGCTGCAACTCCCGCCAAGTGGGCTGAGGAATAAATTCTCCTTTCTCAAAGAGGTCCTTTTCCGCCTCATGACGCTGGGCTTTGGTGCTCTTTGGAGCCTCTTTTAGGTAATAAGTAAAGGTAGCTCCATAGGCTGGGTTTTTAGCAAAATAATACGTTGAACCTTGATTGCCCCGACTATCTGTTTTAATGTATTTCAGAGCATCTTTGACGGGGAATAGGTGCGCTTTTTCCTCCAAGAGCTTCGGAGATAGATCCCGAAGTGGCGAATAATCGTCCAAAACATAAAAACCACGACCAAAAGTGGCCAATACCAAGTCGCTCTCACGCTCCTGTATGGCGATATCTTTGACCGAAATAGTAGGAATACCAGCTTTTAACTGATCCCAATTCTCACCAGCATCAACAGAAAAATAAATCCCCAACTCGGTACCGGCAAAGAGCAGTTCTTTCTTCAGAAAATCCTGTTCGATACTGTGCACCGTCTGGTTTTGGGGTAAGCTAGCTGCTATTGAAGTCCAATTGCGACCTTTATCCATACTTTTCAGTACATAAGGTTTAAAATCGTCACGTTTGCGGTTATCGAAAGTGGCATAAACCACATTTTCGTTAAATTTATCAGCACGAATATCGCTGCAATAAGTATATTCCGGCACATCAGGGAATACTTCCACCTGAAACCAGTTAGCACCATTATCCTCTGTCACAGAAATAACACCGTCATCTGTTCCTACATACAGTAAGCCCTCTTGCACACGCGACTCGTCCATTGCTACTATAGTACCCCACTGCGAAGTAGACACATGCTTAACTACCGCATCAGCACTCCAATATTTATCCATCATTGGCAAAGAGTTACGATCTACCTGAGCAGTCAAATCATCACTGATCACCTCCCAACTTTGACCACGATCGTTGCTGCGAAAAACCTTATTGGCAGCACAATAAAGTGTGGTATTGGCATGTGGACTTAATATTAAAGGAGCATTCCAGTTCCATTTGTAGGCTTCCTCACCTTTTCGTTCGCGGGGCTTGATAAATACCTTTTCGCCACTGCGCTTATCGTAACGTATCATATTACCATACTGGTATTCGCTATACACAATATTGGGATCCTCAGGATCTATAGCTTGCCAAAAACCATCACCGCCCAAGGTCGTCATCCATTCATCGTTAGTAATACCAGCCGAAGAGGTATTGCGCGACGGACCACCAAACGAGTTATTGTCCTGTGTACCACCATAAACATTATAGAAAGGATAATCATTATCTACATTGACCCGGTAAAACTGTGTCACCGGCAGGTTTTCTTTAAAATCGTAATGCTTACCACCATCGTATGTTTCATAAATACCACCATCACCACCTATCAGGATGTGCGCTGTATTGTCCGGATTTATCCACATAGCGTGATCATCGACGTGACGTTTGTTATTCCCTAGATTTTTCCACGTTTTACCGCCATCTAAGGTCAGTTTCGTAAAGGTTTCGAGCGAATATACTTTATCGACATCAACAGGGTCGCAAACGATTACATTGTAATACTGACCACTGCTATGATAATCGCTCATACGCTTCCAGCTCTCCCCTTTATTGGTGCTACGGAAAAAACCACCTTTTTTATCCTGGGCTTCTACAATAAGATAAACCACATTCACATCAACAGGTGATATCGCAATACCCATACCACCAATATGAACAGAAGGCAAACCTTTCATTATCTTACGCCATGTTTGTCCACCATCCGTACTTTTATAAACCGCCGACTCCGGGCCGCCACCTATTTTACCATAATGATGACGACGACGCTGCTCTGAAGTAGCATACATCACATCGGGATTCTCAGGATCCATGGCTACATTATTGACACCTGTATTTTCGCTTATCTCTAGTACCTTTTCCCAGTTTTGACCCCCATCAATGGTTTTGTACAAGCCACGATCTCCTCCGGGTCCCCAAGCAGAACCTTCTGCCGCGACAAAAACCACATCACTATTGCGCGGATCAATGACTATAGCACCTATCTGACGGGAATCTTTAAGACCCATATTTTTAAAGCTTTCGCCACCATCCAGTGATTTATAAACACCGTCTCCATAGCCTAAAGCACGCTGATGGTTGTTCTCACCCGTTCCTACCCAAATCACATTATGGTTATTGGGATCCATCTCCACAGCACCAATGGCATATGCGCCATAATTGTCAAAAACCGGCTGCCATGTGGTTCCATTATTTACTGTTTTCCATACATTTCCAGAAGCTACACCGGCATAATACTCCGCCGGATTATCGGGATTAACAGCAAAATCTGCTATACGACCCGAACACCAAGCCGGTCCCAGACTTCGGAATTTCATACCACCTATAACGTCAGCATAGAGGCTATCTTTAGCTTCTTTTTTAGCTGAAAAAGCTGTACTACTCAGCAACGCCCCAACTATCGCTAAGGCTAAAATTTTCCTATTTGTAAATTTCATCTTGGAAGATTTTGGTTAGTAATGATTTATCGCTCAAGAGCGAATAAGAGTACACAAAGGTATGAAACAATCGAGTAGGTAGGGGGATTA
>DHQI01000009.1 GCA_002408065.1 Bacteroidales bacterium UBA5342
GTCTTTTAGTCTGACGTCTCTATGTCTTTTACACAAAATACCATGAAAAAACACATTCTCCTCTATATATCAACTCTGTTTATGGTCTCGGCTGTGGGACAGGAGTATCATCAGGCTGACTCATATCATTTTACTAATCAAAAGACTGGCTCATATATTTACGAAGCTAAAGATTATATTAAGCTATCGGACAACTTTAAGTACTCTGCACAAAGTGGAAAAAGCTTCACAGCCAGAGCTAACCAAAAATTGTTGTTCCCAGATATGAGCAATGCCTACCTGAAAGCAGATGGCAAAACAACAACTAGCAGTCCAGACAGTGGCTACGCCGTAGGTGCCATACCGGGGCAGTTCAATGTGTCTCCAACTGGTGCAGCCACCTATACTATTCCTATTGAGGTGCCACCGGGGGTAAATGGTATGCAACCCAATATCTCGCTGAACTATAATAGTCAGGCTGGTAATGGTATAGCTGGCTGGGGATGGAATCTGTCCGGAATGTCAGCTATTACGCGTGTGCCAAAGACTATTTACCATGATGGTGAGGTAAAAGGTATACAGTGGGATGAGAGTGATGCTTTGGCTTTGGATGGTCAGCGTCTCTTTGAGATTTCAAGAGGAGGCGACTCTATAATTTATGCTACTGAGGTAGATAATGGGAGTAAGATTGTGGGCTATGATATTACTGATAAAGGACCATCTTCATTTATTGTATTTACTAAGGATGGAAAAAAATTAACATATAAGTCAGATTTGCTTACTAGTAATATAAAGACTACTCAAGAGTATCAGCTTAAAAAGTTTAATGGATCAAACCTGTGGGATTGTTGGGAGATGGAGGGTGTTGATGAAACTTTATGTATACTAAATTCTGAAGCTTTTATTTTAGAAAAGAAAGAATTCATCCTTAACTATACTGATGCTCCTAGAGATTGGCTGTTGGTTCGACTTGAAGATAAATGTAATAATTATGTGAGCTATTCATACGACTATGTGATTGATTCTGTTCTTTTATCCTCCGAGGAGGAATTCTTAGGTTACATTAATATTAATGAATTAGATTACAATGACCCTTACATTCCTGAAAATCATCATAATTTATTTATTGACGAGACTCAACAGTCTACCGACATATATAGTGTTTCTTTGTTAACTTCATGTAAAAACATTTATGCAAAAAGCAGTAATACATTATCTATTAGTTATGGCAACAAAAATAATGAATTAGCCAAAATCCAATTCCACTACGAAGATCGCAAACAGCCTATTTCAGGCTACCTTGCCGGCTATAAGCAAGAGCAAAATTTGCGTTTGGATAGTGTAGATGTGATTTCTACGTATGGAGCTCAGACTAGATTAAAAACTTACCAACTCAACTATAAAAGTGGTGAGGATAAGTTGGCTTCTGTGGGGTATGAGGGGATGGATGAGGTGAAGTTTCAAGTGACAAAATTTGAAAATAAAGCAAGTCAGCTTCAACCTAGTTATTATAACTCAACATCTACCTTGCATGAAAATATATTGCAACAAAGAGATGCGACCTTGAGTATTGGAACTGCTGATTTTGGGGGAGATGGAAAAAATCAGGAGTATATGATAAAGCTTTTCAATATGTATCGCCCCACTAGTGATTATAATTTCTATGATTTGTCAATTTTTATAAAAGCAACTGATTCTGACAATATTAATCGCTTATGGTTGGCAAATATGGGAATTGCATTAGATAAGGATGCTAAAAGTTACTTTACAAACTATGCTTTAGGCGACTTTTATTCTAATGGTAAAACATCGATATATTCATTTATCGTAGATCCGTATCACCCTAACCCTGTAAATGGAATTAATCCTGATTTTGATTTGAATTATGGATTTCTCTATTACTATTCTTTTGAGGGTGACTCCTTGAATGTGACAACTCCTATTACTTTGAGTATTGATGGAGAAGTTCCATTTGTTGTAAGTGGCGATTTTGATGATGAGTTTGGTGATGAAGTATTGGTTATACCTAATAAACCAACAAATATTAGCGGTGGTAAGCAATACAATGCTATTCTAAGTCGAGAAGCAGGAGAGGCTTTAGAGTATGTGACTATAACGACGGTTGACAAAGAAATTGAGTCTATATGTTCTGGTAATTTTATTTCAAACAATAGTCTGGATATTATGCTAATAATGACAGATGGCTCCTGTTATCTGTTAGAAAATAGAAGTGATTCATCTTGTAAATTCCAATCAGTAAGTACTAATGTCAATCTAGGAACAGCACCTGTTTATAGGCAAGCACAGTTGAATCAAGATAACCTGAGTGATATTATATACTATAAAAATAATATATGGTATATTGCTTACGGACAGGGGGATGGAAGATACGATATTAAGACAATGAACTTTGATTGGGATGGTAGTGCTAATAAACGAGATTGTGATAATATTCTAATTGTTGATTTAAATCAGGATGGTGTAAATGATATTCTTTTAGGAGGAGAGAAAGCCTATCTTAATGTCGATGGTACATTCACTGTTGATAATGAATACCTATATGTTGATAATGAAGAAAGCTCATTTGGATCAGGCTATTCAGACGAATCTATTGGGCCTCGATTGATGAAAGTTACTGATAAATTTGAGCTTTATAGTTCAGGTTATAATAGCGACCAAAGGTTGATGGAAAAGGTCGTTAGGAATCAATATGATAGTTTAGAAATTAAATATTCCAAATTAGATAAGTACAGCGAAATAACAACTTTTCCTGTCAGTTATGCTAATACAGTTCAAGTTTGTCCTACAAATCTATCGGTAGTAGATAGCAGTATTGATAAGAGTGATACAGTTACATTTGAATACGCCGGATGCTTGCTTGATACAAAGCAAAAGAAAAGCTTTATGGGGTTTTCACAACTCACCAAAACAGATTTAACAACAAGCACTGTATCAATAGTTGAAAGTAAACCTGACGATGATTTTATGGTTTTGTTACCTTTTAAGGAAAGTAAAAGTGTTTCTGATGTCCTTATTAGCGAAACCGTTCGGCATTATACTCTAAATTCATTAGGAGGTGTACGCTACCGTAGCGTTTTGGATTCAAGCATTAATAAAAACAAATTAAATAATACAGGCTCTAGGATACGTTATTTAGAGTATGATAGCTATGGTAATACGAAAAGGACTCTAACAGAATATTATGATGGAGATGAACTAATCCCCGATACCTATGAGAAACAAACCATAGATTATAAAGATGATGGTTCTTGGGCTTGTCATTTTCTACCGGAGTCTGTAGTAAATACGGCTCGTTTTGATAATGATTCTATTGTTAGAATAACGCAGTACCAATACGATAATAATGGGAAATTACTGGTGAAGATATCAGACCCGGATTCTTTATTCGAAATTATTACAACATATTCTGATTACGATGAATTTGGCCACCCTCAAAACATTTCTATTAATGCTCCTAATGATAACAATGTGGGTGAGAGTATAACAGAGTTGAGTTATACTGAAGATGGGCGCTTTGTTGAGGCAAAAACCACTGAAGACATGACTACTCGTTATCAATATGATCCCATTTCCTCAAAGCTTATAGCAGAAACAGCCCCGTCAGGCCTTACTTCCCGCTACTTTTACAATGGCCTGGGGCAAAAGTATAAAACTCTTTCTCCTACAGGTGTAGAAAGCTACGCCACGCTAAATTGGGTAACTGAAGACGATGACGCACCTTTTGATGCTGTCTATTATAGCCTGAATAAGACATCAGGAATAGCTGAAAGCCGGATATACTATAATGCTTTAGGCCAAGAACGCCGTACCTTAAGTTATGGTTTCAGTGGTGAGAAAATATATGCAGATAAGGAATATGATAGTGACAACAGATTGTATCGGGAGTCATTGCCTTATTTTAAGGATAGTACCAAGCAATGGACACTATATGCCTACGATACCTATAATCGTATGAATAAAGTAACGACACCTGATCAGACTTTGCACCATACCATATACAATGATGCTGCGAGAACAGTGACTACCAGAGTCATCAATTTTGATAATTGGAATGACAGACAAGAAAGTGTTAAGACTTATAATGCACTAGGACAGGTAATACAAAGCAAAGACAACTTAGACAACACAGTATACTATGCCTATGGTGTTGGCGGGCGCTTAGACTCTTCTTGGGTAGATGAAAGTTTTAAGACCACATTTAGCTATGATAGCCGAGGCAATAGACTTAGCATATACGACCCTGATGCAGATACTATTTCCAATACCTACGATGCCCTGGGCAGGGTATTGACCCAAACCAATGCAAGAAAACAAACTACGACATATAAATACGACTTGCTGGGTAGAACGGAAAGCGAAGTGATCAGCGGACCAGGGATGACAACTGAAACATTGAACTACCAGTACATGGCTGGCGGAGCATCTATAGGTCAAATCAGTAATGTCAGCCAAAATGGCACAATAAAAGAGAGCTATAGTTACGATAAGCTGGGGCGTATAAACGGAAAAACGGAATACATTGATAATACTAGTTTCACTCACAGCAATAGCTACGATGACTATGGGCGCATAGCCACTGAAACCTACCCTAGTGGTATGACTATCCACCATGCCTATACTTCCAGGGGAGATCTACGCGGTATAGTGTACAGTGGCGACACCATTTATAGAAATGATAGCTATAATGCCATTGGTCAGCTTAAAAGCTATAGTTTAGGGGGTAGCAGTGTGATAAGAAACTATGACGAGATGGGGCGCCTTAACTATCAGGGATGTGGCAGTGTCCAGAGCCTTAGCTACGGCTATAATGAGATGGGCAACTTGGATTACCGTATGGATAATATCAACCAACAGGTAGAGTATTTCTCTTATGATGGAATAAACCGATTGACTAATGTATATAATGACAGTGAGCGTACTGCATCCACTCTAGCCATGCTTTATGATGCTAAAGGCAACATCACTAGTAAATCTGACTTGAGTCAGAATATTGACTATACTCACCCACTCAAGCCCCATGCCCTTACTAAGATAAACGACCCTATAAACCCTCAAACGGATGACCAAACCATCACTTACACTTACTTTAACAAAGCGAAATCCATCACTCAAAGCCCCTGCTCAGCTTATGGAATCACTGGTGGGCTTACTCATAAATATGATTATACTTACGGCATAGATAAACAGCGTCGAAAAACAGTGTATTCCGCTTATAGTGGCTCTACCGGGGC
>DHQI01000129.1:0-8552 GCA_002408065.1 Bacteroidales bacterium UBA5342
GGGACGCAGTTCCTAAACGAAGAACGAGAGCGTAGGCCTTGCAGAAAAGGCGGGCGTGGGTAGGGGTGAATTAGTTTTTAGCCCACAGTAGCCGTAATACGAAGGGCGTTAAGAATTAAGCAGAGCGAATCACGAACACCTTTGAAATAAACAATAGTGAGTAAAACTAAGAGAGCGAGGGAAGCATTTTTTCTGCTAGTCCCGATGGCCATCGGGATTGCTTCGAAGGTATTTCAATTATCAATTGAAATAACATCATGGAAAAATGAAGAACTGGGGTTTCAAGGGGGTGTTAAAACCCCCTTTAGAAAATTTTTAGATAGACTTATTAATTAAATATTACATGATTTGTTAATTCTGCCAACAGGTTTAATATGTTTAGAGGTAAACAGTAGCTTGTCATATATGAATTTGCGTAAAACTGTCATGGTAATTGCCTGAAAAGTTTGTGGCTTAAATAAAGATAACTATAACAAAGAATTATAAATAATGAAACAACTGTTTTTACTATCGCTATTGCCTTTTATTTTCGGCTTTTTATCATGTGCCAATCGCGTACCCAAGAATAATGATACGAAACCAAACATTATAATGATAATGGCCGATGATTTGGGCTGGGGCGATGTGGGTTTCAATGGAAATAAAGTGATTCAAACGCCGGCATTAGACCAAATGGCTGCTTCAGGAATAATATTAGATCGTTTTTATTCCGCAGCGCCTGTGTGTTCGCCTACACGTGGTAGTTTCATGACGGGGCGTCACCCTTTCCGTTATGGTATTTATTATGCTAATGTGGGCTTTATGAAAGATCAAGAAATCAACTTGGCAGAACTTATGCAACAGGAGGGCTATACCACGGGGCATTTTGGTAAATGGCATTTGGGCGCTATCTCTGATTCTATTCCAGACGGACGCCGTGGGGGGCTTGGTACCGAATATTTGTCTACACCATGGAATAATGGCTTTGATGAGTGTTTTTCGACTGAGCAAGCGGTACCTACCTGGGATCCGATGAAAAATCAAAAGCTTAAGAATCCCACACGCTATTGGCTTGCTCCCGGTGTTTATGAGACTGAGAATCTGGAAGGAGACGATTCTCGTGTTATTATGGATCGTGCCCTTCCGTTTATTAAGAAGCATGCAAAAAACAATCAGCCGTTCTTTACCGTAATTTGGTTTCATACACCTCACTCACCTGTTGTTGCTGGTCCCCAATATTGTGATATGTACAAAGACTATGATGAAAATAAACAGCATTATTATGGATGTATCACTGCTTTGGATGATCAGATAGCTCGTTTGAATAAGGAGTTAAGTGCTTTAGGAATAGGTGAAAACACCCTTATTACCTTTTGTTCGGATAACGGCCCTGCGGGCGAAGGTGGTGGTCCTCGTCAGTATCCTGGTAAACGACAACAAGGTACAACAGCTGGTTTTAGAGGACGTAAAGGTTCTCTCTACGAAGGTGGTGTGCGTGTCCCCGCCTTTATTGTTTGGCCAGGGCAACTTAAAGCCGGCACACGTTCTGATTTTCCTGGCGTGACAAGTGATTATTTTCCTAGTATCTTAGGAGTTTTGGGACTTAAGGTGCCAGAGACAAGACCTTATGATGGCATTGACCTTATTAAGGCCTTGAGGAATGAGGATAAGAAGCGTGAAAAATATATTGCTTTCCAAAGCCAAAAGCAAAAGTCTCTTGTAACTCAACAGTACAAACTTGTAACGATAGATAGTGAAAAATATGAATTGTATGACATGTTGGAGGATCCTTATGAGGAGAATGACATTGCTGCATCTAAGCCCGAACGTGTAGCTGAGATGAAACAGCAACTGAATGAATGGTTGGAATCTTGCAAGAACAGTGATACTGGAAATGATTACAAATAAAATATTAAAGCGAAAAAAATGATTAAGAAAGAATCTGTGTTTTTTGTGCTGCTACTTGTTACTTTGGCTTGTACCTCAAAAGGTCAGAAAGAAACCTGGACTATAAGCACGCAAGCGGAGTGGGAAAATAGTATTGTAGAGAGCAATAAGGTATCAATTAATGATGGTGTAGTGGTTTCAAATGCTAAAATGGCAAATTTTAAGAGTGTTATGAAATCCTTTGAAACAAAACGCGCGCTTAGCTCTCTAACCATCTCACAATCACCCCAGTGGCTCAATTGGCAGCCAGTAAAAAATGTTGGTCCCTCAAATCTCGGCGATGCCCCCGTGGCTTTACAAATGGGCGAAGGAAACTATTGGATGTTTGGGAAATATGGCGGACAGGATAAATGGGATGGATTTAAAAGTGAAAAGACACAGCTTGATGGCTTTGATGTTGAATTAGAAACTACACCTTTCAAGAATCAGTACAATGCTCCGGGAGGTCTAAGGCCAAGTCTGGGTGGTTACCACGCTTGGCAAAGTAAAGATATGATTCATTGGGTACACCATGGTCCCGTATCAGAATCCTTCTCTAAATGGATGACCACGGCAGAATACGTGGATGGAAAAGTGTTTTTATACTATGATTTTCCAAATGATCAAGATCCACACCTTTATATCGATGATGATTTGACCGATGGGAAGCCTGGGAAAAATATGGGAATGGTATTTAAAGATCCCTCTGATGGCTCTGACTGCGCTGTCATTCGTGATCTGGAGGGCACATTCCACATGATTGCTGAGGACTGGTCGCCCCTGAATGCTTCTACTCACGCCTGGGATTCACCTTTGGCCGTGCGTGGTACGAGTCCTGATGGTTTTACGCCATTTGAGATCCAAAATTACCCTGTAGACGAACGTACTAAGCCCACGGGCGAATTTGCCGAATATGCTCATCCACACTGGCATAAGGAAGATCCTGAAAACTACCCGGGCAAAATCGCTACTGAAGATGTGCCGCAGCATAGAATCAAAAAAGGACAAACCAAAGCGTTCGCTAAATATGAAATACACACTCCCGAACAGAATGCCTTTGGTGATTGGGCCTCTATCGCTATAGGTGGGCAGTATTACCTCTTTGCAGATTATGATCCTGCTGGTAAGCATGGAAGAGAACATATGAGTGTGGCGTGGTTTACCTCTGATGATATTAACAAACAATTTATCTTTTGTGGTAATATAGGTCAAGGGCATCCTGACCCTGATGTGATGTTTGCCGAAGGGCAGTTTTATCTGGTGACGCAAACCAAATACGATTATGTGAGTGCAGGACCTTGGGTAGATGGGGTAGAAGTACGTGTAGGTGTAGATACTTCAAATGATGGTGAAGTTGATGTTTGGAGCGATTGGCAAGAGGTCAAAGAACATTACGATTATATCGAAGGCTATGCCAAACAAGTAGAGCGTATTCCTGCTAGTATGGATCTTTCTGATCTGCCCAAAGGCTATGGCTTCCAGTTTGAATTGAATATCAAAGATAAAAAAGAGAATGTAAGCAAAGCTAGTCTTGAAAGTATGACGCTTGTTTTTGAGTAATGGTGAAAATCTAACACTTAAAGATTGATTCTTCAGGTGCTCTTGTTATGAGCTGATGTAGTTTTGTATCGAAAAGATGGCTTTTATAATCTGCATGAGGTGTGTGCTCTCACTGGAGAAAAATTTACTTTCTTTTATTGTGTAGTTAATCAATCTGTTTGGAATGAAAAATATTTTTGTGTTAATACTTTTGTTGTTAGTAGGGTCTGTTTATGCCGAAAAGAATCGCTACGGTATGGGCCTGACGGCTGATGGTGATGGCTATACCATCAATAATGCCGAAAATATTAAGAAATTCTTACCTGAAGGAGTAGATGCTTTTCCGGATGATGCTTACCAAGCTTGGGCAGGTCATGTGCCGGATTATATCTACAATGAGGATTATGCCTTTTGCGAAAGCCAAACTTATACTTTCAAAACGTATGATGACTATTCGCTGTCAATGGTTGTTGATATACCTAAAGGTGGAAAAAATACCGAAGCCACCTATCCATTCATTATATGGGTACACGGTGGTGCTTGGAGTGGTGGTGGTACCGGTGCTTTTGCTAATCAATCCAAATATTTGGCCTCGCGAGGCATTGCAGGGGTGCGTATTAGCTACTCATTATCAGGTCAAGGCGGTAAATTTGACATCGCTATGGCGGATGTAAAAGATGCCTTTGAATATGTGAGAGCCAATGCAGAAGCTTGGGGCTTGGATATGAGTCGCTATGGTTTTGCAGGCGGATCAGCAGGTACGCCCTTGTCTTCTTTAGCCGCTTTTCAGCAGCATAATAGCGATAGTTGTAAAGTCTATATTGGGTGCAATGGTATCTATGATTTTGATCATAACCGCACTGGAAGCTTTTGTAATGCCAGTTATCATCCAGCTTATCTGAGCAATTATGATGACCTGACAGAGGCTTCGGCTATTGCACATATTTCTAAAGATGCAAATAAAATTCCGCAAACAATTCTGTTACACGGTACAGCTGATAATACCATTTCTTATTTACAGTCCACCACTTTTGCCGACTCTATCAACAAGGCCGGAGGGAAGGCCGAAATGGTGGTTTATGATTTCTATGTGCACGGTTTTTTTAATAAAGGGACGTCGGATGCTTTTGAGGATGTGACTCTAAGGATGTATGATTTTGCTTATAAAGCTTTTGGTTTGGAATATCTAAGTTATACTACCGATTTTGAGGCAGATGTGCTGGAAGGCGATATGCCGCTTGAGGTGAGTTTTACCAGCCTCGACACCAACGGTGTGACCAGTTGGGCTTGGGATTTTGATAATGATGGTAATATTGATTCTGATGAAGAAAACCCGGTTTTTACTTATACCAAAGCTGGTACATATACCGTAAAGCTAACAACAAGTAATGCCGCTGGGGCTTTTTACCGCACCCGCCAAGACTATATCACCGTGATAGAGCCTCACCCGCCGGTGCGTTTTATTGAAACCTTTGACAATGCAAGTTTCGACCGCCCAAGTGCAGGCGTCACTGTTAACGGTACCTCAGGAAAGAGTTATTTTGCCAGCAAATATGTCAGCACATCTGATAAAGTGACGATGCAGAGTATTGATGGGCGCACAATGCTTTTGCGTAGCTGGAGCAATCTGCAGGGGTATGTAGAGTGGGAATTGGAAGAGGGCATCGATAGCATCAGTGTGGAGATTCTTAAAGGTTATGAATCCAATGATGGCACGGCGGCTTTGCGTATTTCTGTGGGTGCTCAGAGTTGGGATATGGAAGCTGACCTTAGTACAGTACAGAATTTTGAAATAAAGAATATGGGAATTGAAGGGCCTTGTACTTTACGCTTGTCGGCTATCGAAGGTAAAAAGCCTGTTGCCCTTGATAATGTAGCTTGGCGCTCGTATGATCCGCAGGCCAGTGCTTTGAATGAAAATTCTGCTATTGATATTAAATGCTTTCCTAACCCAACGAGCTCTTTATTAAATATAGAAACGGCAGCTTCAAAATCTCAAAATCTTCAGCTTTACTCTCTTAAAGGTCAAGCCTTATTAAGTCAAACTTTTCTGAGATATATAACTTTGGATCTTTCATCTATGGCTCCCGGGATGTATTTGTTAAAAGTGGGAGAGGACTATTCATCTACGATTTTAGTGGAATAGGAAATTTATATGATAATTTCTTAATTATTAGTTGTATAGCTATTTGCCAAATAACTTATAGCCCAAAACTACCGATAGACTTTGGTAATTACTATTGTAGTTGATATAGCTGTTGAGTAAGTCGCGACGCGCTCCGTATTTTAATTCCATGCTGTATTTGTCTTTATAACTGAAGCCACAGGAAAAGTTGAAGTTGTGCCCGCCTGTTATTTCATGAGGCCCTACAGCATCATCTATTACTGCGTCTAATACTACAAAAGAAGTGGATAAGGATAGTTTAGAATCTTCTCCCAAAAACATGTAGTATTTTATTCCCAAAGGAATCTCGATAGAAGAATAATCAACCACGTAGTTGAACGAATATTCGTCTCTGGGATCTTCCGAATCATAATATTGGTAACTTGGCTCAAGAAATATCGACCATTTATTTTTATTAATTGCTAAGCTATACTCTAACTGACAAGCCAGTGTTAGTCCATAATGTGCGTTGAAATCCACATTGTGATAATAGCTGGCATCGTTTCTTATTTTTAAAGTAGAGTATTTTGCTCCGGCTTTAATGTGCAAACTCAGAGGCGCTTTATTGTTGCTTTCTTCATAATTGGTATAGGTTGCCCCCACACATTTATTGTATTGCTCAAAGAGTTTTGAGAGATCTTTCTTTTCATATTCTAATGAATTAAAGGACTGAATGTTTATGTCAGAACATTTCAAGTCTTTCAATAATTGGAATTTATAGCCGTCATTGCTTCTTATTACGTTTTTGGTATCGTTGTAATTATGGGTTTTTGTATCAACCGTTGTTTTGGCGATATATTCTTTGTGAATCAACTGTGTAGCACTGTCGTTATTTATGCTGTAAAAATATTTTTGGTGCTGACGTGATACGTATAGGGTGGCTTTTCCTTCTACCAGAAGTTTAAGAAATAAGGTTTCTTCTTTAAATTCCGGATCCGGACTTGTACTGAGGTTTTGTATGCCGGTTTCAGATTGGTCGATGTCCACCGTGAAGCGGCGGTATTTCTCACTGCTTACTTTAAACTCTTTTATGTCGGTGATGTCCCCTTCTATAGGACTGGAATTTTCATTCAGTTGGTATGTAATAGTCCTTGGAGAAACGTTCCATTCATTATTTTTAATCCAACAAGTCGTTTTCTTATTGTCGTTATCTATGATGTAGCCCTCTTCAAAAATGATTTGAGCTCTAGTAGAAAGGTGTAGTAAAAGGAAAAAGCTGATAAATAAGTGAAATTTTGAGCTGATTGTTTGAGTTAGGAGGTGCTTCATATTTTTTATTGTAGTTCGGGAAGCGAATATAATGTCTTTTTGATTGTAAAAAAAGGTTTAAAGTTTAAATTGAATATTATTTCACTTCTAACAATATTTGGCTTGCCACCAATGTGTTGAATATAAATTAACGTAATTCGAGGATAAAAAAATAACGAAGAACAATTACATCAAACAGCTAAATTCCCACAAGGTGTCGGGGCAAGTGTAATTGACGTGTCCAACTCAAATTAGTGTAATTCGCGAAATTCGTGGATAACTAAACAACGTAGAACAATCACAGCGAACAGTTGAATTCCCATGAGGTGTCAGAGCAGGTGTGTAATTGACGTGTCCAATTCAGATTTGTGTCCTTTGTGAAATTAGTGGGCACAAAAAACAACGTCGAATAATATATTCTTACTCCAGAATGCCGTATACATAGTCAATTAACCAATTTCTCATATAAATTGAAGAATTCTTCATAGACTATTTTCTTTTGTTTTTAGATTTTTGTGCTTGAATAATTGTGTAAAATATAAATTCAAAATACAAGTATGATTAAGAGAATTGCATTGATAGTAGCGCTGGGAGTTACTGCCATGACTCAGGCGCAGGACTGGAAAGATCTGACGGTGCTCAGCCGTAACAAGGAAGAGGGGAAAGCGATTATTTTACCTCAAGATAGCGAAGCTTTGGCCAAAGATGCTGAGGCAAAATCGTCAGCTCAGCTTTGCCTGAATGGCGAATGGTATTTTAGCTTTACGCCAAAGACCGAAGAGCGACCAAAGGATTTTTACAAAACAGATTATGATGTGAGTGCCTGGGATAAAATCAAGGTGCCGGGCAACTGGGAAGTGCAAGGCTACGGCATTCCGATGTATATGAATCATCCTTTCGATTTTTCTCCACGCAAGCGTCCTACACCGCCGGTATTGGAATCTATTCCTACTGTAGATAACCCTGTGGGATCATACAAAACGACTTTTACCTTACCGGCAGAATGGGATGGCAAAGATTTATTTATTCACTTTGGAGCAGTAAAATCCGCCATGTATGTGTGGGTAAACGGTGAAATAGTGGGTTATAGCCAAGGTTCTAAATTACCGGCCGAATTTGATATTACAGCTTACGCTAAAAAAGGTGAAAACCAGTTGGCCGTAGAGGTTTACCGCTGGAGTGATGGTTCTTTTCTGGAATGTCAGGACTTTTGGCGCATTAGTGGTATAGAGCGCGATGTAGTGGTAAAAGCCCGCACTAAAACGCGTGTGGAAGATTACAAAGCTATTGCCTCTTTAGATGAAACATTTACCAAAGGTTTATTGGATTTAAAACTGCAATTGAAAGCCAAAAGTGCTTCGGCCACAGTAGAATATAAATTATATGATGGCGATGCTGAGATTTTAAAGAATGCTTCTAAAGTGAAGTTTAAAAAAGGTAAAGCCATTGCTCAGTTTAATGCTGAATTGGAAGATGTTAAACCTTGGTCCGCGGAGCAGCCTAAGCTGTACCGATTAGTGGTAACAACTAAAGACAGCAAAGGTCAATTGTTGGAATCATTTGGTACAAATATTGGTTTTCGCACCGTGGAAATTGCTGACGGACAGCTGAAAGTAAACGGACAGCCTGTATTGGTTAAAGGGGTGAACCGCCATGAGCACGACCCGGTGATGGGGCACTATATTTCTAAAGAATC
>DHQI01000129.1:8755-33336 GCA_002408065.1 Bacteroidales bacterium UBA5342
TATATTTCTAAAGAATCGATGGAGACCGATATTCGTCTGATGAAAGAGCATAACATCAATACGGTGCGTACTTGTCATTATCCTACAGATCCTTATTGGTATGAATTGTGCGATAAATATGGCCTTTATGTGATCAATGAAGCCAATATTGAGTCTCACGGCTTAGGAGCTGCACTTCAGGCGCCTTATGACTATCATATTGCTGACGATCCGGAGTGGGAAAAGCCTCACCTTGAGCGCATTCAGCGTATGTATGCCCGCGATAAAAACCATCCGTCCGTCATTGTATGGTCGCTGGGTAATGAGGCTGGTGATGGTGTCAATTTTGTAAAATGTTACGACTGGTTAAAGTCGGTAGATGACCGTCCGGTGCAGTTTGAGCAAGCCGACAATAAACGCCATACCGATGTGGTAACACCGATGTATGCTACGATGGAAGAAATGGAGTTTTATGCCCGTCAGCCCGATATTTACCGTCCGCTTATTCAGTGCGAATATGCCCACGCGATGGGTAACAGTGTGGGTAACCTGCAAGATTACTGGGATTTGATTGAAGAATACCCTGCCCTACAAGGAGGTTGTATCTGGGATTGGGTAGATCAAGGCCTTTTAGCTAAAAATGAAAAGGGCGAGGATTATTTTGCTTATGGTGGCGACTTAGAGCCGGAAGGCAGCCGCAACGATAACAACTTTTGTTTGAACGGACTTGTGTCGCCCGACCGCAAACCTAACCCTCATATTTACGAGGTGAAGAAAGTGTATCAGAATATTTCAGTATTAAAAGGCAAAAAAGCCGGTGAATACATCATCAAAAACAAGTTTTATTTCACTAATCTGAATGAGTTTGAGACCATAATTCAAGTGCTGAAAAATGGTGATGTAAGTCAGGAAATAAGCTTAGGAAACATTGATGCAGATCCACAAACTGAAGTTGTGGTGACTCCTGAGATAGCCCTTCTTGAAGAGGGGGCTGAATATTTTATCAACTTCTCTTTTGTGCAAAAAGAAGATAAAAACCTGCTTATGGCTGGTCACGAAGTCGCCAAGGAGCAGTTGCCCTTAGCGAAAGCTAAAAAGGACTATGGCATAGCAGCCAGCGGAGAACTGGAAGTGACAGCATCTGAGATGGGATGGTTGCTAATCACAGAAGGTGCAACGCTTACCTTTGATAAAGAAAAAGGAACCTTCGTTAATTACAGTGTGGATGGTAAAGTGCTGATACAAGAAGGCCCTCAACCTGATTTCTGGCGTGCTCCTACCGATAACGATTATGGTTTTGGTATAAAAGGTAAACTGGGGGTATGGTACACGCAAGGTGCTGATGCCACCGTGGCCGATATTCAGGTAGAAAAGAAAGACGGTTTAGTAAGCTTTATAGTCACTAAACGTATGGAGGCTACTTTTGCTAACTTGATTTCCACTTATAGCATCAATGGCGAAGGTCAGGTACAAGTAGATCATTATCTGAAATTTGACCCTAACCGTAAAACCGTTATGATGCCTCGTGTGGGAACGAAACTGAAGCTGAATAAAGACTTAGAAAATGTGGCGTGGTATGGCCGTGGTCCGCAAGAAAACTATACTGATCGTAAGAGCAGTGCTTTTGTTGGTCAATATGAAGCAACTGTGGATGAGCTTTATTACCCATACATACGTCCGCAAGAAAATGGATACCGTACCGATGTGCGTGCACTTTCCCTTCAAGGTGAAGATGCTGGCTTGAATATTACTTCAAGTTTCCCTATTTGTTTCCAAGCGCAATATTATGAACAGGAAGACTATCAAGCGGGAGAGAAAAAGCGTCCGCGTTCGCACCAATATGATATGAACAAGCGTGATTATATCACCTTGAACCTAGACTATGGTCAGATGGGGGTTGGTGGTGATACCAGCTGGGGGGCTACGCCTCACTTTATCTATCAACTGGTACGTCGTGAGTACCGCTGGAGTTATACTATTTCGCCTAAATAAATGTTTATTTCACCCAAATAATAACCACTTTATTGAAGCCAGTTACTCGCATTAAGTAACTGGCTTTTTGTTTGCAAATAATTCTAATTATTACTTTCTTAACGTGAGTTAGATGTGAAATGTCAGTCATAGAAATCTAGTAACTGTCTTCAAAATTTGAGAAATCTTATTGTTTTGGGAGCGCGTACTTTACGAAAAAATGATAAGTTTTGACCAATATGTTATAGTAGGAGTGGTATGGATAGCTTAGTTTTGCCTTTATGATAAAAAGGGTCCTTCTATTTATTTTGTTTACGTTTTTTTCTTTACTCAATGCTCAAACTATTGAACTGAGAGAATGGCGTTTTGCCAATGTTGATATTGCTCAAGCTGCACAAGTAGATTTTGATGATGCGGCATGGGAGCGTGTAACAGTGCCGCATGATTGGGCTATATACGGTCCATTTGATCAGGAAATTGATAAGCAGATGGTACGCATTACTCAGAATGGCGAAAAGGTGGCTTCTGAAAAAACAGGACGTACTGGTGCCTTGCCATTCATTGGTGTAGGCTGGTACCGCACTAAGGTAGATGTGGTAAATCAGGCTGTAGATATACAGACACTAATAGCCTTTGATGGGGCTATGAGTAATGCTGAAGTCTTTGTTAATGGACAGAAAGTAGGGCATTGGCCCAATGGTTATAACTATTTCTATTTTGATATTTCAGAACATATTGTGCCCGGGGAAAATCTGATCGCCGTTCGTTTAGAGAATTACCCTTTCTCATCACGTTGGTATCCCGGAGCAGGACTATACCGTAAGGTGCGTTTGATTACAAAAAACCGTGAAAGCTTTAAACATTGGGGGCACTACATTACTACGCCGTTTATTGGTAAAGACTTGGCTAAGGTTAGTATCCGCTCTCAAGTGCAAGGTCAGGACTTACAAGTTGTGGCTCAAATTGTTGATTCAGAAGGAAATGTTTTAATAGAGCAGGAGGGAGCACAACGATTCGGGGATGAAATTGAAACCCTACTGTCCCTGCCGGAACCTAAATTGTGGAGCCCGGAATCACCTTATTTGTATACAGCTAGGATGCTTCTCAAAAAGAAAGGCCTTGTTGTTGATCAAAACGAAGTGCGATTTGGCGTACGTAGCATCCAATACAGTGCAGAAAAGGGCTTTGAACTTAATGGTCAGGTGACCAAGTTTAAAGGGGTTTGTTTGCATCATGACTTGGGACCAATTGGTACGGCGGTCAATAAAGCGGCCTTGCGTCGTCAGCTCACTATACTGAAAGATATGGGCTGCAATGCTGTGCGTTCGGCACATAATATGCCCTCAATCGAACAGTTGGAACTGTGCGATGAGATGGGATTTCTCTTTTTGGCCGAAAGCTTTGATGAGTGGAAAAAACCTAAGGTTAAAAATGGTTATAACCTTTACTTTGATGAGTGGGCCGAAAAAGATATTGTCAACCTCGTGCGTGCTACACGCAATCATCCTTGTATTGTGATGTGGAGTGCCGGTAACGAAGTGCCCGATCAATGGGGCAGCGAGGGGGTTAAACGCTTAAGATTTTTACAGGATGTTTTTCATCGTGAAGACCCGACTCGCCCTGTCACTGTAGGAATGGATCAGGTAAAAGCCACGATGAAGAGTGGTTTTGGTGCGGTGCTCGACATCCCGGGCCTTAACTACCGCGTGCATTTGTACGATGAAGCTTATGAAAAATTCCCGCAAGGTTTGCTATTAGGCTCCGAGACTGCTTCGACTGTCAGTTCACGGGGCGTGTATAAATTTCCGGTAGTAAAAGCCAAGGGCAAGACCTATGATGATTTGCGATGCTCCTCTTATGATTTAGAATACTGCAGTTGGTCCAATATTCCAGAGGAAGATTTTGTCGTGCAGGATGATAAGCCCTGGGTCATTGGTGAATTTGTATGGACGGGATTTGATTACTTGGGCGAGCCCACACCTTATGACCGCTACTGGCCGTCGCGTAGTTCTTATTTTGGTATTTGCGACTTGGCTGGTTTGCCTAAAGATCGTTATTATCTTTACCGTAGTCGTTGGAATACCGAAGATGAAACCTTACATATTTTACCACATTGGAACTGGGAAGGTCGCGAGGGAGAGGTCACGCCTGTTTTTGTGTATACTTCTTACAAGAAAGCGGAGCTTTTTGTCAATGGTGTAAGTCAGGGGATGCGTGAAAAGAATGACTCTACCAAGCTAGATCGCTATCGTCTGATGTGGATGGATGTTAAGTACCAAGCCGGCACAGTAAAAGTGGTGGCCTATGATGACAATGACCAAGCTGTGGCTGAAAAATCTATCCAAACAGCCGGAAAGCCACACCATATCTTACTGGAAACGGATAGAACTACCCTTAAGGCTGATGGTGAAGACCTTTGCTATGTGACCGCTTCTGTTGTAGATAAGGATGGCAACCTTTGCCCGCATGCAGACCATCGTCTGTACTTTGAGGTGAAAGGAGACGGCACATACCGTGCAGCTTGCAATGGCGATGCTACTTCTTTAGAACTTTTCCATCAGGATAATATGAAGACTTTTAGTGGTCAGTTAGTTATTACTCTTCAAGCAACTGCTGAGCTTGGAGATGTCAACCTTAAGGTTCGTTCCAAAGGGCTGAAAAGTGCTACCTTAAAACTGTCTTCCGAGTGACTTATTTAAGAAACTCAAGCCAACTAAAACCTCTTTATTATGACAAAAACCCACACAATATATCTCTTATTTGTTTTTTTATCTTTTCAACTAGTAGCACAGCGCCATTGGGAAACCATCATTTATGCCGAGGATGAATGGGCGTATTTCGAGGGTGTTTCAGAACCTGATGTCAATTGGAAACAAAATACCTTTGATGATTCAAGCTGGAAGAGGGGCAAGGGAGGCTTAGGTTATGGAGATGGTGATGATAGTACTGTTGTAAATAGTACCACAGTACTTTATTCACGCATTAGTTTTGAGTTGGAGGATAGTGCCGAAATTTTATCTGCGCTTATCCATGCCGATTATGACGACGGTATTATTATTTACCTCAACGGAACCGAGATAGTACGATCCAATGTAGAGGGAGAGTCTCCTTCTTATACCACTTTGGCCACAGCCAATCACGAAGCACTGATGTACAAAGGTAGTCAGCCTGAAATCTATGCTTTGGATCAATCATTGATATCTCAATCTTTTGTAGTTGGAACTAATACGCTTGCTGTTCAGGTGCATAATGTCACTACAGGATCTTCTGATATGTCTTCCATTGTGTACTTTAGTGTGGAGTTACCAAAACAACAATCATTTTTTAGATCAACACCCGAATGGTTTTTTGCGCCCGAGGTTTATTCTTCTACTTTACCCTTGGTGGTGATAAGTACCGACGAAACCATCAATAAGAACGCCAAGGTAACTGCTATGATGCAAATCATTGATAATGGTTATGGTGAAGAGAATAAAGTGACCGATACGCCAACCGATTATGATGGGTATATCGGCATTAAGATACGGGGGAACCAATCTTCGAGTTATCCGCAAAAGCCTTATGGTATAGAGACTAGAGACTCTTTAGGAGAGAATAATAATATTTCCCTCTTTGCTTTGCCCAAGGAGAATGATTGGAACCTGGTTAACAACCAGAAAGACAAGACTTGCATTAATCATGCTTTGGGCTATCAACTTTCTCGTCAGATGGGATTTTGGGCCGCTCATACACGTCATTGTGAAGTCTTTCTGAATGGAGAACCGAAAGGCATCTATGTTTTTATGGAAAGCCTGAAAGTGGATGATAATCGTGTGGATATAGCCAAGCTAAAACCTGAAGAAGTAACACAACCAGACTTGAGCGGGGGCTATGTTTTTAAGGTAGATTATTATTCTTCTGACCTAAGCGATAGTTGGGAGGCGTGGTATCATCCGTGGAATGGCACTAAAGATGTCCACTATGTGTATCATACACCCGAACCCGATGAAATTGTAGAAGTGCAAAAACAGTACATTCAGGATTGGGTGGAAGAGTTTGAACAGGTGCTCTATAGTGAAAACTATAAAGACCCTCAGACTGGTTACCGGGCTTATATCGATGTTCCCAGCTTTATTAACTATTTGCTAATAAATGAGGTGGCAATGAATGGCGATGCTTACAAGAAAAGCTGTCATTTCCATAAGGATAAAGACCGGGATAATATTCGCTCCTTGCTTAATGCCGGACCAGTGTGGGATATGGACTGGGCTTTTCGCGATTATCCTAATCATAACAAACCTGATTTTAAAAGAACAGGCCTGATATATGAGCAAACCGAAACCATAGCTATGAGTCCCAATCCTAATACCTGGATGGCGCAACTGATGCGCGATGATCAGTTTGCTAATGAGGTGCGTACGACCTATGAATTTTATCGCAACAATGTATTGTCTCAGGATAACATTATGCATTTCATAGATTCTATTGCTGCTGATATTTCACCCTCGCTTGAGCGCCATTACGATGTGTGGTACAGCAGCGGTGATGAGGCGGAAAGCTTATATCAGGGCGAGCTGGATTCTTTGATTAAATTTGTGACCAACCGTTTAGTGTATCTTGACGAAAACCTACCGGGTACAGTCATTAATTGGTCTGACTTTTTGCCTTCGCCAGTGACCTATCTAGCAAACAGTGCTGCTATGGATGAGTCGACACTGGTTAGTGGCGTTCAAATGTATCCTAACCCTTGTCGAAGCAGGTTGAATGTGAAAGGAAAGGATTTACAAGCCATAAGTATATATCACCTGAATGGGCAATTGATGATGCACAAAGATCTCTTAACAGATACGGAAACTGTTGATGTTAGTACTTTAAAAGCGGGTTTGTATCTTGTGCGTGTTTATACTAGTGATGGACGACTTAATAATTTAAAACTGCAGGTAAAATAGTTTTTTTACCTCATTGAGATAGCTTACCTCATTGTCTCTTAACGTTTAGCCCAATCTACACTGAGCTTAAACGAAGAACAATCGTCGCTACTGGTGCAGCGGAGTATTTGTATGTCGGAATGTAAGTCTTGTGTATGAGCATTGACCTTGGCCACATCGCTCAACATAATTTCACGTTCGAATTTAGCCTGAAATTTTACAGGGTAATGCTTATCCTTGAAATTAGTAGCTAAGGCATCGTATGCAAAGCGGAAGTATTGGTAGGCGTTCAGGTGGTGGTTGAAATCAATGACTGAATAGGTCACTTCTTGTTCGAAGCCTGTGCTTATATCTACACCTTTAAGGCGGGGAAATTTGAACCCTTCGAAAGGCAAATTTTCAGCCCTTGGCAGTTTCTCTTCTACTAAAGGATGTGCCATAGGGCGTCGCTTTATCTCATCTATAACCGTCCATTGCATGGTAGCAATAGCCATTCTTTTTTCTTTGTGATATACCTCAAAGTCGATGGCTACCCGGAGGCCTTTAGTATTTCGAAAGCCCAGTTGTACTTCTATTTCATCCATCCATTTCAGTGGCTTGCCAAAGTGTTCTACATATATGTCGGAGATAATCCAAGATTTTTTCTCTTGCTGTAAGTGATAGGCTGTCAGTTTGTAAGTGTAAAATGTTTTCGCTACAGTTTCCAGTAGGTAGTTTACAAAATAGAAATCACGGCTTTCATAATGCGGGTTGACACCTACGCCTTCCAAGGTGAATTTGAATGTGTGTTTCATAGATCGATTAATAAGCTAGTTTTGGCATACAAAATTAAGCATTTAGAGTAAATGATCGCTTTATTAAGGAATCACTGAGCGTGTAATGCTAAATTTTGACCGTCAAATGATTCTTGTGGTAATAACTTAAGACACTTGAGCACACTTAAGACACTTAAGCCACTTCTTTACCTCCAATTATCCCACCAAAGAGTAAAAGCACCTATCATTTCCTACCATAATGTAGGACTTTCAGAAGCTTAAAAATACGTGCCAAAAACTGTGATAATTTTTTAAATGCCACATTTTCACTGTCTTTATTTGGTGCTTGCGAGTGTTAAAATGATAGTAAATAACCCTGATGGCATAGCGTGTGTAAAAGAGAAAGATAAAAATTAGAACAATTTGTTTAACCAATCTATAAAATTTAACTGTTATGAGAAAGATTGCAATTTATGGTAAAGGTGGTATCGGTAAATCTACCACAACACAGAACACAGTAGCCGGTTTGGCTGAAATGGGTAAAAACATTATGGTCGTTGGATGTGATCCTAAAGCGGATTCAACACGTCTTCTACTAGGCGGTTTGGCTCAAAAAACGGTATTGGATACGCTTCGTGAAGAAGGTGAAGATATCGAATTGGATGACATCATCAAAGAAGGATACAGCGGTGTACGTTGTGTGGAGTCTGGTGGTCCTGAACCAGGTGTTGGATGTGCCGGTCGTGGTATCATTACTTCTATCAACTTGCTTGAGCAATTAGGTGCTTGGGATCCTTCATACGAAATCGACTACACGTTCTATGATGTACTTGGTGACGTAGTATGTGGTGGATTCGCAATGCCTATCCGCGATGGTAAAGCTGAAGAGATTTACATTGTAGTATCGGGTGAGATGATGGCGATGTACGCTGCTAACAACATCTGTAAAGGTATTCAGAAATACGCTCAAAGTGGTACTGTACGTTTAGGTGGTTTGATTTGTAACTCACGTAAAGTAGACAACGAGGCCGAAATGATTCAAGAGCTGGCTAGGCAGCTAGGTACTCAAATGATCCACTTTGTTCCTCGTGACAACATGGTTCAGCACGCTGAGATTAACCGCAAAACAGTGATTGATCACGCACCTGAGCATACGCAAGCTGATGAGTATCGTGCCTTGGCAAAAGCCATCGATGCTAATGAGATGTTCGTAATTCCTACTCCTCTTGAAATGGAGGCTTTAGAGAAACTTCTTATCGACTTTGGTATTACTAACTAAAAAATAGATACAAGACTGATAGACAAAAGACATCAGTAGTATTAAATGGTAAACGTCTGACGTCTTTTTGTCTGAGGTCTCTTAGTCTCTTGAAACAATAATAATTAACCTAAACAAAACAACTAAACTATGTTATTAGTAAAAGCAATAGTAAGACCAGAGAAAAGTTCTAAAGTTCTAAAAGCTTTATTCGAAGCAGGATATGTAGCTGTAACCAAATTGCCCGTTGTAGGACGCGGTAAGCAGCGTGGTATCAAAATCGGTGATATCACTTATGATGAGTTACCCAAAGAGATGTTGATGATGGTCATCAAAGATGAAGATAAAGATTTTGCCATAACTACCATTATGGAAGCAGCTCGTACTGAAGGCGCTGGTGCTTATGGTGATGGTAAAATCTTTGTTTCTCCGGTAGAGGAAGCTTATACGATAAGTAGCGGTAAAGCTGTACTGTAAACTGTGTGATTAAAAGGTAGAATAGCTCTATGGTTGTTCTGCCATTTTTCTAAACTTAAAAAATGAAAACAAGATGAAGACAGTAATGGCAATGATACGCATCGATAAGATGAACGATACCAAACGTGCCCTTTCTGAAGCCGGCATCACGTCTATGACAGCGGTGGGTAATGTTTATGGTCGCGGAAAAGGTCTTTGGGAGAAGAAAGTCATGGAGGCGGCCACTAAAGATATTCCGGAAGCCATTGAGCACCTGGGCAAAGAACCTCGATTACGCCCGCAACGCATGCTTTATGTGACTGTGCCGGATGACAAAAAAGATGTCGTGGTAGAAACCATCATTAAGTCGAACCAATGTGGCCAGTCCGGTGATGGAAAAATCTTCGTATTACCTTATGCTGATGCCATTCGCGTACGTACAGGCGAAAGCGGAGACGAAGTATTAGATTAAAAAAACGAAATTAGAAATTGGAAAATAGAAATTGGAAAACGGACATTTCAAATTTCAAGTTTCAAGTTTCAAATTTCCACAAAAAACTTACAATTATGTCAGACAAAGAAAAATTATCAACCATTATAGATCCTGATGAACTGAAGAAGGAAATAATGGCGAAATATCCTGGTAAGGTACAGAAGAAGCGTTCCAAAGGTTTTGTAGTAAACGATCCTAAGGATGAGTCGCTTGAGATACAAGCTAACGTACGTACTATTCCCGGTATTATTACCCAACGCGGTTGTACATACGCCGGTTGTAAAGGGGTGATTTTAGGACCTACACGCGATGTGGTTAATATCGTCCATGGCCCTATCGGATGTAGCTTTTATGCTTGGCTCACACGTCGTAACCAAACCCGTCCTCTTACCGAAGAAGATGAGAACTTTATGACTTATGCTTTCTCTACCGATATGCAGGATTCTAACATCGTATTTGGTGGTGAAGCAAAACTAAAAAAAGCAATCAAAGAGGCTTATGAAATGTTTAAGCCACACTCTATTGCTATCTTTTCTACCTGTCCGGTAGGTTTGATTGGTGATGATGTACACGCCGTTGCACGTGAGATGAAAGCCGAACTGGGTATTAACATCTTTGGTTTCTCTTGTGAGGGGTATCGTGGTGTTAGTCAGAGTGCTGGTCACCATATTGCCAACAACAAGATCTTCTCAAACGTCGTTGGTATCAATGATGAAAAAGTCGTTGATAGTAAATTCCGTATGAATATGATGGGTGAGTACAACATTGGTGGTGATGCTTTCTTACTTGAAGATTATTTCAAAGAAATGGGGATTGAACTTGTAGCTTCTTTCTCTGGTAACTCAACAATAGAGTCTTATGAATATGCTCATAAGGTAGACCTTAACGTGGTGATGTGTCACCGTTCTATCAACTACATTGCCGAGATGATGGAGAAAAAATATGGTATTCCTTGGTTTAAAGTCAACTTTATTGGTGCTCATGCTTCTGCCAAGTCATTAATTAAGATTGCTGAATACTATGGTGACGACGAAATGATCAAAAAGACTAAAGAATTAGTGGATCGTGAAATGAAACGCGTAGAGGAGGTTATCGCAGAGGTGCGTCCTAAGCTCGAAGGTAAAACGGCTATGATGTTTGTGGGGGGATCACGTGCTCACCATTATCAAGAACTTTTTGCTGAGGTAGGAATGGAGACAGTAGCTGCAGGTTACGAGTTTGCTCACCGTGATGACTATGAAGGACGACGGGTGATTCCAAATATTAAAATTGATGCCGATACCCGTAACATTGAGGATCTGACGGTAGAAAAGCTTGATGAACAGTTTCGCCCTGATTTACAAGAGCGTAAAGCTAAATTGGAAAAATCAGAATTTGCTTTTGAAAACTACGATGGTATGATGCCTGAGATGCGCAAAGGCGCTTTGGTTATCGATGATATCTCTCATCACGAATCAGAAGAATTAATAGCTAAAGTAAAGCCGGACATCTTCTGTGCTGGTATCAAAGAGAAATATGTGATTCAAAAACATGGTATTCCATTAAAACAGTTGCATAGCTACGATTATGGTGGTCCTTATGCAGGATTTCAGGGGGCTATTAACTTCTACCGTGAAATAGAGCGAATGCTAACAACTAACGTATGGAAAATGGTGGATGCTCCTTGGAAAGAAGAGCCGGAAATCGTTGGTAGCGTTGTAACCGAATACTGTTAAAAGTAAAAAGTTCGGAGTTCGAAGTGGAGATCAAATTTCCAATTTCTAATTCCCAATTTCTAATTTCAAAAATTAAAATTATGTTATTAAGACACACGCAAAAAGCGTCAGAAACAATAGAAAGAAAGGCTTTGACGGTCAACCCCGCCAAAACCTGTCAGCCCGTAGGTGCCATGTATGCTGCGTTAGGTGTGCACGGTTGTTTGCCACACTCACACGGTTCACAAGGATGCTGTTCGTATCACCGTTCAGCGCTGACACGTCACTATAAAGAGCCCGTTATGGCTTCTACCTCTTCTTTTACTGAGGGATCTTCAGTATTTGGTGGTCAAGCTAACTTGTTACAGGCTTTAACGAATATTTATGCCATCTATGAACCAGAGATTGTAGCGGTTCATTCCACCTGTTTGTCCGAAACCATCGGTGATGACTTAGGACAGATTTGCTCTAAAGCAGTTGCTGATGGTAAAGTGCCTGAAGGAAAGCATATCGTATATGCACCAACGCCTTCGTATGTGGGATCACATGTGACCGGATATGCTAATATGCTTAAGGCTTTTGTGGAAAAGTTCCCCATTAAAACTGATGAGAAAAAACGTCAGATCAACCTGCTTTCTGGTTGGGTAGAGCCATCTGATATGCGCGAATTGAAGCGTATCATGGCTATGATGGACGTGAAATCCGTTTTGTTGCCTGACACTTCTGATGTGTTAGATGCCCCTATGACCGGAGAATTTCAAATGTACCCTAATGGTGGTACTACTATTCCTGAGATGGTCTCGATGGGTGATAGCATGGCTACTGTAGCAGCTGGTTGGTTTGCCACACGTGATGCTGCTATTGCTTTAGAAAACCAATGTAAGGTAAAATTTACACAAACAGATATTCCTGTAGGTTTAAAAGCGACCGACCGATTTATTCAAGCCGTAGCTAAAGAAGCTCGTGTTTCTGTTCCGGAATCGATAAATGTAGAACGGGGCCGTTTAGTAGATGCTTTAACAGATATGCAGCAGTATTTCTATGGTAAGAAAGTAGCTATTTATGGTGACCCTGACAATATCATTCCTCTGACAGAGTTCTTAATTGACCTGGGTATGATACCTACAGCTGTTGTGTCTGGTACTCCAGGTAAGGAGTTTATGAAACGTATGGATGCTCTACTAGGAGATATTCCTGAGGCACGATACCTTAATGGTGCTCAGGCTGATATGTTTTTGATGCACGGATGGATTAAAGAAAATCCTGTGGATCTTATTATTGGTAATACCTATGGTAAATACATTGCTCGCGATGAGAATATTCCATTCTTGCGTTACGGATTTCCTATCTTGGACCGCATCGGTCATAGCTATTTCCCAACCGTAGGATATATGGGAACATTGAATTTAGTGACGAAAATTTTGGACAAATTAATGGACAAAATTGACGAAACAGCATTAGAAGAAAAATTCGAATTGGTGATGTAATAAGGCATTACCAGGATTTGGTTGCGAGGCGGCGCCTTTGTGGTGAGGGGGCCGCCCTAACCAAAATCTTGAATTCGAAATTCGAAATCAAATTTCCAATTTCGAATTTCCAATTTCGTATTACCATCACCACATTGGATTATTCTTGCATTAATGCATTGAATTATTCATGCGCAACCATTTACTTGTTATATTATTAATTCGTTGATAATGGATATTCTAAAAGAAAGAAAAAATCAAGTTGCCACTGCAGCATCCGGATCACCACTTAACCTGGATTGTGGCAAAAAAAGTACGGCCGGAGCGGTTAGTCAGAGAGCATGTGTTTTCTGTGGCTCACGTGTAGTACTTTACCCCATAACAGATGCCTTGCATCTTATTCATGGTCCTGTAGGATGTGCTGCATACACCTGGGATATTCGCGGATCTCTATCTTCTGGTAGTGAAATGTACCGCCTTAGCTTTACGACCGATTTAAGTGAAAATGAAGTGGTTTTTGGCGGAGAAAAGAAACTCTACAAATCGCTTATTGAGCTTATCGACAAGCATCAGCCTAAAGCTGCCTTTGTTTACTCAACCTGTATTGTGGGGGTGATTGGTGATGATGTAGAGGCCGTTTGCCGCCGCGTTTCAAAAGAAAAAGGTATCGATGTACTACCAGTACAAAGTGAAGGCTTTAATGGGACCAAAAAAGACGGCTACAAAGTCGCTTGTGAAGCTTTAGACAAGCTGGTTGGTACTGACAATGAGGCCCAGTTACCCGACTACAGCATCAATATTCTTGGTGATTTTAATCTGGCCGGAGAGCTGTGGATGCTTACCGAGTATTACAAAAAAATGGGCGTTAATATTAATGCTACTATCACAGGCGATGGTCGTGTAGATGATATACGAAAAGCCCATAAAGCTTCGCTTAATGTGGTACAATGTTCGGGAGCTATGATGCACCTGGCCAAACTAATGAAAGATAAATATGATGTGCCTTTTATGAAGGTCTCGTATTTTGGCATAGAAGATATGAGTGATGCTCTCTACGATGTAGCTCATTTTTTCAAAAGTGAAGAGTTGTTTAAAAAGGCTCAATTACTGGTCAAAGAAGAATTGGGTACTTTGATTCCGGCCTTAGCAAAATACCGTGAAGCCTTACAGGGAAAGAAAGCTGCCATTTATGTGGGCGGTGCTTTTAAAGCTATTTCTTTGGTCAAAGCCTTACGCCTTATAGGTGTACAAACGGCGGTAGTTGGCTCTCAAACAGGCAATAAGGAAGATTATGAAGTGCTTAAAGAGCTTTGTGACGAAGGAACTATTATTGTAGATGATTCTAACCCTAATGAGTTGTCTCAGTTTGTGATACAGACAAACTCAGACATCTTTATAGGAGGGGTTAAGGAGCGCCCTATTGCTTACAAATTAGGCTTGGGATTTTGTGACCACAACCACGAACGGAAAGAAGCACTGGCGGGTTACGAGGGAATGCTCAACTTTGCTAAGGAGATTTATGCTACGGCTATGAGTCCTGTATGGCAGTTTACCCGTCATCACAAGATGAGGTCGTCAGTTGCTCTCGATCAGACGCCTGTTGATAGTTTGCCTAACTCTAAAGAGTAAGCTTTGTTAACTCATTATTAACTTTTCATTTTTAATTAAATTATGAAATCACCACACAAAACATATACAGCAACGCGTAATGCTTGTAAACTTTGCGCTCCTCTTGGGGCCAGCATGGCCTATAAGGGTATTCAGGGCTGTGTGCCCATTATTCACGGTTCACAAGGTTGTGCCACTTATGTGCGCCGTTATATGATCAGCCATTTTCGTGAGCCTGTAGATATAGCATCCTCCAATTTTAGTGAAGAATCCACCATTTTTGGTGGGGGACCCAACCTAAAAATGGCGCTTACCAACGTAGGAAACCAGTATAAACCACACCATATTGGTATTAGTACGACCTGCCTGAGCGAAACGATTGGTGACGATGTACCGCAGATCATTCAAGAGTTTAGAAAAGAACAGCCTGACTTATCCCACGTAGGCTTAGCTCATGCGGCAACACCAAGCTATTGCGGATCACATATCGATGGGTTTCACCATGCCATAGTGGCAGTGATTAAAAACCTTTCGGATAAGACTTTGAAGAACGATAAAATAGTCCTTTTGCCCGGTATGCTTTCCCCTGCAGATTATCGCTATCTTAAAGATGTTTTCGATTTTATGGGACAAGATGTTATTTTGTTGCCAGACCTATCAGAGTCTTTGGACAACCCGCATTGGCATGACTACAAACGTATTCCAGATGGAGGAACGACACCTCAGGAATTATTTGAGATAGGCGGTTCTAAGGGATTTATCCAATTTGGTGACGTCTTTAACCGGGGCGCTAGTGCTAACACCGTCAGCAAACGTAAAATTGAAACCCCCGGGAGTGTTCTTAGCGATAAATACCAGCTGAAAGGTAAAACGGTAGGCATGCCCATAGGTATTAATGCAACAGATCGTTTCTTTGAAGCGGTACTCGAAATGAGTGGAAAACAAATGCCTGAACGTTATGAAAAAGAGCGTGGCAGACTGGTAGATGCCTATACCGATGGTCATAAGTATGTATTCGAAAAACGGGCCGTAGTTTATGGCGAAGAAGATTTCGTGATTGGGCTGACCGAATTCCTTTCGGAGATAGGCGTGGAGCCTGTCCTGATAGCCACCGGAGGAAAAAGTAATGTGTTTGAGTCTATTATCAAAGAAAAGCTACAAACCGGTCATCAGCCTAAGATAATGACTGGTGCCGATTTTGAAGAAATCAGTGAGCAGTGTAAAGATGTTAATCCTGACTTTATTATTGGTCATAGTAAAGGATATTACATTTCAAAACAATTAAATGTGCCTTTGATTCGTGTTGGTTTTCCTATCCACGATCGCATTGGCGGCCAGCGTGTAAAGCACATTGGTTATGAAGGGACTCACGAACTGTTCGACCGCATTGTAAATGCCTTGTTGGAATACAAACAGAGTAATAATGCAATAGGTTATAAATATTTGTAAGGCTAAGGCTGAGGACTTATGCAAAATGGGAGAGTTAGTTTACGATTCAAAAAGGAAAAACAAAGGGCTTGGGCCCAATAACAAGAAATTAAGCTAAAGGCTAACAGCTAAAGGCCAACAGCTAAAAAAATATACAACTATGGTAGATATCACACAACATCCTTGTTTTAATAAAGAAGCAAAAGGCAAATTTGGCCGCGTTCACTTACCTGTAGCGCCCAAATGTAATATCCAATGTAACTATTGTAACCGTGATTATGATTGCGTCAATGAGTCGCGTCCGGGAGTGACTTCTTCAGTGTTACAGCCACGTCAGGCGGTGGATTATCTCAAAGCTCTTAGAGCCGATCATCCGGAATTAAAAGTGGCTGGTATTGCTGGCCCTGGTGATCCTTTTGCTAACCCGGAAGAAACCATGGAAACACTACGTTTAATAAGAAAAGAGTTGCCGGATATGATTCTTTGTCTTTCGACAAATGGCTTAAACTTGCGCCCTTACATCGATGAGGTAGCAGAGCTAAAGGTGAGCCATGTGACCATAACAATCAATGGTACAGATCCTAAAATGCTTAGTGAAGTGTATCGCTGGGTCAGAAAAGACAAGAGGGTGTACCGTGGTGAAGAGGGAGCTAAGGTGCTTTTAGACGAACAGCTTAAATGCATCTCTTTGCTGAAAGAAAAAGGTATCGTGGTGAAAATTAATACCGTGGCTGTTCAGGAGATCAATGTGCCTGTTATACCACAGCTGGCACATGATATTGCACAGATGGGAGCTGATACTATGAATGTATTACCACTTTACCCGGTGGCAGGTACGGCTTTTGAGGATTTTGAAGAACCCTCACCGGCAATGATGAAGGATTTGCGCAAAATGGTGGAAAACTACATCAAACCAATGGAACACTGTGCGCGCTGCCGTGCTGATGCTGCTGGTCTTTTGGGAAAAGATATTAAAGAAAGCACACAAATGTTGCGTGACTTTGCTATCCGAGCCACTAACGGTAGCACGAAAGAACGCAAATATGTAGCTGTAGCCAGTAATGAAGGTTTGTTAGTCAACCAACATCTTGGCGAAGCAGAAAGCCTTTACATTTATAAAGAGACACCTAGCGGTTACCGTTTGCTCGGAGAGCGTGCTACTCCAACACGAGGTACAGGCATGGAGCGATGGAAAAATCTGGTGGATCAAATAGATGATTGTCGAAGCCTCTTAGTCTCTGGCGTGGGATCTACACCTTATCAGTTTATCAGTAAAACAGGTATTGAAGTGATTGAGATGACTGGCTTGATTGATGAAGGTTTGGATTGTATATACAAAGGAAAAGAGATTAAAACAGTAAAAAAACGTGATGCTTTTGCCTGTGGTAGTGAGTGTAGCGGGTCAGGAACGGGTTGTGGGTAAGAATAACGAATTCCAAAACTCCAAAAGTGAAATCCAAAATTGATGTTCCATATCTTAAATATCTAATTTCAACTTAACAAATAAACAAAATAACTATGAAAAAGCCTGAATATCACATTCTAGTATGTAACGGGTATCGCGTAAGCGGCGATGCTCAAGGATTTTGTAACAAAAATGGTGCAGCTGATAACTTGCAATATATTGCAGAAGAATGCGCCGATCGTGGATTGGACGTTGTGGTGTCTACTACTGCTTGTTTGAATCTATGTTCGCAAGGTCCTATTATGGTTATCCACCCCAATAATTTCTGGTATGGTACTGTGGATAGCGAGGAGAAAATTGACGAAATACTTGATGCTCTTGAAGAAGGAGAAGCTTGTCAGGAGTATCTTATTTCGGAATAAACGCGAAACCTTGGAGGTTTGTAAGGCGTCTGGTTTTTCAATCTTCCAAGGTTTATAGGCAATCAAATCAAAAAATATTCATTCTGTCAAATGATCTTTTCGGAAATACTGCGGTGATATAATAGAAAGCCGCAGTATTTTTCCGAAAAATAGGAATGATAATTTTCATAAAAATCACCACATTATGAAAAAATATATTGTAGATACTACCCTGCGTGATGGCGAGCAAGCCCCCGGTGTTATTTTTACACCGGAACAAAAGGTGCGGATTGCCCAAAAACTGGAAGTGCTTGGCATCGACGAAGTAGAGGTGGGGACGCCCGCTATGGGCGAGCAGGAGCAACGCGATATACGCACTATTGCAACGGCAGGATTTTCTTTTAAAACCACGGCTTGGTGTCGTGCCCTTAAGGAAGATATAAAGGCTGCTGCCAGGTGTAAAACGGATGCGGTTAGCGTATCATTTCCGGTTTCTCCGGTACAGCTTGAGGCTCTAAATAAGTCGCTGGATTGGGTACGTGATGAAATGCCTAAGATGATTGCTTATGCGCGCTTATTTTTCGATAGGGTATATATTGGATTGCAAGATGCCAGCCGTTGCGATACCGATACATTAAACGATCTGGTGGCTGTGGCTCAAGAGGCCGGTGCCGACCGTATACGTATTGCCGATACGGTAGGGGTGATGACTCCTGTGAGTGTTTCTCAACTCTTCTCTACGCTACATTCTTATTTTCCTGAAACAGATTTTGAATTTCACGCCCATAACGATTTGGGTATGGCTACAGCCAATGCTTTTATGGCTTTGCACTGTGGTGCTAGTGGTATCAGTGGTACCGTCAACGGGCTGGGTGAACGTGCGGGTAATATTGCCATAGAGGAAATCATCATGGCCGAGCATCTGAGTGGTTATGGAAAATATGAAACCACAGCTTTGAGGGATCTCTGTAAATATGTGGAAGAAGCCAGTGAGCAAAAACTTTCTGTTGCTAAGCCAATTTGTGGTGATCAGGTTTTTACACACGAAACCGGCATTCATGTACGCAGTCTTTTGCGCAATAAGTTGAGTTACCAACCTTTTGATGAAAAACTAGTGGGTATAAAGGCTAATAGAATTGTGATTGGTAAACACAGCGGGCGCCACGCTATCGCCCATTTTTACCAAACTAAAGGTGTGCAACTAAACAGCGAACAGCTCAATGAGGTATATAAACGTATACAAGAAAGGGTAAAAGCGGAGGCTAAACAACCGGACGAAGAAACGATGCTTAGCATCTATAGGGATATGACTAACCGGTCGGTTTATATTAATTAGTTTTTTTTATGCTCTTCGAACTTGATAATGCAAAATAATAAAGTGATGAGATGTTTCACAGTGAACTGTTTCGTAGTTAGTTGTGGCGTAGAGTATTTAACAAGGTGAGTATGCTTATTGGGTGAGAACCAAGTGCTCATTAAAAGTATAAAAACATAAAACATTCATGATACAAGAAATTGATACACAGATAAATGATTAAAAACAAGTCTGTCTGATCTCTAAAGTCATACAGTCTATCATCTAAATTAAAACACATGAAAAAGAACGAAACATTACTAGAAGGATTGAACTACCTTAAGAAGACCTCTAAAATTGATGCCGCAACGACTAAATTGGGAGCAGAAGTGGTTTATAATATGGTGTCATTAGGCATAGAGGCCGTGCTGACACATGTGCTGATGTCTTATGACAAGATAGTGGATCATAGTGGGATATCTATGATGTTGCGCGAACTCGAAAGTGTCGAAGAGGTGCCCGAAGAGTGGAAGAGTTCTGCTCGTTTTATGAACAAGTTTCAGAGCTATTGTTCGCTGGAACCCATACCGGCCAAAGTACCGGATGTTGAGCAGTTGGTCAAGATTATTGGGTTTGGAAAAATGATCGAAGCGTACGGATTAAGTAAAGCAGAAGCTTAATGATAGGAACGCGTTTGATATATATGCTTCTGAGCTTGTTTTTCTTGACAGCATGTCAAACAAAGACCGATAAGCAATTAATGGTGTTTTGTGCTGCCGGCCTGACAACTGCGATGCAAGAGCTGGTGGATAGTTTTGAGGTAAATTCGCTTACTAAGGTAGCTTTGAATATAGCTTCGAGTGGTACTCTGGCACGTCAGATGGAGCAAGGTGTTGAAGCAGATGTGTATCTGGCTGCCGATGTGAAGTGGGCCGAATATGTTGCTAAACGGGGTTTAGTAGATACTGCTTTTCAACAAAAAGTAGCGGCTAATGGCTTGGTGCTGATTAGTTCTATTGATAGTGATTTTAGTCAGGAGGATATTGATTCAACCTTGAAAATTAAAAGGTTATTAACAAAGGGGCGTTTGGCCATGGGTAATCCAAAACATGTGCCGGCGGGGCGTTATGCTACCGAAGCTTTGAGGTATTACAACAGTTATGACGAGGTAAAGGACCATCTTTTGCTCTGTAAAGATGTCCGTACTGCGCTGATGACAGTAGAATTAGGAGAAGCTCCTTTGGGGTTTGTTTACACTACCGATGCGCTGATATCCAGTAATGTTAAGGTATTGTTAAGGGTTGATGCTGCCGCGTATCCGGCCATTAATTATATAGCCTCGCTTTGTGATGCAGAAAATGTAGCAGCCAGAGCTTTTTACGATTATATTTCTTCTGCTGAGGTGGAAAATATTTGGCTAAAATATGGTTTTGTAAAATAAGAGAATGTATCTGTTATCTATAACGGTTTTTAGAATTTCGAGAGTAAGAGCTTTTATACTTTAAATGGAATTTTTAGGTTTCAACATAGAAGAATGGCAAGCGATAGGCTTATCCTTGAGGGTGGCATTGTTGTGTACGCTTATTTCATTGCCTTTAGCATTGGGGGTGGGGTACAAGTTGGCACGTTGCAATTTTACGGGAAAGGCACTTCTTGAGAGTCTATTACACTTGCCTATGGTGATGCCACCTGTGACTACAGGGTATTTGTTGTTATTAATTTTTGGCTCTAATGGTTTTATTGGTTCGTATCTGAATGATTATTTTAATGTGAAGTTAGCTTTTAGCTTTGGTGGAGTCGTTTTGGCGGCTGTAGTGGTGTCTTTTCCTTTGATGTTGAGATCGGTAAAGGCTGCCATTGAGATGGTCGATCCGGGACTTGAAGAAGCCTCCAGGATTTTGGGGGTTAAAAAGATGGCGACCTTTCTTAAAATAACGGTGCCTTTGGCTTTGCCGGGTGTTTTGTCTGGCATCATTCTGTCTTTTGCCCGTTCTTTGGGTGAGTTTGGTGCCACTATTACTTTTGCAGGAAACATAGCCGGGGAAACACAGACTATTCCTTTGGCCATTTATTCTTATATGCAAATACCCGGACAAGAAGGAGCCACTTTGAGCTTGGTTTTGGTCTCGGTATTGATATCACTAATGGCTATGGCTTTGTCGGAAGTGTTTGTTAGGAGGGTTAAAATTAAAAGTTAAAAACCAATATTTAAAGTTCCAATTGTGGTTTGAAATAAGACCTTATAAATATTCACTCACTCATTCACTCACATGGTAGATGTTGACATCATATTAAAACGAGATAATTTTGATTTAAGGGTCAAAGAGATGTTTGTGCCCGGAATCACTGGTGTTTTTGGGCCGAGTGGATCAGGTAAAACGTCGCTGCTGAAATCAATAGCCGGAATGGAACACCCCGAAGAGGGGCATATCAGCATTAATGGGCGTTTGGTTTATTGCAAAGAGCGGAAAATTAATGAAGAGATAGAGGACCGTCGCATTGGTTATGTTTTCCAGGAAGGTCGTTTGTTTCCTCATCTTACGGTGGAGAAAAACTTACGTTATGGTCTCAAAAAGACGGCAAAAGGTTTGAGTTATGAAGAGGTTGTGGATATGTTGCAGCTAGAGCATGTGCTGAAGAGCAAGCCCTCCAAAATATCAGGTGGGGAACGCCAGCGTACCGCTTTGGGGCGTTCGCTCTTATCGTCCCCTGAGTTGCTTTTGCTCGATGAGCCTTTCTCGGCTCTTGACAATCATCTGCGCAATCAGATTCTCCCTTTTTTATACAAAATACATCAATCGGTGAAAATCCCAATTGTGGTGGTGAGTCATGATATCACTGATTTACTAAAACTGAGTGACCGTTTGTTTATCATCAATAATGGCCGTTGTTTAGGTCATGGAGAATATACCTCACTGCTGAAAGTGCCGGAAGTGCGTCAGCTCTTAGGAAGTAATGTTTTTGTAAACACCCTTGATATGAGGGTGGAAGATGTCGATCTGGAGCGGGGAATGGCAAAGCTGCACAATGTCAACCTGCCCGATCGCATCAATGCTGTTTATAGTGATAAACGTTTTCATTTGATTAATAATAACAGGGTCAAACTCTTTGTCAGAGCCGATGATATTGCTTTAGCCGACCGTTATGTGCAGGGTATCTCGGTACAAAACCAATTGGAAGGTGTCGTAGTGGAAATCATTAATGGTAGTAATGTAAACCTCTGTGTGGTGAATGTGGGTGTGCAAATTGTGGTCGAGATTTCGGCTGAATCTATTCATCGTATGTGCCTCAAACCGAATTCGACAGTGTGGTGCTTATTTAAATCAGTTTCTATTGATTTTGCGGTGTAAGCATCTTTTAGTGTTGAAAAGTACGTGGAATGTGATAAAATATTGATTTTATGTCTATATATGATGCTGAATTGTGTTGTTGTGTTTTGTAATGAGGAGAAAGTGTCATTTTGTTGTTAAAAGCAGGGTTGTCGTTTTCATAAATGATGCAAAGTGGAATCATAAAAGATAAAAAAGAAAATAAAATGCTTGATAAATGATAATAATGTGTATTTTTGTGGTGGTATACAAATGATAATTTATGAGATGTCCTAATAATAACGGAAGCTGCTACAACGACAAAGATTTGACTTTACTTTCGGAGATTTCAATGCGCCTGATGCAGCGAAAAAATAACCGGGAAGAGTTATATTTGGTCTTGCAACACCTGTGCGAATCTTTAGAAGGTGAGAGTTCTTTTCTGACGATTTTTGACAAGAGTTCCAATACTATTTCTATAGAGCTGGCCTATGGTCTTAATAAAACGCAGCAGGATCGGGGGCAGTATAAACCAGGTGAGGGCATAGTGGGTCGTGTGGTGGAGATGCAACGTGCGGTAGTTATTCCAAAAATTTCTCAAACCAATATCTTCTTAAATAAAACAAAGTCGCGTCTGGTACGTGAGGGCAAGGAGTTTAGCTTTATCTGTGTGCCTGTGCTGGATGATGGTAAAGTGGCCGGCACACTCAGCCTAACCAAAGAGTACACTACTGATCTTTACCTTGAAGATCATAAACGTTTACTTTCCATTATCGGAAGTATGATTGTTAAATCATTAGATGTGAGCCGTAAACAACGTCTTGAGTTGGATCGTTTGCAGCGTGAAAATGAGGGCCTTCAGAAACGATTAGCCGGAGATAGTAAGTCCTTTAATATGGTGGGTAACTCCGGCAAGATGCAGGATTTGTATAACCTTATTGAGATGGTGGGGCCTACTCATTCTACTGTGCTCATTCGTGGTGAGAGCGGTTGTGGTAAGGAACTGGTAGCTGAGGCTATTCATGCGGCAAGTCCGGTAGCTGACAGACCTTTGATAAAAGTTAACTGCTCAGCTCTGCCGGATAGTTTGATAGAAAGTGAGCTTTTTGGTCACGAAAAAGGGGCTTTTACAGGAGCTGACAGTCGTCGCAAAGGACGCTTTGAACTGGCTAAAGGAGGAACTATTTTTTTGGATGAGATTGGTGATTTGCCGCTGACTACTCAGGTGAAGTTATTGCGTATTTTGCAGGAGCTGGAATTTGAGCGTATAGGTGGTACAGAAACCATTAAGGCGGATGTACGCATTGTGTGTGCCACTAACCGTAACTTGGAACAAGCGATTTCGGAGGGAACATTCCGTGAAGATTTTTACTACCGTATCAATGTTTTTCCTATTTTTATTCCATCCTTGCGTGAGCGTCGTAATGACATCCCTTTGTTGGTCGATCATTTTATATCAAAATTTAATAATAAGAACCGCACGCGCATAAAAAGGGTGACGACTTCAGCCCTTGATATGCTGATGGTTTATCGTTGGCCGGGTAATATTAGAGAACTGGAAAATGTCATAGAGCGCGCTTGTATCTTATCTTCGGACGGGGTTGTACAAAGCCACAATTTACCGCCTACTTTGCAAACTGCAGACGCTTCTAATACGGCATCGAAAAAAGGCCTGACTTTTTATGTGGAAAAGCTGGAGCGTCAATTGATACGTGAGGCTTTAGTGGCCAGTAAAGGTAATATTGCTAAGGCTGCCAAGCAGTTGGATATTACTGAACGAATGCTATATTCGCGCATTAGTAAATATAATTTTGAGGTGTGGAGGTTTAAGGTGTAGTATTCGCTATGCTCGTTGAGATTGTATCGCAGAGCGGTGCACTGAGCCCTTCAATAAGCTAAGCAACCACTGAGTCGAAGTATACGCTGAGGGGTAGAGATTTGTAGGGGTTTAAGTCATTAAAACTCCACCTTCGATTGTATCTTCATCTTTTTTCCCGAAACGGGATGTGTAAATTCTAAGTTGGCGGCGTGTAGCATTAAACGTTCAGCTTTTGTTCCGTAAAGATTATCTCCAATGATTGGGGTGTTGAGGCCGAGAGGATGAGCTGCCTGTACGCGTAGCTGGTGTGTGCGGCCGGTGATAGGATAGAAGGAGACG
>DHQI01000129.1:33491-58708 GCA_002408065.1 Bacteroidales bacterium UBA5342
GGAGACTCTGGTTTTGCCGTCTGTTTCCTTAATCTTTTTCCAAATTGTTAAAGCTGGTTTTCCGTGATCAAAACACACCATTTGTTGAGGGCGGTTATCCAGATCTACACGCAGAGGCAGTTCTATTTTACCTTTTTCTTTCTTGATAATACCATCCAAGAGGGCTTCGTAGCGTTTTTGCACCTTTCCTTCTAAAAACTGTTGCTGCAGAAGTTTGTATATTTTCTCATTCTTGGCGATGAGCAACAGACCAGAGGTGGTCATGTCCAAACGATGAACGATGAAGATGTCTTTTAGATCGTTACGCATTTCTGTTAAAACTTCAGCGATGCACTTTTGTTTTGTCTTGCCGGGAACGGACAGGAGACCGGCTGGTTTATTGATGACCATTAATACGTCGTCTTCGTAGATAATGCTGATTTCTTTATGGCTATGGCTTATAAGTGGGTTTTTCTCTACCTCTAATCCTTTTAGCATGTGGCTGAGGATAGGTTCGCACTTGCTGCGGCATGAGGGGTAAAAGCGGCCGGCTTTGCGAATGACTGTTTTAGGTGATTTTCCCCACCAAAATTCCGCCATAGCTAATGGGTGTAAATGATTTGAATAGGCATATTGCAAAAGGCGGGGGGCAGCACAATCGCCGGAGGCTGCAGGTGGGTAAGAGTCGTCATATTCTTGAAAAATAGAACTTAATCCTTTGCATTCGAGTTGAGCATTTAGTAGTTGGTATTGCTCAAAAAGCTGATTTTGTAAGCTTGCAGACTTTTCTTGTCGGAGTGTTTTAAGGCTTTTGATTTGTTGCTGATTATCGACGAGAGGGATGCGGGCAGTTTCTATTTTTTGATTCCAATGTTTTTGCAAGCGTTTTAGCTCTGCTTTTTGATGTTGACTTTCACGGTTAAGTTGTAATTCTAAAGCTGTGAAGTCTTCTTTATTCAATTGATTTTTGCCATGCAGACGCCTTTGCTGGCGTTTGTGTTTAGCTTGCTTGTTAAACTCTTTTTGTTGTTTTATTTCGCGTTCTGCCCTAAGGTTTATTTCTTCATGATTTGCTTTTGTGTTTTGGAAGTCTGAATCTTGTATAAGATTCTGGATGTCTTGATTAATGCCAATGAGTTCTTGTTCTCCTTTGAAGAAAAAAGTATCCTCATCCAGATAGTCAAAGATAGGTGGAACGAAGAATTCTTTATCCATATTAGCTGTAGGATTGCCCGAATAGGCGCATAAAAAGCCAATTTCTCCTTTGGGGTTTCGAGCCAAAAGAACGCCAAACATTTTACCAATACTGAGCTTGTCCCATTGCCATTCGCTTAACTTTTTCTGAAGTTTTTCTGCGGCCAGCCGGCACAGGGGATGGGCCTCGTAATGAAAAGGATAGGTAAAGCGCTGTGGTAGTTCTTCGTGTTTTACGTGGGGTAATGGATGAAACATTTTTTCTTTTTTTAGCTTTTCAATAGCCATTTCCAAACCGGTACAACCGGAATATCAAAGCCTTTGTGTTCGATCACTTCCTCTTCGTCGTAAGAGATAATCATAAGCTTTTTGGCGTTTAGTTCCTTTTGTCCGGCCATGAGTGCTTTGAGTTCTCTTTTGCGGGTTTCGGGATCATCAATAGAATAGCAGACCTGTATCAGTTGACCTTCTGAAGGAATGCAGAAATCCACTTCGTAATTGCGCTTGTAATAAAACAGGCCTTCGCCAAATTGCTTGTAAAGGTGTAAGAAAACAATGTTTTCCAAGAGCTTTGAATTTTGATTCAGCAAAAATAGGTTTAAAACGCCTTGATCTACAAAGTAATATTTCTTTTTAGCCTCGCGCTCTGCAAATTGTGATACCACGTTATGCAATGGAAAAATGAGGTAGGCATCTTTCAGGTATTCCAGGTATTCCTGCAGAGTGTTGCTGCCCAGTTTGGCTCCGGTAGAAATTATTAGATTCCTGATGCGGTTTATTGAAGTTTCATTGTTAACGCTTTCGGCCAGTTTCTTTACCAAAAGGCGCAATACTTTTTCGTTCTGAATGCCGTTGCGCGCTATAATGTCGCCAAACAGCACCTTCATATAAATGCTGCTCAGGTATTCTTTGGCATTATTAAAATGAATAAGTTCGGGAAAACCGCCATAGTAGAAATAAGCTTCAAACAGCTGCTTGATCTTAAAACGTTGTTCGGAGAATTCGTAGTCTTTTTCCAGACTGACCTTACGGAATGAAAGAAATTCCCTGAAAGAAAGCGGGAAAACTTCTTGTGTCATATAGCGTCCGCCCAGTACACTACCGATTTCCTTGCTTAGCATTTTGGCATTGCTGCCACTGACGTAAACGTGGTATTTGGCATCGGCCAGGCGGCGTACAAACTTCTCCCAACCGTGGATGTTGTGTATCTCGTCAAAGAAAAAATGCTTGCACTCGCCGTACAGTTCCTGAGCAGCCTCTATGATGAGGTTAAAATGTTCTACTTTGAACTCTACAAAGCGCTCATCCTCGAAATTGATAAAAACAAAAGGGATTTTCTTTTTGTTGAGGCGGTGGATTTCATTGTAAAGACGGTAGCTTTTGCCACAACGACGCACGCCGCAAAAAACATAATTAGCCTTAGGTTCAAGTAGATATTCCCGTCCGCTAATGTCAAATTTTTTTAGGATACTGTATTCTTCCTTGATGATTATTTTTAGTATATCCTTTTTCATACTTTACAATTTGTGGCAAATGTATATGAAAAATGGTGGAAAGTCAACTGTTAATAAGATAAAAAAGTCTAAAAATATCATTTGGATAAGATAAAAAGCATTAAAAATATCATATTAAAAAGATAAAAAAGCTAAAATAATATCTTTTGTGTGAGATAAAAAGGTGTGAAAATAACTTACACAAAAGATAAAAAATGATAAAAATATCTTTAGAGAAAGAAAAAATTAGAGAGATAAGCGGTAGGGGGTCATGGCAGAGCTTTCAAAACCATGTTTACGGTAGAAAGCCTGGGCTTTGTGATTGTTGAGATCGGTAAGCAGGGTGATGCGGCTGCAGCCGGAGTATTTGGCTTCGACAATGGCGGCTTGTAAAAGCTCACTACCATATCCTCCTGAACGAAAGTCGGGATGCACGACCATATCTTCGAGAATGGCCACTTTGCCCCCCAGCGCAGTGCTTATGGTGAAGAGCAGGTTAACCATGGCAATGATTTTTCCGTCGTTTTCTAAAACCAATATCTTACCTATGTTTTGATTTTTAATGATGGTTTTTAAGCCTTTTTCTTGTAAAACAGTATCGGGACTAAAGTCAGCTTCTTGTTCAAACAGAAAACACAGAAGTGTAGATAGTTGGTCGCAGTCTTGTATGGTGGCTTTTCGGATATTACTCATAGTTCAACAAAGATAGTAAAAAGCTTGTAGTAATAATGTTGGGGATAAAAGATGTAACTGGAATCTGAAAAAATGTTAAAAAGATCGAGGTTAATATACTAAGTTAGTAGTGGCAAGGATAGGAACGGCACCGATGGCTCTGTATTGCCGTTTTTGCCGGGAGCGGGAGAGCGACCAAGGGAAGCTACTATCCGCGACCATAGCAAAACGAGCAATACAGAGCAGGAGGTACAGTGGATAGCCTGCCCGGCCACCCCAAAAATCATTTGTTTTCGATGGATGAAAAGCTTTAATCATTAGTAGAAAGAACGTATCTTTGCAAGTTCAAAAAATGACAAGAAATTAATACGATGATAACAGTACAAGATTTAGCGATTCAGTTCGACACAAAGCCTTTGTTTCAAGAGGTAAATTTAAAATTTACGCCTGGTAACTGCTACGGCATTATAGGTGCCAATGGTGCAGGAAAATCAACTTTTCTGCGTATGCTTTCGGGCGACCTTGACCCTACACGCGGTAGTGTGTCTATGGGTTCGGGCGAGCGTATGTCTGTGCTGAAGCAGGACCACCACGAATATGATGCCAATACGGTGCTCGACACGGTGATGATGGGCTACGAAGAATTGTGGAAGGTGAAGATGGAGAAGGATGCCATATATATGAAGGAGGATTTCTCGGACGAGGATGGTATGGTGGCTGCTAAGCTGGAAGAGCAGTTTGCAGAGATGGATGGCTGGAATGCTGAGAGCGATGCTGCCATTATGCTGAGCGGGCTGGGCGTGAAGGAGGAGTTGCACTATATGCTGATGGGCGATATAGACCCTAAGATGAAGGTGCGTGTGCTACTGGCTCAAGCGCTATTTGGAAATCCGGACAACCTGCTACTGGATGAGCCTACCAACGACCTTGACCTTGAAACGGTGCAGTGGCTGGAGGATGCTTTAGCTAATTTCGAAAATACAGTGATACTGGTATCGCACGACCGTCACTTCCTGGATAGTGTGTGTACTTCTATTGTGGATATCGACTTTGGTAAGGTGAAGATGTTTGGTGGTAACTATAGCTTCTGGTATCAGAGTAGTCAGTTGGCTGCGCGTCAGCAGAGTCAGCAGAATAAAAAGATGGAGGAGAAGAAGAAAGAGCTTCAGGAATTCATCTCACGTTTTTCGGCCAATGTGGCTAAGAGTAAGCAGACAACGAGTCGTAAAAAGATGTTGGAGAAGCTTAGTATTGAGGATATTGAGCCATCGAGTCGTCGATATCCGGGTATCGTGTTACAGCCCAACCGTGAGGTGGGTAATAATGTGCTTTCGGTAAAGGGTTTGAGTGCCACAATAGATGGAGAGCCTCTGTTTAAAGATTTGGATTTTACCATCGAGAAAGGGGAAAAAGTGGTTTTCCTTTCGCGTGATACGCGTGTTATGACGGCCCTTTTTGAAATCATCAATGGTAACCGTAAAGCTGATGCCGGCGAATACGAATGGGGCGTGACGGTGACTACCGGCTATTTGCCGCTGGACAACAGTTCTTTCTTTGAAAATGATTATAATCTTTTCGATTGGTTAGCGCAGTTTACCGATAATACAGAAGAGGCATTCGTACGTGGATTCTTGGGTAAAATGCTTTTCTCAGGCGAAGACATTGATAAAAAAGCCAAGGTATGTTCAGGAGGAGAAAAAGTGCGTTGTATGCTGTCGCGTATGATGATGCGTGGCGCTAACGTGATAACGCTTGATAACCCGACTAACCACTTAGACTTGGAGTCTATCCAGGCCTTCAATAATGGTTTGATTAATTATAAAGGTGTGGTGCTTATGGCATCGCATGACCACGAATTTATTAATACAGTAGTGAATCGTGTGATTGAGATTACTCCTAACGGTATCATTGATAAGCTGACCTCTTACGATAACTATATATCAGATGATAAGGTGCAGGCTTTGAAAGAGAAATTGTATAATGCTTGATTTATTATAAACGATTCAGCTTTCTGAATGTGGCGTTTGCCCGATGCCAGTGTGGTGTTTTGGGAGCGCATTGCCGAAGGTGAAGGAATTTGAAAATTTATCGTTAAGTCCCCGGGTTATTTACTTGGGGATTTTTTTTGTTGAGGGAATATCAATCCTACTAACGCTTGGTCATACTTATGAAATGGATTTATCTATAAAGTTGTCAACAATTCCTCTCTATATGTGTTTCTCATTTTTACACCGTTTTTAGTTGTTTATAATTTTGAAGTTCGAAAAATAATATATAATGAATGATATAATAGTCGTAGATATAGAGACCACAGGTTTTTTGGATAAAGGTGGTAAAATAGTAGAAATAGGTATTGTTAAATTAAATTTAGCAACAGGGATGATTACGCCCATATATAATTCTCTGGTGAAGGAAGAGGGGTTTGGTCCACATCATACCAAAGGTGCTTTTGGTTGGATTTTTAAGAACTCAGACCTTAGCTACGAGGAGGTGGCAGCGGCACCGGGTTTAGAAGTACAACGTGAAAAGATTCAGCAGCTTTTTGATCAGTATTACGCTACAGCATTTAATAAGGATTTTGATTTTGATTTTTTGCGCGACCGGGGCTTTGCCATCAAAGATTTGCCTTGCCCTATGAAGGTGGCTACACCCATTTGTCAGTTGCCTAATAAATATGGCTACAAAAGTTACAAGTGGCCAACGGTAGAAGAGGCTTGGGAGCATTTCTTTGGCAATAAAACCCGCTATGTAGAAGCTCATCGCGGCCTTGATGATGCTGAGCATGAAGCTCAGATTGTATATAAACTATTTGAATTAGGACACTTCAAAGTGCCGTTTAAGGTGGATAAAGACAATATTCAGATGTCTTTGTTTTAAGGGTTTTTCAGGCTTTTTTGTTTTTTTTAGATATCTTCTTTTGTGGTTTTTATCTTGTAAGTTTCTTGTATATAGTTGTCAACGATTGCAGGCTTATGCATGTTGTTTTCCTCAATAAGTTAGCTAGGTGAATCACGTATATTTTATGAATAGGTGAAATTCTCTATAGATGGGGGCTTTTAGGCTTTAGTTTTGTCAGTGAATTTAACAATCATTTGTTGATTCGTTGCTGTTAAAAACTAAAATAAACTATTATGGAACCAAAAGTATTAGTAGTAGGTATTGATCCTCAATACTTGAAAGAATTGGGGACTATAATGAGAGAAGAGGGGTATGATGTAGAATTAGCTGTAAATGGGAAAATGGCTATGAATACGATTAAAAGAAAAATTTTCGATCTCATTTTGATGGATGTATTGTTGCCTGAGCTGAATAGCTTTGAGTCTTGTGCCATCATAAGGAATCAGTTTAAAACGATCGATACTCCTATTGTATGCTTTAAAGAGGCGGATGGACGGAAAAGCCGGGTCTCAGAGTTGGACTGTGGTGTACAAGGCTATGTCGAAAAACCCTTTGACACTAGAGATTTGATACGATGTGTGAAAACACAGATCAGGTTAAAAGAAAGTAGGGAGAAACTCCGGGCGTTAAATCGTGATTTAGATAGTTATTGTGGGGTGAATAGCTCTGTTTATCAGGGAGATGTGGGTTAGTAGATGAGAAATGAAATTTAAATGATTGCTGCGACTATTTTATATAGCGTTGAATTCTGAAAGGAAAAATGGCTGACATATAGAATGATAATAGAGATGAAGAAAAATTAATCAATATTGTTTTTTGAAAGGAAAGCGGAGGACGTTAAAAAAGTCCGGTTATCATAGTGATAGCCGGACTTTTGTGTTGTATAATAGGGTATCCGTAGGGGCGCTCCTCTTTTAGGATTCTCTTTCTATAACATCATTCAGGTAATAAGAAAATTTCACCATGTTGGTATTTCCTTTTTTATTCATAGGAAGGGTTCCAACACTTACAACCAATTCGCCAATATCTATTTTCTTAGCATTAAAAAGCGTGGTCAGTGTGTATTCTACCGCATCGTTGGTGAACATAAAATCATCAGATTTGTATGGTTGTACGCCCCATACCAAAGACAACTGTCTCAGCTTATAGGTGTTAGGTGTAAAAGCATAAATATCTGCTTTGGGGCGATAGCTCGCTATGCGGCGAACACTGTCGCCATTATAGGTTACAGCAACAATAGCATTAACTTTAGATTGTTTGGCCATGCCAGCAGCTGTATGGCAGGTAGAATCCAAAATAAAGGTGTCTTTTCCGATCTCCGGTTTTTGTTTACGGTGATATTTGTAGCCGTATTGTTCGGCATCGCTAATAATGTTACTCATTGCTTTGATGACTTCGATAGGGTATTTTCCCACACTGGTTTCGCCACTTAGCATGACTGCCGATGCTCCGTCTATTACTGCATTGGCCACATCGTTGGCTTCGGCACGGGTAGGGCTGAAGTTGGTAATCATGCTTTCCATCATTTGGGTAGCAATGATAACGGGTTTAGCATGTGCCAGACATTTATCTACGATCATTTTTTGTTTCAGTGGAACTTCGGAAAAGTGAAGTTCAACACCCAAATCGCCGCGCGCTACCATTATGGCATCACTGTTTTCTATGATGTTGTCGATTTCAACTATAGCTTCGGGTTTTTCTATTTTTGCTATGATGTTGGTGTGTTTTCCTTTCTCATCCACTATTTTTCTTAAGTCCAGAATGTCTTGAGCACTACGCACAAAAGAGAGGGCAATCCAGTCCACGTTGTGATCTAAAGCAAATTGAGCATCAGCGATATCTTTTGGGGTGAGGCTGGGGAGCGAAATCCTTGTTTTAGGTAGGTTAACCCCTTTTTTTGAAGAAAGTACGCCGCCAAAGATGACTTTTGCTTTCACGGTATTGCTTCCATTGGTTTCTAATACTTCAAGTTTAATCTTGCCGTCGTCGATAAGTACGGTATCGCCAATAGCTACATCAGTAGCAAAGAGTGGGTAGCTCATATAAACCCGTTCTTTATTGCCCATACAAGGCGTGTTTACAAAAGAAAGCTCATCTCCTTCATTTAGTTCAATGCCATTGTTTTCAACATCTCCAATGCGCAGCTTAGGCCCTTGCAAATCGGCCAACATAGCGGTATGAAGGTTCATTTCTTCATTGAGCTCCAGAATACGGTTAATAACTTGTAAATGATCGTCATGTGTTCCGTGGCTAAAGTTAAGGCGGCATACATTAACGCCGGCTTCAAACAGTTCGCGTAACTTTTCTTTGGAGGATGTGGCGGGTCCGATGGTTGCGATGATTTTGGTTTTGTTTACATACTGAGACATAGTTGTTGTCATTTTTATTATTAGTTGGCAAAAATACGATTATAATACAATATAAACACCCTTGTTTATTGTTAAAAAATGATTAAATATAATCTTGTAGTGATAAAATGTTAAATTGATGGTTTGTGGTGGAGTTCTGAGTGTAAGAATCGCAAAAAAGTAGTCTTTTTGTGGTGTTTGTTGTGATTTAAATGCATTGTATAGAGTTAAATTTTCCGGGCGATAGAAATAATAGGGATTATGCGGTTAAAGTTCTGTGATTCTTGCTTTTGTTTTGAAGCCATTCCGCTTAATTTTATTACTGTCTATCTAATTATGATTCCGGGCTACTATTTTGCTGGATTTTGCTTTTACAACTCGCGGAAATCCCATTTTGGGAATCGTCTTCCTGTAATGGGACAATGTTTCGTCATGTGCCAAGTTTAAATTGCAGAGAAACAGTTGGATGCATTTTAGCATTAAATTTGCTTAGTAGGAATCGCATAAAAATAGAATTAGCAAATGTATATTCCTGAAGTAACAATAGAAAAAGTTGTAAGCGCAGTATTTACCCTTAAGGTGCGCGAGGGCGATGTCGTGATGGTGAGTCTTTGTGAAAAAGCAGGATTGGATTTAGATGCTTTAGTTCATGCTCTTAACATCATAGGCGTACCGTTTTTTGGTGGCATTTTTCCCGGTATTATTGGAGAAGGCGAAAAGAAGGAAAATGGTGCTTTGGTTAAAATTATTCCGGCTAAAACTAAGCCTTTGATATATAGGGGTATTACGGATAAAAAATTTGAAAATCCTGAATGTTTATCGCAGATGTCTGACGATTCCTACGGTGATGCTATTTTATTAGTAGATGGTTTATCTGATAATATTTCCTCGTTTTTATCCTCTATTTTCAATTTATTAGGAAATCGTGTGAAATACATAGGTGGTGGTGCTGGTTCACTTTCTTTTGTTAAACAACCTTGTTTGTTTACCAACGAAGGAGCCTTACAGGATGCAGCTATTCTATTACTAACGAGTAAAACAATATCTACAGGAGTGAAACATGGTTGGGAAAAAGTTTCCGGTCCTTTTGTGGCCACACAAACAAGTAAGACCAAGATAGAAGAAATCAACTGGCAAAATGCTTTTGAAGTGTATAAACAAGTGGTGGAAGAGGATAGACAACAGACCTTAACGGTCGAAAATTTCTTTGATATTGCAAAGGGCTATCCTTTTGGTATTAAGCGTGCTGAGAGCGAATATGTGGTTCGGGATCCTATCTCGACTGATGAAGACGGATCTCTGCTATGTGTTGGAGAAGTAAGCGAAAATGTCGTGATTGACATCCTGAAAGGCAGCACCGAAAATTTGATTGAAGCTGCTCATGAGGCTGTTGAGATAGCAACTAAAGATGCTGACTTTTCTCAAACATTTATAGTGGATTGTATATCAAGAGCGTTATTCTTAGATGATGACTATAGCAGATCTTTAGATTTAATTAAGGAGCATATAGATGAACAAAAGGAGGGGGTAAGTGTTGAAGGTATGTTGACCATTGGCGAGATATCTACTTATGGTAGAGGTTATCTTGAGTTTTTGAATAAAACTATTGTTGTTGGTCTCATGTAATCGTTATGACAGAAGATTTAATTCAAGATATATTATTGCTGTACGAATTATCACTTTCGATAGGTGGTACACTGGACCTGGACGAAAACTGTGATAGTTTTCTTTCGGTTTTGATGTCGCGGCGTAACTTGGATTATTGTTCTGTTTGGGTAAAAGAATCAAAATTTCCAGGGAGTGAGGACAGTAAAAAGCTAAAAGCTATTTATGCCAATCCGGAAGTTAAATTGAAAACCCGTACCCTTGATGAGGATTATTTTATTCTTCAGGAATTAGAAAAAAATCCGGTCATAAAGGTCACTGATAAAGACCCCGATTGGGAAGATCATTTTTCGGCAGAAACCAATATAAGAGGCGGTGTTTTAGCTTATTATCGTTTAGAGGGAATAGGTTTTCTGAAGATTTACTCCTCTATGACACATACGCGTACGAGCATGACCATGCTCAATAAGCTTCAAAACATCATTCAGAAATTCACAGTTTCGATTAATGCCTGCCTATACCACCAGCGCTCATTGTACAATGCCGAGAAAAAGCTGGAGGCCGAGCGTAGCGCCAAAGAATCTGCTACATCTTTGAGCCGTACTACGGCCCGTCTTTCTCACCTTATTCAAAATATGCAAGAAGCCATTTTGGTAGAAGATCAAGACCGCAAAATAGTACTTATAAACGATCAGTTTATTAACTATTTTGGATTGGATACAAAACCAGAAGACTTGATAGGTACCGAGTGCTCTTTTGTATGTACTAATGTCCGTAAGTGTTTTAGCTCAGATGTGCCGTTTTTGGAAGTTATAGACGAAACGCTGAAGAAGAGACAAATGGTGATTGGCCAAAAGATGAAACTGGCCGATGGACGTATGTTTGAGCGGGATTTTATTCCTATTATAATAGACGGAGTATACAGTGGGCACTTGTGGCAATACCGTGACGTGACCAAGCTGAGTACCATGTTGGATCTGTTAAAAGAAGCTCGTGTGCTGGCTGAGGAAGCCAATAAGTCAAAGAGCCGTTTCCTTGCCAATATGAGTCACGAAATACGTACTCCGCTTAATGCTATCATCGGAATGTCACGTTTGTTGGAAGATTCATCCTTAGACAAAGAACAAAAAGATTATAATGAGGCTATCCTGACTTCCTCAGAAAATTTGTTGGTCATCATTAATGAGATTTTGGATTTCTCTAAGATAGAAGCTGGTAAGCTAAATATTGAAAACATAAACCTTAATATATGTAAAGTTCTGAGTAATGTCGTCCGTACTATGGAGTTTAAGGCAGAGGAAAAGAACTTGCGTCTGACCAGTTATATTGACCCAAATATACCGGAATACATAAAGGGAGATCCTGTACGTATAAGTCAGATCTTGATTAATTTAATTGGTAATTCTCTTAAATTCACATCGGAAGGTTTTATTCATCTTAGTTGTCGCCTCTTGTCTGTTGATAATAAAGGGGGCGGGGTGTTACGTTTTACTATCGAAGATTCAGGTATAGGAATAGATGAAGATAAGCTAGATCGGATTTTTGATAATTTCACACAGGAAAATAGTGGGGTAACCCGTAGATATGGTGGAACAGGCTTGGGGCTTACTATTGTCAAGCAGCTGGTAGAGCTGATGGAGGGCAAGGTAACGGTGAAAAGTGTCAAAGGACAGGGCAGTGTGTTTACGGTGACTTTACCTTTCAAGGTTGGAGAATTGACTATTGATGATGAGAAAAAAGGCATTGCACTAAGCCCGGATATGATAAAAGATAAAAGAATCCTGGTGGTGGATGATCATAGTATCAACCGTTTTGTCGTGGTTTCTTTATTTAAGAAGTGGAACATAAGTGTAGTGGAAGCTGTAGATGGACAGGATGCTGTGGATAAAGTACAGCAGGAAGCTTTTGATTTGGTGCTGATGGATATGCAGATGCCGGTGATGGATGGCATGCAGGCCACCATGTATATCCGCCGTCAGCTTAAGCAAAACATGCCAATTATTGCCTTGTCGGCCAATGCAATGAAGGATAATGTAGACCAGTGTTTGGCGGTCGGGATGAATGATTTTCTTACCAAGCCGTTTGAACCGAATGATTTATTGACTCTCCTGATCAAGTTTTTAGCTTCTGATAAACCCCATAAACCTGACGAATCATTTGGATTTGAGGAATCTGACGTGTCTGATGCATCAGATGATATAGAGCTTAGTGTGCCTGAACCAGAAGAAGAACCTGCCCAGGTTCAATTTGATTTGGATGCTTTAGGTCAGATTGTGAATAATGATAGAGAACAGCTCAATAAATTAATTGATATGTTCTTAGATTCAACACCGGGCTTGCTCGATGAGATCAGTGAACTACTGCCTGCAGGCGATTATACGAAGATAGGCCGTTTAGTACATAAGATGAAGCCTTCCATAACTTTAATGAAGATGCAGCAGCTCATACCTTTATTACCTATTATTGAGCACCCCGGAAATACCCCTCAGGAAGAACTGCATGAAGTGGTTTTAAACTTCCATACCATTCTGTCCCGAATCGTTGATCTGATTCGAGATAAAATAAAATAGTCGATATTTAGCGTTTTTATAAAACTTTATTTCCTTGTTTCCAGCGTGATATGTTTCGTTGAAACTGAAAACTCTATTGTGCTTTATAGTAAGGGTTTCTCCCCATTTTGTACGAATTTAGAATTCAAATCACTTATCAAGGTGGAAGTTGCTTGAAAGTCGCACGCTGAACTCCTCTACAGATTCCAAAGGTTCAATGAAAGTAGACTAAATGACCACTTGCTGTTTTCTCCTAAACTAAGTATAAAAGCAGACAAACTATTTGGAGCAGAAACATTCACTTAGTGAAAGTTATATCAATAATAGTTGATGCATGCTTAAGCCCTTCCCCAAGCGCAGCATTGAAAAAAAATTTCCCAACAAAGCATCCTAATAATGGAGCAATTCCCAGAATGGGAATATTTTTATATTGTCAAGTTGCACAAAATCAGTAATATGAAAAAATGGCAAGGTTTTCTCATATATGCTTGAATGAATTAATGAAAAATCATGGAAAAAAAACACAACCTTATTATTCTTAAAGCACTTTTGTTTGCTTTTGTATTGTCGGGAGCCCTTAGCCCATTATTTGCAGTAGGGGAGGCTTCTACATATTTTGAGATATTTGTGCCGCCTAACAATAACAGTAATGGACGCGATGTATGCTTGACTGTGACTGCTATTTTTGATAATACCAGTTTTAGCATTGTGGATGATAATATGGACGGCGATGATGACGATAGTGTGAGTGGTGTGCTGCAGGCGGGCCAATCATACATTTTGTATATTCGTGACAATGGTATTAATGATGATGCCCCTCATAGCGGAGAATCGGCTAGTAAACAAGATGGTGATTATTTCATAGTAGAGTCGGATAATTTGGTGCTGACTTCACAATCGACCAATTCCGATTGGCAACACGACTGGGTGCCTGCTACCAATAAGAGTTCTAAAGGAAAGAAGTTTATTATTTATTCACCGCCAACATCTTATTCTAATCGTGATTTAAATGTTTTTACCTATGAAGATAGTACACAGATAACAGTAAAAAAGATTTCGTGGGCAGCGCAAAACACTACCGGATATACTAATGTGGACATTACGCAAAGCGAAATAGTGTTGCAGCAGAGCCTCAATGTGGGCGAGGACATTATATTTAATTATACCGGCGGCCGTGACCTTTTGGAGCCGGGCGAAACCTACTTGGTAGAAAGTAGCAAGGAAATCACAACACAGTATGGTGCCTTGTGGGTAAATGCTCGTGATGGTGGTGGCTACGTGCCTTCTGCTAATGGTTCGTCGTCGGGCGAATTGTTTTATTTTACTGTGCCTTATCAGTCTAGTAATGAGCAAGAAGTGCGTATTGTATCATGGGACGATGCTGTAAGTGTAAGTTTGGATAAATATGTCAACAATGCTTGGGTTAATATTGAGACTTGGGAGTTGGATGCCCTTGAAACAGCCGATTGGGTATCATATACCGGTAACGTGAATGCGGTGCTGCGCATTAAAGCAACAGCGGATAAAAAAGTCTCTGTTTTTGAGGCCAACTGGCTCGAAACGGGTGCTTTTGGTACTTCGGATATTGCCACTATGGTGAGTTCGCGAGCTGGAACTACAGCCGGTAATCAGTTTTTGGTCTATATGGCGCCTCCAGGTATGGAAAATAATGTTAATGATCCATTTACCGGTGAAAAGCTATCGCAATACAGTCACTTGTATTTGTTCTCTAGAGAGGATGCTGTAGTAAGGATAGTAGATGCTTATACCCGTGGTGAAAAATATGACAAGACTTTTAGTATTGAGGCCGGACGCTACGTTGATTGTCGCTTGGATGTGGAAGAGTGGAAAAATATTTATAACGGCGATGGTGAGCCGGAATCAGGGCCTGAACGTCCGTATTTATTGGTGGAAGCTGATGTTGCAATATCAGTATTCAACACCAACTTTAATGATAACTGGATGACCTATTTTGGAACCTCTCAGTATCAGGATTTTAAGTTGACTAGTATGCTGGATAGTGGTAGCTACAGTCCTGGTGATACCCTAACGGTAAGTACCGGTGTGACGTTTAATAGTAGTGGGGATATAAGTTCACCCGAGGTGGAAATCGTGATTCAGGATGGTGCTGAGGTGATAAGTTCCGTTTTGGTGGAGCAGCAAAGTGGCCAAACGACCAATGCTAGTTCTATAGAAAAAGATGAAGATAATGGACAAACAAAAGTTACCTTCACGGATTTAGGGGATATGGCAGCTGAGGATGAGTATGTGACAGAGACTCAGTTGAAAATGAATACTAACTATATTGATGGTTCGAGTATTACTGACGGAACTGTGATAACGGCCGAAACCATTATTTCAGGGTATGTAGATGGGGTGTACCAGCAGGCAACGTCTTCGGAAGGAATTACAAATAATACGGCTAACCAAGAGGCTTTGCTTTTTACGCAACTTAACGATGGTTCGGAGCTTGTGAACGATGAGACTGACTCGTGGAGTGTGAGTGTGGCTGACATGGACAATGATGGTAAAGAAGATATAATATTTTCGGATTACGAAGGTGATCGTAAAAGCTATATGTACCTCAACAGTGATGGTGGTTTTGTGTCCTCTATGGAGGCCGCTTCAGTTGCTCAAAATGATGCAGCAGTTAGTGCTGCTGTAGATTTTGATAATGATGGTGATATGGATCTTGTTTTAGGAACCAATCTGGATCGTGAAGATGAACTTTTGCAAAACAAAGGAAGGGCCACATTCCGCCAGGTGGATGCGCCTTTCAATACTAAGGGTTATACTCATGGGGTGGCTTTTGCTGATGTGGATAACAATGGTTTTGTTGATGTGTTTATATCTGACTATATGCCAACGCAAAATAACCAGTTGTATATGAATGAGGGAGGAGAGTCCTTTGATAAGGAGCGCGATGCTGCCTTGCGTCAGGCTTCTTATTCTATCGGGGCTGTTTTTGCTGATTATGATAATGATGGTGATGCCGATTTGTTTGTGCCTAACGATAAAAAGCGCCCTAATCTTCTGTATACCAATAATGGTGCGGGGAAATTAAATCTGGAAGATATGGCACCATTCTCGGATGATGCCTTCAACTCTACCGGAGCTAGTTGGGGCGACTATGACAATGATGGCGACTTAGATCTTTTTGTTGCTAATGCAGGAAATCAGAACAATAATCTGTATAAAAATAATGGTAATCAGGGTTTTGAGAAGATTACAAGCGGGCAGGTAGTGAATGATGGTGGTAACTCGCACGGAAGTGTATGGGTTGATTTAGATAATGATGGTGATTTGGATTTATTTGTGACTAATGACCAGGATGAAATAAACTTCCTTTATCTGAATAATGGTGATGGTAGCTTTCAGCGTGATGATCAGCAGGTGCTTTGTGCTCGCAACGGAAATAGTTTTGCAACGGCCGCAGGAGACATAAATGATGATGGTTTTCAGGATATTGTAGTGGCTACTCATAGTGGAGAGGCGAATCAGGTTTTTATCAACAATGCGAATGATAATAGTTGGTTAAAACTGAAACTGACCGGTACCAATTCTAACCGACAAGCTTTGGGAGCACGTGTGAGAGCTAAAGCGAGCATTGGTGGTGTGGATAAGTGGCAGATGCGTCAGGTGCTCTCCAATACAGGTGGTGGAGCAAATGCTCAAAGTAGTTTGGTTTGTCATTTCGGCTTAGGTGATGCTACTACGGTCGATTCTATTATTATCGATTGGCCTTCGGGCTATCGTCAGGTAATAAAGGATGTAACTAGTAATCAGAGCTTGGATATTACCGAAGATGATGGTGCTATGGTGAGCGGCCTTGTTTTCAATGATGAAAATACGAATTGTATCTACGATGAGGGCGAAGATCTTTTAGCCCATATGCAGGTCCAGTTTGTTATTAATAATGAGTTACGTTCTTTCTATACTGATGAACATGGCAAGTATAATGCTTACTTAACTCCTGGCGATTATGTGTTAAACGTGGTGTCGGAAAACTGGGAAGCTGCTTGTGATGATTATAGCGATCAGTTAGTTGTGGTTGAGCAATTGGGTGATTCTCTGACTGATTATCATATTGGTGCAAAAGCGCTTGTTTTTCAGCCTGATCTGAGAATTGATATTACCAGTACTGCTTTCCGTCGTGGTTTTGAAAAAAGTACGTATATTTCAATTAGCAACCATGGAACTGTGCCGGCTAATAATGTGAAAATAACACTGAATAAAGATGCTTTTGTACATCCCTTAAATGCATCAATGGCTTGGGATAGTGTTGCTGACCAGATGCTGATGTGGAATTTTGCCAGCATGAATGTAAATGAGGAGATACTTATAACCCTGCACGATTCGGTAGGCCTCGAAGCTCAAATTGCCGATGCTGTTACTTTGTTGGCTCAGATAGAATGCGATGAGGTAGATATGAACCCGGAAGATAACACAACCTTACTGACCGATAGTGTGGTAGGTTCACTCGATCCTAACGATATACTGGTATCGCCCAACGGTAAAGTGTTGCCGGGCACTACGCTTGAGTTTACCATACGTTTTCAGAATGTAGGTAATTATCCCGCCGATTTTGTGGTGGTAACTAACCACTTGCCTGATTATGTAGATAAAAACAGTTTCGAAGTAGTAGCTGCCAGTCATTCGTATGCTTTATACGAAAATGAAGAAGGTATGAAAGAATGGTTTTTTGAAGATATTCAACTGGCCGATAGTGTAAGTAATGAGCCGGAAAGTCACGGATTTATAAAATATTTGGTAGATGTAAAATCCGATTTGGACCGCAATGTGACCATTAGGAATTTTGCTGATATTGTTTTCGATTATAATGAGGCCATACGCACCAATACCACTGTAACACCTGTATTGTATTTTAGTGGCGATAGTGATAATTCCACTATGATGTTGTATCCTAACCCGGCCACTGACAGAGTGAATCTGGCGGTAGGAACCAATCAGGACATGGTGCCAATGAGAGGTGTAGAACTTATCAATGCCTCAGGAGTGGTAATGGTTAAACAGAGTTTTAGCGATTTGCCGGAGTCGGCAGAGTTGACGCTCAATGTTTTACCCGGTATTTATTATGTCAGAGTTTTTGGCGTAGACGGAAAAGTATATACCAATTATCTTAGTGTAGAGTAGTAGCGATTGGATGATTTGTTTAAGCCGGTGCATGTTCCCAAGCACCGGCTTTTTTTCATTTATCCATGATTATTTCATCATTCTGAATCATACGGTAAATAGTGGATTTTCCGATATCCAGTTTACGGGCTACTAAAATAACGTCGTTGTCATATTTTTTTAGGTAAGAAGCAATAATCTGGCGGTTGTATTCTTTCAGCGTTTTTTCTTTTAGCAAGAAGTTCTGACCTCCGGTAGCTGAGCTAAAGGTGATGTCGCTATCCTCTATTGTGCTTTCGTCTGCCATGACACAAGCTAAATCGATGATGGCTTTTAGTTCGCGAATATTACCCGGAAAAGAGTAAGCCAGGAGTTTTTTCTTAGCCTCGTTCGACAAGGTCATCTTTGGCATCTTGTTCTCTTTGCAAAAAGCATCTACAAAGTGCTTTGCCAGCAGGATGATGTCCTCACTGCGGTCACGTAGCGGAGCCAGTTCTATAGGCAGTCCCAAAAGGCGGAAGTACAAATCCTCCCTGAAATTACCTTCTTTGGCCTCTTCGGCCAGGTTTTTATGTGTGGCTACTATGATGCGTGCTTTAACGGCTACACTATTGCTGCCACCCACGCGTATTATTTCTTTTTCCTGTAAAGCCCTCAGTAGTTTAGCCTGCATGTTAATGTCCAAATCACCTATCTCGTCCAGAAACAAGGTGCCATCTTTGGCTTCTTCAAATTTACCAATGCGGCGCGAATTGGCTCCGGTAAAAGCTCCTTTTTCGTGGCCAAATAGCTCACTCTCGATAAGCTCTTTGGGAATGGCGGACATGTTAATAGCCACAAAGGGTTTCTTGCTTTTAGGGGAGCTGTAGTGGATGGCTTTCGCTACCAGTTCTTTCCCTGTGCCTGTTTCGCCGGTGATGGATACATTGATATTGGTTTTGGTGGCTTTTTCTATGAGTTTAAACGTTTTATTGATCAGGGCACTTTTCCCGATGATGGTATTGCTAAAGGTGTATTTTTGACTGACTTCTTCTTTCAGTTGTTCCAGCTCATGCCTTACCTCCAGATTTTCACGGATGTTTTTTACTGTGTTCCAGATGCGGTTTTTAGTCTCATCATTTTTTACAATATAGTCGTAGGCGCCTTTTTGAAGAAGTTCTACAGCAGTCTCAATATTTTCTTGTCCCGAAATAATAACAACAGGAATGGTATTGTTTATTTCCTTGATGCGTTTTAGTATCTCCATACCAGTCATATCCGGAAGCGAATAGTCCAGTGTTATAACTGAAGGATTTCTGTGCATATTATTAAGGGCATCTTTGCCGTTAGTAAAAAGCTCTACTTCCCATTCAGGGTTCAGCGTCAGGTGGTATTTTATGATTTCACCATACCAGCTATCGTCTTCTATTACAAATATCTTAAACGTATCCATAAGGCTTGATTTTCAGGAGTTAAATAATGCTTTTTGTATAAACAGTTTGGATGGGGTGATTGTTCCCAGAATTGGAAAAAATTCCAAAGAATAGACGAATATGTAATTGTGGTGTATTGTATGTGTCAGAAATATAGGGAGATAAGTGGTTTTTGAAACGTGGTACAGTAATGGGATAATAGAAGCTGAAAACAATAAAATCTCTATGTGATGAAAAAACAACAAGATTTATTTATAGTAGAAGATGATCCGCTCTTCGCATCTATACTGAAGACCAATCTGACCCAAAAAACAGATTATAAAATCCATATCTTTGAAACCGGTGAAGCGATGCTCAATGCCCTTTACATGAATCCGGCAGTGGTATTACTTGATTACTACCTGGAAGAGATGAATGGTTTGGATGTGCTGCGTCAAATCCGGGGGTTTAATCCCAATATTACGGTCATTTTTATTTCAGCTCAGGAAACGACTCAAGTAGCCGTCGATTCGCTTAAGAATGGTGCTTTAGATTACATTGTAAAAGATGAAACGTCTGTTGATAAGATTATGGTTTTGTTGGATAAGAAAAAGGCTGTTGATATGGAAGTAGAGAAACTTCAGCGCTCCAGACGTAATACCCGATTCATCTTAGCCGGGGTTATTGTTATTGCCATTGTTACTATTTTTATTTGTTTTTAGAATGAAACGTTTAATTGACATATTTTTAGCACTATTACTATTCAGCTCATGCAGTACCACTAACGTTTTTCAGAATGTTGATAGTGACCAGGGATCAGGCTTGGATACTTTAACTTTATTTACGGATACTTTCGAGTATCGTCTGGCTGTTAATGATAAGATCAGTTTGAGTGTGGATCAGCATGAGGACTTAAGTATCGGTAGTATTTTTAGTATTTACAATTCCGACGAGGTTTATGGTAAATGGGTACTTATCGATATTAATGGTGAGGCTGTTTTTCCTAAAATAGGAAAAATAAAATTAGCAGGGCTTACCCTACGCGAGGCCGAAGACAGTATTGCTGCCTTACTGACTACTTATGTAAAAAATCCTATTGTTGTAGTGAAGGCTCTCAACTGGGAAGTTTCGGTATTGGGCGAAGTCATTGCACCAGGTTCTTATAATATTGAGAAAATGAATAATTCGGTATTGCAATACATAGCCAAGGCTGGTGGTTTTGATGCTTACGCCAATAAAAAGAAAATACAATTAGTGCGCAACTATGATGGTGTGTTAAAGGTTTATGAATTGGATTTAACGGATTATTACTCCTACAGTGCCCATCAAATCAATCTGATGCCGGGCGATGTGATTCATGTGCCTTCCACCCGTGGTAAGAAACTGGATCAGCGCTCTTCCACATTATTACCATTTGCCAGCTTTATTTCGGCTTTAGCTATAATCCTAACCTTCCTTTAAAATGAATAATATACAAGCCATAAAAAATATGCTTTTGCCCTACTTAAAGGGAGCTCCATTTATTATTGTATTGGTAATAATAGCTGTGACAATGACATATAGAGCGCTTAACTATGTGGTGCCTAAATATGAAAGTGCCGCTAAACTGCGCATAGAAAGTAGTGGCGACGGGGTGGTGAACTCATTGGATTTATATGATGATTTCAATGTGTTTTCGGTCGCTGGCGAGATTAAAACAGAAGTAGAGGTTCTGAAATCCGATATTTTGCTCTCTATGGTGGTGGATAAGATGGGCGAAGAGGTTCGTTATTACCGTATCGGGGATTTACGCACCTCCGAAATGTATACTGAAAGTCCTTTTTTAATTGCCGATTATAAGCTGCCGCAAAGAATGTATAATACTCCTTTATCGCTGCGTTTTACGTCCGATTCCTTATACGTTTTGAGCTTTGGTGCTGAACAATATGCCGGAAAAGCGTGTGAGACCTTACAGCTGGACGATGGTTGGTTGCATTTGCAGCTCAAAGAAGATATTATAAAACAAAAAGGGATGGAAGTGCTGCAGGGCGATTTTTATTGTAAGGTCTTGGATCACAATACACGTGTGTCATCGCTTAAGAAAAGTTTAAGTTTTACAAATATGGACAAAGACGTACCTATTGTACGCATCTCCTGCAAAGATGAAGTCCCTGAGAGAGCCGCCAAAGCCGTTAATCTCATAGCTAAATGCTACATCGAAGATTATGTGAGCATTAAAAGTCAGGCAGCCGAAATAACGTATAATTTTATTAGTGAACAGTTAGAGGTTGTGGCTAAGAAATTGAGTGATTCTGAGATTGCAATAGAAAATTTCAAGAAAGATTATAATGTGGTCAATACGCGTCAGGAAACGGAGACCGGACTACGCGAGCTGTCACAATTGCAACTTAACCTGATTGCATTACAAATAGAACGCGAAGCGATGGACAGTGTGCTCTCTAACCTGGATCATACCAATACATATAAACCTATTGTTGTCAATTTCGAGGGCTTCTCGGACCTTACATACACCGAAACAATAAAAGAAGTTAATGAGCTGTTGTCTAAGCGTAAACGTCTTTTACTGAGTTATCAGGAAAGCCACGAAGAGGTGAGACTGGTAGAGAGCCAGATTATAGATCTTAAGCAGTTTCTTAAAGAAGGTATGGAGCGATCACGCCAATCTATAAAAACTAAAATTATTAGTTTAGAGCGTGAAGTGACAATTATGGAACGTCAGTTTGATGATTTACCGGAGCGTGAAAAAAAGCTTCTTATTTTGGAACGTGATTTTTTACTGAATCAGAAGATTTATAATTTTTTATCCGAGAAACGTGTGGAATCCTCTATTGCTCAGGCTGCTACTATTGCTTTTCATCGTATTATAGAGTACGGTAGTGTCGCTGATAAGCCGGTGTCTCCCAATAAAAGTTTTTTAGCGATAGTTGCCGGTTTTCTGGTGGTTTTAGTTTCTATACTGTTGATTTATATCAAGAGTAACTTTGCCAGTCGTACACAGTCACGTACCGAGGTTGAGAAACAGTCTGCTATCCCGGTTCTGGGTATTGTACCCAAAATGAGAAAAGGAAGTGATCAGAATTTAAGACCTTTTAATGTGTTGATTACGGAGATGTTGGCGCGTGAGAAATTGGGCAAGCATCAGATCTTGTCTGTGACATCGGCTAGCCGCAAAGAAGGTAAGAGCTTTGTGAGTCAACATTTGGCTCAAGGCTTTGCTAACCTGGGGTGGAACACTTTATTGGTCGATTATAATCCCCATCATCCTTCCTTGTCCCAACTCTATGGCGTGGAAAATGAGCCTGGTCTTCTGTTGGCTTATGCCAATACGCAAACAATACAAAGTGCCGTTGTAGAGTTGGAGGAGCACCTGTCTCTTTTACCCTACGGAAACGCTAAAGACACCGCTAATGTGTATTACAATCCAGAAGAATTGGCTTTAGCTATTGCTCAATTAAAATCTGATTATGACATCATCATTGTAGATACACCGGCCAATACCATAACCAACGAGGCAGTAATGCTTATTCAGGAGTCTGATTATGCTTTGCAGGTGATCCGTTCAGGAAAAACCCATACCCATATGGTGCAGCAGGCCGATCAGCTGGCTCACACCTACGATCTTGAAAATATTAATTTGTTGATAAACTATACCCCAAAAGCTTTTAACTATAATGGGATGCTAACAGGTAGCCGTTATTCTTACAGCAATGATAAGGGCTTTGCATCGGCAGCCCGCCGCTATATTAACACCTACTTGCGATGAATATAAAAACGCTTTTCCATAGTCATAAAGCCAAGGGATTTACCTTCGCCGATCAAGCTATTTTAAGTGGTACATCTTTTCTTATCACCATTATTCTCACGCGTTTGTTGGGCTTGTCCCAAGTGGGTATTTACACCTTGATCTGGATCTTAGTTTTGTTTGCACAAAGCTTGCATCAGGCTGGTATCATATCACCTATGCTGGTGTTTGGTGCTCGTAATATGTCTGATAATAAGCGTGTAGAATATTTTTCGGCCCTCTTTGGTGTTCATTTCGTTTTTATTGCTCTTATAGCATTGGGCACGGGGCTTTTTATGCATTTTTACTTGCAATGGTATCCTGAAACACATTTGCACTGGATCCGTATTAAGCTCCCCTTGCTTATTATTCTGGTGCTAAATAACGATTTTTTTCGCAAGCGTTTGTACATGAAAGAACAACATTACAAAGCCGCTTTGGTGGATGGGCTGTCGTATGCCGGGCTTATAGCTGCTCTGCTGATAGGGGGGGGGCGAAAACAGCTGAGCCTCGACTTGGTATTTTCCTTCATGCTTATGGCTCAGCTATGTGCTTCGGTACTCTTTCTGATTTTGTCTCCACTGCGTTTGGTTTCTAAAGAAGCGCTCTACAAAGTGTTACAACAGCATTGGGACTATTCTCTATGGCTATTACTGGCTGCCGTTTTTCAGTGGTTTGCTGGCAATGTGTTACTCTTGGTTGCTGGTCGTTATCTCAGTATGGAGCTCTTGGGGGCTTTGCGTATTATGCAAAACCTGATGGGGGTCCTTAATGTGGTATTGCTCTCATTCGAAAGTTATATTCCTGTATCCGCCTCGCGTATTTTTAGTCATGCCGGCCATAGTGCTATGTTTACTTACCTGAAAGGAACACTTAAAAAGGCTGTTATGCTTTTTGCGGCTCCATTACTTTTCTTTTACTTTTTTCCTGAATTTATTATTCGCATCAGTTATGGTGCTGTGCATGTAGACTATGCTTACTTACTGAAGGCTTATAGTTTGCTTTATATCTTTATCATTTTGGGAATGATTCTCAGAATTGGATTGCGCGTCATTGAGAAAACGAGGGCCGTTTTTTTCTCTTACCTTCTGACTGCTAGCGTTAGTGCAGCTATTGCTAAACCTTTGGTGGTGCACTTGGCCGATCTTGGCGTGATAGTTGGACTCCTTGTAGCCCAGGTTGTAATGTTGGCTTATTATGCTTTTCTTCTTTATCAAGAGAGCAAAGGACAAAAGCTTGAAGAAGCGTAAGCATTTGCCCCTTTAAGTTCATAAAAAACGAATACAATGAAAACAATACATATTATATTAGGGAAAGCAAATCCTGACAGGATGAACGGGGTAAACAAGGTGGTGTATAGTTTGGCTTCCACACAGCATGCTCAGGGGCGCCAGGTAGAAGTCTGGGGCATTACACCTAACTATGATTCGGGCGTGCAGCATGAGGCACCTTTTGAGATTCGTTTGTTTCGTGCCTATCGTTCTCCTTTTAAGCTGGATGTACAGCTGATAGAAGCCTTAAAAGAACAGAGTGACAAGGTCGTTTTTCACTTGCATGGAGCTTTTATCCCCCAGTTTTATTCCTTATCCCATTTATTAAAAAAAGATAAAAGACCTTATATTGTAACCCCCCACGGGGCGTACAACCCGATAGCATTGAGAAATAGTGCCTTACGCAAGATGCTATACTATTTGGTGATGGAAAAATCGCTTATAAGAAATGCTGCTAAAATTCATCTTTTGGGAGAAAAAGAAAATGGTTATCCGGTACGCTTTGCTGCTGCAGATAAACGCTTGATAATTCCTAACGGACAGATAATTCCTAAAAATATAAAAGCTGTGGAGAATAACACAAATGGTGATTTTCTTATGGGCTTTATGGGGCGTCTGGACAGACGCCATAAGGGGCTGGATATTCTGTTAAAAGCATTTGAGATATATAAACATAAAATGTCTGGTACCGGTCATTTATGGATGATAGGTGATGGTGACGACAGAGCTATGCTGGAAGATATGGCGCGGCATCTGAAAGTTTCAAAATATGTAAAGTTTTGGGGAATGCGTATGGGCGATGAAAAGGTAGAGTTATTGCGTCAGTTGCACGTTTTTTTACATCCCTCGCGCTACGAGGGCATCCCTATGGCGGTGCTCGAATGTTCACTGATGGGGATTCCA
>DHQI01000129.1:58843-89380 GCA_002408065.1 Bacteroidales bacterium UBA5342
CTCACTGATGGGGATTCCGGCCATTGTAAGCGAGGCTACTAATATAAGATCGGTGGTGAAAAAGTACAATAGTGGTTTTGGCCTGAAAGATTTGAAGCCGGAAACCGTTGCCGGACGTTTGAAAGAAATGGAAACGTTAACAAATACAGAGCGTTATCAAGAAATGCGACAGAATGCATTTAAGATGGTTAAAGAAGAGTTTGATTGGGAAATAATTGCTAATCGTTTTTATCAGGAATACAATCTTTTAATCGAAAAGTAAGGGGATATCGTGATGCGGAGACAGAGAGACTATGTCGTTTGGGGACAAAGCAAGAAAAAGGGGTGAGGAGGGAAATTAAATCCTTCGCCCGTCATCCGTTATCCGTTCTCGTTCACTTTTAATTTTTCACTTTTCATTTATCATTGTGCCAAAGTGTTAGACAATAAACAAATAAAGCAATTAACAGTACTACTGACGATAATTTTGTTCTTTAAGATTGCCGGTTTTTTTACGGTGTCTGAAAGTGTAGCTATTACGCGGGTGGTGAAGATTTTTGTACGTCTGATGATGACTGTGTTTTTGTTGTTTATCTTTGCCCGTATCAAGCCTCGCACCGGTGTGGCTTCGTTTACGCATAATAACCGTCCGGCTATTGTGTTTTACCTTTTATATTTTCTATTAGGTTTTTTCTCTATGCTGTGGACCTCGGATCTGATGGTCACTACCTTGCAGCTGATAATGGACGTGGAACTTTTGTTCTTTTCCTACATTCTTTTTCGTTTTATTGTGTACGTTAATCATTATTCCGGGGACAGACAGATACGTATCAGTCATTTGTTGGCTATTTCTATTTGGATGATAATGTTGGTTATGTTGATTGGAAAAACCGTGCTGCCCGATAAATTTTTCCGCCTAACGCATGGGGGTGATGTAGCGCGTTTGGGAGGCTTTCTGATGAATCCTAATGAGCTGGGAATGCTCTGTGTGATTGGGGCCTCGATGGGCTATGTAGAACTGATGAAGGTTAAGCGTAAGTTGTTTGTAATGATTGTGATATTGACGATGGTGTATGGGCTGGTGCTTACCCAGTCGCGCTCGTCTATGATTGCATTTATGATGGTTACGGGCATTTTCGTCAACGGATCGAATAGTCGTTTGCTTAAACTAGGGATGTATTCGGCTATGATTCTGGCTGTCCCTTTCATTATCAATAGTATTTTTATAAAAGCAGGTGATATACAGGAGGTGCTCAGCATGACGGGGCGTTTACCTTTTTGGCAAGCACTGCTGACCGAGGCATTGCCTGAGGAGCCGCTGTGGGGCTTTGGTTTTATGCGTATTTATTATACCGACTATTTTGCAGGCGTCAACACCTATGCAGCTAAAATGACGCACAATACCTTTGTGCAGGTATTACTCAACCTGGGGCTGGTGGGTTTTGGTATTGTGCTTATTCAGATGTTCTTTACTTTAAGAGCTTACTGGAGTTCTAAGGACAAGTATAAAAGGTTGGTTTTTCTTGGTATATTTCTTCCTGCCTTAGTGAATTCTTTTACGGAGTTTGGTATCTTTGGTGAAACTAATTTTGGTATCCTTTTCTATCAGTTTCTCATTATGTTGTGGGTCGTAGAGTTTAACCCCCGCCTGAGTGTTAGTGAAAAAATTACCAATAACATTATCAAGCACCGGCAAAAGAAGCTACGCGATGTCTAGTACCTATCTCACATTAACATAAGCCTTGTATTTCCTAAGAAATGATGATAGCAGAGCGCCCTTCCAGGGACTGAATTACAAGCTTTAGCACTTTTCCCAAAAATATATTTTATTCCCACCCTGGGAAAGTAAGCCGTCTTGACTTTATTTTAATAAACAGAAATACAGATGGTTAGCAGTGTTTTTGAGCTGCGGCTTAATAATGGCATTAGAGCATTACAAAATGAATAAGCCATGAAGACCAACAATTTTACACAAGCAGATAAAACAGTTTTAAGTCACTTGTTTTCGGCAGAAGAAAAACGGGTGCTTTTTGTCGGTCAGCACAACGATGTAGTGGCTAACGTCCATGCTGACACCATCATATATTCCGGTCGTCAGAAAGGGAAAAAAAGCACTTACAACAAAGCGGTCTTTTATTATATTCCCAATCCTGATGCTACTATGCGTTGGATTTTTTCCGATCAGCTTAAAACGCCTTTGTTTTTAAGTTTTTACTCACAGGTTAACATTAAGGCGGCGCTCTATGCTTTAGTCCTGAAACTGATTTTTATCTTACGTTTGCAACATTTTTTAGCCCGTCCTTTTACGGTTTATTATAAAAAAAACTTGCCTCTGGAGGCTATAAAGCAAGATCTTAAGGCTGATGACTATACTATCTTTACAGGCACAGCCGGCCTTAACCGCAAAGCTGTGGTGGCTTTTAGCCAAGGCAAGAGGGTGGGTAGCTTTCTCAAGCTTCCGGTAGGTCGTCATTCCGCACAACTGATTCGTAAAGAAAAAGAACAACTGCAGATAGTAGCGAGCAAAGGTTTTACAGCTTTTACCTATCCGCAACAGCAAGAGGTGACAATGAAAGAGGCTCTTTTGCAAAGTAATATTGCAGGAGGTGAAAACCGTAGCTTGAATAATTTTGGTTCAGGGCATACGGCTATTATAAGCGAGATGCACCAAAAAACAGGCCGTAAAGTAGCTCCCCAAGACTGTGCTTATCTCGACAAAGTCCGTGGGTACTTACAGCACCTTTCTACAGGGCAGCGTATCTTTTTGTCTGATGATTTATTCTTGTATCTAGAACAGCTCTTGCACGAGACCATGGGGCAAAAAACACTTAGCGTGGCTATGAGCCATGGCGATTTTGTGCCCTGGAATATGTGTGGCACAGAGCAGCAACCTGGTGTGTTTGACTGGGAACTGGCCGATGAGGCTTATCCGGCGATGTTTGATGCTTTTCATTTTGTGATACAATCCGCCATTCTAAATGGAAACAAACCTTTTGATGAGGTGCTTAAGGCCCTTGAGAATTTGCGGAAAAGAGAAGATATACAAGTGTTTATGAAGTCAATGGGCCTTGATTTTGATCAGCAGCTAAAGCAGTATTTGCTCTTGCACGTCAGCCATTATCTGCTGCTCTATTCCCAACAGGAAAAATTACATAAACAGGTATATTGGTTACTCAATACCTGGTTACACTTAATAGCTTACACGATGAATAATGAAGTTAGTAAACTATCCCGAAGAGAGTCTTTTGTGCCTAATTTGTTTCAGGTGTTAAACGAGAAAGGCATCAATTATGCCGTGCTAAAAACGGCCGGAAAAAATGTGTTGAAACCCGACCCTTTTGCGGATATTGATATCTTGATAGAAAAGAAATCTCTGGACGAATTGCTCTCAATACTGACGCGTGTCAATGGCATACAACGGTACAAGCTTAGCCGAAAATCGAACCTGACGACCTTGGCTATTTTCTTTCAGGATCAGAGTTTCCTGTCGCTTGATTTTGTGACGGCATTCAAGCGTCGTGCGCTAGTTTATATGTCGGCATCGCACGCCTTGAAACGCAGAATATATGATGAACGTGGTTTTTACCGATTAAAATCATCCGATGATTTGAACTATATCTTGAGTTTTTACTTACTAAATAATGGTGAAATACCAGAGCATTATAAAAATTACTTTTTAGAGATGGATGAGATCAGTAAGTTTGAAGTTCTATCATCTATAAACAAGCGTTTAAATCTTGGGGCACAGAACTTGGAAGACCTTATAGAAGGAAAAGAGGAATTGAAAAAAAATATGAATATGAAAGTAAAAAAGATGAAAACTAACCGTGGTGTGCATCAATTAAAGAATAAGCTTCAATATATGGTCGACACAATGAGGGGCTTATTTACGCTGCGTGGCTTTACCATTACTTTAAGTGGGGTGGATGGTGCCGGAAAAAGTACCTTGCTCGAACTTGTAAAGACTTATGTAGAAAAAGATTTGCGTCGTCAGGTGGTGTTATTGCGCCATCGTCCCTCAGTACTCCCGATTCTTAGTGCTTATGTATATGGTAAGGAGGAAGCTGAGCAACGTTCTGCTGCCAAGCTGCCACGAACAGGCAATAATACCAGTGTGCCAAAATCTGTTTTGCGTTTTATGTATTACTATCTCGATTATGTGCTGGGGCAGTGGATGGTTTATTTTAAATATACTCTACGCGGAAAAGTGGTGATTTATGATCGTTATTATTTTGATTTTATTAATGATCCTAAGCGTAGTAACCTTCAGTTACCCAAAGGGATGGCCCGTCGTGGTTATGCTTTGGTGTTTAAACCTCTGCTTAATATTTATTTGTATGCTCAGCCGGATGTGATTTTAGCCCGCAAAAAGGAACTGGATGCCGAAACAATCACCGAACTGAATGAAAAATACTTGTCAACGTTTAATCGTTTTGGAAAACGGTATAAGCATTCTAAATATGTAGCGGTGGAGAATCTGGATATTGATGATACAATGAATGTCATAAAACAAAATATTAATGCTGTGGCGTGAGGATGGTTTGAAAATTTAAGATTCCGGATTCAAAATTTAAGATTCAAAATTTAAGGAGATTTATGACGTGACGCTTATGTTTTCTCATTGCATCATTCACTCATTCACTCATTGTTAATTCAAAAATTAAGAAGATTTATGACGTGACGCAAATATTCACTCATTCATTAATAATATGAAAACTCTACTGGAAAAAATAGTACGGCGACGTAATCCCGATTTTAGATTCGATGAAGCATTGAACAGTGCAATGATCAGAACTTTATTGTTGGATCGTAGTAAAGCAGTGATGCGTACTTTGTTTCGTTATCCTTCGCAGTTGTTGTCTGGTTTAATGCTGGGGCGTGGGGTGCGGATAATGAATAAGCATAATGTACGATTAGGTAATTGGGTGAAGCTTGATGATTTTGTTACACTGAACGCGATGGGGCGTGAGCCTTTAAGCATTGGTAATAATAGTAGTATTGGAGCATTTAGTCGTGTGATCATAAGTACTTCGTACAATAATATGGGGGCATTCATACGCATAGGAAATAATGTGGGGATAGGAGAATACGCCTATTTAGGCGGTGGTGGTGGTCTCCAAATAGGTGATAATTGCATTATTGGACAGTACTTAAGCTGTCATCCTGAAAATCATAATTATACAGATACAAGTGAGCAGATCAGGCATCAGGGAGTGAGCCGTAAAGGTATAGTGGTGGGCGAAAACTGCTGGATAGGGGCGAAGGTAACCATTGCGGACGGCGTGCATATCGGCAATAATTGCGTGATAGCCGCTGGCGCAGTGGTCACCAAAAACATGCCTGATTATTCATTGATAGGAGGTGTGCCGGCACGCGTACTGAAGATGATACGATGAGATGGTGAGAAGGGGAGACTGTGAGAGAGGGAGGCTTTGAGAAGGTGAGAAATGAGAAATCCACCTGCCGGCAATAAATCAATAAAATAAAGGCCAACAGCCTACAAAAAATAAAAGCATGAAGACAATATTAGCAACAACATACGCTGTGAATCCTTACAAAGGATCGGAGGATGCTATGGGCTGGAATTATGTGATGCAAATAGCACGTTTTAATAAAGTAATAGCGCTTACACGTGAGAATAATCAGTCAGATATTGAGCGTTTTATGCGTGATAATCCGTCAGAACATTATGCTAATGTTTCATTCCTTTATTTTGACCTGCCCTATTGGATGCGTTTCTGGAAAAAAGGAGGACGCGGTGCCTTGCTTTATTTTTACTTATGGCAAATGGGAGCCCCTGGTTTTATAAAAAAAACCGGAATAGATTTTGATATTGCACATAACCTGAATTTTCATAACGATTGGACACCTACCTTTTTATGGCGCTTGGGTCGTCCTTTGGTATGGGGTCCGGTGGGACATCATCCGGCAATTCCGGCCAATTTTGTAATGAAACATTACAGCCTGAAAGACTTGCTCATTGATCGTTTGCGCTGGTTGGTGAAACAGACGTTTTGGAAAACAGGCATCTTCTTGCATTTGAGCGGGAAACGCTCTTCTAAAGTGCTTTGTATGAATAGTGGAGCTAATAAGGTGCTTAACTTGGATCAGCATAAGGTAATCACAATTAATTCTGTGTGCAGTGAGGATCATCATATTGAAAAATTAAGTTCTGATAAGTTTACCGCTTTATTTGTAGGGCGTTTTGTACCTCTAAAAGGCGCTGATGTAGCCATCGAGGCTTTTGCCCGATTCTATCATGCTTTGAGTGCCCAACAACAAAAAACGGTAGAGTTTGTTTTGATTGGAAAAGGACCATCAGAGGAGGTGTTGCGTGGCCTTATTGAAAGGCATAAGTTAGAAGGGGCCGTACGCATAATACACTGGATGGACCGATCGGAACTTCAGAATTATTATCGTAAGTCTTCCGTGTTTTTATTTCCGTCGCACGAGGGAGCTGGTATGGTCGTACCTGAAGCCATGTCCTATAGTATGCCTGTCTTGGCTTTTGATAATATTGGTCCGGGAGAATTTATCAATGATAGTTGTGGCATTAAGGTGCCTTACAGCACATACGATAAATCGGTGGATGATTTTTCCGAAGCCATGCATTTGCTTTACACGGATACAGCTTTTCTGAAAAAATTGTCAGAAGGAGCCAAAGCATGCTACAAAGCACGCTTTACGTGGGAAAAACGTGGCGAACTTTTGAACGATATATACCAAGGTATTTAGTAGATTTTCGGGACTTTGAGAGGTGGAGGTGGTCGAGATGAGAAAACGCCACCTCATAGCTTGGTGTACTTAGTAGAGATGTTTTGCTGGTTTTTTTTGGGCAGGCATTAATTGTCTATTCCTCAATAGATAAATCAAACAAACCATTTGCCATATATCAAAGATTATAACAATGGAAAAGAAGAATGAAAAAATTGTTTGTGTTCATTTATTGAATGATTTTAGTGGAAGTCCTTTGGTTTTTTCACAGGCTGTCAGGGCATTGGTGAAAAAAGGTTATGAAGTGGATCTTTATACTTCGAAACATCCAGGCGAAGGTTTTCTGTCGGGCATTGAGGGTGTTAATTATCAGCTTATCAACTATAAGTGGAGCAAGAACAAAGCTCTTACACTGATGTATTTGTTAATCTCTCAGTTGATTATATTTTTGCGTTTGCTTAAATATACCCGTCAGGATGTGCTTATTTACATCAATACGGTATTGCCTTTCGGGGCGGCACTGGCAGGCAAAGCAACAGGAAAAAAAGTGCTGTATCATTTGCACGAAACCAGTATAAAACCACCTGTTTTAAAGAAGTTTCTCTTTTCTGTTTGTGATCTTACGGCTAAAGAAACCCTCTATGTTTCCCAATTTTTGGCTGAAAGTCAGGAACTAAAACGGCCCCAAAGTCGAGTGATTCCTAATGCTCTTTCCGAAGAATTTGAAGCCAAAGCCCACCGTCATAAACCGGTATTTTCAAAACATTTTAATGTCTTGATGTTAGGTTCGTTAAAGATATATAAGGGTATTGTGGATTATGTTATGTTGGCCAAATCTTTGCCGGATCTTAATTTCGAACTGGTGATAAATGCTGATCAGAATGCTGTAGATGAGTTTTTTAAGGACTACCATATTCCGCAAAACCTAAAGATTTATCCTACACAAAAGAATGTACATCCTTTTTATGAAAAGGCTCATTTAGTGCTTAACTTATCGCATCCAGATAAGTGGCTTGAAACTTTTGGTATGACTGCTCTGGAAGCCATGAGCTATAGTTTGCCGGTGATAGTGCCGCCGCTAGGTGGCATAGCCGAGCTGGTGGAAGATGATTATAATGGATATAAAGTGGATGTGCGGGAGGCTGAGCACTTGCGTTCTTTAGTTAAGCGTATAGCGTCTGATGAAGCCTTGTATTACCGTTTGTCCCAGAATGCCCTGATGAGTTCCAACCATTACTCTATGCAAGCCTTCGAAAATATGTTAGATTCTGCTATAAAGGAGTAATCCATACTTCGGAAAATATTCCCATCCTGGGAATTGTTGATTGCTGTCTTGTTTGTAAGTGCTTGGTAAATAGTGTGTCTTTGTTGTGGCAAGGTCTTAGATTATTACGTCTATAAGTGATTAAAAAAACTATCATAATGAGAAAAATTGCAATTATTGGTACCGCTGGTGTACCTGGAAAATATGGAGGTTTTGAGACCTTGGCGCACCATTTGGTGCTGCAGCTGTCCAAAGATTATGAGCTAAGCGTGTATGCTAGTAAACCCTACTATGCCAAAGAAGAGCGTGTCAGTTATTGGAATAAAGCCAAATTGCACTATATACCCTTGAATGCTAACGGGGCACAAAGTATCTTGTATGATATTATTTCCATTTTCCATGCTTTGTTCCGAAATGATGTCTTGCTTATTCTGGGGGTGAGCGGTGGCATTATTTTACCTTTTATCAAGTTGTTTACGCGCAAAAAGATTATTGTAAACATCGACGGACAAGAATGGCGTAGGGCTAAGTGGGGGAAAATGACTCGTAAGTTTCTTAAGTTATCCGAATATTTGGCTGTTAAGTTTTCGCACGCTGATATTACTGATAATATGGCACTCAAACGCTATACCTCGAAACATTACAAGACGTTGAGTCACCTAATAGAATATGGCAGCGACCACGTGGAACAAAAGGCCATGGGAGATGTCAATTTCGATGGTTTTGCTCACGTTAAGAATTATCTGAACAAACACGTGGGAACTTATGCTATGAAAGTGTGCCGCATAGAGCCCGAGAACAATATTCATATTGTATTGGAGGCTTTTTCGCAAACACCCCGCAAAGCTTTACTTATCGTTGGCAACTGGGACAATAGCGAGTATGGAAAGAATCTCAGAGAAAAATATGCCGGCTATCAAAACATAACGATGTTTGATCCTATTTATAATCAGGATATTTTGGATCAGTTGCGTAAAAATTGTATTGTTTATATTCATGGCCATAGTGCGGGGGGAACCAATCCTTCTCTGGTTGAAGCTATGGGCTTAGGTTTACCTGTGTTAGCTTACCGGGTGGTTTTTAACGAAGAAACTACTGAAGGAAAAGCCATCTATTTTAAAGATGTAAAAGAATTAATTGCGGCTCTGACTCATACGCCTTATGAGCGTTATCACGAATTGGGGCAAACGATGCAAAAAATAGCTCAGCGTCGTTATACCTGGGCAGTGATAGCCCGTAAATATTCTCACCTGATAGAAGCTGTTTATCACATGGAACGTAAGCAACGTGTAGATTCGTCGCTTTCCGGTTTGGAATATCACCAGCTTAAGAAATACGGCATGGTGCATCTCAAAAAATATTAATAATATAAAATATATAGTGATGAATGTAATGTATATATTTCTGATATTGAGCTTTGTTCTTTCTTTGCTCATTAGCTTGTATGCTTTGCCTAAAGTGATTCATTGGGTTAACGACCGTAACTTAGTGGACAATCCAAACGAGCGTTCTGCACATAAAATTCCAACGCCAACAATGGGGGGTATCGGGCCTTTTGCGGCACTTGTGCTGCCTATGTTGGCACTTATTATCGAGGATTTACGTTCTATCCTTTTAGTTGCTGCTTTTGCAATTACTTTTGTTACTGGTGTGTTGGACGATATGCACGACCTATCGCCTATGAAAAAGATGGCGGGCCAGTTTATCGCTGCACTTTTGTTGGCAATAGCCGGTTTTAGAGTTACAAGTCTGTATGGGCTTTGGGGTGTTGAGGAACTGCCGCTCATGTTACAATATGTTCTTACCATTATATTGGTCATTGGTATAACAAATGCCTTTAACCTGATAGATGGGGTGGATGGCCTGACGGGTGGTGTGGTGCTTATTAACTCCCTTATTTTCGGCATTATATTTATATTGTTGAAGGATTGGTTTTTTGTTCTGCTTAGCTTTGGTATGGTAGGGGCGTATCTAGGCTTTTTAGTCTATAATTTTCATCCGGCTAAAATATTTATGGGGGATTCGGGCTCTTTGGTTGCTGGTTTCCTTATGGTGATGATGGGCTTGCGTTTGTTGCCTTATGGCTTGATGGACGAACCAGTGGCATTGAACGGTGACCAGATGACTTTATTGGTTGTAGGGCTTTTGTTTATGCCGGTTTTCGATTTTATTCGTGTGGTAGTGCAACGCTTGCGCGAAGGTAAACACCCTATGAAAGCCGATAAGAATCATGCTCACCATTTATTGCTTAACGAAGGTTTGAACCACAAAAAAACTTCCATTGTACTTTACTGTGCACACATCCTTTTGGTCATTGTTTCTTTACTGATTAATGTTTTCCCGTTCTACTGGGCTTTGGCTTTGCTTTTTGTGGTGGCTTATTTGTTCCTCGAGGTCTTTGATGTGCGCCGTTATCAAAAGGTGAAAAAAGAGTTAAACTCTTATCATGAAGAAGTTGAGGTTAAGAAAACAGATAATTATTTGCTTTGGAAAGACCTGTTCTAATCATTGACAGGAATACCGTAACATTATAAAACAACAGAGAGATGAAAAATAAGTCAGAGTTAAATATTGCAATCATAGAAGATGATTTGTTTTATGCCAGCGTTTTAGAGTCATTTATACAAAAGCATTTTGAAGCTGATGTTAAGATTTTTCATTGTGGTAAAGGCTTTTTGAATGAAGATATTACAGCTTACGATGCCCTGTTATTGGATCTTAACCTGGAATGCGAAAATGAAGAAGCAATGAATGGAAAAAATATCCTAAAGCAAATATATACGGTTGATCTTCAGACTAAAGTGGTGGTGCTTACTGCTCAGGAAGTTATCGAGGATGCGGTAGAATTGCTTAAAAATGGTGCCATCGATTATATTGTGAAAAATGAAGAGGCTTTTGAGCGTTTACAAAATTCTATAGAGGCTATACAGGATTTCCGTCAAATTACGAAAAAGATAGACTCAGGACAGCAAAGTAAAACCAAAATGCGTAAAGGGTTTAGGCTGAAAGTAACGATGGTAATAGTGATAGCGGGTATTTCAGTATGGATGCTATTGCGCTGATGCTACTTGTTGCTGGTACTCACTCGGTGTCATCCCTGTGTGCTGTTTAAAGATGCGTACCAGCGTCGTTTTCGAATTAAAACCACTATCCTCGGCCAGAGATAAGATGGTATAATTTTTATTTTTAGGATCATCCAACAATCCTTTCAGGTGTTCTACACGGAAAGTGTTGATATAGTTGGTAAATGACTGCCCTTTGGCAACATTGATGCAGTGAGATAAATGGCGTTGCGGGCAGCCCAGTTCGTCAGCCATATCTTTTAATGTCAGCATACCGTTCAGGTAGCTTTTATTATTGCTTATGTACTTTTCTGCTTTTTGCATCAAGGCCTTCTCCTTGTTGTTAAGTTTTTCTCTTTCAGGATTTTTATAATTATCGTTCTCAGCTACTATCTTTCGGCTTTCTCTTACCCTCTCGGCTACAAAAAGTGTACTGTAGTTATTGGCCATAAACAACAGGATATAGATGAAAAATGTAGCAAGGGTGCTGGTTATCAGCATTCTGTCGTAAAGTAATACCGGAAAGGCCAGGCGGAATACCTGAATAAGCATAATACCTATAAACAGAAAGAAGGTTCCCTTTACTAAGTTACTCAGCCAAATGTTGATAATGGCATCTCTGGAGCTGCCGGCACTTCGCTTATGTTTTTCTACCAGCTGGTACGAAAGGTAGATGTAGATTAGCATCACCAGATACTTAAAAATGTAAAAGCCTGTGACGTAATCATTGTCTACATTGAGACAAGAGCCTTCGTCGTAGCATTCCATAACACCTGCTACTTTGTTGGCATATATTTTTGCAAAAAAGTGGAAAACAAAGGGAATAAGATGCAGAAGTTCTTTTGCCTTAATTTTAAAATCCGGAATAGTGCCGGACTTGATATACATATACAGGAAAAAGGGGTGGAGTAAATGAGTATCGCATACAGTGGCAATAAACAGAGGATAGCGTGCTGCATTTCCACGGGCATACAATACAAATGAAAATTCAGTCACCACTAACAAAACCAGCCAAGACATAAAAATCCATTCAGGCAGTCCTTTCTTGCGTCGCGTTATCAGCGAGAAGAAAAAGAAGACCAAAAGGCCAATTGATATAATGAATAAGTATTCCAATGTTTAAATGAAAAATGAAAAATGATGGATGACCGGTGACGGATGATTACTGCAATTTATTATAAGCTTGCCAACTGCCACTGCCTACTGAATCATTCTGCCAAAAACTTAGCCTTAAGCTTGCTCCAATGTTCCTCTTCAGGATAAATAGCGGCTTTAGGATAGTTGATAATGGCGTTGTTATCTGTCATCAGTGGTGTGTCGTCAAAGGTCTGCGGACCTATTTTTGTGTTAGCACTTCTGATGTTTAGCTGATATAGTTTGCTACATTTATAGAAGGCTTTGTCTTCTATTGTTCTTACTTTGTCGTATAGTTTAACGTTTTTTAATGCTGTATTGTTAAGAAAAGCCCGTCCGCCTATGTAACTCAGCTCACGCGGAAATTTCTCAAACGATACATTTTTGCTATTGGCAAAAGCCCTGTCTCCTATGTATTTCAGACCTTTGTTAAATTCAAGATGACGGATGCCTCCGCAGCTGTAAAAAGCATAAGCACCAAGGGTGTCGAGGGCTTCGGGTAATTTTATATCAGTAAGTAAGTCCAGATTGTAAAAAGCGCCTTCGCCGATATAGCTGATCTTGTCGCCCATTTCTAAATATGCGATGCTTTTGCAATCGGCAAAACTACCATTGCCCAAGTGTTCCAAAGTCTTGTTAAGGATCACTGTTTTGACATATTTACAGCCATAAAAAGCATCATTTTTTAGCGCTTTCAGGTATTTTGCTTTCGAAAAATCGAGTGTGGTGAGTGTGGTATCTTTGGGGTTTGGGAAAATGCTCTTAACGCGTTCTTTTCCGGCTATTTCCTCTACCTTGATACCATCTATTGTTGCCGGGAAAACTCCATCGAAGTGTTCACCTTTAAACTGAACGATGCGGCAGGCTATTACAGTGCTACTATCTGCTGAGGCATAGATGGGTTCTGTTTCCCATTCTTCATTAGTGCTGTTGTAAGAGGTGTTACAAGCGGTAAATATGTTTAAAAAAGCTAAAAGATAAATGGCTTTCATTTTTTTGATTTTAAGTGGGCAAAAATAGTTAGAAAAAAAGAATTCCTGACATGAAGCCTAAGCCTCATATCAGGAATTGATGTTGGTCGCCCCGGTTATCCGGAAATATCTGCTCTTATTTTGTTAATTGATAAAGGAATGTGTAGTGGGCTTTCAGTTCCCCTTTATTTTTCTTAGCCTGTTTTTCAAGCATTTTGCTGGTAGCTGCCAGTTTTGCTTGTATTACAGGAATGGCTGCATTGTCGAAAGCTGTCGTTTTAGAACCGTTAGGAGAACCTAAGGCATCCCACGAGCTGGCTTTTTTAGCTTTAATAGTGTTGCTTTTAGGAGCCGAAAGGGCTACCAGATTGCGCACATAAGTAGCTTGTATGTGTTTGTCGGTAGCTGTGAGTTCGTCTTTGTCTAGAGTCTTTTGCCACACCAATTCATCGATAGCCGTCAGGTAGTCCTGCATAGTATAATCGGTATGATACATAGACAGGCGCTGGAACAGTACCGGCGACATCATTTTGTCCAGAATACCAGCCTGACGCTTGCTCATATCATAAGCCAGCGGTCCTATGCGGTCCGATAGTTCTACAGGCATGGCCCAGTTGCTCAAGTCCATCATTTCATTGTACAACCAGGCAACAGATTCTTCTTGCTTACTGCGTTCTACCGGCGTGTAATATGGTGTGTTGTCCCCCTCTACCGGGATGTATTTGTACACACCACCGATATATGAAAGCACATGTCCCACATAACGACCGTGCTGCTTCAGAACTTCGTCATAAATCTCTTTGGTATAATCGTATTTACCATATTCCTCGGTCGTCCATTCTATCAGGTGATCCATAATGTACTTCAGGTTCTTCACCCCGTACACGCTGGCTTTGACAGCATCGTCGCCCAAAGCTTCAGCCTGAGAGGTCGGATCCAGACAAATAGGCATTTGTTGTTCGCCATACACATAGCGAGGATCGTCTTTTTTCTCCAGCAACCATTGATTCAAGGTGGCATATTCTTCGTCAGACGTTTTAGCTTCGTAGATAGGTGCATAGCCCCATTTAATGGCGTGAAAATCGTAAAGACCGATAGTAGGAGGGAGCAAGCGTACACCTTCGTCGCCCGGCTGAGCTATGTAGTTAAAGCGCGCATAATCCATAATAGATGGCGTAGTCCCAAACTCCTGCGTAAAGGTAGCTGAGCGCAAAGAATCTACCGGGTAAGCGTATGAAGCGCGCATATTGTGTTTTAGCCCTAGTGTGTGTCCTACTTCGTGTGCCACAATGTAAGCGGCTATATCACCTTGGATTTCTTTATCCATATTTTGTAGTTTAGCTCTGTCGTCGATGGCTACAGTTTGTATAAAATACCAGTTACGCACCAGCTCGGCCACATCGTGCCACCAGTACACATCACCACAGATCACTTCGCCTGTACGTGGGTCGGTACGGTTGGGGCCCATCGCATTGGCTTTGTTTTGGCTCACGTAGCGGATGCAGTTGTAGCGGATATCATCCGGGTTAAAGGTGGAATCATCAGGGTAAACTTCGGCTGTAATGGCATCTTTGAAACCAATCGCTTCAAACGCCGGTTGCCAGTATTCAATACCACGCACGATAGCCTTTTGCAAATGCTCAGGAAAAGCATCATCCACATAGTAATGGATAGGCTTAGCCGGAACAACCAATTCGCCGGCTTTGTGTTTGGCCACATCTTCCGGTTTAGCCTCCACACGGAAACGGGTAATGTACTTTTTGCTGCGTGCTCCTACCAGGTTTTGGTCGTAAATATGGCGGGAGGTCGCAAAATACCCCATACGCTTGTCTTCCTGACGCGGCATCATCTTATCTTCCGGCAATAGCATCAATGAGCGGTGCATAATGGCCATAACAGCTTGTCCGTTGGTGCTGGTAAAGCCGAAACGGGTGCGCATTTCGATGTTTTCAGGGAAAGCGGCTGAACTCAAAATTTTGGTCACATCTTTGTTGGCCGATCCCAGTTTGTATTTAGCGTTGAAAGGCGATACGATCTTAATTTCGTTTTCAAAGAATTTGGTCACCTCAATAATGAAAGCTGTAGAGTCTGCATTGTAAGTCACAATGGGGAAAACCTCTAGGATTGGTAATAAAGTATGACGTTGTATCGACTTATAGATGTTTTGATCTTCAAAACCATCAACATTGCTAACCTGTTGGTAAAGCATTATGTTATCGTCCTCTATTCCAAACGAGATAAGTGCCGGATCTTTGCGCATATCGCCTGAGATGACTTTAGAAAAATCGCTTACTTCAGATACACGCGAAGCAATAATCATATCGCGCCCCAGCAAGCTGTCCGGAATTTCGAAAAAGTACTTATTGTCTTCTTCGTAAATGGTAAAAAGGCCTTGGTCTACATTTTCCAGACTTTGGAAATGTGCATAGTCTTTTTTGCCTTTTTTACCGTTCGACTTCGCGTCTTTTTCTTCTTCGGCTGTAGCAGTAAGACTCACCAATAGAGCCAATACCGCTATCAATGTTTTTGAAATGTGTTGTATTGTCATTTGTTTTTTATGTGTATTATGAAAAAATCTTTTAATCTGATGTCTTAATGTCTTTTGTCTTAATTAACCGTATTCAAATCAATTTCTGGCTCGCAACTGTCGTAATCGTAATCCGGCATATCGGCTTTATCCAGATCACGGTTTTTAAACATATAGTCGACCACGCGAGTTCCGCCAAATAGTTCTTCGCTGGTTACTTCCAGTTTAAGTTCTATGGTGAAAATACTGTCGCGGTATATCTCGTAAGAACCTTCGTCATAGTAGTAAGTTCCTTCACCGGCAATGCTAAAGGTAAAACTGTTGTCGTTTTTACTGCTGATGGTCAGCTCTTGTTCTATCACCGCCACGTTTCCTTCGGTATGGCTGGTACCATCTTTAGGGTATAATTCTAAGGCTTCAGGAATATTAAAGCCCGGTGATTTATCAGCATCTGTATACTCATTGTCAAACAAACGTTTCAGGCCAAAGCTATTGGTTGTTCTACCTAAGTTGGGAGAATCGAAACCAAAGCGGAAGGCGTGGTAATAGTTGCCATCATTATGTAATACCGCATTAGGATGATCAGCCTCTACTTTTACAGGATAACACATCTGGAAAGACTCATTCCATTTACACGAACCATTGTATTCTATCCACATATAGTGAAATAGCTGTTTGTAGTTGGCAGGGTAAGAGTCATTGTAAAAATGTGCAGCCGGATTTATACTATTATCACCATCATTAAAGGCTTGCTTAATGAATGAGATTTCTGTTGTGCCATACTTTGTAAAGCCTTCGATATCGGCCAGTGTCAATATACTGGTGTATTTGGTTCCGGCTTGTTCTATCAGGGATTCCTGCAGTTCCATAACATATGTAATGGTGTCGTCGCCTACGTTAAAGGCTTGCTGTGTTAGGGTAAAATCAAACTCAGTACTTACCGTGTCAATCAGTTCAAGATCTCTGATGTAATCAATAATACTTTCATCCAAAGGCGAAGAGAAAACCACATAGAATTCGGCATTTTCGTGCAGATTTCCTTCTATGTATTTCACCTCGTCCGATAGGGTATAGGAGTATTGTTCCAGCCCGGTGTAGGAGACCAATACCGAATCGCTTCCCCATACCTTGTAGCCTTGCAAGCCAGCTAATTCAAATGCCGTACTATGGTCTTCAAACTTGTTTGGAACAGGGGTGTTAAGGATGTAGCTGTAATAAATCTTTGTGTCGCCATCCAGAAATGGATGTTGAACAAGTGTGTAATCCAGATTATTCTCTGTTTCTATCAATAATTCTGTACCGTCAATCTCCTGATAGATAAAGCCGTTTTCAAATTCAATATAAAAATCAAAAGTATCGATTACGCTGTGGGTAAGTACAAAAGTGTTGGGCTTACTTACCGTAATAGGGAAATTGATTTCCTTCAAATGAATGGTTAATTGATCATTAATGCTATCGTTGAACGGGTAGCCAATGCTTATCGCAGGGTCAGAAGTCTTTTCTAATTTTAAGACAATACTGTCCTGTATTTCAGAAAACCAACGTTCGTTGAAAATAACAGATATGGTATCGTAAAAACGATTAGGACTAAAGGTCAGGATCGAGTCCGGTTCATAACTAACTTTATGCGCATCATCGCCATAAAAGGTGTTCGAGAACGACACACTGACTTCTCCGTCCAGAGAGGTTGAGGTCAAGCTTACCGGTACCAAAATGGTATCAAAGATTTCGTGACTATAGGTAGAAGCATACTGTTCCATATTACCTAATTCTCCGGCAATTGGTACGCCATTATCATCCAATAAAAGGGCAAAGCGCACATATTGTTCCAGCTCTGAATCTTCGTAGATAGGACGGTTTATTTTTTCGTCACAACTGACCAAAAATAATAGTAATGCAAGTATGGTATTTCTAGTAATAGCCTTCATTTTGTTCGAGATATTCGTTGACTTCCAGTGTCGATTCCGGAAGTGGAAGTACAAATTTATTATTGGGGTAACGTAATAGTTGTGATGCACCGTAAGCATCATCACCACGGGTTACGTCGCGCTGCAAGCGCATATGGTCAAAGAAGAGATGACCTTCAAAAGCCAATTCACGGCGGCGTTCCCAGTAGAGTTCTTCAAGGTATTCTTCTGAAGTTAAACTTTGCAAAGGAGACAGGCCGGCACGTTCGCGGGTCATATTCAAATCTGCAATAGATGACGACGGGTCTTCATTATTGAGCCAATAGGCGGCTTCGGAGCGTATCAAATACATTTCTGATAAGCGCATATAAAGTGTTCCGGCATCATTCTGGAACTTTTCGGTAAAGTAAAACGTACTATCCCAGTAAATATCGTCAGCAAGCACTGGAATATGAAGCGGATAAAAGAGGTCTTTTCTTATATCATCAGCCTCGAAAGAGTTGCGCAGATCCAGAGAAGCCACATAAGCTTGAGTCTTGTAGGTGAAAGATTTTACTACCCCGGCTATGTCTGAATTAAGGGTATAGTAATAGTATGAATTGCTTACAGAAGATGAGACTTCGAGTTCTGATGTTACCGGTGCGCTAAACTCAATTAGTGCTTCCGGAATGGTGGAGATGTCTTTCCAGGCCGCTACATAGTCATCTTTCGCAACAAAGATATTAGCTGACACCGTAAGCACACTATCAGCAGCAGCATAAGCCGTTTGCCAGTCATTATTGTCAAGGGCTACTTTGGCTAATAATGCTCTGGTATTAGTGCCGTTAAAATAAGAATAGTCAGGTCCGAAATCAAAAACCTGTTCTCCGGTAAATAATGAAAGGGCTTCTTCCAGATCATTTTTAATGAGATGGTAAGTGTTTTGCTTTGTTTCGCGCGACGGATAATCTACACCTGCTTGTAGTACTCTAGTAACGTATACAATGCCGGGGTGGTCCCCATCAGCAGAATAATTCATGTTCTGAGAATAGAGCTGCGATACGATAAAGTGAGTAAAACCACGGATGGTTAAAGCCTCGGCCTTTATCTGTTGGCGTTTCTGCTCTGCCATATCCTCTACATCGTATAAATGCTCCAATATCATATTGGCTTGGTTAATGACATCATAGGCATTCTTGTAGGTCGATGAGAAATCAGACTCGTCTTCCTGATCGTCATAATCAAAGGAAAACTCTATACTTGCAGGGACTTCTAATTCACCACTTGATTTTGGGGCAAAGGTTATGTTACCACCTAGCATATCAGCATACACAAAATATTTACCCGAAACCAAAGCTTCTATGTTGTAATACATGCCATTAACGGCCTGTATCAGTCCCTCTTCAGTAGAAAATTGTTCTTCTATTGAGATTTGTGTATCAGGTTCCTGATATAAAAAGTCTGAGCAAGAAGATAGCAGTAGAAAAGGCAAAGCAATTACTGCAAGTAGCTTATATGTTATGTTAAATATTGTTTTCATAAGTTCAGATTAAAAGCTGGCGTTAAGACCAAAAGTGAATGAACGCATATCTGAATACGTTTTGTAAAACTCTGTTATGCCGTTTTGCCCCTCAGGACTATCCTGGAAAAAGAAGTAATAAAGGTTAGTACCTGTGGCATTAAAGCTAAGCGACTTGATAAAGCTAACCTTGTTTAAGGGTACTCTGTACGATAAGCTTACACTGCTTAATTTGATATGGGATGTGCTATACAGGTATTTTGAAGCATTAGGCACTGTTCCACGTTCTGATATTGCACCATAACCGGTAATGCCACCCGCTTCGCGCCAGGCCTGATAATAAGCATTTACTCCCATATTGCTGTATGACAAAATGTTGTATTTGTCAATTTTATCGTCGTCAATCAGTTTCTCACCACCAATAGAGTAGCTCATACTAACCCGCAGTTTCAGGTTTTTGAAAAAGGTGAAATTGTTGCTCAGACCACCATACAAGTCCGGTTGTGAATTACCAATTATCTCTAAGTATTCTGATTCGTGATACTTTTGTTTGAAGGTGACGTGATCTACAATGTTACCATCGATATTATATAGCTCACGACCTGTGGCCGGGTCCACACCTGCAAAGTTGTAGCCCCAAATAGCACTGGCAGATTTTCCTACCTGTGTGGTGTAATAACCCGAAGTGGATGAGGCTTCGGAACCTAAAGCTTTAAGTGAGGTGATTTTATTTTTCAAAGTTGAGGCGTTTAGATTGGAATCCCATCTAAAGTTGCTGCGGTCAAAGACGGTATAGCGCAAACTCAATTCCCAGCCTTTATTGTACATCGTAGCCCCATTTATTTGTACTGTGTTATAGCCTATCTCTAAAGGAATATCACGAGATACAATTAAGTCCTTAATGTTGTCGTAATAATAGTCGAGGGTAATACCAAGCCTGAAGTTAGTGGTCATTTCAATGGCAGCATCAAATTTATAATTAGATTCCCATCCTAAGTTTGGATTGGGCGTTGTTCCGGGGTAGGCGTAGCCATTCATCCATCCATTGTAGCCTCGTGAGCCTTCGGTGTCGTATAGGTTGTATAAGCCTTTGGCACTGTATGAGCCAATGCGCGAGTTGCCTGAGTTACCATAACTCGATCGTAACTTCAAGAATTCAATCCCTCTTATATTTTTGAAAAAATCTTCTTTGCTTATGATCCAACTGGCTCCGACAGCACTGTTGAACGAGGTGTTATTATCCCCACCAAAAGCAGAGCTCTGGTCTACACGGGCATTGACCAAAAGGAAATATTTTTTGTTGTAGTTGTAATTTAACTGCGTAAATCCAGAGCGTCCTGTACGCTCGTCAGAGTCACTGTCATAGTCTTGTTCATTTGCTAGACTGATATCTTGCGGACTGTCAAAAACCGTAAAGCCTGTTCCTTGTGCTTTGCTAAATTTGGTGCCTTCAAGGCGGGTTTCGACTCCTAATGTAGCATCAAAATTATGCTGAGAATTAAAGCTTTTGTTGTAGTTAAGTACGGCATTCCAGTTCCAGGCAGAGGCGTCTCTGTCATTGATGAGGCGTCTTCCCTGTCCATCGTTAAAAATACCTGTTTGATTTTCGCCGGAGTAGAAGCGGTCCGATCGTTTATTTGATATATCGTTACCTAACATGGTAGATAATGATAAGTTGTCAAGGATTTTATAGTTGATACTGAAACTGCTTCTGAGGCCTAATGTTTCTTTCTCGTTAAGGTTTTGATGAGCCACTGCAATAGGATTACCATAGCTTGGGAAATCATTATTGTAGTTGCCGTCAGTCAAGTAAGGGGCTTTGTCTGGTGGCAAGGCGAAGTCAGCCAGTGTGTTGGGTGAGTTTTTTAAGGAATAAGAGGGCGATAGTTTCCAGCTTATGCGCAATTTTTCGGAAGTGTAACCCAATGAAATGTTGGAATTGATTCGCTTAAGGTTGTTCTCAATTTGAGGCTCTTCGGTGTCTTGATACGAGGCACTTAAACGGTAATCAAATTTGCCTTTACCTCCGGAAACAGATAAGTCGTATTTTTGGTAAAAACCATTGTCATTAAGTAGGTCGTGCCAGTCGGTACTGACGCCATTCCATTGATGGGTATCCGAACCTTTGCTTTCCAGATAAGCATTATATACTTCGCGGTACTGTTCGCCATTCATATAGATAATGGGATTCAATTCAGTAGAAAAACCGCTTTGGGCTCCAAAGTTAACCGAGAATTCGCCGACTGTTCCACCTTTAGTTGTGATGATAATAACCCCGTTGGCACCATCGGCCCCATAAAGGCTAACAGCTGCAGCATCTTTAAGCACGTTGATGCTTTCAATATCTTTTACGCCAATTTTAGACAAAGGGTTACTTGGATCTTCGGCATATTTAGCATCTGAGAATTCAAAACTACCATCAATTTCTATTTCTTCGGCCAGGATAACCCCATCGACAATGATAAGCGGTTGGGTAGAGGTTCCTACCGAGGAGTTCGGTAAAGAACCCAATCCGCGGATGTTGATTTCGGCCGGGGCATCGATACCTTCGCCGCTGACTATTTGCAGACCGGCAGCCTGACCTTCGAGCAGTTGGTCGATACTGGTTACGGCTGCTTCTACAGTGATGTCTTGTGCTGAGATGTTGGTAATACTTCCCACCACATCTTGTTTTAATTTCTTGGTGCCGTAAGATGAAGTTACCACGACTTCATTCAGGGCATTATATGAGGATTCAAGTTGAATATCAAATTTAGTTTGGCTACCCAGTTTTACTTCCTGGTCTTTGTAGCCGATGAAGCTAATGACGAGTACAGCTTCGGATACATTTGTTTTATTGACTTGGTAGGTAAATTTACCATCCAGATCGGTAACTACACCACGCAGTGTGCCTTTTAGCATAACGGTGGCGCCGGGGAGTTGTTCCCCCGTCTTTTTGTCGCTCACTGTACCGCTGATAATACGGCTGTTCTCTTGTGCTGATACAGCTACAGTGATGATTAGAAATATGTAAAGTAATATGCGTTTTAGCATAGGATAAAAAAACCGTGTAAGCGGTTCTTAAGGTTTTAAATTTATAAATACAAACCCACCGCCCCGGTATTGGAGTCGGGACGGTGAGAATGCTCGCTATGAAAACTACTACCTAAAGCTACACCTTCGCGAAAAGGTGCAGCCATAATAACACGCTACCAAACGCGTTATTTTATTACGACAGTTTTAGCCACTATCGTTGTTTTGTTTTCTAATTGAAGTATGTACATTCCTTTTTCAAGGTCAAGGTTGATTTGATTGTTAAGTACAGCAGAGGCAGCTACCTCTTTCATACTTAGGTCAAATACCTTATACGTGTTAAAGCTTTCGGCCGATGCGATGTTGATAACACCGTTGGTTGGCATTGGGAATAGCTCTACAGCTACTGCGCTGTTACCAGCTATGGTTTCTTTGATTGAAGCAGCAGGGTCACGATCGATATCGGCAGCGTCTACGCTGGCTATTACATCGCTTCCATCTTTTTCAGCTACGAAGTAAAGAACTGTTCCGTTGGCCACAAATTCGCCACCATCTACTTTTTCTGCTACCATACCGCTGGCGAAATCAGCAGCTTCAACAGCTTTGGTAGAAGCAGCTGTACCTTCGGTAACCCATAGAGAATCGCTGGCAACGAAGAATAATAGTTCGTCAAGCTCGAAGAAATCTTCAGGAGAATCACCTACTTGTGCGATCTTTTCAGCACCAGATGCTATGACTTTATAAAGCGCTTTGCCTTGTGGGCAGTTAGCTGTGAAAACTAAGTTTCCTTTGATCACATTTAGGTTTTCGATTTCAGCATCTACTGTGTCAGCAGGAGCATAAACAAGTTCAGTACCTTCAGCAGTAGCATCTGTTTTCCAGATTTGGGTCATCTCATTAACTTCAGCAATGAAATATACTTCATTGTTGAAGATGGTTAACTCTGCAGGAGAACTAGAAGCTGCGGTGTCGATGTCAAGTACACGTGCTGTACCAGCTGCTGTACCGTCAGAGAACCAAAGTTCTGAATCTTTATCGGTGTCGGTACCTTTGAACAAGAAACCATCGTTGAAAAGAATACCACCGCTAGAGTAAGCCGTTGCTACGTCGTTGTTGGTAAGTACCGTGATGTCTTTTCCATCGAAAGTACACAGCTGATATTTACCCAAATCGGTAATGCCTTTCAGCCACGTTTTATCGCCATCAACGATAGGGTAGAATGGGTTGAAATAGCCTCCGCTACGTTCGTTGGTTACTTTTTCCGGTGTGTTTACCCCGTCATATTTCCAAATCTGAGAGTTGGCACCATCTTTAGCATAGAAATAAAGGATGTCGTTCATTACAAACATTTCCATCGGCAGACCACCTTTCCCGGTACCCGGGTAGATGTCGTATACCAATTCTGTACCCATAGCTGAACCATCAGTTACAAAAAGTTCCTGATCTACACCTGTATTGTCACCGCCATTAGCTTGGAAGTATAATAAACCTTTGTATTCTGTAAAGTATTTTGGATCACTACGTGGAGAAGAATCATCCGGATCCTGATTGATGTCGGCTACCATAACTATTTCGCCATTGGCCGTCATTTTATACAGTTCATCGTCGAAGCTGTTGTTTTTATCTTCGGCTTCGAAGTAAAGTTCTCCATTATAAAGAGCCAGGCCAGCGATGTCATCAATTGCCATTTCATAAACTTGAGCATCAGCATCGCGTGCTATATCGGCAGCATCGATAGTTATTATTACATCCTGACCATTTTCTTCAGCCACAAAGTGTAACAAGGTGCCATTTGAGACAAATTCGCCACCATCTACTTTTTGCGCACATACGCTATCTTCAAAAATGCCAGCAGGTACAGCCATTGTAGAAGCTGCTGTACCCTCGGTGTACCACAAAGAATCACCTGCTACAAAGAATAATAAGTTATCGTGCAAATAGAAATCTTCAGGAGAATCTGCGATATCAGCCAATTTAAACACATCAGTAAGCCCCATGTGATTCAGTTGATATAAGGCAGTTCCTTCAGCATTTGTTGCAGTGAAAACAAGTTTTTGATTGATGACTGCTAAATTTTCAAGTTCATTATCGATAGTATCAGCCGGATCGTATACTAACATAGTTCCTTCAGCTGTAGCATCTGTTTTCCATAGTTGAGTTTTCTCGTCGATAGTTGCAACGAAATAAGCTTCACCGTTGAAAACAGTTAATTCTGCAGGAGAACTTGATGCTGCTGTGTCGATGTCTAATACACGTGCAGTTCCTTCCGGAGTACCGTTAGAGAACCAAAGCTCTTTGTCCTTTTCGGTATCAGCTCCGTTGAATAAGAAACCATCATTGAATAAGATACCACCACTAGAGTAAGCTGTTGTTGCGTCATTGTTAGTAAGCACAGTGATGTTTTCGCCATCGAAAGTACACAGCTGATATTTACCCAGATCGGTAATACCTTTCAACCATGCTTTATTGCCGTCTACAACAGGGTAGAATGGGTTAAAATAACCTCCGCTACGTTCATTCGTTACTTTTTCCGGTGTATTTACACCATCATATTTCCATATCTGAGAGTTGGCTCCATCTTTGGCATAGAAATAAAGGATGTCGTTCATGATGAAGAATTCCATTGGAAGAGCATCTTTGCCAGAACCCGGATAAATGTCATAAACGAGCTCTGTTCCAGCTGTTGTTCCATCGCTTACATATAATTCCTGACCTGTGGCAATTTTATCGCCAGCGTTACCTTGGAAATACAGTTTGCCTTTGTATTCAATAAAATATTTTGGGTCTCCGTTTGGTGTTGTATCTACAGTATCTTGGTTGATGTTAAGCACCAATGATGGAATGCCATCAAATGTATAACGGTAAAGTTCATCACCAATAGAATCCATTTGATCTTCGGCTTCAAAGTACAAAGCGTCGTTATATAAGTAAAGACCAGAGATGTCATCAAGATCTGTTTCCTGAGGTTCGATGGTGTTTCTTACAAAAGCAGCATCTACCATATAGATGTCATCATGGCCTAAAGTATCGTCCGCTGTAAAGTATAGTTTAGATCCTATAACGGCATATTCGTCGTCTGCTTTAGTATAGACAGCATTGTTTTCGAATAATGAATCGACTAAGAATGTTGTTTTGCTTGTTCCGGCAGTACACCATAATTTATCGCTGTTTGAGTCAGTTGCATCGGCTTCAGACATAAAGAACAAGACACCATCAACTTCGATAAAACCACCAGTGTTAGCTCCGATAGTCGCTATCTTGCCTGCAGATACAAAGTCGTACACCCATAATTCATTATCATCGGCTTGCGTTGTTAGCGTGAAGTAGAGTTTGTCATTGTATAGTGTCAGATTCTCCATTTCAACATCAACAGTATCAGTTGGTAAGTAAACCAATTCAGTTCCAGCAGCCGTGCCATCGGTTTTCCATAATTGTGTTTTCCCTTCTATCTCAGGGATAAAATACACTTCGTTACCAACAACTGTAAGGTCTTGAGGGTCGCTGGATGCAGCCGTGTCAAGGTCGATAAGCATAGCAGTTCCTTCCGGCGTGCCATCCGAGAACCACAACTCTTCATCTTTGTCCAAATCAACTCCTGAGTAAAGGAAGCCATTGTTGAAAAGTACGCCATCATTGAAATAAGCATTCGCTACATTGTTGGCAGTTAGTGAAATGATAGAGTCTCCTTGGAATAGGCACAACTGGTATTTACCCAAATCTGTAATTCCTTTTAGCCAGGTTCTGCTGCCGTCTACGGTAGGGAAGAAAGGGTTAAAATAACCACCACTACGTTCGTTGGTCACTTTTTCAGGTGTATTTGCACCGTCGTATTTCCATATTTGCGAGTTGGAACCGTCTTTAGCGTAGAAATACAGAGTTTCGTCCATGATGAAGAACTCCATTGGTAATCCACCTTTACCAGGGCCCGGGTAAATGTCATAAACAAGCTCTGTTCCTTCTGTAGTGCCATCAGTTACATATAGTTCGGCATCTACGCCGGTGTTGTCCCCACCATTGGCTTGAAAATAAAGCTTACCATTATACGAGAAAAAGTTTTTAGGGTCACTGTTAGGTGAAGTATCGGCTGTATCGACATTGATGTTTGCCAATAAAGTTGCAGATTCACCGTCATATACGTAAAGCTCATCACCTACAGGGTACTTATTGCCATTGATTTCAACAGAATCGTTGCCGGCGTCAGCTTCAAAATAGATTTTTCCGTTCCAGGCATAAGGGGAACTAATCCCGCTATCGCCGCTTTTGTTAATGTCTGTGACTTGCACTATTTGTGCTGACATTGTTACGGAAAGAAACAATGCCATTAGTGCCGTGATGTAGTTTTTTTTCATAACTCGAAAAATTAAAGGTTAGTGTAAATTCTATTATCTGCTTTGTTCGTCTTTGGAAATCTATATTTCAGATAATCAATTAGTAAATACGATATGGCATGGTTTGCCATAAGAGCACAAAAAAATGATTAATCTCTTGTTTTAACAATCCTTAATTATGTGGGTAAAACATCATGTTTTTTCACTATTTTTAGTTGGTATCAAACGCATAAGGTGTTTTCATTTGTTTAGTGGTGCCGTTGCTGTAATGAACAGTGATGCTATCTACTGCCATTAGCTCCAATACTTCTTCTTCTGTTATCTGATCTTTTACATAGAATACAATAGCTTCAGGGCCATTCATCGTGTATCTTGATATCAGCCCTACAACATTTTTGTTTGTAAAACTTAAATAGTTGGCCACAAATTGCATTTTCTGCTGTCGATTAGGAAAACGTGTAATTGGAATGTGTACAGTTGCTATCTGGTCGTCTTGGTATTCTGAACGTTTATTGAAACTGGTTCTGAATGGTTTAAACTTCAGGCTTTTCAGGTAAATTCCTGAATAGGTGGTGTCATTAACCGATGCTTCAGAAACGGTGTATAATCCTTTACTTGAGAATTTCTTTTCAGGGGTAGCATACACCAGATTCATATTCTCTATGAGGTGCGTCAGGCTGTCTGTTGTAAGGGTTGAATCACCGTAGATACGTACTGTTACGGTAGGGTCTCCATAAATGGTTTTAAGACCGAATACGGATTTCATATCTTTTAGTGTGTTAGCTATGAAAACACGGTCCAGTTCATCAAAGTAATTCTCTACTTTGAGGTCATATATATAAACCGATTCTTCATTATCCGGTTCGTGTATATCCATATCTGTTGGTTTGAAAATAGCACGACGTATCTGAGCAGCTGTTATTACTGTAGTGTCGTAAGTCAGGATAACGTGATGGTCGCCCACATAAGTTTCTGCTCCGATAATACCTTTTACAGCTTGCATTTCATTTACAAAAGAAATGGAGCTGCCATAACATTTCACATGTTTCAGTCCGCGCATTTCGAAAGTGGCAGAGCGGGCGTTTTCAGCGTCATTACCCCAGTTGGTATTCACCGTTGGTATTTCCATTTTAGAACCCAGAATCAAACCAATCATAACCAGAGCAATGGTTATAAGAGCAGGTAGCCATGTGAATTTGTTTTTGCCATTAATGCCAATAGCACCTTCTTTAGGGCAGGAGGTTATGCATTCGGCACACAGGTTACAGTCAGGATGGTTTACACTGGTCATATGGGCTACATCGATGCCTTGCGGACAGTTTTTACTGCACAAACCACAATCGATACACGTATGCGGATTACGCACTACTTTTAGAACCTGAACTCCTGCTTTCTTTTTCAAACCTATGATTTCAAATGTGAATCCTAATATACAAGCAACCCCAAGAACAATCTCTTTGGCCATTTCTACTTCTGTTTGCGCTAATACAATGCCTACTATAGCGACGGCTATAAAAACATAAAAGTATTTAAACATACTTGACAATGCCCCTAGCGGACACAGGTAGCGGCACCAAAATTGACGTAAAAAGATAGCACCGGCTACAACAAAAACAATGGCTAAAGTAGCCCAAAGCGTATTGGTATCTTCACCGTAGTTGCTGGCTACAGCGTAAAATGGGTCAAAGGTCTTGCAAAATAAATCGTTGCTCTGTAGCGTAAAATAAAATGTGATAAAGAGCAAAATGTATTTTAATGAGCGCAAAACGATATCTGCGAACCCTGTAATTTCAAATTTTGGAAGATGTAAGCGTTTACCCAGTTTGCTAAGTCCTTCGGATAGTGTGCCGATAGGACAAAGATAGCCACAAAATAGTTTAGAGAAAAGTATAGTAGCAATGGCCAATAATGCTCCCATTATAACTTGCATACCTTCCATTGTGCAAGCCAAAGAGCCATTGTTGATGTAAGTAGCAATGGATTGCAAACCGCCCATAGGGCAACAGGCTTCAAAATTGACAAAAGAATCTTTTACGATGAGCACTTTTGTCCACAAAGCGGTCAGGAAAATAAATAGTCCCCATTGAATAATCAAGCGGACGATATTGGTTCTTTTAAAATTCACTCTTTTCGGGTTAAGTCGGTTTTGTGGTGCAAAGATTGATAAAATGATAGAACTATCCTTTTGAAACTTATATAAAGTGCCCTGTTTGTGGTTTCAAAACGTGTTTTGAAACTGTTAATGTTCTGAAAAATAGGATGTAAGGGGTTTTAAAATTTGCTTTAGTTTGAGATGTTAAAATGATAAATAATTTCAAATAAAATAGCAAAATGATAGTTGTGGTGGTGCTGTGGTGGATTTGTGAATCGGCTGTTGATAGGTGCTTATTTTGTAAGGTGTAGAATAACAGTATAATATTAATTGTTCATTTAGTAGAGTCTTGCCTTGTTTTTTGTTGTAAAACAAAGAAATACGAGAAAAAGGGTGTGAATGTGAGCTATTTTAATGAGAAAATGGGTGTCTTGAGTTGAGAAAGAGTGTTCGACACCATTCGGAGCCGTGACGTCCTAGTTGTCACTTACCACCGGCTGCGCACTACGTTTTACTTCGTACTTACCGGTGGTTATTCAAATTTTACCCCTTCGGGGCAGAGTTACCGCTGTCGGAACAAACTGCTTGTAATTTCCGTTTTATATCGTATTTGTTGGTGGTGATGGAAGTTCGACCCCATTCGGGGCCGTGACGTCCTAGTTGTCACTTACCACCGGCTGCGCACGACGCTTTACTTCGTGCTTACCGATGGTTATTCAAATTTTACCCCTTCGGGGCAGAGTTGCCGCTGTCGGATATTTCAAGTCATTATTTTTCTGAAAATTAGCTGTAGTATCTATTTTTTCTTTGCTAAAACATCACAAAGCTTATCATTCCCCTGAAAAAGCGTATCTTTGCAGCGCAAAACACGGAAGCCTTGAGCTAAATTATATGCTCAGGGCTTTTTCGTATTTATATAGTAGAATATTGTTCAGTGATTTATTTCCCGGAAACACTTGGAATTTGTTATTTGAACGTTGAAAATTAAGACACATGACATTTCAAGAATTAGAGTTAAAACCCGAGATTTTACGCGCCATAACAGATATGGGCTTTGTATCGCCGACGCCTGTACAGGAAAAAGCTATTCCTAAGGTATTAGACGAAGACCGGGACCTTATTGCTCTGGCACAGACCGGCACCGGAAAAACGGCTGCCTTTGGTCTGCCTGTTATAAACGAAATACGAATAGATGATAAGACAACCCAATGCTTGATATTGTGTCCTACACGTGAGTTGTGTATGCAGATATCCCGTGAGTTGACTAATTTTTCGAAATATATGGAAGGCCTCCGTATTCTCTCTGTTTATGGTGGAGCTAATATTCAACCGCAGATTGACAAGTTACGAAAAGGCGTGCAGATAGTCGTTGGTACTCCTGGTAGAACACTTGACTTGATTAAGCGCCGTGTACTGAAGGTAGATGCTTTGGATTGGTTGGTGTTGGATGAAGCTGACGAGATGTTGACGATGGGCTTTAAGGAAGATCTGGATGAGATATTACTGACTTCGCCGGCCGATAAGCGTACCCTGCTGTTTTCAGCTACTATGCCTAATGAGATAGAGCGCATCACCAAGACTTATATGAATAATCCGGAAAAAATAGAATTGGCTAAACGCAATAGCGGGACAGAGAATGTGAACCATATCTATTATATGGTGGCCGCTAAAAACCGTTATTCGGCCCTGAAGCGTATTGCGGATATGTATCCTAAGATTTTCGCCATTGTCTTTTGCCGTACGCGCCAGGAGACCAAAGACATTGCTGATAAGCTGATGCAAGACGGTTATAATGCGGATGCGCTGCACGGCGATTTGTCACAGGCACAGCGCGACCTGGTCATGAATAAATTCCGTAAAAAACACTTACGCCTTTTAGTCGCAACGGATGTGGCTGCACGTGGTCTGGATGTGAACGACCTGACGCACGTTATTAACTATAACTTGCCGGATGAGCTGGAAAATTACGTACACCGTAGCGGACGTACAGGTCGTGCCGGAAAGAAAGGAACCTCTATCGCTATTGTGCACTCACGCGAAGGTGGTCGT